>NZ_JRMB01000002.1:643472-1286944 GCF_000759445.1 Pseudomonas lutea
TGGCGACTTTGGGGTCCATGTGCACCGTGTTGACGAGGTACTTCTGCATGTAGGTGGTGAACGTGTAGAAAATCAGCGAGCCACCGGCGGTGTAGCCCAACACGGTAATGAACGCCGCTTTGTGATCGCGGAACAACGCGGACACGCTCCCGGCATCCTTGTTCTGGCGGACCTCGGCGGTGGTGGTTTCCTTGAGCGACCGGCGCAGGACGAGGGAGATGACCGCAGCCACCGCACCGACCACGAAAGGTATCCGCCAGCCGTAGGCTTTCAGCTCATCGGCACTGAGAAACTGCTGCAGGATGACCACCGTCAGTACCGCCAGCAACTGGCCGCCAATCAGCGTCACGTACTGAAACGAGGCGAAAAACCCACGCTGCCCCCGCAACGCGACTTCGCTCATATACGTGGCCGTGGTGCCGTATTCACCGCCCACAGAGAGCCCTTGGAATAAACGAGCCATCAGCAACAGGAACGGCGCCCATGCACCGATCGAGGCGTAGGTCGGCAGGCAGGCGATGACCAGCGAACCGGCGCACATCATCAGCACGGAGATCATCATGGAATTTTTGCGACCGTGCTTGTCCGCCACGCGGCCAAACAGCCAGCCCCCGATGGGGCGCATCAAAAAGCCCGCCGCGAACACGCCTGCGGTGTTCAGCAGTTGTACGGTCGGGTCATCGGACGGAAAAAACGCGGGTGCGAAGTAGATCGCGCAGAAGGCGTAGACATAAAAGTCGAACCATTCCACAAGGTTGCCGGACGAAGCACCGACGATCGCGAAAATTCGCTTGCGTCGTTCTTCCCCGGTGTAGTGAGTCGTTGTCATTATTATCTCCCCAGGTGTTAGTAAGGTCAGCCAGTCTAAGACATAACCTGCAACATTTAGACTTAAGCAGTTACGTTTGGTCATCACAAGGACAACCGCCCAAGTCCTCAAGTTGCCCTTTTCGCGGGACGACCGGATGACTCGGGCAATGAAGGACGAAATCTCGACTCAGCGCGCGATGATCAGCGCCAATCCTTGGCCCACGCCCACGCACATGGTCGCCAGCGCTGTGCTGCCTCCGGTCTTCTCCAATTGATGCAAGGCCGTCAGCACCAGACGCGCACCGCTCATGCCCAGCGGATGACCCAGGGAAATCGAGCCACCGTTGGGGTTGACCTTCGGTGAGTCGTCAGCGATGCTCAGTTCACGAAGCACAGCCAGGGCCTGGCTGGCGAAGGCTTCGTTGAGTTCGATGACGTCTAAATCGTTGACTGTCAGCCCCAGGCGTTTCACCAGCTTGCGCACTGCCGGAACCGGGCCGATGCCCATCACGCGAGGCTCAACCGCGGCGCTGGCCATGCCCAGCACGCGGGCACGCGCCGTCAGGCCATGTTTCTTTACCGCGTCGGCAGACGCCAGAATCATTGCCGCCGCGCCGTCGTTCAGGCCCGCCGCATTGCCCGCAGTGACAGTTTTGCCCGACCCGTTGACTGGCTTCAATCGGGCCAACCCATCCAGACTGGTGTCGGCACGCGGATGCTCATCGGTGTCGACAACTGTCTCGCCTTTTTTATGGGCGATGCGCACCGGAATGATCTCGTCGGCGAAAAAACCGGATGCCTGGGCCGCCGCCGTCCGTTGCTGGCTGCGCACGGCGAACGCGTCCTGGTCTTCCCGCGAAACACCGAAATCTTCAGCCACGTTGTCACCCGTCTGCGGCATGCTTTCGACGCCGTAATGCTCTTGCATCAGCGGATTGACGAAACGCCAGCCCAGCGTGGTGTCTTCCAGCTTCTGGCCGCGGCCGAACGCGCTGTCGGCCTTGCCCATCACAAAGGGCGCGCGGGACATCGACTCGACGCCACCGGCAATCGCCAGATCCATCTCGCCACAGGCGATGGCGCGGAACGCCGAACCGACTGCATCAAGCCCGGAGGCACAAAGACGATTGACGGTTACGCCCGGCACGCTGGCCGGCAAACCCGCCAATAGCGCGGCCATGCGGGCCACGTTGCGGTTGTCTTCACCCGCCTGGTTGGCGCAGCCGAGGAACACTTCGTCCAGCTCCTGCCAGTTGACCGACGGGTTGCGTTCCATCAGGGCTTTTATGGGCAACGCTGCCAGATCATCCGCACGAACAGTCGCCAAGGCGCCGCCAAAGCGGCCAATAGGCGTGCGAATCGCATCGCAGATAAATACCTCACGCATCATGCTTCTCCCGGCGCCTGGCCATGGGCGGCTGCGGTCCGTGCTTCCAGGTCGCGCAGCGCTGTCAGTTCATATTCGGTGGGCGAGTCGGACACCACGACGTTTTCGGCGAAACGGATCGCCCAACCGGTGGCAGCGATTACTTGCTCGCGGGTCACGCCGGGGTGCAGGGTGGTCACGACGAATTCGTGCGTGCCTGCCTCAGGCTCCATGATGCACAGGTCAGTGATGATGCCGACCGGCCCGGCGCCAGGCAGCCCAAGCCGCTTGCGCGAGTCGCCGCCTTCGCCATGGCCGACCGAGGTGACGAAGTCCAGAGTATTGACGAACGTGCGCGGTGACTGTTTGAGGATAATCAACACCTCTTTCGCGGAACCGGCGATTTCCGGCGCCCCGCCAGCCCCCGGCAGGCGCACTTTCGGGTTGTGATAATCGCCGACCACAGTGGTGTTGATGTTGCCGAAACGGTCAACCTGCGCCGCACCCAGGAAACCGACGTCCACCCGCCCGCCCTGCAACCAGTAGCGGAAGATTTCACTGGTCGAAACAACGGTATCCGCCGTCTCGGCCAGTTCGCCGTCGCCGATGGACAGTGGCAGCACGTCGGGTTTCGCGCCGATGGGCCCTGATTCATAAATCAGCACCACGTCAGGGGATGATGTCAGCCGGGCGAGATTGGCAGCCTTCGACGGAAGGCCAATGCCAACGAAGCACACGGCGCCGTTTTTCAGCCGACGCGCTGCAGCCACGGTCATCATTTCGCTGGTGGAATAGGTCATTGGCTTGCCTCCGCCGCGTGGGCCAGCTTGGCCCTGAACGCACTGAAATCGGGTGTGCCGTGGATGTATTCTTCGATCCACGCGGTAAATGCCTCACGGTCCCTGGCGATGGCGTCCCACGCTTGATAGAAGCGGTTATCGCGTTCGTAATAGCCGTGGGCGTAGGAAGGATGAGCGCCGCCGGGCACGACGCAAACGGCGCTGAGTGCCCAGGTCGGCAGCACGCAGGCGTTCATTGGCGCCTTGAGCTCATCGACGATCTCCTCGACCGTGACGATGCAGCGCCTGGCCGCCAGTGCCGCCTCTTTCTGCACACCCAGGATGCCCCACAGCAGCACATTGCCTTTGCGGTCGGCCTTTTGCGCATGGATAACCGTGACGTCGGGACGCACTGCCGGTACCGCCGCGAGCACTTCTCCGGTGAACGGGCACGTTACTGATTTAATCAACGGGTTGACCTTGGGCAGGTCGGAGCCGGCGTAGGCGCGCAGTACCGCAAACGGCAGCCCCGAGGCGCCCGCCACATAAGCGTTAGCGAGGTCGGCGTGACTGTGTTCTTCGATTTCCATCGGCTGCGGCCATTGCCGTTCGACCGCGTCGCGAAGCCGGTGCAGCGAGCCGACCCCCGGGTTGCCGCCCCATGAAAAGACCAGACGCTTCGCACAACCGGCGCCGATCAATTGGTCGTAAATCAGGTCGGGGGTCATGCGGACCAGCGTCAGGTCTTTTTTGCGCTGACGGATGAGCTCGTGGCCCGCCGCAGTAGGGATCAAATGGGTAAAACCTTCCAGCGCAACGATGTCACCATCGTTGACGAACTGCTTCACCGCCTCGTGAAGGGAAAGAATTGCAGCCATGGGGTGCTCCAGGTTCACACTCGGTTTGCGCGCCTTTAGGTGCGGGTTGAAGCCGAGGTTATGCCTGGCGGCGGGAGCGGACAATCCGATAATCGACTAAGTGTTCGATCACCGAACAGAGAGTGAATCGCCCGTTGCCATTGGACTCTCTGCTTGTCAGCAGAGCCGTTTCGTCAGGTGAACAGTTGGGTGCTGAGGTCGCGACTGGCGTCGAGCATGATCGGCAGAAACTTCTGCTCCAGTTCATTGCGGGTGACCCGACCCGCGCTGGTGCTGACATTCAACGCGGCCAGTACCTGGCCCGAAGCATCGTAGACCGGGACGGCAATGGAACGCAGGCCTTGCTCCAGCTCCTGATCGACGATGCACCAACCCTGTTGCCGAACTTGCTGAAGGCATTCGAGCAAGGCTTCCGGGGTGCGCAACGTGCGGCTGGTTTTCGGTTGCAGGTCCACATGATCGAGGTATTCCTGCAGCGACACATCATCAAGCGCGGCCAGCAGAATCCTGCCCATGGAGGTGCAATACGCCGGTAGACGCCCACCCACGGCCAGGTCTACCGAAATCAGCCGCTGAGTCGTGGCCGAGCGCGCAATATAAAGGATGTCGTCGCCCTCCAGCGTGGCCATGTTGCAGGCCTCGTGCAACTGATCGCTCATGCGGTCCAGATAAGGCTGCGACGAAACCGCGAGCGGCGTGGAAGACAGATAGGCATGGCCCAGCGTCAGAACCTTGGGCAGCAGCGAGTAAGTGCGACCGTCGGTGGTGGCGTAGCCCAGTTTGATCAGGGTGTGAAGGCAACGACGAACCGCAGCCCTGGGGATTTCCGTGCGGTGGCTGATCTGGGCAATGGTCAGGTGGCGCTTGCGCTCCTGGAATGCCTGAATGACGGCCAGCCCGCGTGCCAGCGAGGTCATGAAATCGGGATCGCCGGTCAGCGCCTGAATCCTTTTAGCCGGAGACGCAACAATCGGCGGCGCGAGTGACGTAAAGGAGTTACGCAATTGATCGTTCATGCTGGCACCGTTCGTCGTGGCCGCGAAAGCCTTATAGGACGCCACTCTCGCCTGTTTGAACACGCTCGGCAAGCCTGATTTGGGCGATTATCGAACGACTGGGCGATAATCGCAATTGACCGGTCGCCTGGTT
Source organism: Pseudomonas lutea (assembly GCF_000759445.1). Lineage (NCBI taxonomy): Bacteria > Pseudomonadati > Pseudomonadota > Gammaproteobacteria > Pseudomonadales > Pseudomonadaceae > Pseudomonas > Pseudomonas lutea. The sequence goes on from NZ_JRMB01000002.1 coordinate 648,455, forward strand.
GCTTATACCTTTCACATGCCATATGTGGCTTCTTGGAACTACTGGTCAGGTACCCACTGAGAAGTCCCAGGCACGGCCTTGCTTAACCGCAAGGCCGTTTTTGTCTCTGCTGCGACAACTTAGTGTGTAAGCGAATAAATACACATCGGCTATTGGTGTAGTCATCCGCCGTTTATTTACGCCGTCAGAAAACTGTCTTGCTGAATCCAACAAACGAATCGTCAAGTTTCAACATCGGATGAACCTGTAACTTCGGAATCTTCGTACATAGGCAACGTATAAATCCTCAGTTGCCCGACTATGGCAGTCTCTGCTGTTGACTCGGTTGCACATCTTCGCGATAGTGGCCGTCATTGAGCCCTATAACGCTATGGCGTGTTTAAATCCCTCGCCTCACCAGGCATGGATCCAAACTCACGCAGGCATTGCCCGACTCGGTCGCAATGCCCAGCGCCGGCAGACCTGCATCCAGGTCACTTGGCCATCCTGCAGGCGTTCAATAATGAATAAATGTTGCTACGACAGTTTTGTCGTTCCGGTGCACGTAGCCGCCCTTGGTTGAAAGTGTAATCGTCACGCGCAGGAACCCCTGCCCGATGATGAGTTCCGAGCCGGTAAGTTCCTCGGCAGGATTGGCACTTTCCCTTTCAGCGTTGGCAACGGAATTAAACTCGACCCGATCAGGTATTAACGTGACCAAAGATGAACTGCGCGCCGAATTAGAGCGCCAGGAACAACGCTACAAGGAAGTGTACGGCGGCGAAGTGACCACCTATGCAGCGCAACCCGAGCCGGAGCGCAAGCCATGGCGCAAGCGGGCAAGTCTGCTTGATCAGGCCTTCAAACAAGAACTGCAAAAAATGGAAGAGGAGCTCAAGGAAGAGCCTTGAGCCTGAGCCCAGGGGCCACGGGTGCGTCCAGCGGCAAGCCACGCGGCCTGGCAGGCTCGCCCCGATAGACTCGGCTATGCTACAGGGGCGCACTTCGCTCGGCTTCCGGACCGGAAGTCAACGGGCTGTTTGAACAGAAATTTCGTTGCAGGCTGCTACCAATGAGCGGCGTGCCTATCGATTAGTTTTTTTTCTGTCATAATCCCGCCCCCTTAAGACCGGGTCAGAAAACCTTCCATGATCGATCTATTCAGCGGACTGGATGCTTGGGTAATTGTGAGCTTGTTGCTTGCCCTGGCGTTTGTCCTCACCTTCGAGTTCATCAACGGCTTTCATGACACTGCCAACGCGGTGGCGACAGTCATTTACACCAAAGCCATGCCGCCCCATCTAGCGGTGTTCTTTTCAGGTGTGTTCAATTTCCTCGGGGTGCTTCTGGGTGGTGTCGGTGTGGCCTATGCCATCGTCCACCTGCTGCCGGTCGAGTTGTTGATCAACGTCAATACCGGTCACGGGCTGGCCATGGTCTTTTCGCTATTGGCCGCTGCAATTACCTGGAACCTCGGCACCTGGTATTTCGGTATTCCGGCTTCCAGCTCCCATACATTGATTGGCTCCATTCTGGGTGTGGGACTGGCCAACGCGCTGATCAACCACATCCCGCTGGGTGAAGGCGTGAACTGGCAGAAGGCGATCGACATCGGTGCCTCGCTGGTGTTTTCGCCCCTGGCGGGCTTCATCGTTGCAGGCCTGGTCCTGCTGGGCTTGAAGGCGTGGCGCCCCCTGTCGAAGATGCACAAGACGCCTGAGCAACGCCGCAAGCTCGATGATAAAAAGCACCCACCGTTCTGGAATCGTCTGGTACTGGTGATCTCCGCGATGGCGGTGAGTTTTGTACACGGCTCCAACGATGGCCAGAAAGGCATTGGTCTGATCATGCTGGTGCTCATTGGTATCGTACCGGCGCAGTTCGTTCTGGACCTGAGCACCACGACGTACCAGATCGAGCGCACCCGCGACGCCACTTTGCACCTGAGTCAGTTCTATCAGCGCAACAACGCGACACTGGGCGAGTACCTGGCTCTGGGCAAATCCACGACGGGTGATTTGCCCGAGCGCTTCAGCTGCAACCCCGAGCAGACCGAGCCAACCATCGATGCCTTGTTGAACAACCTCAAAGGCGTCAACGACTACCATAGCCTGGCGCCAGAACACCGTATTGAAGTGCGCCGCTATCTGCTGTGCCTGGACGACACGGCACGCAAGGTCGGCAAACTGCCGGCACTGGATGCCCGCGAAAAATCGGATCTCGAGAAGCTGCGCAAGGACCTGACCGCTACCACGGAATACGCCCCGTTCTGGGTCATCTTCGCTGTCGCGCTCGCGCTGGGTATCGGCACCATGGTTGGCTGGAAACGTGTGGTACTGACCATCGGCGAGAAGATCGGCAAGCAAGGCATGACCTATGCACAGGGCATGTCCGCGCAGATCACCACGGCCAGCGCCATTGCGCTTGCCAACGTGTTCAGCCTGCCGGTTTCAACCACCCACATTCTGTCGTCCGGCGTGGCGGGTACCATGGTCGCGAACAAGAGCGGGCTGCAAGGCGGTACCGTGCGAAATATCCTGCTGGCATGGGTGCTGACCCTGCCCGCCACGGTTGCACTCTCCGCAGGATTGTTCTGGTTGGCGTCCAAAGCGCTGGCCTGACACTGCTGACGACAAAAGGCCCATTCACTGAACGGGCTTTTTTATGCGTCGAACAATGGCTTTCAGCGGCCCGCCTAACGCCGCTTTTTGCTGCCGCCCAGCAGCGACCCCATCAGCCCGCGCACCAATTCACGACCGATCTGATTGGCGGCCTGGCGCACTGCAGTTTTCATGGCCTGCCCCGCCAGCCCGCTCAGGAAGCCCCCTGCCATTTCGGCAAAACCGCCCTCTGACTTTTCTTCGGACGAGGGTTTTTGCGTCGCGTCCGATGCCCCGCCCTTGCGCGCTAAAAGCATTTCATAGGCTGACTCACGATCTATGGGCTTGTCATAACGGCCGGCAAGCGGCGAGCGGCGGATCAGTTCGGCTCGCTCGGCATCGGTAAGCGGCCCGATGCGCGATTGAGGCGGCGCGACCAGCACGCGCTGGACCCTCTCAGGCGTGCCTTTGTCCTGCAGCGTGCCCACCAGCGCCTCGCCAGTGCCCAGTTCAGTCAGCACCGATAACGCGTCGAACTCCGGGTTGGGCCGAAAACCCTCTGCCACCGCTTTCAGCGACCTTTGCTCTTTGCTGGTGAAGGCGCGCAGGCCGTGCTGAATCCGCAAGCCGAGCTGCGCCAGAATGGCGTCCGGCAGGTCACCCGGCGACTGCGTGACGAAATAAACCCCGACGCCTTTGGACCGGATCAACCGGACCACCTGCTCCAACCGGTCTTGCAACGCTTTGGGCGTGTCAGCAAACAGCAGATGCGCTTCATCGAAGAACAGCGCCAATAACGGCTTGTCAGCATCGCCTCGCTCAGGCAGTTGCTCAAAGAGCTCTGCCAGTAACCACAGCAGGAAAGTGGCATAGACCTTCGGCGCCTCGTGCACCAGCCGGCTGGCATCGAGCAGATGAATGCGCCCGCGGCCGTCGCTTGCAGGTTGCAGGATGTCTGCCAGTTGCAGCGCGGGCTCGCCAAATAATGCCTCGGCGCCTTGCTGTTCAAGGATCGCCAGTCGACGCAACAACGCCTGACTTGAACCTGTTGTCATCAAAGCGCTGTCTTCGCCGAGGACCTCGGGGTTGTCGCGCAGATGATTGAGCAACGCTTTGAGGTCTTTCAGATCGAGCAATAGCAACCCTTCCCGATCAGCGACCTTGAAGGCCGCGTAAAGCGCGGACTGTTGGCTGTCCGTCAACTCCAGCAAACTTCCCAGCAGCAACGGTCCCATTTCCGACAGCGTGGTGCGCAGCGGATGACCAGATTGACCGTGCACATCCCACAGAGTGACCGGATAGGCCTGGGGCTTATGATGGAGCCAGGGCATCCCTGCAATCCTTTCGGCGATTTTGCCTTGAGGTTCGCCGGCCGCGCCAAGTCCGCAAAGGTCCCCTTTTATATCGGCAGCAAACACCGCGACGCCGGCATCGCTGAACGCTTCGGCCAACCGCTGCAAGGTCACGGTTTTGCCGGTGCCGGTCGCGCCGGCCACCAAGCCGTGGCGATTGGCCAGACGCATCGCCTGCCCCACTGCCTGACCCTTCAGGTCAGCGCCAATAACGATCTGTTGTGAGTCAGGCATCTGTTCACCCAAGTGTCCCATTGATATTTCCGGCAGCGTCATGCTGACACCGACCGTCGTGGCAGCGCTTCACATAAACCCGAGCCGCCTCACCACTTTAGCGCAAGCGGCGTGACACTCGCCGAACGCGTCCACCGACGACCTGCAACCGAACATCTGTATCGGTAGATGGTCAACCAGAAGCACCAGACACGGACGGAGGTTCACTGTGCATATCGCTGACATGACCATGTTCTACGCCCCTGCCAGCGGTGGCGTGCGCACCTATCTTGACGCTAAACATCGTCGACTGGCGGCCTACCCGGACGTGCGACACAGCCTGCTCATTCCCGGCCCGCAAAGCAGCCATGAGGACGGTGTGTACCGCGTCCCCGCGCCGCCCGTGCCGTTTGGCAACGGTTACCGTTTTCCGATACGCGTCGGGCCGTGGCGGGATGCATTGCAATCGTTAAGGCCCGACCTGATCGAGGTCGGCGATCCTTACCTGACGGCCTGGGCGGCGCTGAACGCCCGCCGTCAGCTGGATGTGCCCGTCATTGGTTTCTATCATTCGGATTTGCCGCTGTTGGTGAGCAACCGGATCGGCGCGTGGCTAGGCGCGAATGTCGAGAACTACGTCAGCAAACTCTACGGCAACTTCGACCGAGTGCTGGCGCCAAGCGCTGCGATGGCGGACAAGCTGATCCGCCTCGGCGTCAAAGACGTGCATGTGCAGCCATTGGGGGTCGACCTACTGACCTTTCACCCTTCTCGCCGCGACCCCGGGCTGAAAACCGAACTCGGCCTCAGCGAAGAAACCCGGCTGCTGATGTTCGCCGGTCGCGGATCCAAGGAAAAGAACCTGCCAGTTCTGCTCGATTGCATGAAGGCTCTGGGCGCTGGCTATCACCTCCTGCTGGTGGGCTCGCACATGCCCGCTGGCGTGCCGGACAACGTGACCGTGATGGGCGAGTTCCGACCGGCCGTTGAGGTCGCACGCCTTTTGGCCAGCGCTGACGCATTGGTGCACGCAGGCGACCAGGAAACCTTTGGCCTGGTGGTGATCGAAGCCATGGCCAGCGGTATCCCGGTGGTAGCGGTAGAGGCAGGGGCATTCCGCGAGATCATTCCCGAGCGTTGCGGATTGCTCTGCGAACCCAACCACCCGATTGCAATGGCCGCCGCGGTTCGTCAATTGTTCAGCACGGATGTCGCAGCGAGAGGTGCGGATGCGCGGCGTCATGTCGAGGCGCATTACGCGTGGGATAACGTAGTCAACGGCCTGCTTGGCCATTATCGGGCAGTGCTTGGCGCCCATCAGCCGGTCTACGCTCATGGTTGAACACTCTATAAATGCACAGCGCAGCGTGATGCTGGTCCTTCATGACGTGGCACCCCAGACCTGGCCGGATTACCGCCCCTTTGTGGAAGCCGTCGATGCGATGGGCAATATCCCTATCACTTGGCTGGTGGTGCCTGATTTCCACAAGCAGGACCGAATCGACGCCAATCCTGACTTTCAGCGGTTGATGCGCCGGCGTCTGGCCCGAGGCGATGAGTTGGCGCTGCACGGCTATTACCATTGCGACGACAGCCCTCCTCCGCGAACCCCTCAAGGCTTCTTCATGCGGCGTATTTACACATGGGAAGGCGAGTTCTATACCCTGACCGAGCAACAAGCGTTGCAGCGACTCGAAGCCGGCATCGAAGTGTTCACGCGCAATGAATGGCCGCTCCACGGATTCGTCGCCCCTGCGTGGCTGATGAGCGACGGCACACGCAATGCGCTGCGAAAACTGCCTTTGGACTACACAAGTGATGCCCAACACTTGTATCGTTTGCCGGACTTTTCCCGGATCGATGCGCCGGGTATCGTCTGGAGCGCTCGCAGTGCCTGGCGCCGAGGCGTATCAAAAATCATCAGCGATCATCGCGAGGCTCATTTGCAAAACGCCGCAACGCTCCGTCTGGGGCTTCACCCCGTCGACATGCGCCATGAATTCTCTCGCCGTTACTGGCTGCAAGTCCTTGAGCGTCTGCTGGATAAAGGCCGCAAGCCGATGACCAAATTTGCGTGGCTGCAGGCCTTGAATGTCTCCAGGTCCGTGGCGTGAGGCGATTAGGCTGGCTCGCAGCAGCGCTGATTCTCGCCCTGCTCATTCCGTTTTTCATGGGCGGGGCGGACATGTTCCACCGCCTGCGCAACTTTCCGATCCTGCTGCTCATCGGCATGTTCGCCATGGTCTTGGTGGGCTGGTGCATGAACACCATGCGCCTGCGCCTGCTGCTCGGCGACAGCGCAAGCGGGCTCGGCTTGCGCAAAAGCCTGGCGGTGGTGATGGCGACCGAGTTCGCGTATTGCGCCACGCCAGGGGGCAGCGGAGCGCCACTGACGCTGGTCGCGTTGCTCTCGCGCAGCGGCATTGGGCCTGCGAAAAGCACGGCGGCCTTCGCCACTGATCAGCTGATGGACCTGGTGTTCTTCCTGATGGCGCTGATCGGCATTCTGATTTATGCCGTGTTCCATAAACTTAGCGAAAACCTCGAATGGATGCTGATAGCGAGCGCGCTATTGATCGGTGCCGGACTCTGCGCTTGCGCCGGTTTCGCGCGGTATCACCGACGAATCATTCTGTTCAACGGTCGCGTACTCAAACGCTTGAAGCGCAAAAACAGTACGCGCATACGATGGGCGCGCAAGCTGCTGCATTTTCGGGACGCACTGGCTGAAACCTGGAAGATGCCCCACCGCATCCTGTTTCAGGTATTTGCATTGACCTGCGTTCACTGGAGTTTGCGTTACAGCGTGCTTTACCTGGCGCTGCAGGGGTTAAGCGCCAATATCGATTGGGCGTGGACGTTTCTGGTGCAGATGCTGTCGCTGAGTGCCGGGCAATTCAGCCTTTCACCGGGTGGGGCCGGCGCCGCTGAACTGACCTCCGCCGCCCTGCTGGCGCCGATGGTTGGCAAGTCGACGGCCGCTGCCGCGATCCTGATCTGGCGGATCGTTACTTATTACTTTTATCTGGTGGCGGGCGGGCCGGTATTCCTGCTGATGGTGGGGCGGCCGTTGCTGCACAAGCTACTGCGGATCAAGGCCGCCTGACTGTTCGTCTGGCTCTGCCGGCATCAGCTGCTTCCACAACGCTTCGGCCCCCTCGAATTCGGCGCCGTCCTGCGCCGTCATCGCATCGACGTCGTAACGACTCAGGCAGCCCTCCCCTACGGTCGGCGGGGCTTTGGAGGTGGCCTTGTCGAATGGGTTGCTCATATTGGATGCCCCTGCCTTTCAGTAGAACCTGCTGACCTGCCCGCCACCCGAAGCGCCGGCGCAAGTCCGGCGCAGCAATGCGGTTTAATCGAACACCACTGTCTTGTTGTCATGCACCAGCACACGGTCTTCCAGGTGCGCGCGCAGGCCGCGAGCCAGCACCATCTTTTCCACGTCCCGACCGAAACGCACCATGTTTTCGATACTGTCACGATGGCTGACACGCACCACGTCCTGCTCGATGATAGGACCGGCGTCCAGTTCTTCGGTGACATAGTGGCACGTGGCGCCAATGAGTTTCACGCCGCGCAGTGACGCCTGATGGTAAGGCTTGGCGCCGACAAACGAAGGCAGGAAGCTGTGGTGAATATTAATCACCTGATGCGCGTATTCGCGGCACAACTGCGGTGGCAGGATCTGCATGTAGCGCGCAAGTACAACTACGTCAGCTTCATGGTGCTTGACCAGGCGGGAGACTTCGGCGAACGCCGGCTGTTTGTCTTGAGGGTCAACCGGCACGTGGTAATAAGGAATGTTGTGCCACTCGACCATGCTGCGCAAGTCTTGATGGTTGGAAATCACGCAGGCGATTTCGCAATACAGTTCGTCGCTGTGCCAGCGGTGCAGCAAGTCGGCCAGACAATGGGACTCCCTGCTCGCCATGAGCACAACGCGCTTCTTTTGTGCGGAGTCGGTAATGCGCCAGTCCATCGAAAATTCATCGGCGATGGGCGCAAAGGCCTGGCGAAAACCTTCCAGATCGAAGGGCAACGAATCGGCGCGGATTTCATGGCGCATGAAAAACCAGCCGCTGAGACTGTCGGAGTGATGGCTCGCTTCGGTGATCCAGCCATTGTATGACGCCAGAAAGTTACTGACCTTGGCAACGATACCAACACGGTCCGGGCAAGCAATCACCAGACGAAAAGTGCGCATGTGAAAAACTCCAGAACTTCGCAAAGGCCGCCATTCTAGCGATTACCCGAGAACTGTGCAGTATTCCGATGCCGCTCATTTGCGGCGGCAAAAAAGCGCACCCCACCGCCGATAATGCACAACTGCTCCGGCGGGGCACTGACGGCGGATACACGGCGCCAGAAACTGCACTTGTAAACGGTAGGGTCATTGCGATCTATAACGTGACATGTGTATCTAAAACGGGGTCGCGTCTGAGGCTATTTCAAAATGCTACAGATAAAACTTTTCTTAAATGTTTACTTGCGTAAACACTCTGATTATTATGCGGCCATTGCTCACGCCCCTCACATCACAACATAGGTCATCCCCATGTCACTGATCAACGAATACCGCGCAACAGAAGAAGCCATCAAAGAACTGCAAGCCCGCCTGCAGAACCTGCAACAAGACGACAAACTGCAGAAAGAACTTGAGTTCGAAGGCAAACTGCGCACGTTGATGGGTGAATATCAAAAGTCCCTGCGTGACATCATCGCGCTGCTGGACCCAGAATCCAAAATGAAGGCACCACGTGGCGCTGCTGCAAAACCGGTCGGCACCAAGCGCGCTCGCAAGGTCAAACAATACAAGAACCCGCACAACGGTGAGATCATCGAAACCAAAGGTGGCAACCACAAGACGTTGAAAGAGTGGAAAGCCAAGTGGGGCGGCGACGAAGTTGAAGGTTGGGCAACTCTGCTGGATTAATTCCAGGTAGGGCGTCCGCCATCGCGTAGAGATGTACGATCCTATTGAAGAACGCCAGCCCATGCTGGCGTTTTTTATGACTGTCCTTTAGTCACAGTGCCCGGTGGTTCAGAGTCCCAAGCGCTGTTTCAAATCCAGGGAGTATTCCTGCCACTGGGCGAGGACTTTGAGTTGCTCCGGGGTCGCTTTCAGTGAGCGCTCGACCAGTGCACGACTGAACGCCTTGAGTGTATTGGGCGCGCCGGCTTCGGGGTCACTCAGGCGCAATCGGCAAAACGCTTGCCAGCGTTGCTGTTCGACAGCGCTCAACGTTTCGGCAAAGTTGCGGGCGCGATAGCGGAAAAGTAATTCGGGCAACCGTGGATCGTCGAACGGCCAGACATCGGTGGCCAGCTGCTGCGGCTCTGCCGTTCTCACCTGTTCGCAGAGACGCCGGTCGCGATCATTGATGAAGCCGTCGTATAACTGTTGCTCCGGGTCCTCGCTGGCCGCGAAGTTCTCACTCGAATAAACACTTTTCAACTTGTCTTGCCAGATCGCTTGCCCGTCGTTTAACGCCGCCACTCGGGTTTTATAAACATCCATATCGATCTGCAGGCGCTGCCGATCTTCTTCACGCAGCACGCTCAGCGGGGCGATGACGGGGCACTTGTTCACATGCAAAAGTTTGAGCGGAATCGGTAACTGGCCGTCGAGCAGATCCTCGCGGCGGGTATATAAACGCTGACGCAAACTCTCGCCGTCTTCGTCCAGCAAAGGGCTGTGGTCATGAAAGAGGTCACATACGATCAACGCGTTTCGGTTGACCGGATGCCAGGCCAGCGGAAGTACCACGCTCACATAACTACGCGCGGCAGAAAACCGACCGGATATATGTACGAGCGGCTGCATCAATCGGATCTGATCCTGCACCTTGTGCTTGTTGCGCAACTCAAACAGGTAACTGTAGAGCTTCGGTTGTTTGTCACGGACCAGACGCGCCAGCGCAATCGTTGCACGGACGTCGGACAACGCATCATGGGCATGGCCATGGTCGATTCCGTTGGCCGCGGTCAACCGCTCCAGTTTCAGCGTGACCCGTCCGTCTTCTTCCGGCCAGACAATGCCCTCCGGACGCAGCGCATAGGCCGTGCGCACCACATCGATCAAATCCCAGCGACTGTTACCGCCTTGCCACTCACGGGCATAGGGATCGAAGAAGTTGCGGTAAAGACTGTAGCGGGTCATCTCATCGTCAAAGCGCAGGGTGTTGTAGCCTGCGCCGCAGGTGCCGGGCCGTGACATTTCAGCGTGGAGCCGAGTCATGAAATCCGCTTCACACAGGCCCTTTTCCGCGAGCCGCTGCGGTGTGATCCCCGTGACCAGACAGGCCGCCGGGTGAGGCAGGATGTCGTCACTGGGCTGGCAATAAAGATTGATCGGCTCGCCGATCTCGTTGAGCTGATCATCGGTGCGAATGCCCGCCACTTGCAGCGGGCGATCATTACGGGGATTGATCCCGGTGGTTTCGTAGTCGTACCAGAAGATGCTGGAAGTCACGGGCTGATCCTGAACAAAGACCGGTCGAGTCTAACAGATGCCCTTATGCGTCAGCCCTCACCGCCGCCTTTGGATCGCAGAGGATATCGCGACACAGTTTGTGGGAAAGTGACGGCGCTCAAGAGCAAGCAAGTTGTAACAGGACACTTCCCACGCATCTGCCAGAATCATCCGGTTGCTTAGCCACCTCCGCGTGGCTAGCATCAAACCTCTTTCACCGGCGTACCTTAATTTATGTCCCCCACGCGTGCAGAGCCCAGCATGACTGCCCCGCCGCCAGCGCTGGATACCCGCGTACGCATCGAAACGCCTGAAGGCATCTATCTCGTACTGCGCCCGGCCGGCGTCATCTCCCGCTCGCTCGCATTTGCCATCGACCTGATGATCCGTGGTGTCGTGCTCGGCACGCTGTTCTTTCTGCTGGGTACGCTGGGGGACTTCGGGACCGGGCTGTTCATGCTCGCGCTGTTTCTCGGAACATGGGGCTATATGGTGCTCTTCGAAGTACTGCACCAGGGGCGCACGCCAGGCAAACAGATCATGGGGCTGCGCGTCGTTCACGATGACGGCACACCGGTCGGCTGGGCTGCGTCGGTGTTGCGCAACCTGCTGCGTTTTGTCGACATGCTGCCGTTCGGCTACTGCGTGGGTGGGTTTGCGTGCCTGCAGCATCCGAACTTCAAACGCCTTGGCGATCTTGCCGCAGACACTTTGGTGATCTACCGGGACCTGCCTGCGCAGCGGCCGGCATTGATTGAAGCCGCTGCGTGTCTCCCGCCCTTACCTCTCACCCTGGAAGAACAACGTGTTATCAGCGCATTTGCAGAGCGGCTAGGCTCGCTGTCCCCCGCCAGAGCTCAGGAACTTGCCGCGATCGTCACACAGCCGTTGCAGCTGTCCTCCACTGCAGATCCACATCACCCGGTCCGGCAGTTGAATGGCATTGCTCACAGCCTGGTCGGTGCCCCATGACGCGGAAATCGGCATGAAGCAGAATCTGTTCGAGCAGCGCCATCAGGAGAGCTGGCAACGCTTTGCGGCACGGCTTGACGACTTGGAGCGCAGCCGCCGCAAAAGCGAATCTGCCGTCGGGTTCAGCCGGGAGTATCGACAGATCTGCCAGCACCTGGCGCTGGCGCTCGACCGCGGATACACAAGCTATCTGGTCGAGGAGCTCCAGCAGCTTGCGACGCGCGGCCACCAGCAGCTGTATCGCCATAGAAGCCACTTCGCCGTGCAATTGCTTGGCTTTGTCCTCGCGGAGTTCCCGCGTGCGGTGCGTGCCGAATGGCGCTGGGTGGCGCTCGCCGGGCTGTTGTTCTTCGGCAGCCTTATGCTCATGGGGCTTCTGGTCTACGGTTCTGCGGACCTGATATACAGCCTGGTCAGCCCCGCCGATGTCGCTGAAATGCACGCCATGTACGAACCCGCTGCACGGCGCATCGGCCTGGCCGCCGAGCGCACGTCGAGTACCGACGGGTTGATGTTCGGGTACTACGTCATGCACAACGTCGGCATCGCTTTCCAGACATTCGCCAGCGGTGTGTTCTTCGGTATCGGCAGCCTGTTTTTTCTGTTCTTCAACGGCGTAATGATCGGAGCGGTTGCAGGCCATCTGACGCAGGCGGGCCTTGGCAATACGTTTTGGCCGTTCGTGGCGGGGCACAGCGCCTTTGAACTGACAGGCATCATGCTGGCGGGCGCTGCCGGGCTGAAACTGGGCTGGGCGCTGGTCTCTCCCGGCCGCCTGCGCCGAAGTGAAGCTCTTCGCGGGGCTGCAATCATCAGCGTGCGACTGATCGGCGGCGTAATGATGTTCCTATTGATCGCGGCGTTTATCGAAGCGTACTGGTCGTCGATGACCTGGCCGTCAGCGGGGGCTAAATATCTGGTGGGTGCCGCGCTGTGGTTGCTGGTCTGCACCTATCTGACTCTTGCCGGACGCACGCCCCATGCGCCTGATTGACGCCAGCGTGGCCATTCGCCCCCGCACGCCCTGGGAAGCCCTGGACCTCGGAATATTGCTGGCTCAGAAGCACCGCACCTTGTTGATGCTCAGTTGGGCCATTGTCACGTTGCCTCTCTTCACGCTGCTGACGGTGCTGCTATGGGACTACCCCTCGCTGGCAATCCTCGTATTCTGGTGGCTGAAACCTGCGTACGAGCGTCTGCCGCTGCTGATCCTGTCGCAGGCACTGTTTGGTTCGGCACCTTCTTTGAAGCAGGCACTGAAACACTTCCCCTCGGTGCTCAAGCCGCAATTGATTGCAAGCCTGACCTGGCGCCGTTTCAGCCTCAGCCGCGCCTTCTTTCAGCCGGTGCAACAACTCGAAGGCCTCGACGGCCTGCCGCGTGCGCATCGCCTGGCCGTGCTCGGCCAAAACAACGTCATGATCGCGCGATGGTTAACTGCGGCGGGCAGCGCGATCGAACTGACCTTCTGGCTCGGACTGATGGCGCTGTTCTACGCGATGATCCCGCCGCAGATCGAAGCGGACTGGTCCTGGCGCAGCCTGCTGGACGTTGAAGGTGAGTGGAACTGGCTGGAGCATCTGACCAACGGGTTTTATGCTCTGGTACTGGTCGTCTGGGGGCCGGTTTATGTCTCGTGCGGGTTTGCGCTTTACCTTAATCGGCGAACCACGCTGGAGGCATGGGACATTGAACTGGGTTTTCGCAAACTCCGGCAGCGTGTCCTTGGCAGCGCGCTGACGATCCTTTTGAGCAGTTTTCTCACTGTGGCCTTGCTGCCCGTTCCGGCAATGGCGGACTTATCAGAGGCCGAAGCGGTTCCCGCCGAGTCGGGCTACAGCTGCCCGCTGCCCCCACTGGATAACCCACAGACCGACCTCGACGCAGCACCGCCGGATTCGCCGCGCCTGCTTGCCCAGCCCTTGACCAGCGAGGCATCACGGGGCGCTGCCCACTCAGTGCTGGAGCACCCCCCCTTCAAGAACCCGAAAGTGGAGTCCGGCTGGCGCCTCGCGCAGACCGGGCACCGTGCTGGTTCCAGGGCGACGCCTGACTGGATCGCGCAGCTTGTGGTGAGCCTGCTGAACGTAGGTAAAACCCTGTCGGCGGCATTCGAGGTGTTGTTGTGGTCGCTGCTCGTACTGACGTCCGCGTGGGTAATCTGGCGATATCGGGCATGGCTGGCGACGTTCGTCGGAAGAACTCCGACCAGACGTGCCCGCTCCACGAACGCCCCTCAGCAACTGTTCGGCCTGCAACTTCGCGCTGAGACCCTGCCGGCAGACGTCGCAGCCGCAGCCGAGAAACTCTGGCTTACGTCGCCCCGCGAGGCGTTGGGCCTGCTGTACCGGGCGCTGCTGAGCCGCCTGGTGACCGACTACCGCCTGCCTCTTAAAACTGCCGACACCGAAGGCCAGATACTGGCGCGCATCGCCGAACTCAACCAGCCGAGCCTCAATGAATTCAGCAGCGAGCTGACGCGGCATTGGCAGAATCTTGCCTATGGGCATCAAACTCCGCCTGAGCAGGCGCGGCACTTGCTCTGCGAAGGCTGGCGGAAGCTGTTCACGCCCGGGGTCACGGCATGAGTCGGCGATGGATCATCGGGCTGGTCGTTATGCTGATGTTGGTGAGCGTGGCCATTGCCAGTGTCCCCCTATTCAAGCGTCTGGAGCGCTACCAGGAAACCGTCGATCAGGGTCCGTCTCCCGAAGCACGAGCCAATCCTTACCTCGCCGCGCAGACGTTTCTGCGCAAGCAAGGCATGGAAGTAAAGAATGCCCAGACGCTGACGACCCTCCCGGAGCTTGGCAAGCAGCCGCAGACACTGATGCTCCTGGACTCACGGGAAAACATGACACCTTCCGAGGTCAACCGCGTACTGGCGTGGGCACGTTCCGGCGGCCGGCTGCTGTTTGTCGCCGAGCAGATATGGGATGAAGACCGTGGCAACAGCGGTGATCTCCTGCTGGATGCGCTGCAGCTTCGCCAATTCCTGTCCCGAGACCTTCAAGAACAGGACCGCGAGCGGCAGCGCGCCCAAATCAAACCTGTCATCCCGCTGAGCGTCCCGGAACTTCAGGCTCCGGAAATGCCCTGGCCTGAGCTGACCCGACTGTACGTCCAGAACGAAAACGACCCGGCGTACATGAGCTTCGATCCGGCATTCCATCTTGATGACCCTGAGGACCATGCGCGGTCGTGGGCCAACAGCGCCGACGCCACGCATCTGCTGCAGATGGTTTACGGCAACGGGCTGATCACCGTCGTGACCGACGCCGAGCTTTGGAAGACCGACGCCATCGGTGGATACGACAACGCCTGGCTGCTCTGGTATCTAAGCCAGGACAGCACCGTCACGATGTTGCTGCGCACCGACCACGACAACCTGTTCGGTTTGCTCGGGAAGTACTTCCCCCAGGCATTGTTTGTCTTGGCGCTGTGTCTCGTCACGATCGTCTGGCGTGCCGGCACGCGCCATGGCCCGATGGTGCCAACCCATGATCGCGGGCGACGGCAGCTCAGCGAACACCTGCGTGCCAGTGCCGATTTCATCCTTCGCCGCGAAGGTCACCACGCTGCGCTGCGCGCCCTGCAACAGGACATCTTCACTCGCGCCCGGCAACGTCACCCAGGCTTTGAAACGCTGGCGGTGACCGAACAATGGCAAACACTGGCGCGCATGACAGGTCAGTCCACCAGCAGCGTCGGCAAGGCGCTACGTCCACGGCCCGAGCAGCGCCTTTCCAGCAGCGAATTCACCCGTCAGGTTGCCTACCTGCAAACCCTCAGGAATGCCTTATGAGCGATCAACCGACCGAGCCGAGCCACGTCAGCCATGAGCTTCATCCTGGCGAGCCGACCCGGGATACAAGAGACGCTGAACCTCAAGCCGCTCCCACCAGTAATCCGGCGCAGCAGCGTCAACGGGCAATTCATCTGGCGCAGGCGGTGCGACACGAACTTCAAAAAGCGCTCATCGGGCAGGATGCTGTCATCGATGACGTGCTGACTGCCCTGATCGGCGGTGGCCATGTGTTGCTCGAAGGCGTACCCGGTCTGGGCAAGACACTGCTGGTGCGGGCACTGGCCCGGTGCTTTGGCGGCGACTTTGCGCGCATTCAGTTCACACCCGACCTGATGCCCAGCGATGTCACCGGCCACGCCGTTTATGACATGCAAAGCGAGCAATTCAAGCTGCGCAAGGGGCCGCTTTTTACCCACCTGCTGCTTGCCGACGAGATCAACCGCGCACCGGCGAAGACCCAGGCGGCGCTGCTTGAAGCGATGCAGGAACGTCAGGTCACGCTGGAAGGCCGCGCCCTTGCCGTCCCGCAACCGTTTATGGTGCTGGCGACGCAGAACCCGATCGAGCAGGAAGGCACTTATCCGCTGCCCGAAGCCGAACTAGACCGTTTCATGCTCAAGGTGCGCATGGACTACCCGCAGGCGGAGCAGGAGCTGGAAATGGTGCGCCAGGTCACCCGCTCAACGCGTTCCGACATGCTTGATGTGCAGCCATTACGCACGCTGCTGCAAGCCCGGGATGTGCAGGCGCTGCAACGAATCGCCAGCGAGCTGCCGGCGGATGACCAGGTGCTTGACTACGCCGTGCGGCTGGCACGGGCGACGCGCACCTGGCCCGGCCTCGCGCTGGGGGCAGGCCCGCGGGCGTCCATCGCTCTGGTCAGGGGAGCCCGTGCGCGAACGCTGCTGCGCGGTGGAGAGTTTGTCCTGCCCGACGACATCAAGGGCTGCGCGCTGGCGGTGCTGCGTCATCGGGTGCGGCTCGCACCTGAACTGGACATGGAAGGGACGACCGTGGATCAAGTGCTCAAGCAACTGCTGGATCAGGTGGCAGCGCCGCGCCGATGAAGTCACTGCTCACGCCGTCAAAACCCCTGCTTGGGTGGCTGGCCGTTCTGCTCGGCGTATCCCTGTTGCTCGGCGTGTTGCAGGCGCTTGGGCGAGGCCCGGTTGCAAAGCTGGATGGTCTTTTCTGGGTTCTGCTTTCGCTGCTGACTGTCGTGGCTGTGCTGGATGCGCTCTGGCTGTGGCGCCTCCCGTCCCCTCGGGTCAAACGCCATATGAACAGCAGCCTGGCGATGGGACGCTGGAGCGAAGTGCGCGTTGAACTGGAGCACGATTCCCCGCGCGCGCTTTCGTTGTCGCTCTTTGATCACGGGCCTTCGGAGCCGCACGCGCGCTACGAAACCGTGAATCTGCCGCAGCACGTCGTTTTGCGTCCGCAGCGCACAGCCCAGCTGACCTATCGACTGCGCTTCGCCAGTCGGGGTGATTTCTCGCTCGAGCAAACCGAAATCCATATCCGCAGCCCGTTACGCCTGTGGTTCTCCAGGCGCTATCTGCCAGATGTCAGCACCGTCCGGGTGTACCCGGATTTCTCGCGGCTGCACAACGGGCAGCTGCCAGGCGTCGAAAACTGGCTCAGGCAGATGGGTGTTCGTCAGCATCCACGGCGGGGGCTGGGGCTGGAATTCCATCAACTTCGTGAGTTTCGCGAAGGCGACAGCCTGCGCCAGATTGACTGGAAAGCCACCGCGCGGCATCGCGCGCCCATCGCCCGGGAATATCAGGACGAACGCGATCAGCAGATCCTCTTCATGCTCGATTGCGGCCGACGCATGCGCAGCCAGGACGCAGACCTGTCGCATTTCGACCACGCACTGAACGCCTGCCTGCTGTTGGCCTATGTGGCGTTGAGGCAAGGCGACGCAGTGGGTGTTTCAACGTTCGCAGGGGATAAGGACCGCTATCTTGCGCCCGTCAAAGGCGCGAGCCGACTGAATGTGCTGTTAAACCAGCTTTACGCCGTGAACGCGACCCAGCGTCCTGCCGACTACGCTGCGGCGGTGAACAGGCTGCTCGCGCGTCAGAAACGCCGCGCCCTGGTGGTAATGATCACCAACCTGCGGGACGAAGATGACGAGCAGCTGTTGCAAGCAGTCAAGCAACTGAGCTGTCACCATCGCGTGCTGATCGCCAGCCTGCGCGAGGGCGTGCTCGATGATCTGCGCCGGGCACCGGTGCAAACGTGGCAACAGGCTGTGGACTATTGCGGGGCGATTGAGACAGTCAACGCCCGAGGGGAGCTGCATGATCGACTGCTCGCCCACCGGATTCCGGTTCTCGACGTGCGCCCCAGTGAGCTGGGGCCCGAGTTGGTGAGCCGCTACATGAGCTGGAAAAAAGCTGGCGCGTTATAAAGCGCCAGTCCTCAAGCGGAGGCTTCCAGCGAGTAGAAACTGAAATAACGCTGCAACGCCTGGATCAGCACGAAGTATTCAGCCGGTGCTGTTTGCAAGCGAAAACCGGAATCGAACACCCGTGGGGTTTCATCTTCCTGGCACCAGAGGCAGCTCGCATCAATATCGATGTTGTACAAACCGTTCTTGCCGTCCGGTACCTTGAGGCGCAACTGAAAATCGGCCCCGACCAGAATGGGCAGATCACTGATCAGCATCAGACCCTGCTCCGACACGTTTCCCAGACAGCCCATCGGTCTGTCGGTGTACCGGTTGAACACTTGCAGGTAGTAAGGCAGTTGATGACGCTCTATTCGTCTTTCGTTCAGCATTCGGACACTCGCCCTGAGATGACCATTGAGCATGGCCGCGCTAGTGCTTTGGGATTCGCTCGCACGGAACTGCCAGACCCGTGTAATGCCAGAATCCATCATTGAAAAAACGATGACGTTCTCTGACTCAGCCGGCATAGGCAAAAGTCACTGCTGCCCATCCGATTTACCGATAAACGCAAACATCGCCATGCATTGAGCAACGACGGCATGCGCCACCGATGCTTAATACTTAGCTCCCTACCCATCGCAGCCTAGCTCAGGTTTCTCGGATATCCACCCGAAAACGTAACCGTACATCCACTCGGGTGTAACTAGCGTGACGCAGGCCGTGGCGTCGCGGGCGGCGCCAGGTTGTCGTGGCCCAGCTGATGAAGCGTATCGAGGCGGGCCTTGGCCCGGAACGCGTACTCGCTTTCGGGGTATTGAGTGATGATGAACTGGTAGGTCTGGACCGCGTCCATGTAGAACTTCTGGCGTTCCAGGCACTGGCCGCGCAACATCGAGACCTCGGGCTGCACATAGCGACGTGAACGGCTCTCCCGGTCGACTTTGGACAAGTTGTACATCACTGCGTCACAGTCGCCTTGGGCGTAGGCGCGGTTGGCATTGTTCAAATGGCTGTTCATCGCCCAACGGGTGCAGCCACCCAAGGCCAACAGCGCCACTAATATCATCACGATTCGCATGAGAGTCTCCTGTGCTCAGCCCTTGTATCGGCGTATCGACCAATTTCTTCAAGGCCGATTTGCGCCCCCGCACACCGCCCCGTGACCAGCGATTCGGCGCCCGGGTAGTGCAAACGAACAATGACTACAGAGCAATACAGTAGTAGCCTCTCGCTGCGCTTCATTTAAGGAGTTTGTGCATGACCGTTCGCCGCACCAAAATCGTAGCCACACTGGGCCCTGCCAGTAATTCGCCGGAAGTCATCGAGAAGTTGATTCTCGCCGGCCTGGACGTCGCCCGCCTGAACTTCTCCCACGGCACGCCCGACGAGCACAAGGCTCGCGCGAAGCTGATCCGCGACATCGCCGCCAAGAACGGCCGATTCGTCGCGTTGCTGGGCGACCTGCAAGGCCCGAAGATCCGCATCGCCAAATTCGTCAACAAGAAGATCGAGCTGAAGGTGGGTGACAAATTCACCTTCTCCACCAGCCATCCTCTGACCGAAGGCACCCAGGACATCGTTGGTATCGATTACCCCGATCTGGTCAAGGATTGCGGCGTCGGCGACGAGCTGCTGCTGGACGACGGGCGCGTGGTCATGCGCGTTGACACCCAGACTGCCGATGCACTGCATTGCACCGTGACCATCGGCGGTCCGCTGTCGGATCACAAAGGTATCAACCGTCGCGGCGGCGGCCTCACGGCGCCAGCGCTGACCGAGAAAGACAAGCAGGACATCAAGCTCGCCGCCGAGATGGACCTGGACTACCTGGCCGTTTCGTTCCCGCGCGACGCTGCCGACATGGAATACGCGCGCAAACTGCGTGACGAATCCGGTGGTACCGCTTGGCTGGTGGCGAAGATCGAACGCGCCGAAGCCGTGGCAGACGACGAAACCCTCGACGCGCTGATTCGCGCCAGTGACGCGGTCATGGTTGCCCGCGGCGACCTGGGCGTGGAAATCGGCGACGCCGAGCTGGTGGGCATCCAGAAAAAAATCATCCTGCACGCCCGTCGCCATAACAAGGCCGTCATCGTTGCGACGCAGATGATGGAGTCGATGATCTCCAGCCCCATGCCCACTCGCGCTGAAGTATCGGACGTGGCCAACGCCGTGCTCGACTACACCGACGCGGTCATGCTGTCGGCAGAAAGCGCCGCCGGCTCCTACCCGGTAGAAGCCGTTGAAGCGATGGCGCGGATCTGCGTCGGCGCCGAGCGTCATCCGACCGGCAAGACCTCCAGCCACCGCATCGGTCACTCGTTCACCCGTTGTGACGAAAGCATTGCGCTGGCCGCCATGTACACCGCCAACCACTTCCCTGGCGTGAAAGCGATCATCGCGTTGACCGAAAGTGGCTATACGCCGCTGATCATGTCGCGCATCCGTTCCTCGGTGCCGATCTACGCCTTCTCCCCGCATCGCGCTACTCAGGCTCGCGCGGCGATGTTTCGCGGCGTTTACACCATCCCGTTCGACCCGGCGGCCTTGCCGGCAGGTCAAGTCAGCCAGTCGGCTGTGGATGAGTTGGTCAAGCGTGGCCTGGTTGAGCAAGGCGACTGGGTCATTCTGACCAAAGGCGATAGCTACCACACCATCGGCGGCACCAACGGCATGAAGATTCTGCACGTTGGCGATCCAATGGTTTAAGCAGCACCGCAGGACTGAAAAAGCCCCGCCTCGTGAGAGCGCGGGGCTTTTTCGTTAATGCGGGTCAGCTCAGCCTTTCTCCACGAACACATCCGCCAGCAACTGCCCGCGCGGCAAGCCGGTGATGAACAGCCTTTTGGAAAATGCCTCGACGCTCGCAGGCGATCCGCACACCAGCGCGACCGTCTGACGGGATGTCACCCGTAACCCGCCAAGCAGCGTCGCAAACTGCGCCGTCTCGACCGAGTCCACGGAGAGATTCGGGTGCCGGTGCGCCAACTCGTTCAGCGCCAGGTGCAAGTAATGCTCCTGCGTGTCTCGCGCCAGGTGCAGCAAGCGGATGTCACCCCGATGACCCTGCCGCAAAGCCTCTCGCAACACGCCCCACAGCGGGCCCAACCCGGTGCCCGCCGCCAGCAGCAACAACGGCCGGTCCTGCCAGTCGGGATCGTAATGCAATGCGCCGCCGCGCAGCTCACCGAGGCGAACCGAATCGCCAGGCTGCAACGTACGGGCGACGTCGACGAAAGCACCCGTACGATGGCATTCGATATGAAACTCCAAAAACGGATCATCCCCCGGCACGCTCGCCAACGAGTAGGGCCGCGCGACGCCGCTCGCGGTCCACAGCACCAGATGCTGGCCAGCGCGATAGCGCAGCGCCCGCTCAGGGGAGAGGCGCAAGCGCAGGACCGATGGGCTTAGCCAGTCCGCCGCCGTGACCTGCGCTGGCAAGCCATCGTTCAAGGGGTCGAAAACTTCGACGGCCAGGTCGTCGACGACTCGGCACTGACACGCCAGTCGCCAGCCCTGGGCACGTTTTTCAGCGCTCAGTGCCTCGGGCGCGGCGTCCAGCGGTTCGCCCGAAATGCAGCGCACCATGCACGCGTGGCAACTGCCGGCGCGACAGCTGTAGGGCACCAAAAACCCAGCCTCGTTAAGGGCGTCGAGCAGATTGCTGGCAGGCGCGACCGACCATCGTCGGCCGCCTGCACGGACATCAGGCATCGGCGTAATCCCAGGCGCCGTGACAACGGTTGCGGCCCTGATGCTTGGCGCGATACAGCGACTGGTCGGCGCGCTGCAATGCCCGATCCATAAGGTCGCCGCGCTCGATCACGGACATGCCGATCGAAAGGCTCAGGTCCAGCTCGGGAAATTCGGGCAGCGTGACGCGGGTGAACGCCAGCCTGATGCGCTCGCAGCAATCGACCAATTGCGCACGCGTGCAGCGCGGGATCAGCAGCACGAACTCCTCACCGCCATAGCGCGCGAGGATATCGTCGGATCGCAGGCATTGCGCCGCGATTTTACCGAACATCTGCAGCACCCGGTCACCGGCCGCGTGGCCGTGAATGTCGTTGACCCGCTTGAAATGGTCAAGATCGATCAAGGCCAGCCCGGCGGTGTAATTGCCATCCATGTGCTCCAGCTCGCGGGTGGCAATGCGCAAGAAGTGACGGCGGTTATAGAGATTGGTCAGTTCGTCGGTGGAGGCCAGTTCCTCGAGCTGCAGCATCATCCCGCGAAGGGTTTCCTGGTGCGCCTGCAGGGTAATCCGGCGCTGATGCATACGGTTGCGCGAGTTCTGCACGAACCGCGCAAACAGGCACAGCCAGGAGAAAACGATAAACAGCGCACAGGTTTGAATCACGGCAAGGCCCGGATCAGCGAGTCGTCCGTGGCTGGCGTCCCAGAGATTGACGCCGGCGAATCCCAGCAGCGCAAAAAAAGCGCACCGGGCGAAGACACTGGGCCGCAAATGAAACAGACCGAACATCAGCACCAAGACGTACACCACCAGAAAGGTGCCGCGCGCGGACTCGACGTGGCTGATCAGAAACGTCTGCCAGCCCAGCCCCACCAGCACCTGGAACTCGGTCAGGCTGGGGTCTTTGAAACGCCGGTTGTATCCTCCAAAGAACACCAGGCTCAGGGCAGCCTGGCAGAAGAGCACCAGCACGCTGGTGCACCAGATGCCGAAGAAGGACGCATGGTAATAGCCGGTAAAATAGGCCATCCATACGAGCATCAGCCCCAGCACGTAGGTGCCGGTAGCAAGTGCGAAGCGTTTCAGCAATAAACGCTGGATGGTTTGGGCAGTCACTCGTTGACTCATCATGGGTATTAAGGATCCGTCCCGTACCGGCAAGATGACCTGTACTACTTCAAGCCACCAGATCAAGGCAATTCTGCGCCATGCGCGGTAATGCAGGCAGCTTGCCACTGTAGTGCTTGCGCCAAAAAATGACTATTCAAATTCCTGTCTACCAGACAGCCGTAACGATCTGTTTCATCCATGTATCACTCAGCGTGTCGAGCGATGAGGACTATTGATTCATCGCCGGCAGATGTACCAGATTGGGCCTCGGGTTATACTGCCGCGCCTTTTCAAGCCGACTGCCGATGTGTCGCCCGGCTATCCGACACCTGATCATGATGCAGGCGTCTGATATTAGCGGTACTGTCGCCACCCGCAAATCGAATGTTCCCGCCAAATCAGAGGAGCGCGCCCAATGACCGTGATCAAGCAAGATGACCTGATCCAGAGTGTCGCTGACGCCTTGCAGTTCATTTCCTACTACCACCCCGTGGATTTCATCCAGGCCATGCACGAGGCCTACCTGCGTGAAGAGTCCCCCGCTGCACGCGACTCCATGGCCCAGATTCTGATCAATTCGCGCATGTGCGCCACCGGCCATCGCCCGATCTGCCAGGACACCGGCATCGTCACCGTTTTTGTCCGCGTCGGCATGGACGTGCGCTGGGATGGCGCCACCATGGGCCTGGACGACATGATCAACGAAGGCGTGCGTCGCGCCTACAATTTGCCGGAAAACGTCCTGCGCGCCTCGATCCTCGCCGATCCGGCCGGTGCCCGCAAGAACACCAAGGACAACACCCCTGCCGTGATCCACTACTCCATTGTCCCCGGCAATACCGTGGAAGTGGACGTAGCGGCCAAAGGTGGCGGCTCGGAAAACAAATCGAAAATGGCGATGCTCAACCCCTCCGACTCAATCGTCGACTGGGTGCTGAAAACCGTGCCGACGATGGGTGCTGGCTGGTGCCCGCCGGGCATGCTGGGGATCGGCATCGGCGGCACCGCCGAGAAAGCGGCAGTCATGGCCAAGGAAGTCTTGATGGAATCCATCGACATCCACGAGCTGAAGGCACGCGGCCCGTCAAACAAGCTGGAAGAAATGCGTCTGGAGCTGTTCGAGAAGGTCAACCAGTTGGGCATCGGTGCCCAGGGCCTCGGCGGTCTGACCACCGTGCTCGATGTCAAGATCATGGATTACCCGACCCACGCCGCCTCGCTGCCGGTCTGCATGATCCCCAACTGTGCCGCCACCCGTCACGCTCATTTCGTGCTCGATGGCTCCGGCCCTGCTTCCCTCGAAGCGCCGCCGCTGGATGCCTACCCTGAGATCGTCTGGGAAGCCGGCCCGTCGGCTCGCCGCGTCAACCTCGACACCCTGACACCGGAAGACGTGCAGAGCTGGAAGCCGGGCGAAACCGTCCTGCTCAACGGCAAGATGCTCACCGGCCGCGACGCCGCGCACAAGCGCATGGTTGAAATGCTCAACAAGGGTGAAAGCCTGCCGGTGGACTTGAAAGGCCGGTTCATCTACTACGTTGGCCCGGTCGATCCGGTCGGTGACGAAGTGGTGGGGCCTGCCGGTCCTACAACGGCCACGCGTATGGACAAATTCACTCGTCAGATCCTTGAGCAGACCGGCCTGTTGGGCATGATCGGCAAGTCCGAGCGCGGCCCGACCGCCATCGAAGCAATCAGGGACAACAAAGCCGTTTACCTGATGGCCGTCGGTGGCGCCGCTTATCTTGTGGCGCAGGCCATCAAGAAATCCCAGGTACTGGCTTTCCCGGAACTGGGCATGGAAGCGATCTACGAGTTTGAGGTCAAGGACATGCCGGTCACTGTCGCGGTCGACAGCAAGGGCGAGTCGGTTCACATCACCGGTCCTGCCATCTGGCAGAAGAAGATCAGTGAGAGCCTGGCGGTGGAAGTGCAGTAAGCGTTTCGAGCGTTAAAACGAAAAAGCCCGACCTGCGTGTCGGGCTTTTTTGTGGGCCACGGTTGATTGTGGGCTAACCGCGCCGATCCAGCACATTGACCACCAACCGGTCCAGCCACCCCCACACCCGCTGTTGCACCCGCCGCCACAAGGGCCGGGATTTCCAGTCCTTCAGGCTGACTTCGCTGCTCACGGCAAAATCACGGGTGAAACTGTCGGCTACCGCAAGGGTAAGCGCCGGGTCGATCGCCTCAAGGTTGGCTTCCAGATTGAAGCGCAGATTCCAGTGGTCGAAGTTGCACGAACCCACACTCACCCAATCGTCGATCAGCACCATCTTCAGGTGCAGGAAGCACGGCTGGTATTCGAATATCCTCACCTGCGCCTTGAGCAAGCGCGGGTAGTAACGGTGGCCGGCGTAGCGAACCGATGGGTGATCGGTGCGCGGTCCGGTCAGTAACAGGCGCACGTCTACGCCACGCGAGGACGCACGACGCAGCGCACGGCGGACTTTCCAGGTGGGCAGGAAATAAGGCGTCGCCAGCCAGATGCGCGTTTCAGCGGTATTCAGGGCGCGTACCAGCGACTGCACAATGTCCTTGTTCTGGCGGGAGTCGGCATACGCCACGCGCCCCAGTCCCTCTCCGCCAAACGGCGCTCTGGGCAGGCGCGGCAAGCCAAACTTCTCCGCTGGCCGCCATGCCCGTCGCCGGGGGTTGGCGTGAAACTGCCGGTCGAACAGCATTTGCCAGTCCACCACCATGGGGCCGCGGATTTCGACCATGACTTCATGCCATTCACTGCTGTTCACGTCCGGGCGCCAGAATTCGTCAGTCACACCCGTGCCGCCCACCACCGCCAGCTCTTTGTCGACCAGCAGCAGCTTGCGGTGATCTCGATAAAGGTTGCGCAGGCCTCGCTGCCAATGGACAGGGTTATAGATCCGCAAAATCACTCCGGCCTCGGTCAGCCGTTTGCGCAGGCCGATCGTGAACGCCGCCGAGCCGAAGCCATCGAACAGGCAGCGCACAATCACGCCGCGCTGCGCCGCTCCCACCAGCGCCTGCACCACCGCTTCGGCACACGCCCCGGCTTCCACCAGATACAGCTCGAGTTCGATTTGGTGCTGTGCGCCTTCGATGGCGGCGATCATTCGCGGGAAAAAAGCCGGGCCGTCAATCAGCAGGTCGAACTGGTTTTCTTCGCGCCACGGGAAGATCGCACCCCTCATGAGCGAGTCGCCATGGCGATCAATTCGCAGGCATCGGTGGCACTTGAAGCGCAGGCAGGCGAAGAAGGAAGACGAATGGGCATGCGAACTCCAGAGGGTGCGATGGGCAACCCTATCCGCCTGTCTGACCGCTGGCAAACTTCAACGTTCTATGGCACTGGCGGCAACAACCGGCAGCCCTGTCGCGGGCCCTCCCACTGCGCAGTGCTCCCGCGGCCCAGCCCTGTGGCGGTGATGCGCTTGCTCAGGCTGTCTTCGTCAATCGTGCTGGGCAGCCACTGCTTGACGTAGCTGTGGCAATACTCCGCCGGCGCATTCATGACGAAGCGGCATGAGCAGTACTCCTTGGCGGTGTATGCGCTGATGATGCTGGGGAATACCTGCAGCTGCACGCGCCAGTTCCAGATCAGGCCGGCGATGATGACCAGCAACAATAAGACGAGACTGCTGAACGGGCGGCGTCGGATAAATGATTTGCGAGCGTTCATTTGTCACCCTCCCCGACTACAGCCTTCAGCGCCAGTTTCAGCAGTTGGTTGTGGTCATAGCTGCCGTCGCGATCGTCGGCGTATCGAACGATCACCAGCCCCGCACTCGGGATGACGTAGAGCGCCTGCCCCCAATGCCCAAGCGCGGCAAAGGTGTCTGCCGGCGCATCGGGCCACGGTCCTGCTTTGCCGTCCGCCGTGGTGTTCAGCCACCAGTGTCCGCCCGGTGCTTCGTCCGTCGGGGTCAGGGATTTGAACGGCTTGAGATTGAAATCAACCCAGGCTTGGGGCAGCAGCTGACGGTCTTGCCAGCGGCCGCGTCGTTGCATCAGTAGACCGATGCGTGCCAGGTCACGCGCCGTCATGTAGGCGTAGGAAGAACCAACGAACGTGCCTGTGGCGTCACGCTCCCACGTCGCGCTGGTGATTCCGAGCGGTTCGAAGAGTGCGGTCCACGGGTAATCGGCGTATGCGGTTTCCCCGACCATGGTTTTCAGCGCGGCCGCGAGGACGGTGCTGTCGCCGCTGGAGTAACGGTAGGAAGTGCCCGGCGCACTGGCGACGCCGTGCTCGGCGGTGTACCGCGCCATGTCACCGCGTCCGCGGGTGTAGAGCATCGACACCACGGATGAGTTGAGTGGCGCGTACTCATAATCTTCCTGCCAGTCCAGCCCGGAAGCCCAGTGCAAAAGGTCCTGGAGCTTGATGTCGGGATGAACATTGAACGGCGGATAAAACGTCGCCACCGGGTCTTCAAGCTTGAAACGGCCTTCGCCAAAGGCAACCCCGAGCACGCTCGCCAGAATGCTTTTGCTGATCGACCAGGTCAGGTGCGGGGTGTCTGCCTGGGTCACGCCGCCATAGCGTTCATACACCACTTCGCCGTTGTGAATGATCAGCAGCGCGTCCGTGCGCACGCCTTTGCGGGTGGCTTCGTCGCGGGCCGGGAAGGCGTAGCTCTCAAGGGCGGAAACGGCTTCATTTCGAGTAGTCGGTCGCTCGGACCACTGCGCGGAAGGCCAGGTTTCGGCGGCGGCAGAACAGCTGATGATCAACAGCGCGAGGGTAAACATCAGGCGGGTCATGGAAGGCTCTCGGGCGCGGATGCAAGCAAACGTAACAGGGAATAATGACAGCGCCTTGAACGAAAACTGAACGCCAACTGAACGCAAACCCCTGTCACGCAACCATCACCAAAGCTTAATGGTCGTGACACGGCCCCTCCCTAGCCTGAATCCGTACAGCAATGCTCGAACAATCAGTCGACCAGCCTGGACGAAGGCTGGATTACGGAGACGCCGCATGACTCAGATCGCCAGCATTCGAGACACCCGAACCGAACGTCGCCTGCAGGCTGAGCGCCTGATCGGTGGGAAGGCCCTGCAGGAAGCACAGGCGTTGCGCTTCAGTGTGTTCAGCGGCGAGTTCAACGCCAGGCTCAAGGGTGCCGAACTGGGCCTGGACATGGATGATTACGACGTCCACTGCATGCACATCGGCGTGCGTGACCTGAGCAGCGGCCGCCTGGTCGCCACCACCCGCTTGCTGGACCACAAGGCGGCCAATACGCTGGGCCGCTTCTACAGCGAAGAAGAATTCAGCCTGCATGGCCTCGGCCATTTGCAGGGTCCGATCCTCGAACTCGGCCGGACCTGCGTTGACCCGGCCTACCGCAACGGCGGCACCATCGCCGTGTTGTGGAGCGAGCTGGCGGAAATCCTCAACGAAGGCGGCTACAGCTACCTGATGGGCTGCGCGAGCATCCCGATGCAGGACGGCGGCGTGCAGGCCCACGCGATCATGCAACGCCTGCGCGAACGCTATCTGTGCACTGAACACCTGCGCGCCGAGCCTAAGAATCCGCTGCCGAAGATGGACCTGCCCAACAACGTGATCTGTGAAATGCCGCCCCTGCTCAAGGCCTACATGCGCCTGGGCGCGAAGATCTGCGGCGAACCGTGCTGGGACGAAGACTTTCAGGTTGCCGACGTGTTCATTCTGCTCAAGCGCGACGAGTTGTGCCCGCGCTACGCCCGCCATTTCAAGGCAGCGGTTTAATGAGCAGGTTGCGCAGCCATGCGCGTGTGGCCCGGGTGCTCTGGGTGATCGGCCTGGGTCTGGCCATCGCCGGCACGTTTACGTTGATGGAGCGCTTGCGCATCGGCAACTCAATGGTGCGTCGGCAGCGCTGGACTGCCTGGTTCATGAGGCGCCTGAGTGCGGCGCTGCCGTTCCGGGTGAAGGTGAGCGGCACCCTGCCGCGCGAGCCCATGCTGTGGGTGAGCAATCATGTGTCCTGGACGGACATTCCACTGCTGGGGATGCTGGCACCGCTGTCGTTCCTGTCCAAAGCCGAGGTGCGCACCTGGCCGGTGGCTGGCTGGCTGGCCCTGAAGGCCGGCACCCTGTTCATTCGCAGGGGTTCGGGCGACAGCAAGCTGATTCAGAAGCAAATGGGTCAGCATCTCGTCGCCAGGCATTCGCTGGTGATCTTCCCGGAAGGCACGACCACTGATGGCCGCAGCCTGCGCACCTTTCATGGCCGGTTACTCTCGAGCGCGATTGAAACCGGTGTGGCGCTGCAACCCGTGGCCATCCAGTACCTGCGCGACGGCCGCCCGGACCCCATTGCGCCCTTCATCGGCGACGACGATCTGCTGTCGCACTTGCGGCGGCTGTTCGCCAATGACGTGAGTGAAGTGCATATCCAGCTGCTATCGCCCATCGCGTCTCGCGGCAAGGAACGTGCAGCGCTGGCGTTTGAAGCACAGGACGCAGTGAAGGTCGCGCTGTTTGGTGAAGCGGCTCAGCCTGCCATGCCGCTGCGCTCTGCCGCCAAAGCGGCTTGAGCAAACGCGCGGACTTCAGGATAAAACGCGCTGAAGTCATCGCTTAGCGGTTGATACAACGCTTGCAGCTCTTCGTAGACGCCGGCCAGCCCTTCGGGGCGTGAAAGGCGTCGCGATATCCCCGCGAGGGCCGCGCCCACCACCGAAAAATCACGGTACGAACCGAGCCAGTCCTGGGCAGCCATGCGCGGTGCAACCAACGCCAGCCGCTCCGGCAGTACAGGTTCGTCAGCCAGCACGCGGTAAACCCTGGCCGTGAAGTCATCCAGCGGCTCATCGGAGTACCGATGCCAATCCCGCGCCAGGCAGTGATCGAAAAATACGTCCAGTGCAATGCCGGCATAGCGTCGGCGCGCTTCGGGAAATCTTCCCAGCGCCTGCTTGATCAGCGGATGCGAATCGGTGAACGCATCGATACGCCGGTGCAGCCGGATCCCCTGTTCGATATCGATGGGAAAACGACCGGGCAGCAGCCCCTTGACGAAGTCGCCGTACAAGCTGCCCAGCAATTGCGCTGGCGCCGGGCCGCCGAGGTGCAGGTGTGCGAGGTAATTCATGGGGCCTTGCCTTATTGCCGTCTGACGTGAAACACCGCCGGCCTTGAATTCGTGGAGCGAAGTGGTTCGTGAAGCCTCCGTACATTCGCCATATTCAGCGCGGCTGTAAAGTGACTTTGCGCACACCCGACCGCCCGCGCGGTCACCTTTCGGAGCGATCAACCTCCCATTCATTAGCCCGATATAACCATCTGCGAGCGGCTAAGCACGACTTCATATTTGTATATCGCGATTTATAGATATAAAGTTCGCTCTTTCGCGATACAGCGCTACTGCCCTGAGAACGACATGCCAATCGACATCGACGAAATCATCAAAGCCCTCGCGCACCCGGTGCGGCGTCAAATCCTGGACTGGTTGAAAGATCCCGCGGCGACCTTCCCCGACCAGCATCACACGGTCGACGGCGGCGTCTGTGCCGGGCAGATCGACCAGCGCGCCGGACTGTCGCAATCAACGATTTCAGCGCACCTGGCGACCCTGCAGCGCGCCGGGCTGATCACCAGCCAGAAGCATGGCCAGTGGCATTTCTTCAAACGCAACGACGCCGTCATTCAGGCCTTCTTGCAACAACTGGCCGAGCGGCTCTGAGCCATCGCCACCTACCGATTCAGGAGACGCACGTGCCCCTTTCACTTCTCATTCTGGCCCTGAGCGCCTTTGCCATCGGGACAACCGAGTTCGTCATCATGGGTTTGCTTCCGGACGTCGCTCGCGACCTGGGCGTGAGCATTCCCGGCGCAGGCTGGCTGGTCACCGGCTACGCCCTGGGCGTCGCCATTGGCGCACCCTTCATGGCCATGGCCACTTCAAGACTGCCGCGCAAGGCCGCACTGGTGACGCTGATGGGGATTTTCATCATCGGCAACCTGCTCTGCGCACTGGCGGCGGACTACAACATTCTGATGTTCGCCCGCGTCGTCACGGCGCTGTGTCACGGGGCATTCTTCGGCATCGGCTCGGTGGTGGCGGCGGGTCTGGTGCCGGCCAACCGTCGTGCTTCAGCGGTTGCATTGATGTTCACCGGCCTGACCCTGGCCAACGTGCTGGGCGTGCCACTGGGCACCGCGCTGGGCCAGCAAGCCGGCTGGCGCTCGACGTTCTTCGCGGTAACAGTGATCGGCATCATCGCTTTCATCGGGCTGATCCGCTTTCTGCCGAGCAAGCGGGACGAAGAGAAGCTCGACATGCGCGCCGAACTCGCAGCACTTAAGGGCGTGGGAATCTGGTTGTCGTTGAGCATGACGGCGCTGTTCGCGGCGTCGGTGTTCGCCCTCTTCACCTACGTTGCGCCACTGCTGGGCGAGGTCACCGGGGTCTCGCCTCTGGGCGTGACCTGGACGCTGATGCTGATCGGTCTCGGCCTGACGCTGGGCAACATCATCGGCGGCAAACTCGCTGACCGGCGGCTTGCCGCGACGCTCATCGGCGTGTTCATTGCCATGGCCGTCATTTCCACGGTACTGAGCTGGACCAGCACGGCGCTGATCCCTGCCGAAGTCACCCTGTTCCTCTGGGCCACCGCTGCGTTCGCTGCCGTCCCTGCCCTGCAGATCAACGTCGTGACCTTCGGCAAAGCTGCGCCCAATCTGGTGTCGACCCTGAACATCGGCGCCTTCAACGTGGGCAACGCGCTCGGCGCATGGGTCGGCGGCAGCGTCATTGCCCACGGCTTCGGCCTTACCACTGTCCCGCTGGCCGCCGGTGCGTTGGCCGTGCTGGCGCTGCTGGTGACCCTGATCAATTTTCGTCAGCGCAGCGATGCCGAGTTGGCGCCTGCGACGAGCTGATGCACCCGATATTTGCAACTGCGGATCCACCCATTACCGATTCCACTGAGGACTTTATTCCGATGACCACGATTTTTGACCCCATCAAAATGGGCGACCTGGAATTGCCCAACCGCATCATCATGGCGCCGCTGACCCGCTGCCGCGCCGACGAAGGCCGAGTGCCCAACGCGATGATGGCCGAGTATTACGTCCAGCGCGCCTCGGCAGGCCTGATCATCAGCGAAGCCACGTCGGTGACGCCGATGGGCGTTGGCTACCCGGACACCCCGGGCATCTGGTCCAATGATCAAGTGCGCGGCTGGTCGAACGTCACCAAAGCGGTACACGCCGCCGGTGGCAAAATCGTCCTGCAACTGTGGCACGTCGGCCGTGTTTCTCATCCGAGCTACTTGAACGGCGAAACGCCGGTGGCCCCGAGCGCCATTCAGCCAAAAGGCCATGTGAGCCTGGTGCGCCCGCTGTCTGATTACGTGACACCGCGTGCACTGGAGTTGGCCGAGATCGAGGAAGTCGTCGACGCTTATCGCATCGGTGCCGAGAACGCCAAAGCCGCCGGTTTTGACGGCGTGGAGATCCATGGCGCCAACGGTTATCTGCTCGACCAGTTCCTGCAAAGCAGCACCAATACCCGTACGGACGCCTATGGCGGTTCGTTGGAAAACCGCGCTCGTCTGCTGCTGGAAGTGACCGACGCTGCGATTGAGGTCTGGGGCGCCGGCCGCGTTGGCGTGCACCTGGCACCGCGTGCCGATTCCCACGACATGGGCGACGCCAACCTGGCCGAAACTTTCACTTACGTGGCCAGTGAACTGGGCAAGCGCGGCATCGCGTTCATCTGCGCCCGCGAACGTGAACTCGACGACAGCCTGGGCCCACGCCTGAAAGAAGCGTTCGGCGGCGTGTTCATCGCTAACGAGAAATTCACCAAAGCCAGCGCCAACGAATGGCTCGCCAGCGGCAAGGCCGACGCCGTTGCATTCGGCGTGCCTTTCATTGCCAACCCGGACTTGCCTGCGCGCCTTGCCAAAGACGCACCGCTCAACGAACCTCATCCCGAAACCTTCTACGGCAAGGGCGCCGAAGGGTATCTGGATTATCCGACGCTGTAAGTAGAGAGGACGCGAAGCGTCGAGGGCTGCGTTCCCACGTAGAGCGTGGGAACGATCGATACGATCGATCGTCTGACCGCAAGATTGAAGGTGGCCAGACCGGCCCCTTCCCGGCTAAAGCCGGTCCCACTAATAAGCATCTCTTCCAGCCAGTGGGACGGCGGCCACCGCTGTAGCACTGGCTTCAGCCGGGAAGCTTTGATTGGGATATACACGTCGTCAGCAGGCGATAGACGTGCTACTGCCCCCGGGCATTAATCTGCTGCGACAACGTCTGAATCTGACTCTGCAACGTATTGATCGTCCGCGTCATCTGCCCACGAAACGCGTCGAACTCAGCGAGACTCGCACCGGAACTCGCTGCTGCCGGACGGTTATCCAGCTGGCTTTTCAACACCACCACATCCTGCTCGAGCTGCTCGATCGCCGCACTACCGTTGGCTTTTTTGAGGGTCGCCACGTCCGCGCTCAACGATTTCACCTGAGCATCCAGACGCTCCTGCTCCGCTTGCGCAGACTTGCCATCCGGCACCGCAGCTTTCAGCGCGGCCAACTCGGTCGTCAGGGCCTTCAACTGATCCTGCAGTTGCTGATTGATCGCTTGCTGCTGAACACTCTGGCTGCTGATCTGCTCAAGCCGCTTGTCCAGCCCGCCCTGCAGACCGGCAACACCTTGCTGCTGCTTGCTCTGATCGGCCAACTGATCCTGCAAATCCTTGATCTGCGCCTTGAGCGCTTCACTGCTGCTGGCCATGGATTCGGTCGCCACCACCTTGCCGGAGATATCCTGCAAGCGCCCCGCGGCCTCCTCACTGATCCGCGCGAAACTTTCCTGCGTCGCCACCAGTTGCTGCTCCATCAATGAAACCTGCTGGAAGCTCCACCAGCCCAGGCCGCAGAACGCGATAAACAGCACCGCGATCAGCGCCCACAGCGCACCGGTCCCCGGCGCTTTTACTTTGACCACCGGCGTATCACGCGAATAAACCGTGGTGCGCTCGCGCGCGCCCGGCGGTGGCAGGAAGTCATCGTCGTCATCTTTGGCGCTGAGGCTGGGGACGTTATCGACGTCGTCATACGGATCTTTGCGCATGCGTTTACCTTTGAAAAAACCGCTGAATCTGGATGGCTCGCAGTATAACCACGGATGTTGACGGCTTTTACACCGGCCCGCCGTGCCGGGCTTTCCACCAGCCGCAGAACTCGTCGAGGGCTGTCCACACGCTGACTTCAGGCTGGTAATCCAGATAATGCCTGGCGCGGCTGATATCAAGCGTGAAATCCCGGTTCATCACCTGCACACCTAACCGCGACAGCGTGGGTTCAGGTTGTCCCGGCCAGGCGAAACATGCCGCCTCGTTCATGGCGGCTGCGCTGTAGGCCAGCGCGTAGGACCGATAGCGCGTGACCGGCGGCAGCTGCAGTTGGCGCATGGCGTAATTGACCACGTCCCAGAGCGGCACCGGTGCGCCATTGCTGATGTTATAGGCTTTCCCCAACGCCGAACCCGCCGCCAGCAGGCTGCTGAGCAATGCTTCATTGAGGTTCTGGATGCTGGTGAAATCGACCTTGTTCAGGCCGTTGCCGATGATCGACAGGCGTTTTTTGCGCTGCATCTCCAGCAGCCTCGGGAAGATGCTGGTATCGCCGGCGCCTGTGACGAAGCGCGGACGCAGCGCGATCACCTCCAGGCCAAATTCTTCGGCGCCAAACACTTTCTGCTCGGCCAGGTATTTGGTCGCGGCGTAGTGATTGCCGAAGCGCTTGGGCACCTGTTCCTCACGGATACCGAGGTGCGACTGGCCATCGAAATAGATCGACGGCGACGACAAATGCACGAGCCGCCGAACCCGCTGTTTCAGGCACGCTTCGACGACGTTCTCAGTGACTTGAACATTGCCCTGATGAAAATCCTGACGCCGTCCCCATGTGCCTTCCGCACCGGCGCAATGCACCACGGCCTCGACGTCGTCGCACAGCGCCTGAACCAGCTCTGGGTCGCAAAGATCACCCTGTATGAACTCGGCGCCGAGCCTGACCAGGTGCTCGACACCCTCCGCACGGCGGCCGCTGACCCGGACGCTCAAGCCCTGCTCCAGGGCAAAACGCGCGAAGCGTCCGCCGATGAAGCCGCCTGCGCCGGTGATCAGAATTTTCATTGCGTGCTCCGTTTGATGTCTTTTGCATAAAGTTGCGATTCAAATCGTGCGAATGTGCCCGAAGGCGCATCGCCTACTGACGCTCACTGGCCGTCCAACGGCACCAGCCATTGGCCTGCAGTCTTCGCCAGATGGTCAGTCAGCTCGGTGAGCAGTTGCCCGCCATTGCGCCAATGATGCCAGTACAAGGGCACGTCGATGCAGCGATCGGTCAGCAATTCGACCAATCGGCCACTGGCCAGCTGGGCGCCAACTTGCAATTCAGGCACCAGCCCCCAGCCCATGCCGGCTTCAACCATGCGCGTAAAACCTTCGGAGGACGGGCACAGATGGTGCTCAAAACCGCCGTCGACACCCAGCGACGCCAGATAGCGATGCTGCAGGAAGTCATCCGGGCCGAACACCAGCGCGGGCGACTGCGCCACTGCCTGTGCTGTGACGCCGGCCGCAAAATGCCGCTCGATAAATTCCGGGCTGGCCAGCGCACGGTAGCGCATGGCGCCGAGCGGTAAACTCCGCGCCCCGGCCACTGGCCGCTCACTGCCGCACAGACACGCGGCCACTTCGCCGGCACGCATCCGTTTGAGCCCGACGTCCTGATCCTCAACCACCAGATCGGTGAGCAACCGATGCCGGGCACAAAAGTCGCCGACGGTCAGCGCCCACCAAGTGGCGAGGCTGTCGGCATTCAAAGCGATACGCAACCGCTCCGGCATGCCGCCCTCGTCCAGCGCCGGAACCGCGGCTTGCAAGTCGCGCTCCAGCAGGCGCACCTGCTGGACATGGTTGAGCAGGCGCCGACCGATTTCCGTCGGGCTGGGCGGCGTTGCGCGGATCAGCACCGGCTGACCGACCCGCGCTTCCAGTAGCTTGATGCGCTGCGACACGGCGGATTGCGAAAGACCGAGCACTTGGGCTGCACGCTCAAAGCCGGCTTGCTCGATCACCGCTGCCAACGCTGACAGCAACTTGTAGTCGAACATCAGTTTCTCTAATGGGTAATGAGCTTTATTGGTTTTTCTTATACCTGTTCGGGACTGACAATCACTAGCACTGAATCTCAAGGCGAACGTTAATGAATGGCGAGACATCACTTGGCGCATTGCTGCGCAGCATGGCACCGGAGCTGAACGACGGCGAATACGTGTTCTGCACCGTCCCGGATATCAGCAGGGTGGCCGGGGCTGAGGTGCTGGGCAGCATCCGCGAACGCGAAGGGCTGACCGTGATTCTGGAGCGCAGTCAGGCGCAGGCCTCAGGCCTGGACGCCGAATACATCATGGCCTGGATCACCTTGACGGTTCATTCCTCGTTAGCGGCCGTGGGGCTGACCGCCGCGTTCGCCCGCGCCCTGGGTGAAGCAGGTATCAGCTGCAATGTGGTGGCTGGCTTCTATCACGATCACCTTTTTGTCGGAAAAGACGATGCGCTGAAAGCCATGGCTACCTTGAAAGCCCTGGCCGCCGGCGCATGACCACCATCGCTGAACGAGCCTCTTACCTGAGCACCGACCGGAGTCCCTTATCATGTGGCAGAGCTACCTCAACGGCCTGTTGATTTCCCTGGGCCTGATCATGGCCATCGGAACACAAAACGCTTATGTGCTCGCGCAGAGCCTGCGTCGGGAACACCATTTATCCGTAGCCCTGCTGTGCATCGTCTGCGATGTGGTGCTGGTCGCGGCGGGCGTGTTCGGGCTGGCCAATGTGCTTGCCCATAGCCCTACCCTGCTGGCTATCGCGCGCTGGGGCGGAGTGATCTTTCTGCTGTGGTACGGCGCCATGGCGCTGCGCCGTGCAGTATCGCCGCAGAGCCTTGCGCAAGGGGACGCCGACGGCCAGCGCTCACGTCGCGCCGTCTTGCTGACTGCGCTGGCGGTGACCCTGCTGAACCCGCACGTCTACCTCGATACCGTATTGCTGGTCGGCTCGCTCGGCGCGCAGCAAACGGTGCCCGGCGCCTATGTCGCCGGTGCGGCCAGCGCTTCGGTATTGTGGTTCTCGACTCTGGCCATCGGAGCCGCCTGGCTGGCACCCTGGCTCGCGCGTCCGACGACATGGCGCCTGCTGGACCTGATGGTGGCGGTGATGATGTTCGGCGTGGCAGTGCAGTTGATCAGAACAGCGTGAAAACTCATGCGTGCCGCCTCTGTACGGGGCGCGCTACCTGCTCTGTAGCATCTCCTCACGCGTTCGCCAGCAAGCCGGCTCCTACAGATGGTCGTCATTCTGGAGATTTCGGCATCTACTCCAATCTGTAGGAGCCGGCTTGCTGGCGAATGGGGTGTCACAGCCGATGTAAACGTCGCTGACACACCCCAATCGCGGGCAAGCGCGCGCCTACATTTTGCGTCGGCGCCAACACTCCCGTCAGCTGGGCATACTCCAATCTGCAGGAGCCGGCTTGCTGGCGAACGCGTTCTGACAGCCGCCGTAAATTTAGCTGACACACCCAAATCGCGGGCAAGCGCGCCTACATTTTGCGTCAGCCTCAACGCTCCCGTCCGCTGGGCATACTCCAATCTGTAGGAGCCGGCTTGCTGGCGAATGGTGTGTCACAGCCGATGTAAACGTTGCTGGACACACCCCAATCGCGGGCAAGCGCGCCTACATTTTGCGTCAATCTGGATATCTGGGCAGATCAGCTATGGATATCTTGGCCTGTCCGCGCAATGCTCTGGAACCTCTATCCCCTACAGTTGTTGCGTGGTTAAGGTTCGGGGCCGGTGCTATGATCCAGCCCCTGCGCCGCAAAGAGTACAAACTCGCCGGCGTGAGTTCTGTCTGGCCGCCCGTGATCGGCCTTGCGCAAACCGCAACTGACCTGATTAGGAGAATTACCATGGCTTTCGAATTGCCTCCGCTGCCGTATCCGCATGATGCCCTGGCACCGCACATCTCCAAGGAAACTCTGGAATACCACCACGACAAGCACCACAACACCTATGTCGTGAACCTGAACAACCTGGTGCCTGGCACCGAGTTCGAAGGCAAGACGCTGGAAGAGATCGTCAAAACTTCCTCGGGCGGTATCTTCAACAACGCCGCTCAGGTCTGGAACCACACCTTCTACTGGAACTGCCTGGCGCCAAACGCCGGCGGCCAACCGACCGGCGCTCTGGCTGACGCCATCAACGCTGCGTTCGGTTCCTTCGACAAGTTCAAGGAAGAGTTCAGCAAGACTTCCATCGGCACCTTCGGCTCCGGCTGGGGCTGGCTGGTCAAGAAAGCTGATGGCTCCCTGGCGCTGGCCAGCACCATCGGCGCAGGCAACCCGATCACCAGCGGCGACACTCCGCTGCTGACCTGCGATGTCTGGGAGCACGCTTACTACATTGACTACCGTAACCTGCGTCCCAAGTACGTCGAGGCGTTCTGGAACCTGGTCAACTGGAAGTTCGTCGCCGAGCAATTCGAAGGCAAAAGCTTCACTGCCTGATGAATGCTTGAATGCTCGAATAAAAAAGCCCGGCGCGTCCGGGTTTTTTTTCGCCTTCTGTTTGTCGTTTATGTATTGTCTGGAAGCGATAGCGGACTAATATCAGTTGCGAGCTGATTGGACCTTCCGGGCTCAAGTTTTACCCGCACGCGACCGACACAGTACGGATAGCCTTAATGGCCGACCTGTCACCGCTTTCCCGATTGATGGGGTTTTGTGCAACCCGCGCGCTCAACCCGAATGTCTGCATTGCCATTGATTGCACGCAGTCAGCCCGCTGTCAGCATGGATAAAGGATGGCCATTTGAAGCTGGAACTCAAACACAGCTTGTCGGTGAAGCTGCTTCGCGTTGTGCTGCTTTCGGCGCTGATCGTGGGGGTCGTGCTCAGTTGCGCGCAGATCGTCTACGACGCCTACAAAACGCGCCAGGCCGTTGCCACGGACGCGGCACGTATTCTGGACATGTTCCGCGACCCCTCGACCCAGGCCGTCTATAGCCTGGACCGCGAGATGGGCATGCAGGTGATTGAAGGCCTGTTTCAGGACAAGGCCGTGCGCATGGCGTCCATCGGTCATCCGAACGAGACCTTGCTCGCTGAAAAATCCCGCGACCTTGAAGTTACCCCTACCCGCTGGCTGACCGATCTGATCCTGGGCCAGGAACGCAGTTTCACCACGCAGCTGGTCGGTCGCAGCCCCTACAGCGAGTATTACGGTGACCTGCGCATCACCCTGGATACGGCCACTTATGGTGAAGGCTTTCTCACCAACTCCATGATCATTTTCATCTCCGGCGTCTTGCGCGCGCTGACGCTGGGGCTGGTGCTGTATCTGGTTTATCACTGGCTGCTGACCAAACCGCTGTCCAACATTATCGAGCACCTGACGCGCATCAACCCCGACCGTCCGAGCGAGCATCAACTGCCCTTGCTCAAGGGCCATGAGAAGAACGAGCTGGGGGTCTGGGTCAACACCGCCAACCAGCTATTGGCGTCTATCCAGCGCAATACCACCCTGCGACACGAGGCTGAATCAAGCTTGTTGCGGATGGCTCAATACGACTTCCTCACCGGCCTGCCCAACCGGCTGCAATTGCAAAAGCAACTGGACAAGATCCTCGTCGACGCGGGCAAAGTGCAGCATCGGGTCGCGGTGCTGTGTGTCGGGCTGGACGACTTCAAAGGCATCAACGAGCAGTTCAGTTATCAGGCCGGCGATCAGCTCCTGCTGGCGCTGGCCGATCGGCTGCGCAGTCACAGCGGACGTTTGGGGGCACTGGCACGTCTGGGTGGTGACCAGTTCGCGCTGGTCCAGGCCGACATCGAGCAGCCGTACGAAGCAGCGGAGTTGGCGCAAAACATTCTTGACGATCTCGAAGCGCCTTTCGCCCTCGACCAACAAGAGATTCGTCTGCGCGCCACCATCGGCATTACGCTGTTCCCGGAAGACGGTGACAGCACCGAGAAGCTGCTGCAGAAAGCCGAACAGACCATGACCCTGGCCAAGACCCGCTCGCGCAATCGCTACCAGTTCTACATCGCCAGCGTTGACAGCGAAATGCGGCGCCGGCGTGAACTGGAAAAAGACCTGCGTGAAGCATTGGCCCGCGACCAGTTTCATCTGGTCTATCAGCCGCAGATCAGCTATCGCGATCACCGGGTGGTGGGCGTGGAGGCGTTGATTCGCTGGATTCATCCGGAACACGGCTTCGTGCCACCCGACCAGTTCATTCCGCTGGCAGAGCAGAACGGCAGCATCATCGCCATCGGCGAGTGGGTGCTGGACCAGGCATGCAAGCAACTGCGGGAATGGCACGATCAGGGTTTCAGCGACCTGCGCATGGCGGTCAATCTGTCTACCGTGCAACTGCACCATGCCGAGCTGCCGCGGGTGGTGAATAACCTTCTGCAGATCTACCGCCTGCCCTCTCGCAGCCTTGAGCTTGAAGTCACCGAAACCGGCCTGATGGAAGACATCACGACCGCCGCCCAGCACCTGCTGAGCTTGCGTCGCTCCGGGGCGCTGATCGCCATCGATGACTTCGGTACCGGTTACTCATCCTTGAGCTACCTCAAAAGCCTGCCGCTGGACAAAATCAAGATCGACAAAAGCTTCGTACAGGATTTGCTCGACGACGATGACGACGCGACGATTGTGCGCGCCATCATCCAGCTCGGCAAAAGCCTTGGCATGCAGGTCATCGCCGAAGGTGTGGAAACGGCCGAGCAAGAGGCTTACATCATTTCCGAGGGCTGCCACGAAGGTCAGGGTTACTTCTATAGCAAGCCCCTGCCGGCGCGGGAGCTACTGGTTTACCTCAAGCAGGCCGAACGCACGCACAGCGAAGCGTTGTAACGAGTTTTTGCCATTCAGTGCCAGGACCGCGCCATTGCAGGTCCTGCCCGCCCCGCGGCATTCCCTCACATTCCTGAAACAGCTTGAAATATCTCCCCTGCCTTCTCCGGGCAAACGGCCTTTACACAGAATGCAAATCCTTCGCATTATGGCGCAGCTTTTTTTTGGCGTTCGCCACCGCTCACACCCTTCTAGACGCAGGATTCCTTCATGATTCGTATGCCCTTGGCAACCGCAAGTCTGCTGGCTGTCGCTATCGCTTTGGCCGGTTGTGATCAAGGCAAGGACAAGCCAGCCGCCACAGCCCCTGCACCGGCTCCCGCCGCCACCGCACCGGCAGCATCTGCATCCGCTGCAGCGCCAGCCCAGACCAACGAAGCCGCGACCAAAGCGGTGGTCGCCAATTACGCCAATGTCGTGTTCGCCGTCTTCAGCGACGCCCAGTCCACTGCCAAAAACCTCAGCTCGGCAGTCGATGCATTTCTCGCCACCCCCAACGACCAAACCCTGAAGGCAGCGCGCGCGGCCTGGGTGGCGGCGCGCGTGCCTTACATGCAGAGCGAAGTGTTTCGTTTCGGCAATACCATCATCGATGACTGGGAAGGCCAGGTTAACGCCTGGCCCCTGGACGAAGGCCTGATCGACTACGTCGCCAAGGATTATCAGCATGCGTTGGGTAACCCGGGGGCAACTGCCAACATCATCGCCAATACGTCGGTGCAGGTAGGTGAAGACAAAGTCGACGTCACTGAAATCACTCCGGAAAAACTCGCCAGCCTGAATGAGCTCGGCGGTGCGGAAGCGAACGTGGCCACCGGTTATCACGCCATTGAGTTCCTTCTGTGGGGCCAGGATGTGCACGGTACCGGTCCGGGCGCCGGTGAACGGCCCGCCAGCGACTACGTTGAAGGCCCGGGTGGCACCGGTGGCCACAACGACCGCCGCCGCGCGTATTTGAAGGCCGCCACCGACCTGCTGGTCAGCGACCTGGATGAAATGGTCAACAACTGGAAGCCGGGCGTGGCCGATAACTACCGCGCCACGCTGGAAGCAGAGCCCGCCGAAAGCGGCCTGCGCAAGATGCTGTTCGGCATGGGCAGCCTGTCACTCGGCGAGCTGGCCGGTGAGCGCATGAAGGTGGCACTGGAGGCCAACTCCAGCGAGGACGAACACGATTGCTTCAGCGATAACACCCACAACTCGCACTTCTACAACGGGCTGGGTATCCGCAACGTTTATCTGGGCGAATACACACGCGTCGACGGCAGCAAAGTGACCGGTCCAAGCCTGTCCTCGCTGGTGGCCAAGGCAGACGCTGCAACCGACCAGACCGTACGCGCCGACCTCGATGCAACCCAGGCCAAACTGCAGGTCATCGTTGACCACGCCAACAAGGGCGAACACTTCGATCAACTCATCGCGGCCGGTAACACGGCGGGCAACCAGGTGGTGCGTGACGCCATTGCAGCGCTGGTCAAGCAAACCGGTGCCATCGAGCAAGCCGCCGGCAAGCTCGGGATCACCGACTTGAACCCGGACAACGCCGACCACGCGTTCTGATTCGCTGGCGACCGTCGGGGCGCATGTCTCCGGCGGCGCTCCGGCCGTTTTCCACCCTTATGCCGACCCGTCCACGGGTCGGCATTTTTTCGTCAATCGAAGGCTGAATTCTTCGCTCTACCAACCGCGTCCGAGGACCGGTCTGTAAGATTTGTAGGGCATTTCCTGTTCGCTCCGTGTCGGATTGAACACGCCTGACCTGCCGCCGATCATGCGCACTTCCTTGACCCCACCCTATCCAGGAGGAGACAGAAAGTGCCCAAGAGAAACAACAACAGGCGCCGCGTCAGTAAGCTCAAAGCCAACGATTACGGTATTCATCTGCTGGTTGGCGTCAAGGGCCCCCGTGCCTGGAAGGTGACGATCTACCGCGACGGCAAAACCTTCAACAGGCTGTTTTCGTTCTCCCGCTACGGTGGCCGCGATCCGGCGCGACAAGCCGCGGACGCGTGCCGCGATCAGTTGCTGCTGGCACATCTGCCCAAGCTCAGCCGCGATATTCGCCAACGCATCATCGCCACCAACACCAGCGGCTATCCCGGTGTTCATTACCGTTGCTACACCGGCATCGCCTACTGGGTTGCGCGAACCACGTTGCGCAACGGCAGCAGCGTCACCAAATCGTTCAGGGTGGAGCACTACGGCTACGACCGGGCCAAGGAACTGGCCATACGCGAACGCGAGCGCCAGCTCGACGGCATCGGCGATTACCGCTCGTTCAAGGTTGTACAGGGCGAGCGGCGCTTGATGCAGCTGCTCGTGGAAAACCCGGCGCTGGAGATCGCAGGCGCCTAGTTCGACACGTCAGGGGCACGTCAGGGCTGGCGGATGAATTGGTAACAACACGTTACGAGAGGGCCTACAAATGCTAATCCCTCTTATTCATAAAACTCGGGACTGTTAAGCTTGCTCGCCCCGATTTCCAGCCCTTTGCAGGATCTGTATGACTGCGCGGTTCCGTCCATCGTTACTCCTGCCGATGGCACTCGCCATGAGCGGGTGCGATGACGCCCCGCGTTTCACCGCCGCCGAGCCGGGCGAATCCCGCTCGGGCGGCGCCGCCACGGTCATCAAGAGCGATCGCAACGCGTTCTCTCTGCCCTCGGCCAACCTGTCGCCAGCACGCCGGCTGGACTTCAGCGTCGGCAACAGCTTTTTCCGTAATCCCTGGGTGATTGCCCCGTCCACCACCACTGCCCGGGACGGCCTGGGGCCGCTTTTCAACACCAATGCCTGCCAGAATTGCCACATCAAGGACGGCCGCGGCCACCCGCCTGAAGCTGGGGCCGACAATGCCGTGTCGATGCTGGTGCGTCTGTCCATCCCCGACGAGCCGGCGTTTGCAGAACACATCAAACGACTGGGCCTGACACCGGAGCCCGTGTATGGCAAGCAGCTCCAGGACATGGCGATTCCCGGGGTGACGCCCGAGGGCAAAGTGCGGGTCGATTACGACTCGATGACCGTACACTTTCGCGATGGCACCCCGGTGCATTTGCGTCGCCCTACCCTGCAAATCACCCAGACCGGATACGGCGCCATGCACCCCCAGACCCGCGCTTCGGCGCGCATCGCCCCGCCGATGATCGGCCTGGGGCTTCTGGAAGCGATCCCTCAAGCGGCGATTCTGGCCAACGCCAACCCCAACGATGAACAGGGCACCGGGATCACCGGCAAACCCAATTGGGTCTGGGACGACGCTCAACAGAAAACTGTCCTTGGGCGCTTTGGCTGGAAAGCCTCACAGCCTGGCATAAAGCAACAAAATGCCCACGCGCTGGCCGGGGACATGGGCCTCACCTCCAGCCTGATGCCCGTCGACGACTGTACGCCGTCGCAGAGTGCATGCCTCGCCGCGCCCAATGGCAACGGCCCCAACGGGGAGCCGGAGGTCAGCGACAACATTCTGAGACTGATCACCTTCTACACCCGCAATCTCGGTGTTCCGGCGCGCCGTGATGTCGGCGACCCGCAGGTGTTGTCGGGCAAGAACCTGTTCTTCAAGGCGGGTTGCCAGCAATGCCATACACCGCAATTCACCACCTCCGCCGATGCCGCGGAGCCTGAGCTGGCGAACCAGGTTATCCGTCCCTATACCGACCTGCTGCTGCACGACATGGGCGA
Source organism: Pseudomonas lutea (assembly GCF_000759445.1). Taxonomy (NCBI): domain Bacteria; kingdom Pseudomonadati; phylum Pseudomonadota; class Gammaproteobacteria; order Pseudomonadales; family Pseudomonadaceae; genus Pseudomonas; species Pseudomonas lutea. Next base: position 692,668 of record NZ_JRMB01000002.1, read on the forward strand.
AGGACTGGCCGACAACCTGAGCGAGTTTCAGGCCAGCGGTCAACAGTGGCGTACCCCGCCCTTATGGGGGATCGGCCTGACGCAAACCGTCAGCGGGCACACGCAGTTCCTCCACGACGGCCGCGCCCGCAACCTGATGGAAGCCGTGTTGTGGCATGGCGGCGAAGCGCTGCCGGCGCAGCGTCAGGTGCTCGCGTTCGACGCAGATCAACGTGCGGCGCTGCTGGCGTTTTTGAATTCTCTCTAACATTTTTTGAAGATAAGGAGTCGGGCATGTTCCGCCCCAAGCTGTTGCTCACCAGTCTCGCCGCCCTGGCGTTGGGCGCGTGTGCGCCCTCGGACCCGCAAGCGGTAACCTCGGCCGCCATCGCCAGTCAGGTCATCCTGCCGACCTACAGCCGCTGGGTTGATGCCGACCGCCAGTTGGCGGTCAGCGCGCTGGCCTACTGCCAGGGCAACGCCGGGCTGGACACCGCACGCGCCGACTTCCTCCACGCGCAGAAAGCCTGGGCTGAGCTGCAGCCGTTGCTGATCGGTCCGCTGGCTGAAGGCAATCGCGCCTGGCAGATTCAGTTCTGGCCCGACAAGAAGAACCTCGTTGGTCGTCAGGTCGAGCAACTGCTGACCGCACAGCCGCAGATCAGCGCCGACGCCCTGGCCAAATCCAGTGTGGTGGTGCAAGGCCTGTCAGCGTACGAGTACATCCTGTTCGACGCCGGCATCGACATGGCCAGCGCTGAACAGAAGGCGCGCTACTGCCCGTTGCTGGTGGCCATCGGCGAGCATCAGAAGGCGCTGGCCGAAAACATCCTGAGCAGCTGGAACAGCAACGACGGCATGCTGGCCCAGTTAAGCAAATTCCCCAATCAGCGCTACGCCGATTCCCATGAAGCCATTGCCGAGTTGCTGCGGGTGCAAGTGACGGCGCTCGACTCCCTGAAGAAAAAACTTGGCACGCCGCTGGGCCGTAATACCAAGGGCGTGCCGCAGCCGTTTCAGGCCGAAGCCTGGCGCAGCAAGTCCTCCCTTGGCAGCCTGCAGGCAAGCCTGGCGAGTGCGCAGACGGTCTGGGCCGGTGTCGACAACAAAGGGCTACGCGGTCTGCTGCCCAAGGGACAAAAACCATTGGCCGACAAAATCGACGCCGCCTACGCCGAAAGCAATCGGCAGCTGGCCGCGCTGAAACCGCCACTGGGCGACCTGCTGGCGACGGAAGAAGGCCGCCAGCAGCTCAATGCTTTCTACGACAGCCTCAACGTGGTCCACCGCCTACACGAAGGCGAACTGGCCAAGGCGTTGGGCATCCAACTGGGTTTCAACGCCAACGATGGTGACTGATATGTTGCGACGTCAGGCTCTGGGTCTCGGCAGCCTTGTGCTCAGCGCCGTCACGTTTGGCGGCTGGACGCTGTTCTCGAAAAAAGGTGAAAGCCCGCTGTTGCTGTCCGCCCGGGATGACGGCAATGGTCAGCACTTCGCCGTGGGCTACCGCGTCGACGGCACGCAAGTGTTCGCCACTGCGGTTGCCCAGCGCTGTCACGACATCATCAACCACCCTCACCTGCCCATCGCTTTGTTTGTCGCGCGCAGGCCCGGGACTGAAAGCTATCTGATCGACCTGCGCAACGGCAGCTTGCTGCAGACAATCACGTCGCCCGCGCACCGACATTTCTACGGCCATGCGGTTATTCACAAGGAAGGCGAGTGGCTGTACGCCACTGAAAACGACACGACCGACCCGGGGCGCGGCCTGTTGGGTGTATACCGATTCGTCAACGAGCGCTTGCAACGCACCGGGGAGATAACCACCCACGGCGTAGGCCCGCATCAGGTCTCATGGATGCCGGACGGTGAGACGCTGGCGATCGCCAACGGCGGCATCCGCACCGAGGCTGAAAGCCGTGTCGAGATGAATCTCGATGCCATGGAACCGAGCCTGGTATTGATGCAGCGCGACGGCACGCTGCTGAGCAAAGAGACGCTGTCGCAGCCCATGAACAGCGTGCGCCACATGGCGATTGCCAGCGATGGGACTATTGTGGCGGGCCAGCAATTCATGGGGCCTTCCCACGAAACCGCCGAACTGCTCGCCATCAAGCGGCCGGGGCAACCGTTCCAGCCGTTCCCGGTGGCTGAAGCCCAGTTACAGGCCATGGCGCATTACACCGCCAGCGTTGCCATTCATGACGCGCTGCGGCTGGTGGCACTGACCGCGCCAAGAGGCAACCGCTTCTTTATCTGGGACCTGGACAGCGGCGCGCTGAAACTGGATGCGCCGCTGCCGGACTGCGCTGGCGTGGGCGCGGTGGCGGACGGCTTCGTGGTGACTTCGGGCCAGGGACGCTGCCGTTTCTACGATTGCCGCGAGACCGCGCTGGTCGCCAAGCCGCTGGAGCTCCCGGCGGGGTTGTGGGACAACCATTTGCATCTGGTGTGATTCGGCAAGCTTGGCGACTCCGAAAGCCTTCAATGCCACTGGCAACTAAACCGCGACAAGATTACCGTGCTCGCCTGATTCATCGCTTTTCCAAGGAAGTGGAATATGTTGCGTCGCCGCCTGTTGATCATGTTGGGTGTGGTGCTGATCGTGGTGCTGGCTTTGGGCGGGTACAAGGCGTTCTCGGTCTATCAGCAGATTCAGCAGTTCACGGCGCCGAAGCCGCCGATCAATGTCGCGGTGGCCGTTGTCGCCGAACGCCCCTGGCAGAACCGTCTGCCGGCCATCGGTACGCTTAAGGCGTTGCAGGGTGTGGACCTGTCGCTGGAAATCGCCGGTACGGTCAAAGCCGTGCAGTTCGAGTCAGGGCAGAAGGTCAAGGTCGGGCAGCCGCTGGTGCAGCTCGACAGCGATGTCGAAAAGGCCTTGCTCGGCACCGCCGAAGCCGACCTTGGGCTTGCACAGGTCGAGTACGGACGCGGCAGCAAACTGGTGGGCGAGTCGGCCATCTCCCGGGGCGATTTCGACAAGCTTGCTGCCACTCAGAAAAAAGCCGCCGCCACCGTCGCGCAACTCAACGCTTCGCTGGCCAAAAAACGCATCCTCGCACCCTTCAGCGGCACCATCGGCATCCGTCAGGTCGACGTCGGCGATTACTTGGCCAGTGGCACGGTCATCGCCACGCTTCAGGACTTGACCAGCCTGTATGCCGACTTCTTCGTACCCGAACAGATGCTGCCCAAACTCGCGCTCGGGCAACAGGTGCAAGTGAGCGTTGCGGCTTACCCGGGCAGCGAGTTCACCGCCCGTATCAGCGCGATCAATCCCAAGGTGGAAGATGCCACGCGCAACGTGTTGATCCGTGCGACCCTGCCCAACCCTGAGAGCAAACTTCTGCCCGGCATGTTCACCAGCCTGCAGGTACTGCTCGGCCAGGACACCGCGCAGTTGGTGCTGCCGGAAAGCGCTATCACCTACACGCTTTACGGCAACTCGGTGTACGTCGTCGTACCGAAAAAGAACGCCGACGGCCAGCCCGAACAGAACAGCAAAGGCGAGCCCCTGCTGCAGGTCGAACGGCGCTTCGTCGAAACCGGCGAGCGGCGCGGCGGGCTGGTGATTATCGGCAAGGGAGTAAAGGCTGGCGAGCAAGTGGTCACCGGAGGCCAGCTTAAACTGGATAACGGTACTGCCGTTGCCATCGTGGCTGATCAGGCGCCAGCACACGTAACGCCAGCACAGAGCAGTCAGCCGCGCGCTGACTGATCAAGGAATCGTTCATGGCCTTTACCGACCCGTTCATCCGTCGTCCTGTACTCGCCAGTGTGATCAGTCTGCTGATCGTGCTGCTGGGCTTTCAGGCGTTCAGCAAGCTGACCATCCGCCAGTACCCGCAGATGGAAAACGCGCTGATCACTGTGACCACGGCTTACCCCGGCGCCAACGCCGAAACCATTCAGGGTTACATCACGCAGCCGTTGCAGCAAAGTCTGGCCAGCGCCGAAGGCATCGACTACATGACGTCGGTGAGTCGGCAGAATTTCTCGGTCATTTCCATCTATGCGCGCATCGGCTCCAACAGCGACCGGCTCTACACCGAGCTGCTCGCCAAGGCCAACGAGGTCAAGAACAAGCTGCCGCAAGACGCTGAAGACCCGGTTCTGAGCAAGGAAGCCGCAGACGCCTCGGCACTGATGTACATCAGCTTTTACAGCGCGGAACTCAGCAATCCACAGATCACCGACTATTTATCACGGGTCATTCAGCCCAAGCTGGCGACGCTGCCGGGCATGGCCGAGGCAGAGATTCTCGGCAATCAGGTGTTTGCCATGCGCCTGTGGCTTGATCCGGTGAAGCTCGCAGGCTTCGGCCTGACCGCCAACGACGTGACCGATGCCGTGCGCAAATACAACTTTCTGTCGGCGGCGGGCGAGGTCAAGGGCGAATACGTGGTCACCAGTGTGAATGCCAGCACTGACCTGAAGTCGCCCGAGACATTTGCGGCCATCCCGCTGAAGACAATGGGCGACAGCCGTGTGCTGCTGGGCGATGTCGCGCGTGTGGAGATGGGCGCCGAGAACTACGACACGGTCAGCTCGTTCGACGGCACGCCATCGGTGTACATCGGCATCAAGGGCACACCCAGCTCCAACCCGCTGGACGTGATCAAGGAGGTGCGACGGATTTTGCCGGAACTGGAAGCCCAGCTGCCGCCAAGCCTGAAAGCCTCCATCGCCTACGACGCCACGCTGTTCATTCAGGCGTCGATCAATGAAGTGGTCAAGACGCTGATTGAAGCGGTGCTCATTGTCATCGTCGTGGTGTTCCTGTTCCTGGGCGCCCTGCGCTCTGTGCTGATCCCCGTGATCACCATCCCGCTGTCGATGATCGGCGTACTGTTTTTCATGCAGCTGATGGGGTACTCGATCAATTTGCTGACCCTGCTGGCGATGGTGCTGGCCATCGGTCTGGTGGTCGACGACGCCATCGTGGTGGTGGAGAACATCCACCGCCACATCGAAGAAGGCAAAACGCCTTTTAATGCGGCCATCGAGGGCGCCCGCGAAATCGCCATGCCGGTGGTCTCCATGACCATCACGCTGGCGGCGGTCTATGCGCCCATCGGATTCCTGGAGGGCCTGACCGGGGCGCTGTTCAAGGAGTTCGCGCTGACCCTGGCTGGCGCCGTGGTCATCTCCGGAATCGTCGCCTTGACGCTTTCGCCGATGATGTGCGCCCTGCTCCTGCGCCGGGACGAGAACCCCAGCGGTCTCGCGCACAAACTCGACCACGCGTTCGAGCGCTTGAAGGTGCGCTATCAGCGGGTTTTGCATGGCACGCTGAACACCCGGCCGGTGGTCATCGTGTTTGCGGTGCTGGTGCTGTGTCTGATCCCGGTATTCATCAAGCTCAGCCAGTCGCAGCTGGCGCCCGATGAGGACCAGGGCATCATCTTCATGATGGCGACATCGCCGCAGCCGACCAACCTCGATTACATGAACCGCTATACCAACCAGTTCATCAGCATCTTCAAAGCGTTCCCGGAGTATTACTCCTCGTTCCAGATCAACGGTTTCAACGGGGTACAAACCGGGGTGGGCGGCTTTTTGCTGAAACCCTGGGATGAGCGCAGCCGCACGCAAATGGAGCTGCTGCCCGAAGTGCAGGCCAAACTCAACGGGATCACCGGCTTGCAGATTTTCGGTTTCAACCTGCCGTCGCTGCCGGGCACTGGCGAAGGGTTGCCGTTTCAGTTCGTCATCAACACCCCTGGCGACTATGCGGCGTTGCTGGAGGTGACTGATCGCATCAAGAAGCGCGCTGCCGATTCGGGCAAGTTCGCGTTTCTGGACGTTGACCTGGCGTTCGACAAGCCGGAAGTGGTGGTCGACATCGACCGCGCCAAAGCCGCGCAGATGGGCGTGTCGATGCAGGATCTCGGCAGCACCCTGGCAACCTTGCTCGGCGAGGCGGAAATCAATCGGTTCACCATCGACGGGCGCAGCTACAAAGTCATCGCTCAGGTCGAGCGGGCCTACCGCGACAACCCGGCATGGCTGGCGAACTATTACGTGAAGAACACCGAGGGCAAGATGCTCCCGCTGTCGACGCTGATTACCGTCAGCGACAGGGCGCGCCCTCGGCAGCTCAATCAGTTTCAGCAGCTCAACTCGGCGATCATCTCGGGCTTTCCTCTGGTGAGTCAGGCGGAGGCGATCGAGCTGGTGAGACAGATCACAATCGAGGAGGCCCCGCCGGGCTTTGCCTACGACTATGCCGGCGCGTCGCGTCAGTATGTGCAGGAAGGCAATGCGTTGTGGGTCACGTTCGGGCTGGCGCTCGCTATCATCTTTCTGGTGTTGGCGGCGCAGTTCGAAAGCTTCCGCGATCCGCTGGTGATTCTGGTCACCGTGCCGCTGTCGATCTGTGGCGCGCTGATCCCTTTGTTCCTCGGGATTTCCTCGCTGAACATTTACACGCAGGTGGGGCTGGTCACGCTGATCGGCTTGATCAGCAAGCACGGGATTTTGATCGTCGAATTCGCCAACCAGCTGCGTCGGGAGAAAGGCCTGACAGCGCGCGAGGCGGTCGAGGAAGCGGCAGCGATTCGTCTGCGTCCGGTGCTCATGACCACGGCGGCAATGGTCTTCGGCATGGTGCCGCTGATTCTCGCGACCGGTGCGGGCGCCGTCAGCCGCTTCGATATCGGGCTGGTGATCGCCACGGGCATGTCGGTGGGCACGTTGTTCACCCTGTTCGTGCTGCCATGCTTCTACACGCTACTGGCGCGACCCGATGCTCCGCCCCCTGAGGCCAATGGCAACCACCGCCGCGATGGCAACGACGACGGCAGCCGCGACCAAAGTCGCAGCGGCGATGGCGGTGGCAGCGGCACTGGCACTGGCACTGGCACTGGCACTGAGAGCGGCGATGGCAACACGAACGCAAATGCCGGAAGCCAACCCCAAATCCTGTAGGAGCCGGCTTGCTGGCGAACCGGTCAGGTCAGACACCCACGATGTGTTTGATTTACCGCGTTCGCCAGCAAGCCGGCTCCTACAGATAACCGCAGCGTCAGGACAATGTGATGTATCTGCGGCGATCAGCCGCCCGATGCACCGCCGTATCAGGCCTGCGGCAACCGCAGTGGTGGCCGATAGCAGCGACGGTAGTGGCGATGGCGACCGCGGCAGCGGGGATGGCGATGGCGACGGCGACGACTGGGCAATGGCAATGGCAATGGCGACGACGGGGCAATGGCGATGGCAACCCCAACGCAAATGCCGGACGTTGCCCCGAACCTGTAGGAGCCGGCTTGCTGGCGAACCGGTCAGGTCAGACACCCACGATGTGTTTGATTTACCGCGTTCGCCAGCAAGCCGGCTCCTACAGATAACCGCAGCCTCAGGACAATGTGATGAATTTGCGGCGATCAGCCGCCCGAGGCACCGCCGAATCAGGCCTGTGGCAACCGCAGTTGTGGCCGATACCAGCGACGGTAGTGGCGATGGCGACCGCGGCAGCGGGGATGGCGATGGCGACGACGGGGCAATGGCAATGGCAACCCCAACGCAAATGCCGGACGTTGCCCCGAACCTGTAGGAGCCGGCTTGCTGGCGAACCGGTCAGGTCAGGCACTCACGATGTGTTTGATTAACCGCGTTCGCCAGCAAGCCGGCTCCTACAGATAACTGCAGCCTCAGGAAAATGTGATGAGTCTGCGGTGATCAGCCCCCCGATGCACCGCCGTATCAGGCCAATGGCAACCGCAGTTGTGGCCGATACCAGCGACGGTAGTGGCGATGGCGACCGCGGCAATGGCAATGGCAATGGCAATGGCAATGGCAATGGCAATGGCAATGGCAGTGGCAATGGCAATGGCAGTGGCAGTGGCAGTGGCAGTGGCAATGGCAGCGGCAATGGCAACCCAAACGCAAATGCCGGACGTTGCTCCGAACCTGTAGGAGCCGGCTTGCTGGCGAACCGGTCAGGTCAGGCACTCACGATGTGTTTGATTAACCGCGTTCGCCAGCAAGCCGGTTCCTACAAATCGCCTCCAGCCCGGTGCGGTTTCTGCATTGGGCGCTCTGTACACCGAAACCACCTGCTGCAACAAAAAAGGCCCCGATCCTCGGAGCCTTTTCGTCAGTGCAGCAAGCAAGTCAGCTTTGCGGGCCGCTTCCCTGGGCCAGCCCGAACATCAACAACAGCAGATCATGGTCAGGCCTGGCGGCATCACTGACCTTGGCCACGCGAGGCAATGGGCAATGGCCTTCGCCATGCACCGCACTCAAAATCCGTGGCCCGGGTTGCTCCCAGGCAGCCATCGCAATGGACGTCACGCCCAGTGCCCCGACCAAAAACAAACCTCGTGCCATTTCTAACTTCATCGCTGTAAACCTTTGATGGGTCTGCCAAACGCGGTCTCGTAAAAGTAGACCAGCTTGGTCCAGTCCGCAGGCTGAAACGACGAGTGGCGACGCAGTTGTTTCATATCGTGCTGTGCCGCGGCATAGGCCGTCAGCCGCTGCCGGCACTTCTCCAGGTCCAGCAACGCAACCTCGGCCCTGGCGTTGGAGCCCTCGCCCACGACCCGGACGAATACATGCTTGATGTAGATGCAGCTGTGCTGCCATCGGCCTTTGTGCATGCGGGCAAGGTTATTGGCCAGCTCTTTGAGCATCTGCTCGTAGACCGCTTCGCCGTACTGCTCGCGCCCGCCGGCACGCAGCCAGTTCTCGAATTCGTCGAAACCGTCGAGCGACGCCGTGACCAGCAATGCACGCCATTCGTTGTTCTCGTCGCGCTCGGCACCACAGAACACCATGCGCGGCACGTTCACATCAAGCTGACGCAGGCCCTCCAGCGCATCGCGCTCACGCAGCACGGTCGGGCGACCGAACGGGTGCAGCCAACTGCGGTAGATATGGCCTGTCTGGCGCTTCACATACAACAGTCGACCGTTCTCCGAGACGACACGCTGCACGCCACTTTCTCCACCGCGGCGCACGTTGGGCTCTTCGACCCACTCACCGCGCGTGTTCCAGAAGTAGGCGAAGCGGTCCTTGGCGGGGACGGTTAACTCTGTTGCGAAATCCACGGCCATTCTGTTACCTCTTACGTAATAGATACACACGCCACATGGCGTACATCGGCAGGAAATCCAGGCGCTCCTGAATCCGAAACCCTGCCTGTTCAAATTCGGCCTCAACGGTGGCCACCGGCAGCACAAAGCGATTCTGATAATCATGCTTGGGCCGCGAACCCTCGGCGCGCTTGCGCTTCCAGGCTTTGAAATTGCCATCTACCCACAGCGACACGATCACACTGTCCCGCGTCACGCGGTGAAACTCTTTCAGCAGTACGGCGCGGTCTTCAGCCTTGCCGATGTGGTGCATCAACCGCATGCAAAAAATGCTGTCCACTGCGTTGTCCGGCATCTCGATGGCAAACGCGGAGGTCTGTAAGGGCTGAACCCGCTTGACGATCTCCGCAGGCTGCGACTCGCACGCCACCTTGACCATCGCCGCCGAATTGTCCGCCCCGATAATCACCCGGTTGGCCTTTTCAGCCAGTACGGGCCAGAAACGTCCCGCGCCGCATGGCAGGTCCAGCACCAGGCCCGGTTCGCCCGCCAGCGCCAATGCGCGACGCGCCAGTTGTTTGTCACGGCGATCAGACAAGCGTCTCGCCAGGCCGTCCTTGTGTTTGCGCAGGTATTTTTGCGCGTGTTCGTCGTCGTACTTGCGTGAAAAATCCAGCTCGATCCGCTTGCTCATGACTGCATCTCCTGAAATGACACACCACGCTAAGCAGCGGCGCGTGATTCTCAGGTCAGTCAAATGTGAAAAAAACGTTCGAAAAAGTGAAGTTATGTTACGAGATTTTTCAAGGACTTAGGGCTAGCATACGGCCACATACGGATGATTTTCACCAGATTTACACAGACGATACATTTGTCGGTGACAACCGCGCCGGGTCTTTGCCGGGGCGTTTGCCCATGTCCACGCTGAACCTGCAGCCATTGGGCTCCATCGTGTCCAGGCTAACCGTCCAGCCCTGGTTTTCGCAGATTCGCTGGACCAGTGACAACCCGAGGCCGAGTCCTTCCCCGCGCTGTTCGGTGCCGCGCACGAACGGCTGAAACATCGCAGCGCGTTTTTCTTCGGGGATGCCTACACCGGAATCTTCAACCATGAATCCGCCCTCCCGCAGCGTCAGCCGGATGAAGCCGGTGTCGGTGTAGTGCAGAGCGTTGCGCAGCAGGTTGCCCATCACTGCGTACAGGAAGGTCGCGTTGTAGGCTGTGTCCGAGGGCTCGCCGGGCAGATATTCCAGCAACAGCCCTTTGCGCTCGATAGGTTCGCGCCAGAGGCTGATCAATTGTTGAGCAGCGCCTTGCAACGTAAGTTGCGGATGCAGGGCAAGATCATCGCGCTGAGTACGGGCAAGCATCAGGAAGGTTTGCACCAGGTCGCGCATTTCTTCGCACGCCCGCGCCACACGCTCGACCTGAGCCCGGGCGCGCTGGTCCAGCGCCGGGTTCTCCAGCAACAGCTCGCAGGAACTCGCCAGCACCATCAACGGTGTGCGCAGTTCGTGGCTGACGTCGCTGGTGAACATCCGCTCACGGGTCAAGGCGTCGCGCAGACGGCCCAATGTGGCGTCGAAGGCCACGGCCAGCTCCCCCACCTCGTCAGCCGCGTAATCCGGGGCCAGCGGTGGCGCAAGACCGAGCAGTTGATCGCGATGCCGGACCTGTCGCGCCAAGCGCACGACGGGGGCCATCACCCGACGCGCCAATATCCAGCCGAGGAACACCGCCAGTGCCAGCGCCAACACGAAGCCCACCAGCACGACCGCGAACAGTACGCGCTCCCGCTCTTCAAAGTCGCTCTGGTCCTGCAGCAAAACATAATGGCGACCATCCACGATTTCGACCATGGCGTGGTACGAAAGCGGGCCGCGAAACACCTCGTGAAAGCCTGGCTCCAGATGTCGCAGATCCTTCGGCAGCTCGAAGTCCCCCGGCCCGCCGCTGAAGTAAAACAGCTGATCAGGCTCGGGCCGGTGGCTCCAGTCATTGACGCTGTCCATCAACAGCAAACGCGTCAGATCGCCGCCCAGCCCGGCCGAAATCAACTTCTCTTCCACCAGGTGCACGGTTGCGACGATGCCCATCGCGAAGCACCCGGCGACCAGCGCGCTCATCAACGCGAAGGCGATGATGATCCGTTGGGCAAGGCTTTGCTTAAACTCCATCACGCCCCTCGGCGAGGCGGTAGCCGACACCATGAACGGTCTGCAGCAGCGGTTTGGCGAATGGTTTGTCGATGACCTGTCGCAGCTGGTGGACATGGCTGCGCAAACTGTCGCTGTCGGGGCAGTCATCGCCCCACAGGGCTTCTTCGAGGACCTCGCGACGCAAGACATGCGGGCTCTTCTGCATCAGCACCGCCAGCAACTTCAGCCCGACCGGGTTGAGTTTGAGCAGCCGGCCTTCGCGGGTCACTTCCAGCGTATCGAGGTCGTAAATCAGGTCGGCGACCTGCAAGGTTCGCCGACCACCGCCCTGCGCACGGCGCAATACCGCCTCGATCCGGGCGGCGAGTTCCGACAGCGCGAAGGGTTTGAGCAGGTAGTCGTCGGCGCCGGACCGGAAGCCCTGGAGGCGGTCATCCAGCTGATCGCGGGCGGTAAGCATGATCACCGGCGTGTCGCGACGCGCATCTTCACGCAGGCGTTTGCAGAGGGTGTAGCCGTCAATGCCTGGCAGCATGATGTCGAGCACGATCAGATCGTAATGCTCGGTCGCCGCCAGGTGCAGGCCAGAGAGACCGTCTTGCGCGCAATCAACCGTGTAGCCCTTCAAGCCGAGGTAATCGGCGAGGTTTGCCAGGATGTCGCGGTTGTCTTCAACCAGCAGAATTCTCATGGCGCATGTCTCCCTGTGCGGTGTGGCGAGACCCGGGATGCGGCTTGAGGCGCCGCTCAACGAGGTCGAAGTTGGCGGCAGCTTACGGCGATGTGCGCTCAAGGGCCAGCACCGCCGTGCATAACGTTTTTTTCACCGCGGGTTCACGACGCCGCGACAGCACGCTGCTCAGACTTCGCACCGCTGCGGGTCAATGCACCCGAGCCTCTCCCCTCGCCCAACACACGGGATTCGCCATGTCATCCGCACTCGAACGGCCTGCCTCACCACCGATCAATCCCTGGATTTACCTGGGCATCCCGGCCGTGACGGCGATCGTCCTGGTGCTGCTGGAATTGACGTCCCTGGACATGGACATTGCCAAGCTGGCCTATGACCCGGCGGCGGGCGAGTTCATCGGCAGGCACAGCTTTTTCCTCGAAGACGTTCTGCACGACCGCGCTAAAGAAGCGGTGATCGCCATCGGCGTGTTGTCCTTCGTCAGTTTTATTGCATCGTTCTTCTTCAGCGTGCTGAAACCCTGGAAACGCGAACTCGGCTGCATGGTGCTGTCCATGGTGTTGTCGACCAGCTTCGTCACGCCGGTCAAAGTCGTGACGTCGGTGCAGTGCCCATGGAGCCTGAAAGAATTCGGCGGTCAGGAAACCTACAGCGAATTGCTCAGCCCCCGCCCTCAAACCGACAAACCCGGACGCTGCTGGCCCGGAGGTCACGCCGCCACCGGCTTCACGTTATTCGCTCTGTTTTTCGTATTCCGCGACCGCAAGCCGCGTCTCGCCAAAGCCGGACTGATCTTCGCGGCGGGGCTGGGCACCGTGTTTTCCATCGGCCGCATGCTGCAGGGCGCCCACTTCTTCTCCCACAACATCTGGACGGCAGTGTTTTGCTGGCTGCTTTGTCTGGGGGCGTATTACGCCGTGCTGTACCGACCGGCAAAGAAGAAGGACCTGGCGGTGAGTGGGGAAGTGGTTTCGGGGTAATCGCCTATTTCAGGATGACGCAGAGCGTCACGGTATGCACGCCCACGTAGCGCATGGGAACGATCGTGGCGGAAGCGTTGGAGTTACAGGCCAGTTGGTAGGAGCCGGCTTGCTGGCGAACGCGTTTCTTCAGCCAACGGCCGCGTAGCTGACCTATCGCATTCGCCAGCAAGCCGGCTCCTACAGTGCATTACGTGCAGCCTGGAATCGGTGCATTAGGTGCAGCATAAAATCGTTTACTTCGGTGCAGGCACAGGGACTCAAAATGCGCTCATAAAAAACCCCGCCGAAGCGGGGTTTTTTTACATCGGGGTACGGCTGGCTTACATCATGCCGCCCATGCCACCCATGCCGCCCATGTCAGGCATGCCGCCACCGGCTGGCTTGTCTTCTGCCACGTCAGCAATCATCGCTTCAGTGGTGATCATCAAGCTGGCAATGGAAGACGCCGCCTGCAGAGCAGAACGGGTCACCTTCGCCGGGTCCAGAATACCCATCTCGATCATGTCGCCGTATTCGCCGCTCGCAGCGTTGTAGCCGTAGTTACCGGTGCCCTGCTTGACCTTGTCGACCACAACACTAGGCTCGTCGCCCGAGTTGGCCACGATCTGACGCAGTGGCGCTTCAACCGCACGACGCAGCAGAGCGATACCGACGTTCTGGTCAGCGTTGTCGCCACGCAGTTCGGAGATCGCCTGCAGCGAACGAACCAGAGCAACACCACCGCCAGGCACCACGCCTTCTTCGACGGCTGCACGGGTAGCGTGCAGGGCGTCTTCAACGCGGGCTTTCTTCTCTTTCATTTCAACTTCGGAACCAGCGCCGACCTTGATCACTGCAACGCCGCCCGACAGCTTGGCCAGACGCTCTTGCAGCTTCTCTTTGTCGTAGTCCGACGAGGTGTCGCCGATCTGCTGACGGATCTGCGCGATGCGACCGTCGATGTCGGCACGAACGCCAGCACCGTCGATGATCGTGGTGTTTTCTTTGTTCAGCACAACGCGCTTGGCGTTACCCAGGTGTTCCAGGGTCGCGGTTTCCAGGCTCAGGCCGATCTCTTCGGAGATAACGGTACCGCCAGTCAGGACAGCGATGTCCTGCAGCATGGCCTTGCGACGGTCGCCGAAGCCAGGGGCCTTGACCGCTGCAACTTTAACGATGCCGCGCATGTTGTTCACGACCAGCGTCGCCAGGGCTTCGCCTTCAACGTCTTCGGCAACGATCAGCAGAGGACGGCCGGCTTTTGCAACAGCTTCCAGGACTGGCAGCATTTCGCGGATGTTGGAGATTTTCTTGTCAACCAACAGCAGCAGCGGGCTGTCCAGCTCGGCAACCATGGTGTCCGGCTTGTTGATGAAGTACGGAGACAGGTAACCACGGTCGAACTGCATGCCTTCAACAACCGACAGTTCGTTTTCCAGACCCGAACCTTCTTCAACGGTGATAACGCCGTCTTTGGTTACGCGGTCCATTGCTTCAGCAATGATGTCGCCGATGGAGTTGTCGGAGTTGGCCGAGATGGTACCCACCTGGGCAATTGCCTTGGAGTCGGTGCAAGGCTTGGACAGCTTCTTCAGCTCGGCAACAATGGCGATGGTTGCCTTGTCGATACCGCGCTTGAGGTCCATCGGGTTCATGCCGGCAGCGACGGCTTTCAGGCCTTCGTTGACGATAGCCTGAGCCAGAACGGTAGCGGTGGTGGTGCCGTCGCCTGCGTCATCGTTGGCACGGGAAGCAACGTCTTTGACCAGCTGCGCGCCCATGTTTTCGAAACGGTCTTTCAGCTCGATTTCTTTGGCAACCGACACACCGTCTTTGGTGATCAGCGGAGCGCCGAAGCTTTTTTCGATGATGACGTTACGGCCTTTTGGGCCCAGAGTTGCTTTTACAGCGTCGGCCAGGACGTTTACACCGGCCAGCATTTTTTTACGGCCAGCGTCGCCGAACTTAACTTCTTTAGCAGCCATGATCGTTATTCCTTAAATACTTTGTAGTAACGGGAAAGGGGGAATCAACTCAGCCTTCGACGACCGCGAGAATTTCGTTCTCGCTCATCACCAGCAGGTCTTCGCCGTCTACTTTCACAGTGTTGCTGCCGGAGTACGGGCCAAACACCACTTTGTCACCCACTTTCACGGCCAGCGCACGTACTTCACCGTTGTCCAGGATGCGACCGTTGCCGACGGCGAGAATTTCGCCACGGTTTGGTTTTTCAGCAGCCGAACCAGGCAGCACGATACCGCCAGCAGTTTTTGTTTCTTCTTCGCTGCGACGGATTACGACGCGGTCATGCAGAGGACGAAGCTTCATTGTCGATCTCCTAATTATGGTTTTTAAACGCCCGGTGCAGACACCGGCGGGTTAAACATCCGGACTTGCCGGTTACGGTTCGCGAGCGAACCGCAGAATACGGTCTGACGAAATGCGCCAGAAACCTTGCGGTGACCCATACATAAGGGCGTGCTGGTCGATTACAAGGCTGAGGACAGAAAATTTTTGCAGAAATGACAGACGCGAAAACGGGCACGGCACCCGCAGGTGCCGTGCTTTAAAGCCATGAGCGTCACTTTTTATCGACGGGCTCGTACTCGCCTTCGATGACCTCGCCCTCGATCACTTCAGGACGACGGGCCTCGGGCCGGGCGCCACCGGGATGCATGGAACCTGCGGAATGCATGTCCTCGGTAAACGCTCGCTGGCGCGATGCCTGGGCTTCGGCGCGGCGGCGAACCTTGCCGACGATCAGGCGACGGGTGAAAGGCATCAGGCAGAGCAGACCCAGCACGTCGCTGATGAACCCCGGCAGCACAAGCAAACCACCGCCAACGGTCATCATCAGACCATCCAGCATTTGCTGGGCAGGCAACTCGCCACGCGCCAGACTTTGCCGGGCGCTCATTGCAGTGGCCAAACCGGCCACCCGCACCACGAATATGCCCAGCATCGACCCACCCACGACCAGCAGGAAGGTCGGCAGGAAGCCGATCGACATCCCGACTTTCACCAGTACGAACAGCTCAAGCACCGGAAAAAGCAATAAAAGCAGAAGAAAAACGCGCATCAAAATGAGTTCCTGAACGGAAGAAGGCTTCCAGTAAACCTAACGTGACGTCGCAAAGTCGTTAATTCAAGCCTCGACCTGTTCCAAAGCCGGCCATTTTTCAGCGTGAGCCAGCTGGACCAAGGCTTGGCGGACTTGTGTCGGCGTATTACAGGGCTCGGCGAATGCCAGCCAGTACAAACTTTGACCGATGCGCAGGTGCATGCCCTCGCTGTCGATGCCCACCAGGACAGCGGGCAGCGTGGCGGGCAACCCGGCCAGTTCGACGTAGTGGGCGATGGCTTTGGTGTGATCATCGTTCATGTGCTCGACCATGCCGATCTCGGCAGGGCCAGCGAACGGATTGGACAGGGCAACATTGTCCAGCCAGTGGATGGCGCCAAACCCGCCAATGTAGCGATAGCGCACGGGCTTGAGCACCCAGAAGTCGAAGTCGTGAGCGCTGTGGTAGCTCTCGGATTCCGGGAAATAGCGGTAGTAGCGCTGCGCCGCAGCCTCGATGCGAACCCCGTCGGTGATTTTCTCGGCCTCGGCCATCAGCGTAACGCGCCCAACTGCCTGGACGTCCTCAGCGCCCCGCTCGCCCACCAGCAACGAACATTTAGCGTCGAGCTGCAGGTTGTGGGTGTGCTGCGCGATGCGGCTGATCAGGATCAGCGGCCGGCCTTCATCGTCCAGGCAGTAAGGCACCACTGAGCCAAACGGATAACCGGGCATCGACTTGGAATGGGTCGACAGTACGCCCCGGTATTCCTTGAGCAGCAAGGCTCGTGCCTGCCGGTTGGCGCTGTTGCTCATGTGGGCTCCTGAACGAATCTGTTTGAAATATCGACGAACGCAAAGCGCACAGCGCGCCAACCCGTCACACGATAATCGCTATCGCGCGAACGTGCCAGATTAAGGGAGAGTGACGATTTGCAGAGGAATTCGAGTAAAAGACGCTGCGAGCCGGCCCTGCAGATCACTCGATCTGCAGGCGCCTGATTGCCCGGCAGAAAAAACTTACCAGGCCACACCGAAACCAGCGGTGTAACGGGTCTTGTCGAGGTCCCCGTTATCCGAACCGCTGATGATGTCTTTCTCGGCCTTGAGGTTAAGCGACGCCCACTCGGTCACCTTGTAACGCAGACCCACTTCTGTCTCGAGGCTGTAATCGGCCACGCCACTGATGGGTTTGCCCACCTCACCGTTGGTGAAGAACTCCACCTTCTTGCCGATCAAGTAGCGGTTGTAATCCCACGTGCCGGACACGGAATAGAAGTTGTCTTTTTCGCCGTTGGAATATTCGAAATCGGTGCGGTTAAGCAGCGCGCCGACTTTGAATGCGCCCAACTCGTCGTCCCAGAACTGATAACCAGGACCGGTACCGACCGTGCGCTGACGCGCGAGGTCTTCAATGGTGTCGCGCTTGTAGGTGATGCGACCGTCCCAGAACCATTTTTCTGTCAGGAACCGGTCGACCGAGTATTCGGCGTCCCAGTTGTTGGTGGTGGTCAGGCTGTCCTGCGACTCGCGGTTGTATTCGCCCTTGGCGTTATGGCGCCATTGGCCATGGGTCGCGGAGGTCTTGAAGGCGATGTTGTAATCGTCGGTGTCGTTCTCGGCGCGCTGGAAGTCCAGCGCGGCATCGATGTTGCCCTTCCAGACCAGATCGGTCACCACCGGCTTGGGCTTCATGATCTGCTGGATGCTCGCCAATTCGACTGTCTTCGGCGCATCGCCGTTGGCCAGTGTAACTTTGCCGTCTTCGGCTGGCTGCAGCGACTTGGAAATCTCGCCAGTGGTAGCGTCCTGCTTGACCAGAAGGTGCTGGTCACTTTCCAGCGTCTTGATTTCCTTCCAGTCCAACGGAACGTCGCCCGCATATTTGGTATTGAGCAACAGCTTGCCGCCGTCGAAGACCTTGATAGTCCCCGTCATCTTGTCACCGTTTTTCAACCAGACGGTGTCAGCGAGCAATGGGGTTGAAGCACTGGCAATAGCAACGCACAACAGGGTTCTGGACAACATAAGCAACGACAAGGCTCTGGTTCGGGGAAAATCGGGCATTATCCGGATGGACAACGTCTAGGCAATCGGCGGACCGCCGACACAGGTATCACTGACAGTAGGAAATTTCCCAAGTTCCTTATCGAAAATTCCCGTTCATCCTTTATACAGGAACGAATGCTTGATCGAACAATCACCGCCGGACACCGATCCTGCAGGCCTTACTCCAGCAGAGGCGCGGCGCACGGCGCTCTACCTCACCTTGCATCAAGTGCCGGAAGGCAAAGTGATCAGTTATGGACAGCTGGCCGAGTTGGCCGGTTTGGGACGAGCGGCGCGCTACGTGGGCAGAACGTTGAGTCAGTTGCCCCAAGGCAGCAGCCTGCCGTGGCATCGGGTGCTGGGCGCGGGCGGGCGCATCAGCCTGGCGCCCGGAACGCCGTCTGGCGAGGAGCAACGCGCGCGTTTACGAACCGAAGGCGTGACCATCCGTAACAATCGTGTGGATATGGTGCGCCATGGCTGGCGCCCGATGGAGCACAACGGTTAGAGTGCGCGCTTTGTTTACGTAACCTGAGGCAGATTCCAGCCCATGCCCCGCAAAACCTGGCGCGCCGCGCTCGCCGCATATGCCAGCCCCTCTACACTTGTGCTCCTTTTGCTCGGCTTCGCCGCGGGCATGCCCTACATGTTGGTGTTTTCCACGCTCTCGGTCTGGCTGCGTGAAGCCGGCGTTGCCCGGGAAACCATCGGCTACGCCAGCCTGATCGGCCTGGCCTACGCCTTCAAGTGGGTCTGGTCGCCGCTGCTTGACCAATGGAGCCTGCCTTTGCTGGGCCGGCTGGGCCGACGCCGCTCATGGCTGGTGCTCTCTCAGTCGCTGGTGACGCTGGGCCTGATCGGCATGGGCTTCTGTGATCCACAGCAGCATCTGTCCTGGCTGATCGCGATCGCCGTGCTGGTAGCATTTTCCTCCGCGACCCAAGACATCGCCATCGACGCCTACCGGCTCGAAATCGCCAGCGACAGCCAGCAGGCCACTCTCGCTGCCAGTTACATGGCCGGCTACCGTGTGGCCGCCCTGCTGGCCACCGCCGGCGCGTTGTATTTTGCCGAAGGCTTTGGCTCCACCGGTTTTGCCTACAAGCACTCGGCGTGGGCAGGTACATACGTCCTGTTCGGCCTGCTCATGGTTCCGGCGCTGATCACCAGTCTGATCATGCGCGAACCTGCTGTGCCCATGCGTACGCAGTTGTCAGCGGCCCGCTACGGCTTTGCTCACCAGTTGGCGTCGGTGTTCGTGCTGATCATTCTGTTGGTGTCGGTACCGGCGATGTTCACCCAGCTGTACAACACCGACTTCGCCAGCGTGCTGTTTCAGGGCACGACCTGGAAAGACCTGCTGATGGAGGACCGCGCCTTTCTGCGCGCGATCCTCTACACCCTGCTGACCGTGGCCTGCCTGTCGTCCATGGGCCGTCGCGGGCTCGCGCCCGTGCTGACGCCGATTAACGATTTCATTCTGCGTTATCGCTGGCAGGCTTTCCTGTTGCTGGGGCTGATCGCCACGTATCGCATGTCCGACACGGTCATGGGCGTGATGGCGAACGTGTTCTACATCGACCAGGGCTTCACGAAGGATCAGATCGCCAGCGTCAGCAAGATTTTCGGCCTGGTGATGACCTTGGGCGGCGCGGCGTTCGGCGGGCTGGCAATCGTGCGTTTCGGGATACTGCCAATCCTGTTCATTGGCGGTATCACTTCGGCAGCGACCAATCTGCTGTTCCTGATGCTGGCCGACATGGGCCCGAACCTGAAAATGCTCATCGTCACGATCTCGCTGGACAACTTCAGCTCGGGCCTGGCGACATCAGCGTTCGTGGCTTACCTGTCGAGCCTGACCAACCTCAAGTTCTCCGCCACTCAATACGCGCTGCTCAGTTCGATCATGTTGCTGCTGCCCCGCCTGATCGGCGGCTATTCCGGGGTCATGGTGGAAAAGCTGGGTTATCACAACTTCTTCCTGGCAACCGCTCTGATGGGCGTTCCAACGCTGTTCATGATCGCCCTGCACTGGGCCCAGGAAGCGCGCCGGGAAGCACGCGAAGAAGCGGCAGAAGGCGAAGAGCCCGCGAAGCCTGTGGATTCAGTTCTATAAGACGGTCGTCGGCTAACCCAGGTCCGTAGGAGCCGGCTTGCTGGCGAACCGGTTTTATCCGCCACAATTGCCGGCACCTGACCCACTGCTTTCGCCAGCAAGCCGGCTCCTACAAAGTGAATTACGCCCCGATATTCGCTCGCGACGTTCGCTGCAAGCCGGTCTTACAGAACGAGATGCCAATCCAATAGCCGGATCGCCATTCACGCTTGCGCAAACTGCCGCCCCTCATCAACAAAAAGCCCCGAACTCTCGAAAGTCGGGGCTTTTTGGTTTCTACGATCAGCGTTACGCCTTCGCGGGCTGCTCTTCCTGCACCACGCGAATTACCCGTTGCGGGAACGGGATGTCGATGTTGGCGGCGCGCAAGCGGTCGCGGATTTCCGCGTTGAAGCGGTTCGAGACATCACCGAAGTCGCCGGTCTTGGTCCATACGCGCAGCGACACCGTGATCGAGCTGTCGCCCAACGCCGCCACCACCGCTTGCGGCGCAGGGTCCTGCAGGACACGCGGATCATCCGCCATGTCCATCAGCACCTGCAGCGCTTGCTTGAGATCGGCTTCGTAATCGATGCCTACATCAAAGGTGATTTTGCGCGTCGGCTGACGGTTGGTGTTGGTGATGATGCCGTTGGACAGATTGCCGTTGGGCAGGATGACGGTCTTGTTGTCCCCTGTACGCAGCACGGTATGGAAAATCTGGATGCTGTCGACGGTGCCCGAAACGCCTTGCGCCTCGATCCAGTCGCCGATGCGAAACGGACGGAACAGCAGAATCAAAACCCCGCCAGCGAAGTTCGCCAGACTGCCCTGCAACGCCAGACCGATGGCCAGACCTGCCGCACCAATGGCGGCCACAAACGAGGTGGTCTCAACCCCTATCATCGAAGCGACGCTGACGATCAGCAGAATCTTCAGGATAATATTGGCGATGCTGCTGATGAAGCCTTGCAGCGCAAGGTCGACATGACGCAGCGCCAGCAGCGCGCCCACTCGGGAGGTCAGCCTGTTGATCAGCCACCAACCCACCACCAACACAATCAGTGCCAGCAGCACCTTGCTGCCGTATTGCATGACCATCGGGATCCAGGCCTGAGACGCCTTCACCAGATGGTCCACTTGGCTGTTCAAATCCAAGTCCATCAATTTCTCCTCGGGGTCGCGACGTGGAATGCTGAACTGACGGCGCCGGGCCGGCCCGTCATTTCAGCCTGACCTGCATTCCGACGCGCAGGAGCCTCGCGGGTTCCTGCGCAATCTGAATTGCCGGCCAAAGCGCAGGATCAATCGCGGAAGTTGTTGAACTGCAGCGGCATGCCGAACTCATGACCACGCAGGGCGGCAATGGCCTCTTGCAGGTCATCACGCTTCTTGCCGGTGACGCGCACTTGCTCACCCTGGATGGCGGCCTGCACCTTGAGTTTGGCTTCTTTGATGTGGGCGACAATCTTCTTGGCCAACTCTTTGTCGATGCCTTCCTTGAGCGTGGCTTCCTGCTTCATCACCTTGCCGGAGGCATAGGGGTCCTTGAGTTCCAGGCACTGCACATCGATCTTGCGCTTGACCAGAGCCAGCTTGAGGATCTCGATCATGGCTTCGAGCTGAAACCCTTCCTCGGCAGTCATCTTGATCAGCAGGTCTTTTTCCGTGAACTCGAAGCTGCCTTTGCCTTTGAGGTCGTAGCGGCGGTCCAGCTCCTTGATCGCGTTGTCGACGGCATTCGTGACTTCGTGTTTATCCAGTTCGGACACTACGTCGAACGAGGGCATTTAGATTCTCCAATTGATGCGGCGCGGCTCGACATGTGAATGGAGCACGCCTGACTTGACGGTATGAAAGCCCGGTCATTATAACGAGACTTTTCCCACGTTCATGTGAGCCTGCAATGTTGATTTCGTTTTCCTTTCCTGCAGGTTTTATCGCGTCTGGGCGTCTTTGCTCTTGAGCGCCGTGTGCTGGCACATTCTGGGGGCGGGCAGTCTGGGCAGTCTCTGGGCAACGCGGCTGGCGCGGGCAGGTCTGCCGGTGCGCCTGCTGTTGCGCGACGAAACCCGACTCGCAGCCTATACCGCGCGGGGCGGGTTGACCCTCAGCGAAAATGGCGAGCGCCATACCTTCGCTATAGCAGCGCAAGCGGTCAGCGCGGCTCAGCCCATCGAGCGTTTGCTGGTGGCCTGCAAAGCCTACGATGCAGAGCGCGCAGTGGCCGCCATCGCCCATCGGCTCACCGATAAGGCCGACGTGCTGCTTTTGCAAAACGGCCTTGGAAGCCAGGAAGCGGTCGCCGCGATGCTGCCCCAGGCGCGCTGCATCTTTGTGTCCAGCACCGAGGGTGCTTATCGTGATCAAGACTGGAGCGTGGTGTTTGCCGGGCAAGGTTTCAACTGGCTCGGCGATGCGACCCAAAGCCTGGCGCCGTCCTGGCTGAACGAGCTTGAGCAAGCCGGGATCGCACATCAATGGACCTCCAGCATTCTCGAACGCCTCTGGCGCAAGCTGGCACTCAATTGCGCCATCAACCCGTTGACCGTGCTGCACCAGTGCCGCAACGGAGCCTTGCAGGCACACGCCGAGGAAGTGACAGCGTTGTGCGCCGAACTTGGCAGCGTATTGCGATGCTGTGGCCAGGCCGGCGCTGCAGAAGGCCTGCTGGAGCAGGTGCAGCAGGTCATCACCGCCACCGCCGCCAACTATTCCTCGATGTATCAGGACGTCGCACAAGGCCGCCGCACCGAGATCAGCTATTTGCTCGGGCATGTCTGCGCCACGGCGCGCGCGCTTGATTGCCCTGCGCCCGGTCTGAACCGGTTACGCCTGCGCCTGATCGAAGACCTCAAGGCGCGAGGCCTTCCCAGCGACTGACGGGTTTGCTCGCGGGCTGAACAGCGCTAACCTGCCCTCTCCTCATTTCGGTGACACTGCCCCATGCCATTGCGCCAGCGCCTCGAAAATCTGCCCGTGGGTCAAAAGCTGCTCGCCGCCCTGTTGGTGTTGCTCACCACCGTACTGGTGGTGGCCAACCTGACCTTCATCAGCGCCGCCTATTACATCTCCCAGGAAGCCATGGCCCCGCAGGCCTTGCAGACCATCGGCCGGCTGATCAGCAACCCCGGCCTGTCGGAGCAGGCGCTGACATCGACGGCGAACGCGCAAAACCTGCTCAAGGAGCTGAAAAATTACGGCCCCTTGCGGGCGGCAGCCTTGTACGACGCCAGCGGTACGCGGCTGGCGCAGATGCAGCAGGGCGACAAACTGCACATGCCCGAGCACTACCGTGACCTGGAAAGCTGGCGCGTTACCGAGTTTCGCAACACCCAGGTCATCCCGGTTCCGAAAGCCGGGCAGGCCTCGGGGCATTTGCTGCTGGTCGCCAGCAGTGAGCTGCCGACGGCGTTCTACACCGGCACGCTGACCGCCAGCCTGGGCATTCTGATTTTCAGCGTGCTGCTTTGGGCGGGGGTGGCCCGGCAGATCCGTCGTTTCATCACCGAACCGATTTATCAGTTGGAAGACCTTTCGCGTCAGGTCACCCGCGAGGAGAACTACGCGCTCAGGGCAAGCCCCGGCAATCAGGACGAAATCGGATCGCTGGCCGAGGCATTCAACACCATGCTGTCGCGCATGCAGGCGCGCGAACAGCAGCTCAAACGCGCGCGTGACGAATCCCAGGAAGCCTACGATCAAGCACAAGGGCTGGCTGAGGAAACCCGACACACCAACCGCAAGCTGGAGCTGGAAGTGCAGGTGCGCAGCAAGATCGAGAAAAAGCTCACCGGCTTCCAGAACTACCTCAACAGCATCATCGATTCGATGCCTTCGGCGTTGATCGCCCTCGACGAGCAGCTGTACGTTACCCAGTGGAATCAGGAGGCCGGAGCGCTTTCGGGAACGCCGCTGGATGAAGCGCTGAACCAACCCATTTATTCGGCATTCCCGCCGATGCGTGCTTTTTTGCCGCAGATCAAACAGACCGTCGAACGTCACACCGTGACCAAGATCGAGCGCGTAACGTGGGTCAAGGGCGAAGAGTCGCGTCACTACGCCCTGACCTTCTACCCGCTAACCGGCGACGCTGGCCGGGGCGCGGTGATCCGCATCGACGACATCACCCAGCGCCTGTCGCTGGAGGAAATGATGGTTCAGTCAGAAAAAATGCTCTCGGTGGGCGGACTGGCTGCTGGCATGGCCCATGAGATCAATAACCCTCTCGGGGCGATCATGCACAACGTGCAGAACATCCGCCGTAGGCTATCGCCGGATTTGCCAAAGAATCTGGAGCAGGCCGAGCAGGAAGGCATTGAGCTGGCTGCCGTGAATCAATACCTGATCGCTCGGGAAGTGCCGCAGCTGCTCGATGGCATTCAGTCAGCCGGCGCGCGGGCCGCAAAGATCGTCAGCCACATGCTCAGTTTCAGCCGACGCAGCAATCGCCAGCTGACCCCATGTGATTTGCCGGCGCTGATCGATCAGGCGGTGGAGATTGCCAGCAACGATTTCGACTTGACCATCGGCTTTGATTTCAAAGGCCAGAACATTATTCGCCAGTTTGATCCTCAGCTCGGCCCGGTACCTGCGACGGCCAACGAACTGGAGCAAGTGCTGCTCAACCTGCTGAAGAATGCCGCTCAGGCGATTCATCAGCGTGAGGACGACCGCGAGCCGGGGCGCATCATTCTGCGCACGCGCCTGAACCCGCCATGGGCGGAAATTCAGGTCGAGGACAACGGCATCGGCATGCCGGAAAGTGTGCGCAAGCGAACCTTCGAGCCGTTTTTCACCACCAAGGAAATCGGACAGGGCACGGGGCTGGGCCTTTCCGTGTCGTACTTCATCATCACCAACAACCACAAGGGGCAAATGGAGGTGCACTCCACCCCCGGCCAGGGCACCTGCTTCACCTTGCGCCTGCCCCTGGTGGACAATTCAGTAGATATGCCTGCACCACAGGTCATTGGTCAAAACGACCGGGAGTAGCGCCATGGGATTTCGCTTGTCAAAAATCTACACACGCACGGGTGACACCGGTGAAACAGGTCTCGGCGACGGCCGTCGTGTGCCGAAGGATCATCCGCGGGTCGAAGCGATCGGCGAGGTCGACACGCTCAACAGCCACGTCGGCGTGCTGCTGGCGGGACTGACTGCCGGCGTCGCGAGCCGCCCCGCACTGCAGGAGGTCATCGATGTGCTGGTCCCGTGCCAGCATCGGCTGTTTGACTTGGGCGGTGAGTTGGCGATGCCGGAGTATCAGGCGCTGAACTCGGCGGAGGTCGAGCGACTGGAAGCGGCGATTGATCACTGGAACGAGGAGCTGGGGCCGCTGGAAAACTTCATCTTGCCGGGCGGTTCGGCATTGATTGCCCAAGCCCACGTTTGCCGAAGCCTGGCGCGTACGGCAGAGCGTCGCTGCCAGCACTTGAACGCCGTCGAGCCACTGTCCGGGGTTGGGCTGGCGTACATCAATCGGCTGTCGGATCTGTTATTCGTGGCGGCGCGAATCATTGCCCGTCGCGAGGGTGTGGCGGAGATTTTGTGGGAGCCCGCGAAGAAGCCGCAGTGATGTTGCAGGCCGGCGCGAGGATCAACTGCTGAAGATCAACACGGCCCTGAATTGTCACCTCGCGGTCGCCACCCGATAATCGGATGGTCACTCACTCTGTAGGAGCCGGCTTGCTGCGGGCCGCGGTCGGGCGAACCCGTCACATCGGCACCGCTGTTGTGACTGAGCGAATGCGTTCGCCAGCAAGCCGGCTCCTACAGGGAATTGCGTACATCAGCCGACCCGGCTGCAACTCGGCAGCGCTAGCAAGCATGCCGGTTCGAGACTTCACCGGCGCGTTTAGCCCTGCGGCCAGAACGCTCTGATCCCCGCCACACCTTGCGCACCGCAATCCCACGCCTGCGGACGATCCGTCGGCCCTACCCCGCCGAGCAAATACACCGGCTTGCTAAACCCGGCGATCAAGTCACGGGCCTTTTCCCAGCCGAGCGGTTGAGCGTCTGGATGGCTCAAGGTCGGCAGCACGGGCGAGAGCGTGACGAAATCCACGCCCATCTGTTCGGCGAGGCTCAGCTCCTCGGCGCTGTGGCATGAAGCTGCAAGCCAGCGGTCCTGGGGAAAAGGCCGTCCCTTGCTGGCGTACTTGCGCAGCTGCTCGCTGGTCAAGTGCCAACCTGCTGCGGGAAAGTCGCCCAGCCATTCGAGCGGCCCCTTGAGCATCAACTGCGCCTTGCCCGCACACAACCCCACCGCATCAACGGCAACGTCACGGTATTTGGGGTCGTACATGTTCGGCGCACGCAGCTGGACCAGCTTGATGCCGGCAGCCACCGCCGTGCGAATGCCGCGCAACAGGTCCGGCGTTTCCAGATCGTCCGGGGTTATCAGGTACTCACCGGGCAGCCGCGCAGCCGCCACGATCGGCCGATTCGCTGCCGGAAAATCGTATTCGGCCAGCTCGCGCTGCGAAACCCAGGCCAACGGCTGGCCTTCAACACCGTGGGGCTCGCCGGTGAAGGACGACACTTCCCAGACATCCAGCAGCACCTGCTTGTCCGGGTAGTCGTGGCTGATCTTGATCAACGGACGCGCCGACGTCACGCTGATGCCCAGTTCTTCGTGCAGCTCGCGAGCAAGCGCGGCATCAACCGACTCACCTGCCTCGACCTTGCCCCCGGGAAACTCCCACAGGCCGCCTTGATGCTGGGTGTCGGCGCGTCGGGCAATGAGCACCTTGCCGTCGCTGCCACGGATGACTGCCGCAGCTACATGGACTCGTTTCACGCTTGACCTTCCTCCAATCCTGCCTGCAGCCAGCGCTTGAACGCCGGCCACTGATACAGCGTTTCGACGTACGCCGCAGCGTCCGCTGGCAATTGCACCTGATACGTGCGAAAGCGCACAGCGACCGGTGCGAAAAATGCGTCGACGATGCCCGGCGCGCCGAACAGGAAGCCCTTTCCTGCCCCAGACACCGCACGGCATTCGCGCCACAATGTCACCATGCGGTCGATGTCCGCCTGAGCCTCGACTTCGATGACTTCCAGTGCCTCGTTGCGCTGCACATCCATCGGCAGCCGCGAGCGCAACCCGGCGAAACCGCTGTGCATCTGCGCGCACGCCGAGCGTGCCTGAGCACGGGCTGCCACATCTGCCGGCCACAAGCCGGCGCCTGGAAAGCGCTCGGCAAGGTACTCACAAATGGCCAGCGAATCGACAATCGTGCCGTGGTCGCATTTGAGTGCAGGGACTTTGCCCGTCGGCGAATGCTCAAGAATAAGGCGGGTGGTGTCGGTCTGATTCAGGCGAATCACCTGATCGGTAAACGCCTCGCCGGTCAGCACAAGCGCCAGCCAGGGGCGCATAGACCAGGAGGAATAGCGCTTGTCGCCGATGATCAAATGCAGGCTCATGTCTTGGCTCCGTTGAAGACTCATGAAACATCATGGGCGCTACCCCGCGCTCATGACAGTCGCCCTTCTCGAGGCAGAGGCTGTCTCTGCGGGAGCGACCGGGGTGGCGCTCCCACAGATCACAGTTCAACCCCGCAATAAACGTTGTTTGGGCGCAGACCAAAAAAGTCTGTCAGGTGCGGTATTCCGCATTGATCTTCACATACTCGTGCGACAGGTCAGTGGTCCAGATGGTTTCGCTGCAGTCACCACGGCCCAACTCGATGCGGATCGTGATTTCTTCCTGCGCCATCACCAGCGAGCCTTGTTCTTCGGTGTAGGTGCTGGCGCGGGCGCCTTTGCTGGCGATGCACACGTCACCCAGAAACACGTCGATCTTGCTGACGTCGAGGTCCGGCACGCCCGCGCGACCCACGGCCGCAAGAATCCGCCCCCAGTTCGGGTCGGAAGCAAAGAGCGCCGTTTTAATCAGCGGCGAGTGGGCCACGGTGTAACCCACGTCCAGGCACTCTTGATGATTGCCACCGCCGTTGACTTCGACCGTCACGAACTTGGTGGCGCCCTCGCCGTCACGGACGATGGCCTGAGCGACATCCATGCACACTTCGAAGACCGCCTTTTTCAATGCCTCAAACAGCGGGCCTTTGGCTTCGGTCACCGCTGGAAGCGCGGCCTGACCGGTGGCAATCAGCATGCAGCAGTCGTTGGTCGACGTGTCGCCGTCGATGGTGATGCGGTTGAACGACTTGTTGGCGCCGTCGCGAATCAGGTCCTGCAGCACGCCCGGCGCCACGGCAGCGTCGGTGGCGATGTAGCCCAGCATGGTCGCCATGTTCGGACGAATCATGCCCGCGCCCTTGCTGATGCCGGTCACGGTCACGGTCACGCCATCGAGCACGAACTGGCGGCTCGCACCTTTGGGCAAGGTGTCGGTGGTCATGATGCCGGTCGCGGCAGCGGCCCAGTTGTCGACGGACAAATCATCCAGGGCTGCCTGGAGCGCACCTTCGATTTTCTCGACCGGCAACGGCTCGCCAATCACGCCCGTCGAGAATGGCAGTACGGCGCCGGCCTCCACGCCGGTGATCTCGGCGAGTCTGGCGCAGGTGCGCTCGGCAGCCGCCAGGCCCGGCTCGCCAGTACCGGCATTGGCGTTGCCGGTGTTGGTCAGCAGATAACGCACGGTGCCTTGTACACGCTGTTTGGCCAGGATGACGGGGGCAGCGCAAAAAGCGTTCAACGTAAACACGCCGGCGACGCTTGAGCCTTCGGCGCAACGCATGACCACGACATCCTTGCGCCCCGGGCGCTTGATGCCCGCAGAAGCGATGCCAAGTTCAAAACCGGGAACCGGGTGCAGCGTCGGCAACGGACCAAGACCAACAGCCATGTAATGCGCTCCTTGAAAGACAATCATGCCGCGCGGTATTGCCGGGACGGCTCGATGGATTGAAAAACGCCGCGACGGCTAGGCCGGTCGCGGCGTGATCTTACAGTTCAGCTACAGCCCGCCGCGCTTGGCGACTCAGTTGATCTGGCCGTGGCAATGCTTGTACTTCTTGCCCGAACCACACCAGCACAGCTCGTTACGGCCCAGCTTCTGGTCGTTACGAACCGGCGTGAGTGCCTCGGCTGCGGCAACCGTTACCTCTTCACCGCTTTCGGCCAGCAAGTCAGGCTGATCAAGGCCCGGTGCTTCGGCATGCTGGAATTGCATGCGCTGCGCCAGCTCCTCGGCCTCGCGACGCAGACGCGCCTCTTCCTCGGCCGGGTCTTCGCGACGCACCTGAACGTGGGAAAGCACACGAATGGCGTCGCGCTTGATCGAATCGAGCAGCTCCTGGAACAGGGCAAACGACTCGCGCTTGTATTCCTGCTTCGGGTTCTTTTGAGCGTAGCCACGCAAGTGGATGCCGTGACGCAGGTGGTCCATGGTCGACAGGTGGTCTTTCCACAAATCGTCCAGCACGCGCAGGAGAATCTGCTTCTCGAACGTGCGCAGCGCCTCGGCACTGGCCTGGTCTTCTTTCTCGTTGTAGGCCGCCAGAATGGCTTCCATCAACTTCGGACGCAGGGTGTCTTCGTTGAGATGGTCGTCTTCGTCGAGCCACTGCTGGATCGGCAGCTTCACGCCGAAATCGGTGCTGAGTGCGGATTCGAGACCGGCCACATTCCACTGCTCAGGCAACGACTGCGGCGGAATGTGCGCGGAGATGGTGGCGTCGAGGACTTCTTCGCGGAACTCGGCAATGGTGTCACCAATGTTGGTCGCAGCCAGCAGGCTGTTACGCATGTGGTAGATCACTTTACGCTGTTCGTTGGAGACGTCGTCGAACTCGAGCAACTGCTTGCGGATGTCGAAGTTGCGACCTTCCACCTTGCGCTGCGCTTTTTCGATGGCGTTGGTCACCATGCGGTGCTCGATCGCTTCGCCGGACTGCATGCCCAGCGCCTTCATGAAATTCTTCACCCGATCAGAGGCAAAGATGCGCATCAGGCTGTCTTCCAGCGACAGGTAGAAACGGCTCGAACCGGTGTCACCCTGACGACCGGCACGACCACGCAGCTGGTTGTCGATACGACGGGATTCGTGGCGTTCGGAAGCAATCACGTGAAGGCCGCCCGCCTCGATCACCTGCTGATGGCGTTTCTGCCAATCGGCCTTGATTTGCGCGATCTGCTCAGGGGTCGGGTCTTCCAGGCTGGCGACTTCGACTTCCCAGTTACCGCCCAACAGAATGTCGGTACCGCGACCGGCCATGTTGGTGGCGATGGTCAACGCACCCGGACGACCGGCCTGGGCGATGATTTCGGCTTCTTTTTCGTGGAACTTGGCGTTCAGAACCTTGTGCTCGATGCCTTCCTGCACCAGCAGTCGGGACATGTGCTCGGAGGTCTCGATGGTCGCAGTACCCACGAGCACAGGACGCTGCTCGGCCAGACAGGCCTTGATGTCCGTGATGATCGCTGCGTACTTCTCTTCCGCGGTCAGGTACACCAGATCGTTGAAGTCTTTACGCGCCAACGGCTTGTTGGGCGGAATGACCATTACGGCCAGGGCGTAGATCTGGTGGAATTCGAACGCTTCGGTGTCCGCCGTACCGGTCATGCCGGACAGCTTGTTGTAGAGACGGAAGTAGTTCTGGAACGTGGTCGAGGCCAGGGTCTGGCTCTCGGCTTGAATGTTCAGGCCTTCCTTCGCTTCGATGGCCTGGTGCAGGCCCTCGGACAGACGACGACCCGGCATGGTACGACCGGTGTGCTCGTCGACCAGCAGGATCTGACCGTCCTGGACGATGTACTCGACGTTGCGATGGAACAGCTTGTGCGCGCGCAGACCGGCATAAACGTGGGTCAGCAGGCCCAGGTTATGCGCCGAATAAAGGCTTTCGCCTTCAGCCAGCAAGCCGACTTCGGTCAGCATCTCTTCGATGAACTGATGGCCGGATTCGTTGAGCTCCACCTGACGGGATTTCTCGTCGATGGAGTAATGGCCTTGCTTGGTCACCTGGCCTTCCACTTCCTCGATGTGCTGCTCGAGCTTGGGGATCAGCTTGTTGATTTCGGTGTAGAGCTTGGAGCTGTCTTCCGCCTGACCGGAGATGATCAGGGGCGTACGGGCTTCGTCGATGAGGATCGAGTCCACTTCGTCGATCACGGCGAAGTTCAGTTCACGCTGGAATTTGTCTTCCAGGCTGAACGCCATGTTGTCGCGCAGGTAGTCGAAGCCGAATTCGTTGTTGGTGCCGTAGGTGATGTCCGACGCGTAGGCGGCGCGTTTTTCTTCCGGCGGCTGGAAAGGCGTAACGACGCCTACGGTCAGACCGAGGAATTCATACAGCGGGCGCATCCAGTTGGCGTCACGACGGGCCAGGTAGTCGTTGACTGTAACCACGTGCACGCCTTTGCCGGACAGCGCGTTGAGGTAGACCGCGAGGGTCGCGACGAGGGTTTTACCTTCACCGGTACGCATCTCGGCGATCATGCCTTCGTGCAGCGTCATACCGCCGATCAACTGTACGTCGAAGTGACGCATGCCCATGACGCGCTTGCCCGCCTCGCGGCACACCGCGAAGGCTTCCGGCAAGAGCTGGTCGAGGGTCTCACCTTTGGCTATGCGGGCCTTCAACTCATCGGTCTTGGCGCGCAGCTGTTCGTCCGAGAGGGCGACCATTTGCTCTTCGAAGCTGTTGACGACCTGGACCGTCTTGAGCATGCGCTTCACTTCGCGCTCGTTCTTGCTTCCGAAAAGTTTTTTTAACAAAGGTGCAAACATATCGAAAGGATCTTCCACACATAGGGATGGAGGGCGGCCCCGTGAGTCGCCCGAGCAGCCCTCATGGCCGCATGCGAACGAGCATTCTACCCGGAAATGGTGGTGAGGAAAGTGGCGTTATTCCACGATGCTGGCACAGCAATGTTACGGGGCAGAAGTACAATAGGGGCATTTCTCATGACTTCAACCCGTGCAGGCCAGAAGTTTGATTAATGTTTTTTCATGATAGAGCGTCGCTTTTTCGCCCTGAGTCGTCTGCGGCCAAGGTGCTTTGGCACTTTCTGCTAACATCCCGCGCTGGCAACATCAGGCTCACCATTATGGCATTCCGTCCTCTACCGGCTCGCGCACCATCCGTCCTGCTTCGCGAAGCCCGGCCGCTAAAAGCCATTTTCAGCCATGCTCAACGCCTGGCTCATCTTCAACGACTGCTGGAAAGTCAGCTGCAACCGGCTGCGCGCGAGCACTGCCATGTCGCCTCGTGGCGCGAAGGCACCTTGCTGCTGATCGTCACGGACGGTCACTGGGCCACCCGATTGCGGTATCAGCAGAAGCGTCTGCAGCGGCAGTTGGTCGCGTTCAAGGAATTCGCCAACCTCACCCGGCTGCAACTGAAGGTGCAGCCTGCCCGAACCCACCGAAGCGCGGCCACTCAGACCCGAGACCTCTCGGTGTCAGCAGCCGAAACCATCACCGCTACGGCAGAGGGCATCACCGACCCCAAGTTGCGCGCGGCATTGGAGCGGCTGGCAGCGCATGCGACGCCGAAGGACCCTGCCAATTAGTGGGACTAACATTCATATCGCCCTCCATTAAGCCGGACTGACCCTAGCCCTGCGCCCTTCCGGTCTGTAGGAGCCGGCTTGCTGGCGAGTGCGTCCCTTCAGACGCATCGAGAGTGGATGTTGAATCGGATTCGCCAGCAAGCCGGCTCCTACAGATTGCGTCACTCCTGACGTCACCTCCGCCGGCCAGATAGTTACCGGCATTCCGACTTTGGCAACACATGACCCTTCCAGCGGCCACTGCGCTTCGGCGACACAGTGTTTTTCACAGCCCCACAAAAAAGGCCACCCGAAGGTGGCCTCAAAACATCAGAACGAGAAGAAGAGACTGTTTACACCGCCGCAACAGGGCGCATGTAGGAGATCGGTGCGGTGCTGGCATCTTCGAAGGTCACAACTTCCCAAGCGTCTTCCTGAGCGATCAACGCACGAAGCAAACGATTGTTCAGGCCGTGTCCCGACTTGAAGCCCTGATACTCGCCGATCAGGCTGTTGCCCAACAGATACAGGTCACCGATGGCGTCCAGAATCTTGTGTTTGACGAATTCGTCTTCGTAACGAAGACCGTCCTCGTTCAACACGCCGTCCTTGTCCACGACGATTGCGTTTTCGACGCTGCCGCCCAGAGCAAGGTTGTGTTTACGCAAGTATTCGATGTCCTTCATGAAACCGAATGTTCGCGCACGGCTCACTTCTTTTACGAACGAAGTGCTGGAAAAGTCCACACAAGCCGTTTGGGTGCGGTTCTTCAGATAGGGGTGATCGAAATCGATCTCGAACCCGACCTTGAAACCTTCAAACGGTAAAAATTTCGCGTGCTTGCCGTCTTCTTCAACACACACTTCTTTAAGTATGCGGATGAATTTTTTCGGTGCGTCCTGTTCCTCCAGGCCAGCCGATTGAATCAGGAATACGAAGGGACCTGCGCTGCCGTCCATGATGGGAACTTCGGAGGCAGAAAGTTCAACGTAGGCGTTATCGATGCCAAGGCCGGCCATGGCCGACAGCAAGTGCTCAACCGTATCGACCTTCACGTCACCGTTGAACAGTGTCGTCGAGAGCGTGGTGTCGCCAACATTCAACGCGTGAGCGTTGATCTGGACTACCGGCTCAAGGTCGGTACGGAAAAACACAATGCCAGCGTTCACAGGTGCAGGTTTGAGGGTCAGGTAAACCTTTTCCCCCGAGTGCAGGCCGATACCTGTGGCACGGATAATGTTCTTCAGGGTGCGTTGTTTAATCATGGCATTGGCCGCTTCAGCGCATATCGCGAATTAGTATCAACAAAGGCTGGCGATGATAGCAGACCTCGCCTTTGCTGAACACCAATCACCCTTATACCCCTGATAGAACCCATTAATCAGCCTGACGACGCAGGAAGGCTGGAATATCCAGGTAATCCAGATCGTCTTGCGGATTCATCTTCGCTGCGGCTGTTGCGCCTGCGTGTGCTTGATTGCGCATCACGGTCGGACGGTCCAGGTCGCGGTAGTTCACCGACGGCAACTCCTGGCGAGCGGCATGTTGCTGCGCAGGTGCGGCTTGGGCGGCGGTTTGCAGCGTGTTGTCGATGACCTTGACAGGCTTCTCGATTTTCGCGCCAAGACCGGTTGCAACCACAGTCACGTGCAGCTCGTCGCGCATGTCCGGATCGATAACGGTACCGACCTTGACCATGGCGTGCTCGGAGGCGAACGCTTCGATGATGCTACCCACGTCGGAATACTCACCCAGAGACAGGTCAGGACCGGCAGTGATGTTGACCAGAATGCCGCGAGCACCTTGCAGGTTCACGTCTTCCAGCAACGGGTTGCGGATGGCCGCTTCGGTGGCTTCACGCGCACGGTTCGGACCGCTGGCGCAGCCAGTGCCCATCATCGCCATGCCCATCTCGGACATGACAGTGCGTACGTCAGCGAAGTCGACGTTGATCATGCCCGGACGCTTGATGATGTCGGAGATACCGCGAACGGCACCGGCCAGTACATCGTCAGCCTTGGCGAATGCCGACAGCAGGCTGGCGTCTTTCCCCAGGATGGTCAGCAGCTTCTCGTTGGGAATGGTGATCAACGAGTCAACGCTTTCCGACAGCGCGCGAATGCCTTCATCGGCAATCTGCATACGCTTGCGGCCTTCGAACGGGAACGGACGGGTGACCACTGCTACGGTCAGGATGCCCATTTCCTTGGCCACTTCAGCAATGATCGGGGCCGCGCCGGTGCCGGTACCGCCACCCATGCCAGTGGTGATGAAAACCATGTTGGTGCCTTGCAGCACTTCAGCAATGCGCTCACGGTCTTCCAGGGCAGCTTGACGGCCGACTTCAGGGTTTGCACCTGCGCCCAGGCCCTTGGTCACGCCGGTACCCAGTTGCAGAATGGTACGTGCACCAATGTTTTTCAGTGCCTGAGCATCGGTGTTGGCGCAGATGAACTCGACGCCTTCGATGTTGCTCTTGACCATGTGATTGACTGCGTTGCCGCCGCCACCACCAACGCCGATAACTTTAATTACCGGGCTTTGTGGGATGTTGTCTACGAGCTCGAACATGTTCCCTCTCCTTCAGTTCTCTAGTTTTATGTCGCCTGTTGCCTGCCTACCGCTTTTTGAATCTTAGAAATTCCCCTGGACCCAGCGCTTGAGACGCTCTAACACTGGAGCCTTCGGTTCATCGCTATAACTGCTACCGGAGCCGGAAAGGCCGGACAGCGAGATGCCGTCGGACTGCTTTTGCAGTCCGTACAGCAACAGGCCGACGCCGGTTGAGTAGATCGGGTTGCGAACGACGTCCGCGAGCCCTTTGACGCTATGCGGTACACCCAGGCGTACCGGCATGTGGAAGATCTCTTCGGCCAGTTCAACTGCGCCTTCCATTTTCGAGGTGCCACCGGTCAGCACGATGCCGGCCGGGATAAGGTCCTCGTAGCCGCTGCGACGCAGCTCGGCCTGGATCAGAGTGAACAGCTCGTCATAACGCGGCTCGACCACTTCGGCGAGGGCCTGACGGGACAGTTCACGCGGTGGACGGTCGCCCACGCTCGGCACTTTGATGGTCTCCCCGGCGCCGGCCAGCTTGGCCAGTGCGCAGGCGTAACGAATCTTGATTTCTTCGGCGTACTGAGTTGGCGTACGCAGCGCCATGGCGATGTCATTGGTGACCTGATCACCGGCGATCGGGATCACCGCGGTGTGACGAATCGCGCCTTCGGTGAAGATGGCGATGTCCGTAGTGCCGCCACCGATGTCCACCAGACAAACGCCCAGTTCTTTCTCGTCATCGGTCAGCACCGAGTACGCGGACGCCAACTGCTCCAGAATGATGTCATCGACTTCGAGGCCGCAGCGGCGCACGCACTTCTCGATGTTCTGTGCCGCATTGACGGCGCAGGTCACCACGTGGACCTTGGCTTCCAGGCGCACGCCCGACATGCCCAGTGGCTCGCGAACGCCTTCCTGGTTATCGATGACGTAGTCCTGCGGCAAGGTGTGCAGCACGCGTTGGTCAGCCGGGATCGCCACGGCTTGGGCAGCGTCAAGCACGCGTTCAAGGTCGGCCGAGCTCACTTCGCGGTCACGAATCGCCACGATGCCGTGGGAATTCAGGCTGCGAATGTGATTGCCCGCGACGCCGACGAACGCCGAGTGGATGCGGCAACCGGCCATTAGCTGCGCTTCTTCCACTGCGCGCTGGATCGACTGCACGGTGGATTCGATATTCACCACCACGCCCTTCTTCAGGCCGCGGGACGGGTGAGTGCCGATACCGACGATTTCCAGCGTGCCATCAGCCGCGACTTCGCCTACCAGCGCCACCACCTTGGAGGTGCCGATATCCAATCCGACGATCATTTTGCCGCTTTGCACGTTTGCCATGGGTCCTGCCTCTTATCAATTCTTCGCGACGGCGGGTTTGTCCGTCGTTGGCGCTGCTGCCTGTTCGCGCCAACCAACGGCCAGGCCGTTGTTGTAACGAAGGTCGACTCGCGCAATGTTCGTGATCTGGTCTTTCAGTGTCTTGTCGTAGATGGCGATAAAGCGGCGCATCTTCTCAAGCAGATTGCCTCGTCCCAGCAGCAGCTCCAGGCCTGGGCCTGCGTTGCCTGCGCCGGTGGTCAGAAACCAGCTGCCTCGCTCACGCAGTTCCAGGCGAGCGATGGAGAACCCCAGCGGGCGCAACATCTGGCTCAGGACCTGGTACTGCTGCATCACCTGCTGTTGGGCCCGTTGAGGCCCGAACAACTGCGGAAGGTGTTCGTAATTGGCCAGCTCACGCGGGGTGAACGCCTGACCCTGGTTGTTCAGCAGGGATTGATCGCCCCAGCGCGCAACCGGTAATTGTTCTTCCAGACGGATCACCACCTGATCCGGCCAGACGCGGCGGACCTCGGCGTGGGCGATCCATGGCATTTGCTCAAGCTCGGTGCGCATGCCGGCCAGGTCGATGTTGAAGAAGCTGGTCGCCACGAAGGGCGCGATCCGCTGCTGCACGGCTTGCTGGCTGATGTAGCTCAAATCGCCCTGAACGTTGATCCGCGAAATCGGCCGATCGGCGTACGGCAGCAACCGCTGCGCAGCTTCGTAAGTGCCGAAACCAAACACCACCAGCAGTACCGGCCACATCAGGCTGCGCAGGAAACCGAAGCTCGGCCGCGGCATGCGCGACGACATGGGCTCCCTGGCGACCATCCGGCTGGCGCCACGTGGCACCGGCTTGCGGCTGGCGGCGGATTGCTGATGACGAACCGATGCGCCGTGCATGATCTACCCCTGCACCTGAACGCTGTCGGCCAGAATCGCCAGCACCAGCTGTTGAAAATCAAGCCCGGCCGCGCGAGCAGCCATGGGCACCAGGCTGTGATCGGTCATGCCGGGAACGGTGTTGACTTCGAGGAGCCAGAATTTGCCCTCGGCATCCTGCATGACATCGGTGCGCGCCCAGCCGGCAACACCGACCGCTTCACACGCCCGCGCCGTAAGCGCCTTGAGTTCCTGTTCTTTAGCTGCATCGAGCCCGCAAGGAATCCGGTACTGGGTATCGGAAGCCAGATATTTTGCGTCGTAATCGTAAAAGCTGTGGGGCGTGCCCAAACCGATAGGGGGCAATACCTGCCCACGCAGAGAGGCGATGGTGAACTCGGGACCTTCGATCCATTGCTCGACCAACACTTGCGAATCGTAGGTACGGGCGGCGCTCCAGGCGGCGATCAATTCGTCGACGCCGGTCACCTTGGCCATACCGATACTGGAACCTTCATGGGCCGGTTTGACGATTAAAGGCAAGCCCAGTTCCGTCGCCGCAGAAATACAGTCTGCCTCGCTGCTCAACACCGCGTGACGCGGCGTCGGCAAGCCCAGGCTCTGCCAGACTTGCTTGGTACGCAGCTTGTCCATCGCCAGCGCCGACGCCAATACACCGCTGCCGGTGTAGGGGATGTCCAGGCACTCCAGCAAGCCTTGCATGGTGCCGTCTTCGCCACCGCGACCGTGCAGCACGATAAACGCACGATCAATCTTTTCGCTGACCAGCCGCTGCAGGAAATCCTCGCCCACGTCGATACCGAATGCATCGACGCCTGCGCTTAGCAGGGCTTCAAGCACCGCGCTACCGGATTTCAGGGAAACCTCCCGCTCTGCACTCTTGCCGCCGAGAAGCACGGCGACACGACCGAAGCGTTGCGGCTCCAGCGTCGAGAACAGGGCGGTCTGCAGGGCGGCTGTCATTTCAGCTTACCTTCGGTTGGGGCCACGATCGCGCCCGTGAACAGCGGGCTTTTCAGCAGTTGCGGCGCAAGGCCACCGATGTCACCGGCGCCCTGGCACAGCAGGATGTCCCCTGCGCGCAGCAGCGGCTTGACCAACGGCGCCAGCTCGACGCCGCGCTCGATGTAAATCGGATCAAGCTGACCGCGCTGGCGAATGCTATGCGCCAGCTGGCGGCTGTCGGCACCCGGGATCGGTTCTTCACCGGCCGGATAGACTTCCATCAACAGCAACACATTGGCCTCGTTGAGCACCTGCACGAAGTCGTCGTACAGATCGCGTGTTCGGCTGTAACGGTGCGGCTGGTAAACCATGACCAGACGACGGTCCGGCCAGCCACCGCGTACGGCATTGATGACAGCGGCGACTTCGCGCGGATGATGACCGTAGTCGTCGACCAGCATCACGTTGCCGCCTTCGACCGGCAATTCGCCGTAGACCTGGAAGCGTCGGCCAACGCCCTGGAACCCCGAAAGGCCCTGAATGATGGCTTCGTCAGAGACGCCCTCGTCCGTGGCAATGGCAATGGTCGCCAGCGAGTTCAGCACGTTGTGCCTGCCGGGCATGTTGACCGATACGTCCAGCGGCTCGCGGT
Organism: Pseudomonas lutea; assembly: GCF_000759445.1. Taxonomy (NCBI): domain Bacteria; kingdom Pseudomonadati; phylum Pseudomonadota; class Gammaproteobacteria; order Pseudomonadales; family Pseudomonadaceae; genus Pseudomonas; species Pseudomonas lutea. Next base: position 731,555 of record NZ_JRMB01000002.1, read on the forward strand.
CGCGACGCAGCACGGTGAAGTGCGTGCGCATGCCGTCCTGACGCACATTGATCGCACGCACGTCGGCGGCGTCATCGAAGCCGTAAGTCATGAACGGGCGTTTGACCGAAGGCAGGATGTCGCGCACCACTGGATCGTCGATGCACACCACGGCCAGACCGTAGAACGGCAAGTTGTGCAGGAACTCGACAAAGGTCTTCTTCAGTTTGTTGAAGTCGCCTTCGTAGGTCGCCATGTGGTCGGCGTCGATGTTGGTGACAACGGCGACCAGCGGCTGCAGGTGCAGAAAGCTTGCATCGCTTTCATCGGCTTCGGCAATCAGGTAACGGCTGGTGCCCAGCTGCGCGTTGGTGCCGGCTGCGTTCAGGCGGCCGCCGATCACGAATGTCGGATCAAGACCACCGGCCGCGAACACCGAAGCGATCAGGCTGGTGGTCGTAGTTTTGCCGTGGGTGCCGGCAACTGCGATGCCGTGGCGATAACGCATCAGCTCGGCCAGCATCTCGGCGCGTGGCACCACAGGAATGCGACGCTCAAGGGCGGTCGCCACTTCCGGGTTGGAAGTGTTCACAGCACTGGAGACCACCAGCACGTCAGCTGCCGAGGCGTTTTCCGCACGGTGGCCGATGAAGATCTGCGCGCCGAACGACTCGAGACGTTCGGTCACTGGCGATGCTTTCAGGTCTGAACCCGAGACGTCATAACCCAGGTTGAGCAAAACCTCGGCGATACCGCACATCCCCACGCCGCCGATGCCCACGAAGTGGATACGACGGATGCGGCGCATTTCCGGCTGAGGCATGGCGCGCTGGTTCTCAACCATGGGCCACCTCCAGGCAGATGTCGACGACGGTGTTGGTGGCATCAGGCTTGGCCAGTTGGCGAGCCGTGACGGCCATGCGGTTCAATTGTTCGGGTTGCATCAAAACCTCTTTCAGGCGAGCCGCCATCTCGGCGGCGCCAGTTGTCGCTTGCGGCATGACGAAGGCAGCGCCTTCGCGAGCCAGATATTCGGCATTGCGCGACTGGTGATCGTCGATCGCGTGGGGTAATGGCACCAGCAACGACGGCAGCCCGGCAGCAGCCAGTTCACTGACGGTCAGCGCACCTGCGCGGCAGACCACCAGATCCGCCCAGCCATACGCCTGGGCCATGTCTTTTATAAACGGGGCGACCTGCGCCTCGACACCGGCAGCGCGGTAGCGCTCGGCGGTCACTTCATCGTGATGCTTGCCGGCCTGATGAAACACCTCGGGGCGGATCTCGGCAGGCACCTGCGCCAGCGCTTCCGGCAGCAGCTTGTTCAGCGGTTCAGCGCCCAGACTGCCACCCAGTACCAGCAAACGAGGCCTGCGGCCGATCAGCGTCTGGCGGGGTGTTTCGAAGAACAGTTCGGCACGCACCGGGTTACCCGTGGTACGGCGCTTGGACGATGCGGCGAAGGTCTGCGGAAACGCTTCGCAGACCCGCGCGGCGAACGAAGCCAGGCTGCGGTTCGCGGTGCCCGCTACGGCATTTTGTTCGTGGATGATCAGTGGCACGCCCGCCAGTTTTGCCGCCAGACCGCCAGGGCCAGTCACGTAGCCACCGAAACCGACGGCACAGACAGGCGACAGCTCGCGCACGACGTTGCGCGCCTGCAACAACGCCTTGACCAACATGAACGGCGCCTTCAGCAGCGACAGTCGCCCCTTGCCACGCAAACCGGTGACGTTGATCAGGTGCAGCTTGAGGCCTGCCGCAGGCACCAGTTCGTTTTCGATCCCGCGCGGTGTCCCGAGCCAGTGCACCGTGTAGCCGCGCGCCTGGAACTCACGGGCACAGGCCAGCGCCGGGAACACATGCCCGCCAGTGCCGCCCGCCATGATGAGCACGTTACCGACGGCCATGAGTGGGCTCCTCGGCAAAGTCGCTTTCCTGGAACTCGGCTTCTTCACTGCCCATGTTGTTGCGCGATTCCCACTCGATGCGCAGCAACAGGCCCAGGCTGGCGCAGCAGATGATCAGCGAACTGCCGCCGTAGCTGAGGAACGGCAGCGTCAGGCCCTTGGTCGGCAGCAGACCGACGTTAACGCCAATGTTGATCAGAAACTGACCAATCCACAAAAATGCCAGGCCGTAGGCGGTGTAAGCGGCGAAGAACTGCTTGGCGCGCTCGGCCCACATGCCGATGTACATGGCGCGAATACTGACGAACACAAACAGGCCGACCGTGGCCAGCGAACCCACCACGCCCAGCTCTTCGGCCAGTACCGAGAACACGAAGTCAGTGTGCGCTTCAGGCAGGTAAAACTGCTTTTGCACGCTGTTGCCCAAGCCTACGCCGAACCACTCGCCACGACCAAAGGCGATCAGTGCCTGGGTCAACTGGTAGCCAGAGCCGAACTGGTCGGACCATGGATCGGTGAAGGTGATCAGACGCGCCATCCGGTAAGGCTGCGCCTGTACCAGAACGAACACTGCGCCAACCGCCAGCGCGACCATCAGGCTGAAACGGAACAGACCGACACCGCCAAGGAACAGCATGGCGGCAGCAGCGCCCATCATCACGACCGTGGCACCGAAGTCCGGCTCCATCAGGAGCAGACCGGCCATCGGCAGCAAGACGATGAAAGGCTTGAAGAAGCCCATCCAGCTTTCACGCACTTCCTGCTGACGACGAATCAGGTAACCGGCCAGGAAAATCACCACGAATACTTTCGCGATTTCCGAAGGCTGTACGTTAAACATGCCGAAGCCGATCCAGCGCATCGAACCGTTCACCTCACGCCCGATGCCGGGCACGATCACCGCGATCAGCAGGCCGAACGCGCCTATCAGCATCAGCCAGCCCAGGCGCTGCCAGGTAGCGACCGGCACCATCATCGTCGCCACGCAGGCGATCAGGCCCAACACCAGATAGATCAGGTGACGGGTCATCATGTACAGCGCGTTACCCGACTGAACGGCGGCCACTTCCGACGACGCGGAAGTGATCATCACCAGGCCCAGACCCAGCAATGCGAGGCACCCAGCGAGCATCGGGAAATCAACGTCAACGCCACGGCCGCTGATAATCGGAGACGGGTATGGCTTGATCACGCCAAAAATCATGACAAGTCCCCCACGGCCCGGGCGAACAGTTGTCCGCGCTCTTCGAAATTCTTGAACATGTCCAGGCTTGCGCAGGCCGGCGACAGCAACACAGCGTCCCCTTCCCGAGCGATATCAGCAGCACGTTGCACGGCTTCTTCCAATGTAGTGACGCGTACCAATGGCACCGAATCGCCGAAGGTCGCGGCGAGCAAATCCGCATCGCGGCCCAGCAGAACGACCGCGCGGCAATGGGCAGCAACCGGGGCTTTCAGCGGGGTAAAATCCGCGCCCTTGCCATCGCCGCCGGCAATCAGCACCAGCTTGCCGTCGATGTCCGCACCCAGCCCTTCAATGGCTGCCAGCGCGGCACCGACGTTGGTCGCTTTCGAGTCGTCGTAGTAATTCACGCCGTTACGCTCCCGCAGCCATTGGCAGCGATGAACCAGACCGGCGAATGTCTTGAGGCTGGACAGCATCGCGTCAAACGGAAGACCCACCGCATGGCCCAGCGCCAAAGCGGCCAGGGCATTGGCCTGGTTATGGCCGCCACGAATCTTCAATTCACGGACCGGCATCAGGTTGTCGAACTGGAAGGCCAGATACTTCTCGCCGTTCTCTTCGCGCAAACCGAAGCCGTTACGGTCGGGCTTGTTCAAACCAAACGTCCAGCACGGCACGCCTTCGCCAATCAACGGACGGGTCAGCGCGTCCTGACGGTTGACCACCACCTGACGCGCACCCCGGAAGATCCGGTGCTTGGCCAGGTGATAAGCCGGCAGCCCGCTATAGCGGTCCATGTGGTCTTCGCTGATGTTGAGCACAGTGGCAACTTCGGCGCCCAGTTGATCGGTGGTCTCCAGCTGGAAGCTCGACAGCTCCATGACATACAGGTCCACATCGTCGCTGAGCAGGTCCAGCGCCGGGGTACCGAGATTGCCGCCGACCGCCACGCGCTTGCCGGCTGCTGCCGCCATCTCGCCCACCAGTGTAGTGACGGTGCTTTTTGCGTTCGAACCGCTAATGGCCACAATCGGGGCCTTGGCGTTGCGAGCGAACAGTTCGATATCACCGGAAAGCTTCACGCCGCGCATGGCGGCTTGCTGCAATGCCGGGGTCGCCAGCGCCAGGCCGGGGCTGACATACAGCTCGTCGGCACGGCACAGAAATTCAACGTCCAGCTCACCACAACGCACTTCGAGCTGCGGGTAATCGCGGCGCAATGTCTCAAGCTCTGGCGGATGCTCCCGCGTATCGGCGACAGCAAACGACACGCCCCGGTTCGCCAGAAAGCGAACCAGGGACATGCCGCTCTTGCCGAGGCCGACAACGATGCGGAAGTGGTCAGAAGCGATCAGTGACAAGGCGCTTACCTCAGTTTCAACGTAGCAAGGCCGACCAACACCAGAATCACGGTGATGATCCAGAAACGGACGATCACACGCGGCTCGGGCCAGCCCTTGAGTTCAAAGTGGTGATGGATCGGTGCCATGCGAAAAACGCGGCGGCCGGTCAACTTAAACGATGCGACCTGAATGACGACTGACAGGGTCTCCATTACAAAGACCCCACCCATGATGAACAGCACGATTTCCTGGCGAACGATGACTGCGATGGTGCCCAGCGCCGCGCCCAGCGCCAGCGCGCCGACATCGCCCATGAAGACTTGCGCCGGATAGGTGTTGAACCAGAGAAAGCCCAGCCCCGCACCAATCAACGCGCCACAGAAGACAATCAGCTCGCCCGCCCCTGGCACATAGGGAATCAGCAGGTATTCGGCGAATTTCACGTTGCCCGACAGGTAGCAGAAGATCCCCAGCGCCCCGCCGACCATCACGGTTGGCATGATCGCCAGACCGTCCAGGCCATCCGTGAGGTTCACGGCATTGCTTGAGCCGACGATCACGAAGTAGGTCAGCACGACGAAACCAATCCCCAGCGGGATGCTGAAGTCCTTGAGCATCGGGATCAGCAGCGTGGTTTCCACCGGCGATTGCGCAGTCATATAAAGGAAGATGGCTGCACCCAGACCGAACACCGATTGCCAGAAATACTTCCAGCGGCTCGGCAGACCTCGCGAGTTCTTCTCGATCACTTTGCGGTAGTCGTCTACCCAGCCGATCGCGCCAAACAGCAGCGTGACGATCAGCACAACCCACACATAGCGGTTGCTCAGGTCAGCCCAGAGAAGTGTGGCGATACCGATCGCCGACAGAATCAGCGCGCCGCCCATGGTCGGCGTGCCCGACTTGGACAGGTGTGACTGAGGACCGTCGTTACGCACGGATTGGCCGATCTGTTTGCTCTGCAGGGCGCGGATCATCCACGGGCCCAGGCACAGGGACAGCGACAGTGCGGTGAGCACGCCAAGGATCCCGCGCAGGGTCAGGTACTGAAAGACCGCAAAGCCTTTGTAGAACTGTTGCAGATACTCGGCCAGCAGCAGCAGCATTAATGTTTCTCCAGGCGTGTTCCGCATAAGGCCGCTACGACGTTTTCCATCGCAGCGCTGCGTGAACCTTTAATCAAAATGGTGGTGTTTTTATCGTGCTCGGCGCCGAGGGCTTCGATCAGCTCGGCCTGAGTTTCAAAATGGCGGGCATCCTGCCCGAAAGCCTTGACCGCATGGGCCATCAACGGACCGACGGCATACAGCGCGTCGACCTTGCCGACCGCATAATCGCCAACGTCGCGATGGCCCTGCTCGGCCCAGGCGCCCAACTCGCCGATATCACCCAGCACCAGTACCTTGCGGCCCGGAAAACCAGTGAGGATATCGGTCGCGGCAGCCACCGATGTGGGGTTGGCGTTGTAGGTGTCGTCAATGACGCGCATGCCGTTTGGCGCAAGTTGCGCGACGGTACGGCCCTTGACCGGCTGCACGCTGTCGAGCCCGGCGACGATGCCTGGCAGTGACACGTCCAGGGCGTAAGCAGCAGCGGCGGCGGCCAATGCGTTGGCGACGTTGTGCGCGCCCAGCAGATTCAATTGAACAGGCGCCGATCCGCTTGGGCTGTTCAGCGTAAATGTCGGGCACCCGCGTGCGTCTATACCCAGGTCACTGGCATAGAAATCGGCGCGGCTGTTATTGCGCGCGAAACTCAGCACCTTGCGCGAACCGGCACGGGCTTTCCAGATTTCGAAAGCGGTGTCGTCCAGGTTCAACACGGCGACCCCGCGCGCATCCAGGCCTTCAATGATTTCGCCTTTGGCTTCAACGATCTTGTCCGGACCGCCGAACTCGCCCACGTGAGCCGTACCCGCGTTGGTCAACACCGAGACGTGAGGCTTGGTCAGGCTGACGGTGAATGCGATCTCGCCCACTCGCGAAGCGCCCAGCTCAATGACGGCCGCGTCAACTTCAGGTCCGAGCTCCAGCAACGTCAAAGGGACGCCCAGCTCATTATTGAGGTTGCCCCGCGTGGCCAGCACCGGACCACGGGTACGAAGAATGCTCGCGAGCATCTCCTTGACGGTGGTCTTGCCGCTGGAACCGGTGATTGCAGCGACCGGCTTGTCGAGAAAGGCGTTACGGTTCAGCGCACCGAGCTGGGCCAAGGCCTTGCGGGTGTCGCCGACGATCAACTGGGGCAACGAACTGCCGGGAATCTCGCGTTCGACGAGCGCGCCAACCGCGCCCTTTGCAGCGACCTGATCAAGGTAATCGTGGCCGTCAAAACGCGGCCCGGTCAGCGCTACGAACAATTGGCCGGGCGTGATCGCTCGGCTGTCGATGCTGACGCCGGAGAAACTGCAGTCATGACCGACCCGGCGCGCGTCGAGCGTCACGAGCAATTCGCTGAACGAAAGCGGCTTAAGCATGTGCGGCCTCCCAGGCGTCGAGCGCCTTGGTGGCTTCATGCAGATCGGAAAACGGCTGACGCTGCCCGTTGATCTCCTGGTAATCCTCATGGCCCTTGCCGGCCAGCACGATCACGTCGGCTGCCGACGCCTGAGCGATCACTTGGGCGATGGCCTGGCCGCGACCGGCGACAAAATGAACGGCGTCGGGCGATGAGAACCCTTTGCGGATGTCATCGAAAATACGCGTCGGGTCTTCGCTGCGCGGATTGTCGTCGGTCACCCACACGTTGTCCGCCAGACGCTCGACCACTTCAGCCATCAGCGGGCGCTTGCCGCTGTCGCGATCTCCGCCGCAACCGAACAGGCAAGTCAGCTGACCTTTAGCGTGCGGGCGCAAAGCGCCAAGGACTTTATCCAGTGCGTCGGGCGTGTGCGCATAATCGACCACCACCAACGGGCGCGAGCCGCCGCCCAGACGCTGCATCCGGCCCTCAGGACCTTCCAGCGTCGGCAGCACTTTAAGAATGTCATCCAGCGGGTAATCCAGGCCCATCAATGCGCCGACAGCGGCCAGCACATTGCTCAGGTTGAAGCGCCCGAGGAGGCTGCTGCGCAATGCATGACTGCCCTGTGGCGTCACCAATGTTGCGCGCACGCCATCGTCGTCGAAGCGAGCATCGCGGCAAAACAGGTAGGCGCCGCTGTCTTCCTGGCTGTAAGTAATCAGACGCGACGCGTGCGGCGAAGCAGCGAGCTGGCGACCGAAATCGTCATCCAGATTAACCACGCGGCAACGCAGATCGCTCCAGGCGAACAGCTTGGCCTTGGCTTCGGCGTAGGCCTCCATCGTGCCATGGTAATCCAGATGATCACGCGACAGATTGGTCATCACGGCCACGTCGAACGCCAGCGCGGTGACCCGCCCTTGGTCGAGCCCGTGGGACGACACTTCCATGGCAATGGCCTTGGCTCCGGCCCTTTTCAGGTCGTAAAGCGTCGACTGCACCGAGATCGGGTCAGGTGTGGTGTGGATGCCGCTTTTAAGGTCGCTATAAAAGCCGGTGCCCAGCGTGCCAATAATGCCGCAGTGCTGCCCCAGCTTATCCAGGGCCTGCGCGACTAACTGGGTTACGCTGGTTTTGCCGTTGGTGCCGGTTACGCCTATCAGGTTCAGGTTGCGGCTCGGATCGCCATAAAAACGTCCGGCGATGTCAGACAGCTGCGCCGCGAGCCCTTTGACCGGAATCATCGGAATGTCGGTAATCGGCAGCACCTTGGCGCCTTCGACTTCATAGGCAATTGCCGCCGCGCCATGGGCAATGGCGTCGGTGATGTGATCGCGACCGTCAACCCTCAGGCCCGGGATCGCCAGAAAGAGATCGCCGGGACGCACCTTGCGGCTGTCCAGGGTCAGTTCGCGAATCAACAGATCACGGTTGCACTGCGCGAATATCTTGCTCAGGTTCAGGGACATCAGCCGCGTCCTCCCTTGACTGGAGCGACGGCGGGGGCCGCGTTGGCTTGTTGCTCTGGCGGCACGGGCGCGAGGTTGTCCGGGCGCACGTTCATCAAACGCAGCGTGCCCGACATCACCTTGCTGAACACCGGTGCGGAAACCAGGCCACCGAAGTAGCCGCCCTTGCTCGGTTCATCGATTACTACAACCACGGCGTAACGCGGGTTGCTCATGGGCCCGAAACCGGCAAACAGCGAACGGTAGGAATTCTCGGCGTAGCCCTTGGTGCCTACGGAGGTCTTACGCGCCGTACCGGACTTGCCCGCCACGTGATAAGACGGCACACGGGCACGGTAAACGCCGCGCGGGTCTTCGATGACTTGCTGCAACATGCCTTGCAACGTCTTGGCTGTTGCTTCCGGAATGGCCTGCACCGAATCGGCGGGCGTGTCGGTCTTCAAAATGGTCAGCGGCACGATCTTGCCGTTGTTGGCCAGCGCCGCGTAGGCATGCACCAGCTGCAGTGCCGTCACTGACAGGCCGTAGCCATACGACAGCGTGGCAGTTTCAGCTTTGCGCCACTCGCGGTAGTTCGGCAGGTTGCCCACACGCTCGCCGGGGAAGCCGAGGCCGGTGTACTGGCCCAGCCCCACACGCTGCATGGCGCGGAAGATGGCTTCGCCGCCGACGTCGAACGCCACTTTACTCATGCCGACGTTACTGGAGTTGATCAGGATTCCGGTCAGGTCGAGGATCGGGCCTTCTGTCTTGGTCACGTCGCGAATCGTGTATTTGCCGATCTGCAAAGTGCCCGGGTAAACCTCGACTTTGTCACTCGGCTTCCAGCGGCCGCTGTCCAGTGCTGCGGTCATGGAAATCGGCTTCATGGTCGAACCCGGCTCGAACACGTCAATGATCGCACGGTTACGCATCGCGGCCGGCACCATGGTGCGGCGGTTGTTGGGGTTGTAGGTCGGCTGATTGACCATCGCCAGTACTTCGCCGGTCTTCACGTCCATGATCACCAGGCTGCCGGCCTTGGCGTCGTTTTCCTGAATGGCGTTGCGCAGCTCGCGGGTCGCGAGGTACTGCAGGCGCAGGTCAATAGACAAAGCCAAGGTCTTGCCGGCCTTGGCGTTTTTCTTCACTTGCAGGTCTTTGATCATCCTGCCGCGCCGGTCCTTGATGACCTGCCGTTTGCCGGGCACGCCAGCGAGCCAGTCTTCATAAGCCAGCTCTACGCCTTCGCGACCATGATCATCGAGGTCGGTGAAGCCGACCATGTGCGCGGTAACGTCACCGGCAGGATAAAAACGTCGAAACTCTTCCTTGCCGTAAACGCCTGGCACTTTCAGATCAAGTACGGACTGGCCCTGCTCCGGGGTCAAGCCACGGACCAGATAGATAAACTCTTTGCTTGCCTGTTCGTTGAGACGGTCTGTCAGCGCTTTCGGGTCTTGCCCAAGTGCCTGCGCCAACTGGGTCCATTTGGTTTTGTCAGCCTGCATCTCGGACGGGTTTGCCCAAATGGTGGTCACCGGGGTACTGACAGCCAGCGGCTCACCGTTGCGGTCAGTGATCAAACCACGGTGAGCAGGGATCGAGACGGTGCGCAGGCTGCGCGCATCGCCCTGCTCGATGAGAAAACGATGGTCAATAACCTGCAGATCGACAATGCGATAGCAGATCGCGATAACCATGACCGACAGCAAGCCGACCACGACGCGGAACCGCCACGGATACAGTGCGCCTTCAAGCTTCATCATGGCGACACCATCCGGATGTCCGCGGCGTTGGGGATGCGCATTTTCAGCTGATCGGTGGCCAAGGCTTCGATACGGCTATGGGCGGTCCAGGTGCTTTGCTCAAGAATCAGACGGCCCCACTCGGCCTGAGCCTTGTCGCGGACGCTGAGCTCACCATAAAGGGAGTTGAGCAACTGCCGGTTCCAGTGCGCGCTGTAGGCAACGCCAATCGCCGAGACCAGCACGGCGATAAACAGCATCAGCATGAAGAAGCTGCCGCCTGGCAACGGCTTGAAGAAACCCCGGCTCATTGAAGCTTCTCCGCAACGCGCATGACGGCGCTGCGCGAACGCGGATTGCCGCGAGTCTCTTCCTCAGAAGCAAACTGCGCCTTGCCGATCAGCTTGATGCGCGGTTCGAACGCCTGATGACGGATCGGCAGATTGCGCGGCAAGTTGTCGGCTTCACCCTTGACCAACTTGCGCATGAACAGCTTGACGATGCGGTCTTCCAGCGAATGAAAGCTGATGACCACCAGACGACCACCGACTTCGAGGACGTCCAGCGCGGCTTCCAGGCCGGCTTCCAGGTCGCCCAGTTCATTATTGACGTGAATGCGCAGCCCCTGGAACGCGCGGGTCGCCGGGTTCTTGCCCTTTTCCCACGCAGGGTTGGCGACCTTCAACACTTCGGCGAGATCGCCGGTGCGCTCGAAAGGCTGGGTTTCGCGACGGGCCACGACCGCGCCGGCCATGCGCCGGGCAAACCGCTCTTCGCCGTACTCCTTGAAGACACGGGCGATTTCTTCTGCGGAGGCGGCGTTAACGAATTCGGCAGCGCTCACCCCGCGAGACGGGTCCATGCGCATGTCCAGCGGGCCATCGTTCATGAAACTGAAGCCGCGCTCGGGGTCGTCGAGTTGAGGCGATGAGACGCCGAGGTCGAGCAAAATGCCGCTGACGTTTCCCGCCAACCCGCGCGCTTGAGCTTCTGCGCCGAGTTCAGCAAAGCTGCGCTGCACAATGACAAAGCGGCCGTCTTCGGCCGCCAGCGTTTGCCCAGTGGCAATCGCCTGGGGGTCTTTATCGAATCCGAGCAGCCGACCCTCCGTGCCCAGGTTCTGCAGGATAAGGCGGCTGTGTCCGCCACGTCCGAAGGTGCCATCCAGATAGCAGCCATCGGCGCGCACTGCGAGAGCCTCGACGGCTTCTTCGAGCAGTACGGTGATGTGGGTAAAGCCGCTATTCGTAGTCACAGGATCAAATCACGCAGTTCATCGGGCATCGCGCCCGGTTTTTGAATGGCCGCAAGGTCCGCATCAGCAAGTGCGTTCCAGGCGTCCTCATCCCACAGTTGAAACTTGTTGAGCTGGCCTACCAGCATCACTCGCTTGTCGAGCTTGGCGTATTCACGCAAACGTGGCGGCACCAGGAAACGCCCGCTGCCGTCCAGCTCCAGATCCACAGCATTGCCAATCAACAGGCGCTGCAGACGACGATTTTCTTCACGGAACGTGGCGAGCTCGCGCAGCTTGGCTTCGATCAGCTCCCATTCGGGCAGCGGATAGATGCACAAGCACGGGTCGACGGTATCGATGGTGACAATCAACTGGCCGGCGCTACGCGAATCCAACTCGTCGCGGTACCGGCTCGGCATAGCGAGACGGCCCTTTGCATCGAGATTGATTGCGTTTGCACCACGGAACACAGGCGCGATCTCCAAATATTATCTTTTTGGGCCAAAAAAACCCACTTCACGCCACTTTCCGCCACTCGCGCACACTATAGGAATGCGCCCACCACACCGTCAAGGCGACTTCACTAGGAAAACCCTTACAGGACGGATATTTAGGAGCACTTACGCAGGAGATATGGTGGATTTCGGAACGGTCCTACGGATATTTCCTAGGACAAACAGACAGATGGGTACACAAGTTAATGTGATTTGTGAGGTTTAAGATTTTTTTGGCATTACAAGGAGGGAAAAATCGTACAAACGAGGGGAAGAAAAGGAGGTGGAGAGTCGATCTGTAAGCCGGGTTCTGTCGAGGACAGTCATTCCTCTACGATGGCCATCACTGGACATCTTTAGCAACCTACCCGGTTCCAGCGCGGGCCACGCCTTGGAACCCTATTTGGTCTTGCTCCGAGTGGGGTTTACCTAGCCACGAACTGTTGCCAGACGTGCGGTGCGCTCTTACCGCACCTTTTCACCCTTACCGGCACCGAAGTGCTTAGGCGGTTATTTTCTGTGGCACTTTCCGTAGGCTCACGCCCCCCAGGCGTTACCTGGCACTCCGCCCTATGGAGCCCGGACTTTCCTCCCCCCTCCATTGCAGAACAATGAAAGGCAGCGACTGTCCAATCGACTCTCCGCCGCCAAGGTTAATGGGAGGGCAGCGCAAGAACAAGCATTAATCAGCCTCCAGGCCATTTACCGAGCCGATCGCGACATCTCGTCACATGCCTTTCTGTTTATCCAGGGCGACCTGATAGAGAAGGTTTTTGCGTACGCCGGTGATTTCCGCCGCCAGCGCTGCGGCGCGTTTAAGCGGCATTTCTTCGAGCAGCAAGTCGAGCACCCGCCGCGCCTCTGCGCCGATTACATCCTCGCCCTCGGGCTCGCTCCAGCCGGCCACCAGCACCACGCACTCGCCGCGCTGCTGATTACTGTCGCCTTCTACGAAAGCACGTAGCTCCGACAGCGGCAGCCCTTTGAGGGTTTCGAACGTTTTCGTCAATTCACGCCCAAGCACTGCGGGACGCTCCGGCCCGAAGATTTCTTCCATGTCCTGGAGGCATTCAAGGATGCGATGGGGCGCCTCGTAAAAAATCAGCGTGCGGGGTTCTTCCTTGACGAGCTCCAGACGCGCCTTGCGGCCCACCGACTTGGCCGGCAAAAAACCTTCAAAAATGAAACGGTCCGAGGGCAACCCGGCTGCAGACAGCGCCGCGATCAACGCGCAGGCGCCCGGGACAGGAATGACCTGTATACCCGCAGCACGTGCCTGCCGGACCAGGTGGTAACCGGGGTCGGAGATCAGCGGCGTCCCGGCATCGGAAATCAGCGCCACGTCATCACCGGCCAGCAGACGAGTGATAAACCGGCTGCCCTCCTCGCGCTCGTTATGTTCGTGACAAGCGGCAAGCGGCGTCGGGATGCCGAAGTGCTGCATCAGTCGTAACGAGTGGCGGGTATCTTCGGCGGCGATCAGGGAGACGTCGCGCAGCACCTTCAAGGCGCGCGCACTCATGTCGTCCAGGTTGCCAATCGGTGTGGCCACCACATAAAGCGCGCCTGTAGTGGAATTCGAAGCACCTGGAGCAGTCAAAGCGCACACCTCATGTTGTGTAAAAGCCCGCATTGTACAGGCTGCGGCCGACAAAACAGGAAGCCGCACGCCGTGAGCCGGAAATGCAATGCGAAGCCCAGCACCACGGCAGCGACTCCGCGACAGCTCGACTATCGTCATCTGACGCACCAGGGAGACGAGCAATATCGCCGCTTTTACGCCTTCAACGTCGCGCCCTGGCCAGTGCTTGGGTACACTTCCACGCTAATTTGCTCGAGTATCAGGAACATACACATGATCGCTTGCCTGCGGCTGTTCTCTGCCCTCTGCCTGGCTGCCCTTCTGGCTGCCTGTGCCGGTTCGCCCTCCTCCAGCCTTGGCGAACTGCCACGCACCCCCGATGCCAGCATCGAACAACTGCTCGAACAAGCTGCCGCGGCGAAATCGCCAGATCAGGCAGCGTTGCTGAAACTGACGGCGGCAGATCTTGCAGCCCGTCAGAACAACCCCAGCCGCGCCGCGAGCATTCTCGAACAAGTGCAGATGGACCTGCTCAAAACCGATAAACAAATCTACGCCAACGTCCTGTCTGCCGAGCTTGCACTGGGTCGCAGCCAGCCCAAAGCCGCGCTGACCGCCCTCAACCACCCAAGCCTCCAACATCTGGGCGAGATGCCGGTTGACCTGCAAACCCGCGCACACACCGTACGGGCCCGTGCCTTTGAAGCGGACGGCCAGACCCTCGCGGCAGCCAGTGAGCGCGTGTTCATGGGCCCGCTGCTGCAAGGCGACGCCCTGACCGCCAACAACGATGCTGTCTGGACCCTGGTGGCGGCGCTCCCGCCCGAGCAGCTGCAAAGCGCGGCAAACGATGACATGGGTGGCTGGCTGAGTCTGGCACGCGCGGTCAAAGGCGCTGGCACACTGGAACAACAGCAAGCAGCAATCGACAACTGGAAAGCGCAAAACCCGCAACACCCGGCAGCGCGTCAGTTACCGACTGCTCTTGCCCAGCTGCGTGAACTGAAAAGCCAGCCGCTGACCAAGATCGCCTTGCTGCTGCCGCAGGACGGGCCTCTCGCGTCGGTGTCGCGCGCACTGCGAGACGGCTTCATGGCCGCCAACTATCAGGCCCAGCAAGCAGGCGAAAAGCCGCCGGCCATTGAGGTGTTCGACAGTTCCCGCGTGACGTCGATGGATGCTTTCTACGAGCAAGCCAAAGCCGCTGGCGTGCAACTGGTGGTCGGCCCACTGGAGAAGCCCCTGGTCAAACAACTGAGTGCTCGCCCCCAGTTGCCGATCACTACCCTGGCACTGAATTACAGTGATTCCGGCGCCCAAGGGCCTGCGGAGCTGTTCCAGTTTGGTCTGGCAGCCGAAGACGAAGCCCGTGAAGTGGCACGTCGCGCCTGGGCCGATGGCAAGCGCAGTGCGGTTGCCATGGTGCCGAAGGGTGAATGGGGTGACCGTGTGCTGGAGGCGTTCCGTCAGAGCTGGCAAGCCAAAGGCGGCACCTTGCTGGGTGCTGAACGCATCGATCAACCCGTTGCACTGGCTCAGCAAGTGGCGGATCTGTTCCAGCTGCGCAACAGCGAAGGCCGCGCCCAACGCGTGCAGAGCGCAACAGGCACGCAAATGGCCGCTCAGCCTTCCCGCCGTCAGGACGTGGATTTCATGTTCCTCGCCGCCACGCCGCAGCAGGCCCAGCAGATCAAGCCGACCATGGTGTTCCAGTACGCAGGTGACGTGCCGGTCTATGCCACTTCGCACCTGTTCACCAACAGCGGCGATCCGGCGATGTACAACGACCTCAATGGCGTGCGCTTCTGCGAGACCCCATGGCTGCTCAACGCCAATGACCCGCTGCGCCAGCAAGTCACGGCTCAGTGGCCGCAAGCCGCCGGCAGCCTCGGGCGCCTGTACGCCATGGGCATCGACGCCTATCGCCTGGCACCACGCCTGACGCAACTGAAGACTCTGCCCGACAGCCGCATCGATGGCTTGTCCGGCAGCCTGGCAATTGGTCAGGGTCAGCGCATCGAGCGTCAACTGCCCTGGGCAGAGTTCGTGGACGGCAAGGTGCAACGCCTGCCGGACACCGCGCCTTGACCACAGGCAATACCCGTCAAACCGCAGGGCGCGAGGCAGAAGCCTGCGCCCTGCGCCATCTGCAAGCGCATGGATTACAACTGATTGCGCGCAACTGGTTATGCAAACGCGGCGAGCTTGATCTGGTCATGCTCGACGGCGATACAGTAGTATTCGTCGAAGTTCGGTATCGTCGTCACGCAGGTTGGGGTGGCGCACTGGAAAGCGTCGATTTTCGCAAGCAGGCAAAGCTCTCGCTGGCGGCTCAGTCCTTTCTTCAAAGCGAGTCATGCTGGGCGGATTCGCCGTGTCGCTTCGACGTCGTGGCGATCAATGGAGACCCGGGTACATCGCCTGCGCTGAACTGGCTGACCAACGCTTTCGACTGCTGAAACTGCGATACCCCGTGAGACGCGCTGCGCAACAGCCGCTTTCCCGGCTAAAGCCGATCCTGCCGAAAAAACGAACACACTGGCTCTTTTGCTCTTTGCTTTGCGGGCTGCACAGTTTTGTGCCGGGACGCCGATGATCCATCGGAGGCCGCCCGACCAGCCGCCCTTATTAAGGTTTTCATAGATGGACATGCAATCCCGAATTCGCCAGCTTTTTCAGGCCAGCATCGACACCAAGCAACAGGCAATGGACGTGGTCGCCCCTCACATCGAGCAAGCCAGCCAGGTCATGGTCAACGCCCTGCTCAACGAAGGCAAAATGCTCGCCTGCGGCAACGGCGGTTCGGCTGGCGATGCACAGCACTTTTCCTCGGAGCTGCTCAATCGGTTTGAACGCGAGCGGCCTAGCCTGCCTGCCATTGCGCTGACGACCGACACCTCCACCATCACCTCCATTGCCAACGACTACAGCTTCAACGAAATCTTCTCCAAACAGATTCGTGCGCTGGGCCAACCGGGCGATGTGCTGCTGGCGATCTCGACCAGTGGCAATTCGGCGAACATTATTCAGGCCATCCAGGCCGCACATGATCGTGAAATGATTGTCGTAGCCATGACCGGTCGCGACGGCGGCGACGTTGCATCGCTGCTATTGCCGGAGGACGTCGAAATCCGCGTTCCGGCAAAAGTCACCGCACGTATTCAGGAAGTCCATCTGCTGGCGATCCATTGCCTTTGCGACTTGATCGACAGCCAACTGTTCGGGAGTGAAGAATGATATCCAAACGTCTTAGCCTGCTGGCCCTGACGCTCTGCCTGGGCGTCAGCGGGTGCAGCTCGGTAATCAACGCCAGTCGCGAAGCCCCCATCGATGATGACCGCGGCACCCGTACCTTCGGCAGCAAGATCGATGACTCACTCATCGAAACCAAAGTCTCGGTGAACATCGCCAAGGCCAACCCCGATCTGGACAACGCATCCCACATCGTTGTGACCAGCTTCAATGGCATCGTGCTGCTGGCCGGCCAGACGCCGCGCGCCGACCTCAAGCAACTGGCCGAACAGACTGCCAGCCAAGTGCAGAAGGTCAAGAAGGTCAACAACGAGCTGCAGGTGACTGGCCCGTCCTCGATGCTGGCGCGCAGCAATGACGCCTGGCTGACGAGCAAGATCAAAACCGAGATGCTCACCGACAGCACCATCCCGGGTTCGCGCATCAAGGTTGTGACTGAAAACGGCATTGTTTATCTGCTGGGTCTGCTGACCCAGGCCGAAGCCACCCGCGCCACGAACCTGGTGCAAGGCGTCGGCGGCGTGCAGAAGATTGTGAAGCTGTTTGAGTACATCGACTGACGTGCTCCTGCCACTCGACAGGCACAAAAAAGGCGATCCTTCGGGATCGCCTTTTTCGTTGTTGCGCACGCGGATTACTTCACCACTTTCAGACTCGGCCGGCCAGTCGGGCGTGGCGGCTCATCGTCCGGTGGCGGCATGTCATCGTCGACTTCGAGGTCTTCGTCCTCGCCCACGACGGGTTCCAGATCGAAGACCATGCCCTGGCCGTTCTCGCGGGCATAGATGCCCATGATCGCCGCAATCGGCACAAACAGGCTGTGTGGAACGCCACCAAAGCGGCCTTCAAAACTCACCGCTTCGTTGTCCATGTGCAAATGGCGAACGGCGCTCGGTGAAATGTTCAAAACGATTTGCCCGTCATTGGCAAAACCTTGCGGGACTTGCACCGCCGGGTACTCGGCATTGACGAGAACGTGCGGCGTGCAATCGTTATCCACGATCCACTCATACAACGCGCGGATCAGATAAGGGCGACTGGAGTTCATCAAACGGCTCCTAAGGCCTTAGCGCATGTCACGTTCGACACCAGACAGACTTGCCTGAAATGCCTCACGCGCAAACTGGCGCTCCATATAATCAAGCAGCGGCTTGGCGGGCCGCGGCAATTCAATACCCAAAATCGGCAGGCGCCAGAGTATGGGCAATAGACAGCAGTCGACCAGACTTTGCTCGTCGCTCAGGAAAAAAGGCTTATCCGCGAACAACGGCGACACGCCGGTCAGGCTTTCGCGCAATTCCTTGCGCGCCTGAACGCGAGCAGCTTCTTTGCTGCGCGGGTCCAGAATCAGGTCCACCAGACCGCACCAGTCGCGCTGGATCCGGTGGATCAGCAAACGGCTATTGGCACGCGCCACCGGATAAACCGGCAGCAGCGGCGGATGGGGATAACGCTCATCCAGGTATTCCATCACCACCGTCGACTCGTACAACGCCAGGTCACGATCGACCAGGGTAGGCACGCTGCCGTACGGATTCACCTCGATCAACTTGGGCGGATGACGGCCCTCGACAACTTCGATGATCTCGGCGCTGACACCTTTCTCGGCGAGCACAATGCGCACGCGATGGGAATAGTGGTCGGCGGGGTCGGAGTAACAGGCCAACCGATTGGTCACGCCCATGGCGGTCCTCCTCGCTTGTAGATATTCAAAAAGCAGAAATACGGATGCGCCACGACGGCGCCTTCGGCGATGTCCGCGATGATCGGGTGTTCAACGCGGGCGACAAGATAGCTCATTTACTCAAGGTAGATCCTGCAATCTTCAGCCCGCCATCATACCTGCTCCGCGCCTGTTACTCGAAACGGTCTGGTCAGCACCGCCAGGACCAGCGATTCAGACAGCGCCTCAGTTCACGTCCTTCCAGTATTCGCGCTTGAGCAAGTAGGCAAGGATGAGCAGCACAGCGAGGTACATCAGCACATAAATACCGATGCGCTGAAGCTGCAGCGCGGCGGGGTCAGCCGAATAAGCGAGAAAGGAGACCAGATTTCTCAGCTTCTCGTTGAATTGCGCCTCGGTCAGAGAACCGGTGTTGGGTACTACGACGAGTTGATCGCACGTGTGAGCGTTCAGGCCCGGGACGGCAGGCGTCTCGCATGGTGTGTTGCCTTCCTCGACGGGTCCTGCCTGCGTGCAGTCAAGCCTCTGACGGCCCTGTAACCCTTCCAGCACGTTGGGCATGCCCGTGTTGGGGAAGACGGTGTTGTTGACGCCCCACGGCCGCGTGGGGTCCTCGTAGAACGAGCGGAGGTAGGCATACAGCCAGTCAGTGCCGCGCACTTGCGCGACGAGGGTCAGATCGGGCGGTGGTGTGCCGAACCAGGCTTTTGCATCCGCAGGCTGCATGCCGATGTCCATGTGATCGCCAATCCTGGCCCCGGTGAACACCAACTCCTTCATCATCACGGCGTGAGGGATGCCGAGGTCATCCGCGACCCGCTCGTAGCGCTGGAATTTTGCGCTGTGACATCCCATGCAGTAATTGATGAATGTGCGTGCACCGTCCTGCAGCGCTGCCTTGTCGGAAACGTCGACATCGACGCGCTCCAGTGCGGTGTCGTGGCCGGCGGCGAACGCCCACGCCGGCAGCAGGCTGATCAGCAGTATTGCCAGCAATGCCCTCATCGGCCTGTCACTCTGTCCGGCACCGGCTTGGTCCGCTCGATCCGTGTATAGAACGGCATCAGGATGAAACAGGCGAAATACAGAGCTGTGCAGAGCTGCGCCAGCACGGTACGAGCCGGAGTGGGCGGCACAATCCCCAGCACGCCCAATGTCAGGAACGACAGGCAGAACACCAGCAGCCCGACCCGACTCATCCAGCCCTTGTAGCGCATTGATTTGACCGGGCTGCGGTCGAGCCACGGCAGCACGAAGAGCATGGCGATAGCAGCGCCCATGGCCATGACGCCAAGCAGCTTGTCCGGGACGGCGCGCAAGATGGCGTAAAACGGTGTGAAGTACCAGACCGGCGCAATGTGCTCTGGTGTCTTGAGCGCATTGGCCTGCTCGAAGTTGGGCCTCTCCAGGAAATAACCACCCATCTGTGGATAGAAAAACACCACTGAACAGAAGATCACCAGAAACACCACGACGCCGAAAATATCCTTGACGGTGTAATAGGGATGAAAGGGAATGCCGTCCAGCGGCCGACCGTTCTCGTCCTTGCGCAGGTTGATATCAATGCCGTCGGGATTGTTGGAGCCCACTTCATGCAACGCCATTATGTGCAGCACGACGAGGCCCAGAATCATGATGGGCAGGGCGACCACGTGCAGTGCGAAAAAGCGGTTGAGCGTTATCCCCGAGACCAGATAATCCCCGCGTATCCATTGCGCCAGATCGTTGCCGATCACGGGAATGGCGCCGGACAGCGAAATGATTACCTGCGCCCCCCAGTAGGACATCTGCCCCCACGGCAGCAGATAGCCCGTGAACGCTTCGGCCATCAGAGCAAGGTAAATCAACATCCCAAACACCCAGACCAGTTCGCGAGGTTTCTGGTATGAGCCATAGAGCAGGCCGCGGAACATGTGCAGGTAGATGACGATGAAAAACGCCGACGCGCCGGTTGAATGCAGCAACCGCAGGATCGAGCCGTATCCGACGTCCCGCATGATGTATTCGATCGAAGCAAAAGCCCCTTCTGCCGTAGGTGTGTAGTTCATGGTCAGCCAGATACCGGTCAAGATCTGGTTGATCAGCACCACCAGCGCCAGCGAGCCGAAGATGTAGAAAAAGTTTAGGTTCCTGGGCACGTAGTATTGGCTGAGATGCTCCTCCCACAGCGAGGTCACCGGGAGGCGCGCGTTGATCCACTCCATGAGCTTGCTCATCACGCGTTCTCCTGGTCGATACCAATGACGATGACCGAATCGGACTCGTAGGAATGCGGTGGCACCGGCAGATTCAACGGCGCCGGCTGCGACTTGTAGACTCGCCCGGCCAAGTCGTAACGCGAGCCATGACACGGACAGAAATAGCCGCCGATCCAATCCTTGCCCAAGTCGACTGGCGCAACGTCGGGGCGAAAGGTGGGCGAGCATCCCAGGTGGGTGCAGATGCCCACCAGCAGCACGATCTCAGGCCGAATAGAACGCAGCGCCGGATCGACGTAGCCAGGTTGAGCGGAGTCATGAGACGCGGGGTCGGCGAGCTCGCCGATGAGTCCGCCGAGACGGGAGAGGATTTCGGGCGTGCGGCGCAGAATGAATACCGGCTGCCCGCGCCATTCAGCAATCATCTGCTGCCCGGGCTCAATCTTGCTCACGTTGATTTTGACCGGTGCGCCTGCGGCTCTTGCCTTGGCGCTCGGGAACCAGGAGCCGACGAAAGGCACCGAAGCGCCCACCACTCCCGCCGCGCCCACTACCGAAGTTGCCCTCACGAGGAAGCGACGCCGGCCTGTGTTGACGCTGTCATGATCCATTGCGTCCTCTCCGGTCGATGTCAAAGGTCTGTCTGGCAGGCGCTCGACGGTGGGTCATCTGGCAGAGGTCTGCCGAATGGTAATGATCGCTGCTTCAAGTCTCAAGGTCGATGCCTACTCATGCTCAAGATGCTTGCCGGCGTGGCCGGTGAAGGCCTCGAACCATTAATGGACGACCATAAAAAAACGCCCAGCCCCATGAAGGGACTGAGCGTTCTTTTTGAACGAAAGCGAATTAACGCTTCGAGTACTGCGGACGCTTACGCGCTTTACGCAGACCGACTTTCTTACGTTCAACTTCGCGAGCATCGCGAGTTACGAAACCTGCTTTGCGCAGAGCGCCGCGCAGGGTTTCGTCGTACTGCATCAGAGCGCGGGTGATACCGTGGCGGATTGCGCCAGCTTGACCACTCACACCACCGCCGATGACAGTGACGTAGATGTCGAATTTCTCGACAGTCTGAGTCAGTTCCAGCGGCTGACGAACTACCATGCGGGCAGTTTCGCGACCGAAGAACGTGTCCAGGGAACGGTTGTTGATGGAGATGTTACCGGTGCCCGGACGCAGGAAAACGCGAGCGGTTGCGGTCTTGCGACGGCCAGTGCCGTAATTTTGAGTCGCCGACATAATGAACTATTCCGTTAAAACTTCAGTTCTTGGGGCTGCTGAGCAGTATGAGGGTGAGCAGCGCCCGCATAGACTTTCAGCTTACGATACATGTCGCGACCCAGCGGGTTCTTAGGCAGCATGCCTTTGACCGCGGTCTCGATCACGCGCTCAGGAGCTTTGGCGATCAGCTTTTCAAAGTTGATCGACTTGATCCCGCCCGGGAAACCGGAGTGAGAGTAGTAGATCTTGTCGGTGGTCTTGGCACCGGTCACACGGATCTGCTCGGCATTGATGACGACAATGTAGTCGCCAGTATCAACGTGCGGAGTGTATTCCGGCTTGTGCTTGCC
Source organism: Pseudomonas lutea (assembly GCF_000759445.1). Lineage (NCBI taxonomy): Bacteria > Pseudomonadati > Pseudomonadota > Gammaproteobacteria > Pseudomonadales > Pseudomonadaceae > Pseudomonas > Pseudomonas lutea. The sequence goes on from NZ_JRMB01000002.1 coordinate 753,650, forward strand.
ACGCAGACGGCTCGCGATTTCAGTGGCCAGACGACCCAGGGTCTGACCAGCAGCGTCGACGACGAACCAGTCGCGCTTTACTGTTTCCGGTTTAGCGGTAAAAGTTTTCATTCTTTATAGCCTCAAAGGCCGCCCTGAAAAATAGACGGCGGAGCATACTCATTAGTACGGTCTTTGACAAGTCAAAGGCCGCCGGGCACGAACGCTATAGGGGGCTCGGGTCAGCGCGTTCGATCGCAGCGGTTCTTTTGTTGCAGGGCATCACTCCCGCAACAAAGAGGTGCGGAATTATGCAGATTGCGAAAAAAATTTCAACCTGCTTTTATGGCTCTTTTAAACAGGAGAGCCAAATGGACTACCGCCAACTGGGCAGAACCGACCTCAATGTCAGCGCAATCTGCCTCGGCACCATGACCTGGGGCGAGCAGAACAGCCAGTCCGAGGCCTTCGCGCAGATCGAACGGGCCAAGGCCGCCGGCATCAATTTCATCGACACCGCCGAGATGTACCCGGTCCCGCCAAAGAAGGAAACCTACGCCAGTACCGAGACGATCATCGGTAACTGGTTCAAGCAGAGCGGTGACCGCGCCGACTGGATCCTCGCCAGCAAAATCGCGGGGCCCGGCAACGGCATCGATTACATTCGCGACGGTCAGCTGAAATTCAACCGCAGTCACATCGTCGCCGCTCTGGATGCGAGCCTCAAACGCCTGCAGACCGACTACCTCGACCTCTATCAGCTGCACTGGCCGGAGCGCAGCACCAATTTCTTCGGCAAGCTGGGTTACAGCCACACCGATGAGCCATTCACCCCATTGCTGGAAGTGCTTGAAGCGCTGGATGAGCAGGTCAAAGCCGGCAAGATTCGCCACGTGGGCCTGTCCAACGAAACCCCGTGGGGCACGATGAAGTTTCTGGCTGAATCAGACGCTCGCGGCCTGACACGCCCTGTGTCTATCCAGAATCCCTATAACCTGCTCAACCGAAGCTTTGAAGTGGGCCTGGCCGAAGTGGCGATCCGCGAACAGTGCGGCCTGCTGGCCTACTCGCCCATGGCATTCGGCATGTTGTCCGGCAAGTACGCCGACGGCGCCCGCCCCGCCAAGGGCAGGTTGAGCCTGTACAGCCGCTTCACCCGTTATTTCAATCCGCAATCGGAAGCGGCGTGTGCACGCTACGTTGCGCTGGCGCGTGAGCACGGTCTTGACCCTGCTCAAATGGCCTTGGCGTTCGTGACAGGACGCAGCTTCGTCACCAGCAACATCATCGGTGCGACGACGATGGAGCAGCTGGAAAGCAACCTGGCGAGCGCAGAACTGGTGTTGTCCGATGAGGTGCTGGCGGGCATCGAGGCAATCCACAAGGATCAACCCAATCCTGCACCTTGATGGGTAACCCCTTGTAGAAGCGCGTTTGCCCGTTACTTCCAGTCTGACAGTCAGAATGCTTCGACTGACTGCCCAGACTGTCGCGGGCAAGCGCGCTCTTGCAGATCTGCATTTGTCGGCACCGGCTTTGAGCAATCAGTTATTCCCTCCACCGCGCGCAGGCGCGTTACAGCGACACTGGACACATTCGGCAAAAAATAAGACGATCACGCCGTTGCTTGACCACTTTCCCATATAAGAACAACAGATCATGTCTATTCAACCCAACGCGCCCTTGCGGCGTGTCAGCATCCTTGCGATCGATGGAATTTTCGCCTCCACGCTCATGCAGGCCAAAGACTTCTTTCACCTGGCCAGCCTGCGCTATGGCAAGCAGCTGGGACAAGGTTTCAAGCCTGCGTTCGAGACCCGGCTGGTCAGCCCGGACGGCAAAGAGGTCCGCAGTTTCAGCGGCGTCGTGATTCCGGTAGACGGCGCGCTTGAACACAGCGACATCATTATCCTTCCCGCCTTCGTCGAAGATTTCGACACCCTGCGCGCGCGTTACCCGCAAATCCTGCCATGGCTCAGCGAGCAACATGCACGGGGCGCAGTGCTGTGTGGTGAAGCGAGTGGTGTGTTCTGGCTTGGGGATTCAGGGCTGCTGGATGGCAAAGAAGCAACGACGTACTGGCGGTTCTTCAACGAGTTCGCAGAGCGCTTCCCAAACGTGCTGCTCAATCAGGACAAGCATCTCACCGACGCCGACAATCTGTATTGCGCAGGCGGTTCGATTTCAGCCTGTGACCTTTATATCTATCTGATTGAGCGCTTTTGCGGCGCCCATGTCGCACAGACCGTCGCCCGCGACATTCTCTATGAAGTGCAGCGCAGTTACGCACCGGGCCGCATTGGCTTCGGCGGGCAGAAACTGCATCAGGACGTGATCATCCTGCAGATCCAGCACTGGCTCGAAGAACACTTCGCCGACAAATTCCGTTTCGAGGACGTGGCGCGGGAGCACGGCATGAGCATTCGCAACTTCATGCGCCGGTTTCAGACAGCGACAGGCGACAAGCCCCTGCACTACCTGCAACGGCTGCGCATCGAAACCGCGAAAGGCCTGCTGTCCGGATCGCGCAAGAGCATCAAGACCATCAGTTACGAAGTCGGCTACGACGATGCCAGCTTCTTCGCGCGGTTGTTCCGTCAGCACACTGACCTTTCGCCGAACCAGTATCGGCAGCAGTTTCAGCAGGCGGCCTAGAATCAGCTGCAAGCTGCAAGAATGGTAAGTGCCACTTCTTGCAGCTAGAAGCTTGCAGCTCGTAGCTGCGTTTAGGGCTTATGCGCCCGCGACAGGAACTCGTGGGACTGCATTTCAAGCAACCGGCTCAGCGTGCGCTGGAATTCGAAGTTCAGTCGGCCACCGGTGTACAGGTCTTTCAATTCGACTTCAGCCGAGATGATCAACTTGACGTTGCGGTCATAGAACTCGTCGACCATGTTAATGAACCGACGCGCGATGTCATCCGTCGTCACGCTCATCTGCTCGACGCCGCTGAGCAGCACCGCGTGGAAGATCTTGCCCAGCTCGATGTAGTCGTTCTGGCTGCGCGGACCGTCGCACAGCTCACGGAAGTCGAACCACGCCACATCGTCACAGGTACGGATGGCTTTGATCTGCCGGTTTTCGATGATCAGCACATCATTCTCGACAGCTTTGGTGCATTCAGGGGTCAGCGCGCGGAAGCTCTTGCGCATGCTGTCCTCGGCCGCCTCGTTCAACGGGAAATGGAACAGCTCGGCCTGCTCCAGATGACGCAGGCGGTAATCGACCCCGCTGTCGACGTTGACGATCTCGGTGTTCTGTTTGATCAATGCAATCGCCGGCAAAAACCGCGCGCGCTGCAGACCGTCCTTGTAAAGGCCGTCCGGCACGATGTTCGAGGTCGCGACGAGGGTCACGCCGTTCTTGAACAGCTCTTCCATCAACGTGCCAAGGATCATCGCATCGGTAATGTCTGAGACGAAGAATTCGTCGAAGCAGATCACCCGGGCTTCCTGGGCAAACTGTTTGGCGATGAGGGTGAGCGGGTTCTTCTCGCCCTTGAGGTTCTTCATCTCTTCGTGGACGCGCTTCATGAAGCGGTGAAAGTGCGTGCGCGTCTTGTCTTCGAAGGGCAGCGATTCAAAGAAGGTGTCGACCAGGTACGTTTTGCCACGGCCCACACCGCCCCAGAAATACAGCCCCTTCACCACCGAGACCTCTTTCTTGCCGAACAGCTTGCCGAACAGGCCCGGCTTGCTGTCGTGGGCGGCGACCAGATCGTCGTACAGACGCTGCAGATGGCGCACCGCATTCTCTTGCGCGGCGTCATGGAAAAAGTCCGGACGCTTGAGGTCAGCTTGGTATCGTTCTAGAGGGGTCATAGTCGCTTGCAAGGGAGCAAAAACGGGCCGTCACTGTAGCGATGGCCCATTGGAATGGCAATTAATCCTGTTGTGGCGCCAGCGCCAGTTTCAGGCTCTCGATCGCGGCATCGCGGGCGGCCGCATCCGCGAACGCCGGGCTGTCTGCAACGCAGGCGTCATCCAGCCACACAGCGAAAGCATCGCCCTGGGCCCGGATGTCCAGCTCACCACCCTGCTGCAGCTGTTTGGTCACTGCGCCCGCCGCTTTACCGTCCGCGAAGTTGCGCGACAGCAGCAACTGCTCGCCGTCAGCCGCCAGCAGGCGGAAGCGGAAACTGCCGTCGTCTTCGCGGAAGCTGACAAAGCGCGCGCCCTTGGTGGCCTTCTTCTTCGTGGCGGTCACAGCGTGCGCTGCGGTGCGGAATGAACGCAGGCCAACCGCTTCGCGCAACTCGCCTAAAAACGGAGTAGCGACGCGCCGGGCTTTCCGGGCGCCGGCCTGCAGAATGTCTTCCAGATCCGCCGGCCGTTCGATCAACTGATGGTAATGCTCGCGGGCTTCGCCCAATTCGGCATCCAGGAGCTGAAACAGGCGCTGCTTGGCATCGCCCCAGCCCAGCCCCTGCAACAGGTCAGCGTGAAATTCGTCGCTTTGTGCCTTTGTGGCAAAGGCCTGATACAGCGTGAACAGGTGCGAATTGTCTGGGTCCTTCGCTTCGCCAGGCAGGCGCGAGTCGGTGACGATTCGGGAGATCGCCTCCTTCATGTCCTTGGCGCTGGTAAACAACGGGACGGTGTTGTCGTAGCTTTTCGACATCTTGCGGCCATCCAGGCCCGGCAGGGTCGCGACGCTTTCCTCGATCAGCGCTTCAGGCATCACGAAGAATTCTTTGCCATTGCCGAACAGGTGGTTGAACCGCTGACCGATATCGCGCGCCATTTCGACGTGTTGTATCTGGTCACGGCCGACCGGCACCTGGTGAGCGTTGAACATCAGGATGTCAGCGGCCATCAGCACCGGGTAACTGAAAAGCCCCATGGTGATGCCGGCATCCGGGTCTTCGCCGGCTTCGACGTTCTTGTCCACCGACGCCTTGTAGGCGTGGGCGCGGTTGAGCAGGCCTTTGCCCGCCACGCAGGTCAGCAGCCAGGTGAGCTCCGGGATCTCCGGAATATCGGACTGGCGATAAAACGTGACACGCTCGACGTCCAGCCCTGCTGCCAGCCAGGTCGCGGCGATTTCCAGGCGCGAGCGCTGAATGCGCAGCGGGTCGTCGCATTTGATCAGGGCGTGGTAATCGGCCAGGAAGTAGAACGAATCGGCGTTGCTCTGGCGGCTGGCGACGATGGCCGGGCGAATGGCCCCGGCGTAATTGCCCAGGTGCGGCGTGCCGGTGGTGGTAATACCGGTCAGGATACGAGTGGTCATGGCTAGTCGCTTATTTTGGGTACGGCAATCAGTTCGAGAGGCGCGGCAGAATCAGATCCTTGAGATCGGTCAGCTTGCCGTGAAAAAAGTGCCCGCATTCTGCCACTTTCAGCAGCTCATGGGGGCGCGGGAGTTTGTCGGACCAGTCGTACACAAGTTGTGGGTCAACGACTTCGTCGGTCTCCGGCTGAATGAGGGTCAAAGTGCCCCTCTGTGGCACGGCTTCCAGCGTCGCAATGCGCATGACGGCGGGGGCCACCATAAACAGATGGCTCAGGGTTTCGCCTTGCGCTTCCAGACGACCGCCCAGCGTGGCGGCCACAAAACCGCCGAAGGAGAACCCGAACAAGGTCATGGGCAGTTCGGGATGTTTACTGCGCAGCCAGGCCGCAGCAGCCTGGGCGTCATCGACTTCACCCTCACCCATGTCCGAGCTGCCGGCGCTCGCGCCAACGCCGCGGTAGTTGAAACGCAGGGTGATGAAACCGGCATCACGTGCGGTACGCTGCAGCGTCGAGATCACTTTATTGAGCATCGTGCCGCCCTGAACCGGGTTAGGATGGCATATCAGCGCGATGCCCTTGGCCTCTTCAATATCGAGGTACAGGGCTTCGAGTTGGCCCGCCGGGCCGTCGATGAATACAGGGGTCTCACGCATGAGCAAGAATGAACTCCGTGACCTTCAATTGGGTCGACTCGTCTAGCTGATTGTCTGCGCCTGACAGGCTGGCGACGCGTCGCCGCTATACAGCGCAGGTTCGAGCCGTTAACGTAAAGCAAAGCCGTTTATAGAGGAAGGACTCGTGGATTACTCGCTCTTAGTTTGGTTGCTGCCGACCATCGCCCTGGTCGTTGGTGTGATCATCGGTTTCTTCGTGGCGCGCGCGCTGCCCAATGCCGTGCCTAATGGGACTCAGCGCCAGCTGGATGACGTTCAGGAGCGGTTCGACACTTATCAGCACGAAGTGATCACTCACTTCAACAGCACGGCGAATCTGGTGCAGAAGCTGTCGCAAAGCTACCACGATGTTCAGGAGCATCTCGCCGAAGGCGCCAACCGCCTGGCCACCGACGACATCACCCGTCAGCGTTTGCTGGCAGCATTGCACCCGGATGCCCTTCAGCCGCCTCGGGACCGGTTAACGCCGCCGCGCACCGCTGCCGAGCCGCCCAAGGACTACGCGCCAAAAGCGCCTGACTCACCGGGCATGCTGGACGAGCATTACGGCCTGAAGAAGTAAGCGCACACGGTTCGCCAAAGCCCGCCCCTGAGGTACTCAGCGGCGGGCTTTTTTTGGGCGTCGGAAATGCCTTACAGATTTTTCGGAGTCAGCCGGTTACGCGTTGTTCTGGGCAGCCCTAACATCCTCGTTATTCAGGAGGGGGCATGAGCATTATCAGGACCATCATGATGTGCGTCGTTGTCACAGGTTGCGTGTCGGTGAACTGCCTGGAGGATTGCTACATCACAGAGCAGACAAAATATCAGTCTCGATGGGAAGCGGTATGCGATACCCAGACGTTTGATCGGCGATGCGAGGGGCGCGCGCCCGTTCAGCCTGCCTGGTGATCCGGCAGGGTCAGCTTTCGCGAGCAAGCGTCTTGGCAAAGCCCACAACGCCGGCATGGAACCGGACCGTATAAAAAAACCCGCCATCACTGGCGGGTTTTTTGTGCAGCGAACGGCGTTTAAATCACGCTACGGGCTCGCAACAGATCCAGCACCTGCTTGACGCTTTCTTCAACGTTCAAAGACTGCGTGTCGATGACCAGGTCTGCGTCCAGGGGTACGTCGTACGGGAAGGACTCACCCGGGATGTTGTCCTTGTCGGCGGCGTAGAGCCCTTGCGGATCACGCTCGCGGCAGACCTGTGGCGAAGCCTGAACGTAAACAGTGATCAGGCGATCATCACCGATAAGGGCCTTGGCATTCTGCCGACCACCCGCATCCGGAGCGACAAAGGCCGCAAGGGTCAGCAGGCCCGCTTCGTTGAACTGACGCGCAACGTGAGCGGCACGACGCCAGTTCTCGGTGCGGCCGGCGCGATCCTGTGGCAAGCCTTTGTTCAGGTCATGACGCAGGTTCTGACCGTCAAGGACGAACACCGCGCGGCCCATGTCGAACAGCTTGCGCTCCACGGCATACGCCAGAGTACTTTTGCCGGCGCCCGACAGACCGCTAAACAGCACGGTCGCAGGCTTCTGGCCGAAGCGCTGGGCCCGCTCTTCGACAGACACATGGGCCAGCGCGCCGTGGTGGCTCCCACCGCCTGCCGTCACTGGCTTGGCGATGATCATGCCGGCCGCGACGGTACCGTTGGTCAACCGGTCGATAACGATGAACGCGCCCGTGGTGCGGTTGCTGTCGTAACCATCAAGGGCAATCGGTGCGTCCAGCGCAATCTTCACGCGGCCGATTTCGTTGAGCTGCAGGGAGCTGGCAGGGCCCTCCTCCAGCGTGTTGACGTCGACGCGATGACTGATGCTGGCGATGGAGCCCGGCACGTAGGACGTTGCGCGTTTGATGTCGTATTTCTTGCCCGGCAGCATGGGCTCTTCGGCCATCCACACAAGCATGGCGTCAAAGGCGTCGGCCACTTGCGGCACGTTGTCGGCATGCACCAGCAGGTCGCCACGGGAAATGTCGATTTCGTCTTCCATGGTCAGGGTAACCGCCTGACCCGGCCCTGCCTGCTCCAGTTCACCCTCGAACGTGACGATGGATTTCACGCGGCTGCTCTTGCCCGACGGCAGCACAACGACTTCATCGCCCTTGTGCACGATGCCGCTCGCCAGGGTACCGGCGAAGCCACGGAAATTCAGGTTCGGCCGGTTAACGTATTGCACCGGGAAACGCAGGTCAGAGAAGTTGCGGTCGTTGGCGATTTCGACGGTCTCAAGAATCTCCATCAACGACTGGCCGGTGTACCAGGGCGAACGCTCGCTCTTGTTGACCACGTTGTCGCCTTTCAGGGCTGACATCGGCACGAACGCCATGGTCGTCGGTTTCAACGCGATGCGATCGGCAAAGGTCAGATAATCGGCCTTGATTTGCTCGAAGACGTTCTCGTCGAAGCCATTGAGGTCCATCTTGTTGATGGCCACCACAATGTGCTTGATGCCCAGCAGCGAAGCGATGTAGCTGTGGCGCTTGGTCTGGGTCTGCACGCCATAGCGGGCGTCGACCAGGATGATCGCCAGATCACAGGTGGACGCACCGGTGGCCATGTTGCGGGTGTACTGCTCATGGCCGGGGGTGTCAGCGATGATGAATTTGCGTTTCGAAGTAGAAAAATAGCGGTAAGCGACATCGATGGTGATGCCCTGCTCCCGCTCGGCCTGCAAGCCATCGACCAGAAGCGCGAGATCGACGTCATCGCCGGTGGTACCGGATTTCTTCGAATCACGGGTGATGGCTTCAAGATGATCCTCGTAGATCATTTTGGAGTCGTGCAGCAGACGCCCGATCAACGTGCTCTTGCCGTCGTCGACGTTGCCACAGGTCAGGAAACGCAGCATTTCCTTGCGTTCGTGCTGGCCCAGATAGGCGAGGATGTCCTCGCTGATCAATTCAGATTGATGCGACATGTTCAGACACCCTAATTAGAAATAACCCTGACGTTTCTTTTCTTCCATCGAGCCTGCGCCATCGTGGTCGATGACCCGGCCCTGGCGCTCGGAAGTTCGCGTCAGGAGCATTTCCTGAATGATGTCGGTGAGACTGGTGGCCTCGGACTCGACAGCGCCTGTCAACGGGTAGTCGCCCAGCGTGCGGAAGCGGACCTTCTTCTTGACGATGCGCTTCTTGTCCTCGTCGGACAGGTGGTTACGCAAACGATCGTCGTCGATCATGATCCAGGTGCCGTTCATCTCGATGACTTCGCGCTCGGCGGCGAAATACAGCGGGACGATGGGGATGCCTTCGAGGTAGATGTACTGCCAGATGTCCAGCTCGGTCCAGTTGGAGAGCGGGAACACGCGGATCGACTCGCCTTTGTTGACGTTGCCGTTGTAGACGTTCCACAGCTCGGGACGCTGGTTCTTCGGGTCCCAGCGGTGCTTGGTGTCGCGGAAGGAATACACGCGCTCTTTGGCGCGGGACTTTTCTTCGTCACGACGGGCACCGCCGAATGCGGCGTCGAATCCATGCTTGTCGAGGGCCTGCTTGAGGCCTTCGGTTTTCATGATATCGGTATGCTTGGCGCTGCCGTGGGTCAGCGGGTTGATACCCTGCGCGACGCCGTCCGGGTTCACGTGCACGATCAGGTCCAGCCCCATGTCCTCGACCATCTTGTCGCGGAAACGATACATTTCCTGGAATTTCCAGCGGGTATCGACGTGCATCACCGGGAACGGCAACTTGCCCGGGAAAAAGGCTTTGCGCGCCAGATGCAGCATCACGGCAGAGTCTTTACCGACGGAGTACAGCATCACCGGGTTATCGAACTCGGCGGCGACCTCGCGGATGATGTGGATGCTTTCCGCCTCCAGCTGTTTCAGATGCGTCAGTTTGTCGACCATGGTTACTCACGGGATAACGTACGTGTATGGAGAGCCTGCGGGCTCTATCGAGCGAGGCACTTTATCATGGGCCCTGATTCTATTCAGCGGCAGGGATAGATCGAAACGATCTAACCATATAGCTCGTGCTTTGGACTGCCGAGGTCGTTAAATCGGGTTCGGGCAGTCAATGAATAGATGCTCAAGGGCGAAGCGCCGCGCCAGATAATCACCCAATGCCTGAACGCCGTAACGCTCGGTGGCGTGATGGCCGGCGGCGATGAAGCTGATGCCGTTCTCCCTGGCACTGTGAAACGTCTGCTCCGATGCCTCACCGCTCAAATACAAATCCACTCCAGCCAGAACGGCCTGGTCTATGTAGCCCTGTCCGCCGCCGGTGCACCAGCCGACCCGGCGAATCATGCCCTCGCCTTCAATCAACAACGGCTCGCGGCCCAGCGCACTCTGTACCCGTCGCGCGAAATCGCGCGGCGTCATCGCTTCGCCGAGCGAACCGACCAGCCCAACGGTCCGCGGATTGTCGGGGTCCAGCGGACCTTCAACCGTGATCTCCAGTTGCTGCGCCAATTGAACGTTATTGCCGACTTCACTGTGTACGTCCAGCGGCAGGTGATAGGCCAGCAGACTCATGTCGTGCTTGAGCAATGTCTTGAGCCGACGCTGCTTCATGCCAGTGATGCAGGGATTTTCGCCCTTCCAGAAATAACCATGGTGCACCAGCACCAGATCGGCGTTGGCCTCGACGGCGGCGTCCAGCAGCGCCTGACTCGCCGTCACGCCAGAAACGATGCGTCTGACCTGCGGCCGGCCTTCGACCTGAAGCCCGTTGGGGCAGTAATCCTGAATCCGCGCGCTGCCCAGATAGCGGTCCGCTTCTTCTACCAGTGTGCTCAAGGCAACGGCCATAAAAGTCTCCTAAATATGCAGTTCAGACCGTGCCGGTCCTCGTATAATGCCGGCCATTATGGCGCAGTCAGGCGCTTCTACCTTCAGGACTCCGCTCAATGTTCAAAGCGCTGCGTTTTCTCGGCTGGCCCTTGCTCGCTGGTGTGCTTATCGCTTTATTGATTATCCAGCGTTACCCCGAGTGGGTCGGGCTGCCCAGCCAGGACGTCAACCTGCAGCAAGCGCCGCAACCCACCTTCATACAACAAGGCCCGATCTCGTACGCAGACGCAGTCAGCAGTGCTGCCCCGGCGGTGGCCAACCTGTACACGACCAAAATGGTCAATAACAACAAGCCCAACCACCCGTTGTTCGAAGACCCGCAGTTTCGGCGCTTCTTCGGTGACAACCTGCCCAAGCAGCGGCGCATGGAGTCAAGCCTGGGGTCGGCCGTGATCATGAGCCCCGAAGGCTACCTGCTGACCAACAACCACGTGACTTCCGGGGCTGACCAAATCGTGGTGGCACTGAAGGACGGCCGCGAGACGATCGCCAAGGTGGTGGGCAGCGACCCGGAGACCGACCTTGCAGTGCTGAAGATCGACCTCAAAAACTTGCCCTCCATCACGCTTGGTCGTTCTGACAGCATCCGCATCGGTGACGTTGCACTGGCCATCGGTAACCCGTTCGGCGTTGGCCAGACCGTGACCATGGGCATCATCAGTGCCACCGGGCGTAATCAACTGGGCCTCAATACCTATGAGGACTTCATTCAGACGGACGCCGCCATTAACCCCGGCAACTCAGGGGGCGCGCTGGTTGATGCCAACGGCAATCTGACGGGGATCAACACGGCAATCTTCTCCAAGTCCGGGGGCTCGCAAGGTATTGGCTTCGCCATTCCCACCAAGCTGGCGCTTGAGGTGATGAAATCCATCATCGAGCACGGTCAGGTGATTCGCGGCTGGTTGGGGATTGAGGTCCAGCCGCTGACGGAAGATCTGTCGGAATCGTTTGGCCTCAAGGATCGACCGGGCATTGTCGTCGCGGGGATTTTTCGCGACGGACCCGCGCAGAAGGCCGGATTGCAACTGGGCGATGTGATCCTGAGCATCAACGGCGAGCCTGCAGGCGACGGCCGCCGTTCAATGAACCAGGTGGCCAGAACCAAGCCTACGGACAAAATCGCCATTCAGGTCATGCGTAACGGCAAGGAATTGAAGCTGACCGCCGAGGTTGGCGTTCGTCCGCCGCAGACCACAGCGCCTGCAGCGGAGAATTGATCGGCGGCCGCTCAAGCCGCCGTTGGTTCAGATCGACAAATCGCCTAGTGCCTCCACCAGCGCCTGATTCTGTTCAGGCGTGCCGATGGTGATGCGCAGAAACTGCGCGATGCGTGCCTGCTTGAAGTGCCTCACGATCACACCCTGCTCGCGCACCCTGGCTGCCAGACTGGCGGCATCATGCTGGGGATGGCAGGCGAAGATGAAGTTGGCGGCGGACGGCAGCACCTCGAAACCCTTGTCCTTGAGCTGCTTAACGAGGGTTTCGCGGTCCGCGATCACGCGCTGGCAGGTGGCTTCGAAATACTCACGGTCATCAAATGCGGCTGCTGCACCCACGATCGCCATGCGGTCCAGCGGGTAGGAGTTGAAACTGTTCTTGACCCGCTCCAGCGCCTCGATCAGATCCGGATGCCCCACCGCCAGGCCAACCCGCAGCCCGGCGAGCGAGCGCGATTTGGACAGCGTCTGGGTGACCAGCAGGTTGGGATAACGGTCCACCAGACTGATGGCGGTTTCGCCACCGAAGTCGATGTACGCCTCGTCGACGATCACCACCGAATCCGGGCTGTTGCTGATGATCTGCTCGACGGCTTCGAGTGCGAGCAGGCAGCCGGTAGGCGCGTTCGGATTGGGAAAGATGATGCCGCCATTGGGGCGCGCGTAATCTGCCGGGCGAATCTGGAATTGATCGTCGAGCGGCACCGCCTCAAAGTCGACGCCGTACAGCCCGCAATACACCGGGTAGAAGCTGTAGCTGATGTCCGGGAACAGCAGCGGTTTGCTCTGCCTGAAAAAAGCGTTGTAAGCGTGGGCCAGCACTTCGTCCGAACCGTTGCCCAAAAACACCCGATTCGCTTCCACGCCGTAGTAGCGTGCCACGGCCTGCTTCAGCAAATCGCTGTTGGGGTCCGGGTACAGACGCAGGTTGTCGTTGACCTCTGCACGCATCGCTTCGATCGCCTTCGGCGACGGGCCATACGGATTCTCATTGGTGTTGAGCTTGGTCAGCCTGGTCAGCTTGGGCTGTTCGCCTGGCACGTACGGCACGAGCTCGTTGACGAAGGGACTCCAGAATTTGCTCATGCTCATTTGCCCTCTTGTTCAGTGTCGACGATGCGGTATTCAGCGCTGCGTGCGTGGGCGGTCAGGGACTCCCCGCGCGCCAGCACCGAGGCGGTTTTCCCCAGTTCCGATGCGCCCTGCTCCGAGCAAAAAATGATCGAGGAGCGTTTCTGGAAGTCGTAGACGCCCAAGGGCGACGAGAAGCGTGCGGTGCCCGAGGTGGGCAGCACGTGATTGGGGCCTGCGCAATAATCGCCCAGCGCCTCGGAGGTATGACGCCCCATGAAGATCGCACCGGCGTGGCGAATCTGCGGCAGCCAGGCTTCGGGATCGGCCACCGACAACTCAAGGTGCTCCGGCGCGATGCGGTTGGCCACTTCGATGGCCTGAGCCATGTCGGCCACCTTGATCAGAGCGCCTCGACCATTGATCGAGGTCTGGATGATTTCAGCGCGCTCCAGGGTCGGCATCAGTTTGGCGATGCTCGCTGCGACTCGATCCAGAAATTCGGCGTCCGGGCTGACCAGAATCGCCTGGGCGTCTTCGTCGTGCTCGGCCTGGGAAAACAGGTCCATGGCGATCCAGTCTGGATCGGTGTGGCCATCGCAGACCACCAGAATCTCCGACGGACCGGCAATCATGTCGATGCCCACTTGACCGAAGACGTGACGCTTCGCAGTCGCCACATAGATGTTCCCCGGACCCACTACCTTGTCGACCCGCGGAACGCTCTCGGTGCCATACGCCAGTGCTGCAACCGCCTGGGCGCCGCCGATGGTGAATACCCGGTCCACTCCCGCAATGCAGGCCGCCGCCAACACCAGTTCGTTGAGCTCGCCGCGAGGTGTCGGGACGACCATGACCACTTCACCCACGCCCGCGACCTTTGCCGGAATGGCGTTCATCAGCACTGACGACGGATAGGACGCCTTGCCTCCCGGCACGTACAGCCCGGCGCGGTCCAGCGGAGTGACTTTTTGGCCCAGCACGGTACCGTCGGCTTCGGTGTAGCTCCAGGAATCCTGCTTCTGCCGCTCGTGGTAATTGCGCACACGGTCGGCAGCTTTCTCGAGCGCCTGGCGCTGAGCAGGCGTGATGCGGGTCAGCGCAAGTTCCAGACGCTCGCGGGGCAGAATCAGGTCTGCCATTGAGGCCGCGTCCAGCCCGTCAAAGCGCCGGGTGTACTCCACAAGGGCTGCATCGCCGCGCTCGCGCACGTTCTTGATGATGTCCAGCACGCGCTCATTGACCGAGTCGTCAGACACACTTTCCCAGCTCAACAGCTGGTCCAGATGACGGGCAAAGTCCGGATCGGCAGCGTTGAGTCGGCGAATGGCATTGGAAGTGGTCATAGCGTGGGCCTCAATATGGCGATTTCTCAGGTGGCGATTTCAATTGCCGGGATAGGCAATTGCCTAAGCTAGCAAGCCATCCGCGCGGGCACCTGAGAAATTTGGCTATGACACGGATAGCTGGGCGTCACCCCGTTGAGGGGCACGCGATGCAGTCAACCGCGGTGTCGCGACTCCACGGCAGTGCGCAGGGTGTCGATCAGTGACTGAATACGCGCATGCTGCATCTTCATCGATGCCTTGTTCACCACCAGACGCGAGCTGATGTGAGCAATCATCTCCTGCGGCTCAAGGCCGTTGGCACGCAGCGTATTGCCGGTGTCGACCACGTCGATGATCTTGTCGGCAAGACCCACCAGCGGCGCCAGCTCCATGGAGCCGTACAACTTGATGATGTCGACCTGACGCCCCTGCTCGGCGTAATAGCGCTTGGCAACGTTGACGAACTTGGTGGCCACGCGCAGCCGGCCCTTGGGCTCGACCGCGCCGACGGCGCCGGCCGTCATCAATTTACACTGAGCGATCTGCAGGTCCAGTGGCTCATAAAGCCCCTGCCCGCCGTACTCCATCAGCACGTCCTTGCCGGCAACGCCAAGGTCGGCCGCGCCGTGTTCGACATAGGTCGGCACGTCTGTCGCACGGACGATCAGCAGGCGTACGTCGTCCTGGGTGGTCGGGATGATCAGCTTGCGGCTCTTGTCCGGATTTTCAGTCGGCACGATGCCCGCCGCAGCGAGAAGCGGCAAGGTGTCATCCAGGATACGGCCCTTGGACAGTGCGATGGTCAACATGGGAAACGTCAGTCCTTATCAGCAGCGCGCGCCGGGTCGCAACTGGCGCCCGGCAACCTCCGGCCTTAGTGGGCCGAAGTGAAACGAATCAGAAGGTCTAGGCGCAGTGGCCGGGCACGCTGCCCGGGTTATTCACATCGACCCGAGCGAGCGTGCGGCAGCGGACTAGCCTGGAACGCGGCGGATCTTCGCGCCCAGCATCTGTAGTTTTTCTTCGATGCACTCGTAACCACGGTCGATGTGGTAGATGCGGTCGATCAGCGTATCGCCTTCAGCCACCAAAGCGGAGATAACCAGGCTCGCCGAAGCACGAAGGTCAGTGGCCATGACTGGCGCGCCCTTGAGCTTGGTGCAACCGGTGACGATCGCAGTGTTGCCTTCGACCTGAATCTGCGCGCCCATGCGGTGCATTTCATACACGTGCATGAAACGGTTTTCGAAGATGGTTTCGATGACCGCGCCAGTGCCCTCGGCGATGGCGTTGAGCGAGATGAACTGCGCCTGCATGTCGGTCGGAAAAGCCGGGTACGGCGCAGTGCGCACGTTGACCGCTTTCGGACGCTTGCCGTGCATGTTCAGCTCGATCCAGTCATTGCCGGTGGTGATTTCGGCGCCGGCCTCGCGAAGCTTGTCGAGCACTGCTTCCAGGATGGTCGGATCGGTATCCTTGAGCTTCACCCGACCGCCAGTCGCCGCCGCTGCGACCAGATAGGTGCCGGTTTCGATGCGGTCAGGCATCACGCGATAGGTCGCTGAGCCCAGGCGTTTCACGCCGTCGATGGTGATGGTGTCAGTACCGGCACCCGAAACTTTACCGCCCATGGCGTTGATGAAGTTCGCCAGATCGACGACCTCCGGCTCGCGCGCGGCGTTTTGCAGGACGCTGCGGCCGTTGGCCAGAGCAGCGGCCATCATGATGTTTTCGGTGCCGGTCACGCTGACGGTGTCGAAGAAGAAGTTCGCACCACGCAGCCCGCCTTCCGGCGCCTTGGCCTTGATGTAGCCGCCCTCCACGTCGATGATCGCGCCCATGGCTTCAAGACCACGGATGTGCAGATCGACCGGACGCGAACCGATGGCGCAGCCGCCAGGCAGTGCGACTTCGGCTTCACCGAAACGGGCAACCATAGGGCCCAAGACCAGAATGGACGCACGCATGGTCTTTACCAATTCGTACGGAGCTACCAGGGTCTTGATGGTGCGAGGATCGATTTCGACGCTGAGCTTCTCGTCGATGATCGGCTCGATACCCATGCGACCGAACAACTCGATCATGGTGGTGATGTCGTGCAGGTGCGGCAGGTTGGCGACGGTCACGGGACCATCAGCCAGCAACGTGGCTGCGAGAATCGGCAGGGCAGAGTTTTTCGCCCCGGAGATGCGGATTTCGCCATCAAGACGAATGCCGCCAGTAATAATCAGTTTATCCATTGGAATCTCGACGCCGTTTTGGCTCAGGTGCGCTCGGCCCATGCAGCGCGGCTGAAAAATTTCATGGTGACCGCGTGGATGCTGCCATCGGCGATCCATGGGTTCAAATGCGTGTAGATCTGCTGCTGGCGCTTGACCGGGCTCAGTGCGGCCAGTTCGTCGCTAATCAGGTTGAGCTGGAAATTACAGCCTTCGCCTTCAACTTCGACCTGGATATCTGGCAACTTCGCTTCCAGGAAGCTTTTAACTTCTACGGCCTGCATGCTTAACCTCTATCGGCGCCCTACGCGCGCGGGTCGGCCATCATACAAAAAAGCCCTCTCGTTGCGAACCCTACTTTGAAAGGGACGGACGAGGGGCTTGAATGATGAAAGCAATTAATGGTGCTGCAACAACTCGGTCAGGCCCGATACCTGGGCGATTTCCTGCATGTCCTCGGGCAAAGCCTGAACGGTAAGTGACTTATTCAACGCCTGCGCATCCCGCATGAAGGCAAGAATCAAAGCCAGACCTACACTGCTCGACTTTTGGACACCGGAACAATCCAGCATCAACCCTGCGGCGATGCTTGCCTTGATCAGCGCCGCGCCCTGCTCACGCAAGGCGGGGCCGGTCCGGTAGTCGATCACGCCGGTGAGCATCAGCTCCCCGCCGCCAGCGGCAGTTACGGACGCTTGACTCATTTGACGACCTTGTCGCTGGACGCTTCGGAGGTCTCCTTGGCCTTGGCGACTTCGCCGGCCCAACCGTCGATGGTTTTGTCCAGGTTGTTACCGTTGCGCTGCATGGCATCTGCGAACTGATCGCGGAACAGCTTGCCGATGTTGATGCCGTTGATGATCACGTTGCGCACCTTCCACTCACCGCCGATTTTGACGAGCGTGTAGGAAACCGGGTAGACCGCGCCATTGTTGCCCTTGACCGACATGTCGACGGAAGTGCGATCAGCCGCTTCCTGCTTGGCCGGGGAAACAGTGATGCCCTGGTTGTTGTACTCAAGCAGCGCGTTGCCGTAGAACTGGATCAGGCTGCGCTTGAAGTTTTCCTGGAAGCGTTGCATCTGCGCCGGGGTGGCGTTGCGCGAGTACTTCACGGTCATGATGCTTTTGGAGATGCCATCAGCGTCGATAACCGGGCCGACGATACCGTTGAGCGCATCGTAGAAGGCCTGAGGATTGGACTTGTAGGTTTCCTTGTTGGCCGAGAGATCCGCCAGCAATTGCTTGGTGGTACGGTCAACCAGATCGTGTGCGGAATCGGACGCTGCTGCGTTAGCGAACAAAGGCAGCGCGGCCAGTAGCACCAGAAGGCCACGGCGCAGAATCGAGATCATGAAAAAACTCCTCATTTGGCGTCTTTGCCCACTGAATTGAGCAGGAATTTACCGATCAGGTCTTCAAGTACCAACGAGGACTGGGTGTCATGGATGGTGCCGCCGTCTTTCAACAGCTGATCATCGCCGCCAACACTGATGCCGACGTATTTCTCACCCAGCAGGCCTGAGGTCAGGATAGAGGCGGTGGAGTCCGAAGGCAGATTGTTGACCTGCTTGTCCACCTCCATCGTCACACGGCCCATGAAGGTATCGTGATCCAGATCGATTGCAGTGACCTTGCCGATGGTCACACCGGCCATGGTCACTTTCGCTCTGACAGTCAAACCCGCGATATTGTCGAAATTTGCGTAAAGTTTATAGCTGTCGTTGGTCGCGCTGGCGCTCAGACCGCTGACGCGCAGGGCGAGCAGGAGCAAAGCCAGAATCCCGGCCAGCAGAAACAGGCCTACACCGGTTTCGAGGGTGCGGTTTTGCATCAGAAGTCTCCAAACATCAAGGCGGTCAAAATAAAGTCCAGGCCCAATACGGCCAACGAGGCGTACACGACGGTCTTGGTCGTGGCGCGACTGATCCCTTCGGACGTGGGCTCGCAGTCATAGCCTTGGAACACGGCAATCCAGGTGACGACAAAAGCGAATACCACGCTCTTGATGACACCGTTGATTACATCATCGGAAAACGAAACGCTGTTCTGCATGTTGGCCCAGAAAGAGCCTTCATAGACGCCCAGCCAGTCCACCGCCACCCACGAACCACCCCATATGCCGACCACGCTGAAAATCAGCGCCAGCACCGGCAACGAAATGAAGCCCGCCCAAAGACGCGGCGCAGCAATATATTTGAGGGGGTCGACGCCAATCATTTCCAGACTGGACAGCTGCTCGGTGGATTTCATGTTGCCGATTTCGGCGGTCAGTGCAGAGCCTGCACGACCAGCGAACAGCAGCGCGGTCACTACCGGGCCCAGCTCACGCAGCAGCGTCAGGGCGACCATCTGCCCCACAGCCTGCTCGGATCCATACTTGGCAAGAATGCTGAACCCTTGCAGGGCCAGCACCATGCCGATGAACACACCCGACACGACGATGATGGCGAGCGACATGACACCCACTGAGTGCAACTGACGAACCAGCAGCTGAAAACCGCCGCCGATTCCACCACGCCCCAGCAATGCGTGAACCAGAAAAATGCCCGAACGCCCCAGTACTGCAACTATGTCGATCGCGGAGCGCCCCATCAGGCGTACGCGATCCATCAATGACTTTCTGCGCATCAGCGCTTCCCCAAAAGATCTTCGCGATAATCCGGTGCCGGATAATGGAAAGGTACCGGCCCGTCAGGATCGCCCGTCATGAACTGACGTATACGAGGGTTATCCGATTGCATGAGTTCCTGCGGCGTGCCCTGCCCCAGCACCTGGCCGTCGCCGACGACATACAGATAGTCGGCGATGCTGGCGGTTTCGGCGAGGTCATGAGACACCACGATACTGGTGATACCCAACGCATCGTTGAGCAGCCGGATCAGCCGAACCAGCACGCCCATTGCGATAGGGTCCTGACCGACGAAGGGCTCGTCGTACATGAGGATCTGCGGATCCAGCGCGATGGCCCGGGCCAGTGCGACCCGGCGCTTCATGCCACCCGACAGCTCGTCAGGCATCAATTCCACGGCACCGCGCAGCCCGACTGCCTGCAGCTTCAGCAGGACGATGTCGCGGATCATGTCTTCAGGCAGCTTGGTGTGAACCCGCAGCGGAAACGCTACGTTTTCAAAAACGTCGAGATCGGTGAACAGCGCGCCGCTCTGGAAAAGCACGCCCATCTGCTTGCGGGCATCGAACAGATCGCTGCGCGAAAGCTTCGGCAAATTCTGGCCGTTGACCCACACTTCGCCTGCGCTCGGGCGCAGTTGTGCTCCCATCAGTCGCAGCAGCGTGGTTTTACCACTGCCCGATGGCCCCATGATGCCGGTGACTTTGCCCCGGGGAATGCGGATGTCCACATTATTGAAGATGCTGCGCGTACCGCGCTTGAAGGAAACGCCCTTCAGCTCGACCGCGTAGGCGTTATCGGCACTCATCTAAACTCCTTGCGATGCAACCTGTCTCTCAGATGCCGCGTTCTTGACGAACGACACACTTTCGGAGGGGCCGAACAAGCGGCGGACTATACCACCGCTCTCATACGCCGCCCAAGCTCCAACGTGTCAAGTCGCAAACAAAGAAGTGGATTAGAGACTGCGTTGAAATTTCCTACCTGTCGCCAGCCTTATTAAAGCGCCTGCTGAAGGACCAGCCGCTTCATTAAACAAACAGCAGCGATGAAGCGTGAGGCTTTTGAACATTGCCGCTATAATCCCCGGCTTTTCACCAAGCGACCCCTTCCGATATGTCCAATGCCCGCGACCTGATTGAATCGGCACAGAGCACCATCCGCCTTGAAATAGAGGCCGTGGAAGGTTTGCTCGCGCACATCAATGCCGATTTCGTCCGCGCCTGCGACCTGATTTTGGGCAGTCAGGGCCGCGTGGTCGTGGTCGGCATGGGCAAATCAGGGCACATTGGCAAGAAGATCGCCGCGACCCTCGCCAGCACGGGCACGCCTTCTTTTTTCGTGCACCCGGCTGAGGCCAGTCACGGTGACATGGGCATGATCACCAGCGCCGACATCATCCTGGCGTTGTCCAATTCGGGCACGACGGCCGAAATCGTCACGCTGCTGCCACTGATCAAACGCCTGGGCATCAAGATGATCAGCCTCACCGGTAACCCGGAGTCGACGCTGGCCAAGGCCGCCGATGTCAATCTCAATGCACGGGTAGAAAAAGAAGCCTGCCCGCTCAATCTGGCGCCGACCTCCTCCACTACGGCGGCGCTCGTCATGGGGGATGCCCTGGCCGTCGCGCTGCTCGACGCCCGAGGCTTTACCGCTGAAGATTTCGCGTTTTCCCACCCCGGCGGGGCGCTTGGCCGCCGGCTGCTGTTGAAGGTCGAGCACGTCATGCACACTGGCGCGAACCTGCCTCAGGTGGCGCGAGGCACGCCGCTGCGTGACTCGCTGATGGAAATGACGCGCAAGGGCCTGGGCATGACGGCCATCCTCGAAAGCGACGGCCGTCTCGCCGGCATCTTCACGGACGGCGATCTGCGGCGCACGCTCGACCGCCCCATCGACATACGCCTGGCGACCATCGATGAGGTCATGACCGTACACGGCAAGACCGTGCGCCCGGAAATGCTTGCAGCCGAGGCGCTGAAAATCATGGAAGACAACAAGATCGGCGCACTCATTGTGGTCGACGAGAACGATCGCCCGGTTGGCGCGTTCAACCTTCAAGACCTGCTTCGTGCAGGAGTCATGTAAATGAGCGCCGATATGAACGACCTGATGCAACGCGGCAAGAACATCAAACTGGCCATCTTCGACGTCGATGGCGTGCTGACGGATGGACGGCTGTATTTCCTCGAAGACGGCAGCGAGTTCAAGACCTTCAACACCCTCGATGGGCAAGGCATCAAGATGCTCATCAATTCGGGTGTGGCGACTGCAATCATCAGTGGCCGCAAGACCCCCGTGGTAGAGCGGCGTGCAAAAAATCTTGGTATCGCTCATCTGTATCAGGGCCGCGAAGACAAGCTCGTGGTTCTGGACGAGCTTTTACAGCAACTGAATCTAAGCTACGAACAGGTCGCGTACCTGGGTGACGATCTGCCTGACCTGCCTGTGATACGCCGCGTAGGCCTGGGCATGGCTGTCGCCAACGCCGCCGGGTTTGTGCGCGAGCATGCACATGGCACCACCCGGGCACGTGGCGGCGAAGGCGCTGCCCGCGAATTCTGCGAGCTGATCCTGAACGCTCAGGGCAACCTCGAAGCGGCTCACGCCGCCTACCTATAGAAGTGCATTTATGCTGAGCAAAAAGTTTCGTACGTTTCTGCTGTTCGGTGTGCTGGCGCTGCTGCTGGCCGCGGTCGGCTACTGGAACATCAGCCCCGAGAGCTTCCTTGATCAACCCAAGGCTGCCGTGGATGAAAGCGCTGTCGACTATTACGCCACCAACGCCCACAGCATCCAGTACCTGCCCGACGGGACCATGCAATACGACATGACCGCGGACAAGGTCGAGCACCTGAAAGCCACCGACGTCACGCTGATGACTACGCCGGTGCTGCAGATGTATCGGGGCTCAACCTTCCCGTGGCATGTGCAGAGCGTTCGCGCTGAAGTGTCGCCGGGCGGTGATCATGTCGAACTGATCGACTCGGTGCGCATCAACCGCACCGACGAGAAGAACCGCACCACCATCATCACCAGCAGCCGCATGACTGTATTCCCTCAGAAGCAATATGCGGAAACTGCCCAACCCGTTAGAATCGACGGTCTTGGCGGTGTAACGACCGGCACGGGTATGAAAGCGTATCTGAAAGAAAGCAGGATGAACCTGCTATCCAACGTAAGAGGACAGTATGAGGCTCGTTAAAACCCTTCCTTTTTTGCTCGGCCTGGGCGCAGCACTGGGAAGCGCGAGCGCCTGGTCTCTGCCGACGGATCGCGATCAACCCATCCATATTCAGTCGGATGACGCGCAACTGGACGACAAGCAGGGCATCGCCACCTACAAGGGCAATGTCATCATTACTCAGGGCACGATGAAAATCACCGGTAACACGGTGACCATCACCCGTACGCCACAAGGTGACGTGGACGTCTTCACGTCAGTGGGCAACCTGGCTTATTACGAGCAGAAGCCCAGCGTGGACAAGCCCATCGTTCAGGCATGGGGCGTCACCATTCAGTACTTCGCGGCCCAGAACCGCATCGTCCTGATCGACAAAGCCAAAGTGGTCAATGACGGCAACACCTCCGAAGGCGAGAAAATCGTCTACGACACCGTCAAGCAGGTCGTCAACGCTGGCCGTGCCAATGGCACCAAGGTGACTGCGCCGCGTCCGCGCATCGACATGGTCATCCAGCCGAAAAAGAAAACCGACCAGCAGAAGGCCCAGTAATGGCGACGCTGAAAGCCCAACACCTGGCCAAGGCCTATAAAAGCCGTCAGGTCGTACGTGACGTCAGCCTGTCTATCGAGAGCGGCCAGATCGTCGGCCTGCTCGGCCCGAACGGCGCCGGCAAGACCACCTGCTTCTACATGATCGTGGGATTGGTCCAGGCCGATCAGGGTCGCGTCCTGATCGACGACCAGGACGTCAGCCACCAGCCGATGCATGGCCGCGCACGCGCTGGCATCGGCTACCTGCCCCAGGAAGCGTCGATCTTCCGCAAGCTCTCGGTGTCGGACAACATCATGGCGATCCTGGAGACCCGCAAGGAACTCGATCGCGCCGCCCGCCGCAAGGAGCTCGAAAGCCTGCTGCAGGAATTCCACATCACCCATATCCGCGACAACCTGGGCATGAGCCTTTCAGGCGGCGAACGTCGCCGCGTCGAAATCGCCCGCGCACTGGCCACTTCGCCAAAATTCATTCTGCTCGATGAGCCCTTTGCCGGCGTTGACCCGATCTCCGTTGGCGACATCAAGCAGATCATTCACCACCTCAAGGCTAAAGGGATCGGTGTTCTGATCACTGACCACAACGTGCGTGAAACGCTGGATATCTGCGAAACCGCCTACATCGTCAACGATGGGCAATTGATTGCCGAGGGCAACGCTGAATCCATCCTGGCCAACCAGTTGGTCAAGGAAGTGTATCTGGGTCACGAGTTCCGGCTCTGACCGAGTGATGACGGGGCATCGGGCGACGAGCCGCATACGCTCCGTCGCCGCCTCGCTTTTAATTGTCATCACGCTCTAGGCAAACCCTCCTGCTTCAGGCATATAATTTGCTTAAGTTGGCGCCCTTGGCGCCCTGGTAGTAAATGGCGCGCAGTGCGCCGGCGAATAAGGTGTTTAGCCCTGCCATGAAACCTTCGCTAGTCTTGAGAATGGGCCAGCAGCTGACGATGACCCCGCAGCTGCAACAGGCAATCCGTTTACTTCAGTTGTCGACGCTGGATCTCCAACAGGAGATTCAAGAGGCGCTGGAGTCGAACCCGATGCTGGAACGGCAAGAGGAAGGCGACGATTTCGATAACGCCGACCCTTTGGCCGATAACATAGAGCAAAAGCCCAACGCCGATGTTCAGGAGCCGACCTATCAGGAGTCGGCGCCGACTGTGGACAATCTTGAAGAAGGCGACTGGAGCGAGCGCATCCCCAACGAGCTGCCCGTCGACACTGCGTGGGAAGACGTTTATCAGACCAGCGCCAGCAGCCTGCCCAGCAACGATGACGATGAGTGGGACTTCACCACCCGCACCTCGGTTGGCGAGAGCCTGCAAAGCCACTTGCTGTGGCAGCTGAACCTGGCGCCGATGTCGGACACCGATCGCCTGATCGCCGTGACCCTGATCGACTGCATCAACAACCAGGGCTATCTGGACGAGACACTGGAAGAGCTGCTCGACGCTTTCGACCCTGAACTCGACATCGAGCTGGACGAGATCGAAGCGGTTTTGCATCGTATTCAGCAGTTCGAGCCTGCCGGCATTGGCGCTCGCAACCTGAGCGAATGCCTCCTGTTGCAGCTGCGACAGTTACCGGCCAAGACCCCGTGGCTGGCAGAAGCGCAGAAGCTGGTCGGTGATTACATCGATCTACTGGGCAGCCGCGATTACTCACAGCTGATGCGCCGCATGAAGCTCAAGGAAGATGACCTGCGTCAGGTCATCGAACTGGTCCAGAGCCTCAACCCCCGCCCCGGCTCGCAGATCGAATCCAGCGAACCTGAATATGTCGTCCCTGACGTCATCGTGCGCAAGGACAACGAGCGCTGGCTGGTGGAATTGAACCAGGAGTCCGTTCCACGCTTGCGGGTCAACCCGCAGTACGCCGGCTTTGTGCGTCGTGCCGATACCAGTGCCGACAACACCTTCATGCGCAACCAGTTGCAGGAAGCGCGCTGGTTCATCAAGAGCCTGCAAAGCCGCAACGAAACGCTGATGAAAGTGGCCACTCAAATCGTTGAACATCAGCGTGGCTTTCTGGAGTACGGCGACGAGGCGATGAAGCCGCTGGTCCTGCACGACATCGCTGAAGCGGTGGGCATGCATGAATCCACGATCTCGCGCGTGACGACGCAGAAGTTCATGCACACCCCGCGCGGAATTTACGAGCTCAAGTATTTCTTTTCCAGCCACGTCAGCACCTCGGAAGGCGGCGAGTGCTCGTCAACGGCCATTCGCGCGATCATCAAAAAACTGGTCGCCGCGGAAAATCAGAAAAAGCCGTTGAGTGACAGCAAGATCGCTGGTTTACTGGAAGCACAAGGCATCCAAGTGGCCCGTCGCACAGTCGCCAAGTACCGCGAATCCCTGGGGATTGCGCCGTCCAGCGAACGCAAGCGACTGATGTAAGGTCATGCGTCAAAGCGTTCCAGCGGCAGGCACTACGCCTGCCTCTTAATGCACTGGCAACGAAGGAGAAGCTGTATGCAAGTCAACATCAGTGGACACCAGCTGGAAGTGACCGAACCTCTGCGTACCTACATCGGTGAGAAGCTCGCCCGATTGGAACGCCACTTTGACAAGATAACCAACGTACAGGTCACCATGGAGGTCGAGAAGCTCAAGCAGAAAATTGAAGCCACCTTGCATGTGCCTGGCGCAGAAGTGGTTGCCAACGCTGAACACGACGACATGTACGCCGCCATTGACCTGCTTGCCGACAAGCTTGACCGCCAACTCAAAAAACATAAGGAAAAACAGCAAAGTCTGCTGCAAGGCGCGACTGCTCGCTGATACTCCCCACCCATGATCCGACTTGAAAATATCCTGACCCCTGGCCGTTCGCTCGTGAACGTGCCAGGCGGCAGCAAGAAAGCCGTACTCCAAAACATTGCCAAGATGATCGGCAGAGAAGTGCCCGATCTCGACGAAGAGGTGGTGTTTGAAAGCCTTATTGCCCGTGAGAAGCTGGGTTCGACCGGCTTTGGCAACGGCATTGCCATTCCTCACTGCCGCTTGAAGGGCTGCACCACACCCGTGAGCGCAGTTCTGCATCTCGAGAAACCCATCGACTTCGACGCCATCGACGGCGCGCCGGTCGATCTGTTGTTTGTGCTTCTTGTGCCTGAAGCGGCGACCGACGCTCACCTCGAGCTGCTGCGTCAGATCGCCAGCATGCTTGATCGCGAAGACGTCCGTAAAAGCCTGCGCGGCGCCAAAACCAGCGAAGATTTGTATAACGTCGTCCTCGACGCCCAGAACGGTCACTGACCATGCGCATGATCATCGTCAGCGGTCGCTCCGGCTCCGGTAAGAGCACGGCTCTCGATGTCCTCGAAGACAGCGGCTTCTATTGCGTCGACAACCTCCCTGCGGGCCTGCTTCCGGAGCTTGCAGAGCGCGCGTTGATCAACACCGAGCTGGCGGAACCGCTGTTGGCGGTTTCAATCGACGCACGCAATTTGCCGAGTCACCTGACCCGATTCCCGCGCATGCTCGAAGAAGTCCGCGCGCGGCACATCCAGTGCGACGTGCTCTTTCTGGACGCGGATGAAGCCACCCTGCTCAAACGCTTTTCCGAGACACGTCGTCGTCATCCGCTCAGCACGGCCACGCGTTCATTGGCAGAAGCCATCCGCGACGAGAAGACCTTGCTCGGCCCCATCATTGATTTGGCTGACCTGACGGTCGACACCACCCACCTCAATCTTTATCAGCTGCGCGACATCCTTAAACTGCGGCTGCTGAACAAGCCTGAGCCGGGCACGGCGTTCCTCATCGAATCTTTCGGCTTCAAGCGTGGTATGCCCGTCGACGCTGATCTGGTCTTCGATGTGCGCTGCCTGCCCAATCCGTACTGGAAGCCCGAACTGCGCGAGCAATCGGGCCTCGACAAGCCAGTGGCTGAATACCTGGCGGCCCAGCCGGATGTCGAAGAGATGTTTCAGGACATCTTTTCATACCTCAACAAGTGGTTGCCGCGCTTCGCCGCCAGTAACCGCGCCTACGTCACAATCGCCATTGGCTGCACGGGCGGGCACCACCGCTCCGTCTACCTGACCGAACGCCTGGGTCAGGTTCTGCAGCAATCGCTCAAGAATGTTCAGGTTCGCCACCGCGACCTAAGCTGAAAGGACCTCCATCGCGATGCCCGCTCTACAAATCACCATCATCAACAAGCTGGGTTTGCACGCCCGTGCCGCAGCCAAATTCGTGGGCGTTGCCGGCAAGTACCCATGCCAGATCAGGGTCGGCCGCACGCCAGAGTCCATGGTCGACGGCAAAAGCATCATGGCCGTCATGATGCTCGCCGCTGGCAAGGGCACCGAGATCCACCTGGCAACTGAAGGCGAGGAGGCAGATGCTGCACTCAAAGGCCTGACGGATCTGATCAACAACAAGTTCGACGAAGGCGAATAAACCTCTCCCCTGAGCAAAGCCCTCCTTCCTGCCTGAGATGATCGATGCCACTGACAGCCATGCCTCCCGACGCGCGAGGGGTCAGATCAGGGTCCGAGAAGATACTGATGCTGGGCAGCGTGGTGGCCGTGGCGGCTATTCTGGCCATCGTGGGATGGCTGCTCTTTCGCGAACTCGGCACTGCCAGCGAGGCCGCCGTGCGCTCGGCAAACAATGTCGTGCAACTGATCGACGCCGACGTGCAGCGCAATGCCGAGCTGTACGACACCTCTCTTCAGGGCTTGATCGCTGCATGGCGCCGGCCCGACCTCATGACCATTTCCCCGGAGCTACGGCAATTGGTCCTGTTCGATCGCGCCACGGCTGCCCCCTATAAAGGGGACCTGGTGCTGCTTGACGATACCGGCCGGATCATCGCCGATTCCACATCGCTCATACCGCGGCAAGACGATTTTTCGGATCGTCCGGGTTTTTCCGACCTCAAGAACAGTGGCTCGCTGGCGTTGCGGGTGGACGGGCCTTTTCTTTCGCGCTGGGGTTTCAAGGACCTCTGCATCAGTTTCAGCCGCCGTCTCCCGTCTGATGATGGCAGGTTCGTCGGGGTCGCCAGCGCATCGATGCGGCTTTCCTATTTCGATCAGTTGTTCCGCACCCTCGACATCGGGCCGACCAGCACGGTTAACCTGCTCAGTGCAGAGGGGGTATTGCTTGCGCGTCAACCGGATGACAACACCCGAACATTCATCGGCCAGAATTTCAGCATGCGGCCGAACTTCAAACGGATCCTGAAAGAGGTTAATGGCAGTTTTGCGGCAGTTTCCGAGCTGGATGGCGCGCAACGCCTTTATACCTTCTCCCGTGTGGGCGACTTGCCGTTGATTGTCGTGGTGGCCCAGTCACGGGACGATGTCTACGCCGTATGGAAACGCAATGCACTGTTGGTGACAGGCGCGACCGGCCTGCTCTGCCTCGGGATTGTGTGGCTGTCATGGTTACTCGGCCGGCAGTTGCGCCTTCGTCATAAGGCGGAGCGTGAACTGGCCGGCCTGGCCTCGACCGATGGCCTCACCGGGCTGGCGAATCGGCGCAGGCTGGATCAGGTCCTGAAGCAGGAATGGGCGCGAGGCATACGCTCGGGCAGGCCGCTGGCATTGCTGATGATTGATGTGGACCACTTCAAGGCTTTCAACGACCGGCATGGGCATCACGGTGGCGATGTCGCACTGCGCAGCGTTGCCCAGACCCTTGCTGCGAACATTCGCAGGCCCGGGGATCTGGCGGCGCGCTATGGCGGTGAGGAATTCATGATCGTGCTCCCTGAAACGGACAAGTCCGGTGCATGCGTCATCGCCGAAAAACTGCGCCTGGCCGTCGAAGGCCTTCCGCCGTTCGCTGATGACACCGTACCTATCACCGTCAGCATCGGCGTCGCCACGCATCTGCCCGCGACCCACGACTTGCCCGAGCCGCTGTTTCACGCTGCCGACCGAGCGCTTTATCGCGCGAAGAAATATGGCAGAAATCGCGTGGAGGTCGAACCCTACGTTCATCCATACGCCGAGCGCCAGGCATAAAAAAACGCCAGACTGGCTGGCGTTTTTTCGAGCTACTCCAACTTACTTGTTGGCAGCACGAACGGTGTCACGCAGGGCTTTGA
Source organism: Pseudomonas lutea (assembly GCF_000759445.1). Classification (NCBI taxonomy): domain Bacteria; kingdom Pseudomonadati; phylum Pseudomonadota; class Gammaproteobacteria; order Pseudomonadales; family Pseudomonadaceae; genus Pseudomonas; species Pseudomonas lutea. The sequence continues at coordinate 782,607 of NZ_JRMB01000002.1, forward strand.
CCTTGTCGTGGTTCGCCTGCACGCCCTGCAGCTGACGCTGGATCAGGGCAGTGACGTTGGCTGGCAGGTTCTTCTCGGTGGCTTCCTGTGCAGCTTTTTTGTAAGCCTTCAGGGCGTGGTCTTCACCGCTTTCGACTTCGTTGAGAACGGCTTCGTCGCTCTTACCGGTGAGGGCACTTTTCAGGTTTACCCACAGACGGTGTGCGCCGCCAGCGACGCTCGAGGAATCTTCTGGGTCGCCGCCCAGTGCACGCACTTCGGCTTGCAGCTCGGCAACAGAGGTTTTGCAGCCGGAAGAGCGGGAAAGCAGGTAAGCCTTGATTTCCGGGTTCTTGGCGTCTTCAGCAGCAGTGTGGAAACCTTTTTCACCGTCAATGCTGGTCTCGATCAAGTCATTCAGAACAGAGATGGCTTCTTTGTTGATATCCGACATTTTGCGGTTCCTTTCTGGCAGGTTTATCAAAGGTTCGATGAAGCGAAACGCTCTATACAAGGAATATTGCACTGTGCATGCCAGCTTTTCCGAAAATGAAATATCCTTTTATTTCAGTCACTTATCCTTATCAAGCGACAGTTGCACCGCGCTTTCTGCATGATCTGTATGTTTTCGCAATTGCAGAATGCACGTATTGTCTGGATTCACCCCAATGGATACGCGGTTTTGCATGGAACCTGAAAAACTCAAACTGCTGGTCGTCCGTGAGATGCCGTTCGGCAAGTATCAGGGCCGCTTATTGGCCGACCTCCCCGGCGACTATCTGAACTGGTTTGCGCGGCAGGGATTTCCTGCAGGCGAGCTCGGCAGCTTGCTGGCACTTATGCACGAGATCGACCACAACGGACTCTCGGCATTGCTCGACCCCCTGCGTACACGTCCCCGCGAGCCCTTGCGCAGCGGCCCATCGAAAGCCCCCATACGCTTCAACTGAATGGCCAATGACCACAGCGAGCAGCCTGATGAACAGCACCGCATACGCGACACCGGAAACAGTGGATGAGCAGGCTCGGAGCGAGGAGTTCTGGGGGCAGATTGCTGCGCAGTATGATCTGGAGCCTGGCCCGGTCAACTTTGAGCACGGCTATTTCGGCCGCATGACCCGCGCGGCACTTCAGGACTACGAGCAAAACCTTGCTTACGTCAACCGCAGCAACTCGGTCTATGTGAGGCAACAGTTCGACACGCAGGACAGCGAGACCATCCGCGCCGACCTTGCAAGCCTGCTCAACGTGCCCGTGCGGGACGTCGCCTTGACCCGCTCCGCATCCGAATCGGTGCAGTCGCTTATTCGCAACTACAACGGCCTGGTTCCCGGTGATCAGGTGCTCGTAAGTGACCTGGATTACAACAGCGTTCAAACCGGCATGCGCTGGCTGGCGAAAAACCGTGGCGTGGAGGTGATCGAAATCACCCACCAGCACCCTGCCAGCCACGACGCGCTATTGCAGGCCTACCGTGAAGCATTCGCTGCCCATCCCCGCCTCAAGCTGGTTGCGCTGACCTACGTCACCCACCGGACCGGGCTGGTGATGCCGGTCAAGGCAATCGCCGAGCTGGCCAGGGATCACGGCGTGGAGGTGATTCTTGACGGCGCTCATGCGCTGGGTTTGCTGGATTTCGAGCTCGCGGACCTGGGCGTCTCGTTTGCCGGGTTCAATTTGCAGAAGTGGATAGGCGCACCGTTGAGCCTGGGCTTTATCTACGTAAAGCAGGCGCGCCTGAGTGCTATTGATCCGGACATGGCGGACGAACGTTATGGAGCGGACGATATTCTCGGACGCGTCCCGTATGGCACGCCGAATATTCCAGCACTGATGACGCTGCCCAAAGTCTTCGCAGACCACCGTGCCATGGGAGGTGCGATCGCCAAGGGTGCCCGGCTGGCTTACCTGCGAGACTGTTGGGTGACTCAGGCGCGAGCAATTGAGGGCATCGACGTGCTCACGCCGGACGATCCCCGGCTGTATTGCGGCATTACCTCATTCAGGTTCAGCCGTCACGCCGATCAGGAACGCATGGTTAAACGCCTGTTGGATGAGTACGGAATCTTCGCGGTGACGCGGGAAGGGTCCGCTTGCGGGACGTGCATTCGCATCACCCCGGGCTTTACCACCTCCATCAAGGACATTGAACGCTTGGTGGCGGCATTGCGCGCGCTCGCCTGACCCGACATGAATGACCTGGCCAAGACGACCCATTAAACCAAAAAAAACGGCGCCCCCATCACGGAGACGCCGCATAAACCATCGAGAAACGAACTACAAAGGAGCGGCAAAGATAAGCGTCCCAGCGACACTTCGCGGGGTACATATTTATGTCGTGCAGAAAAACTCGAAAAAAAAGCGGCGCTCCCGACCAAGGAGCACCGCTAAATAGCCATGCAACAACAACGACTTCTGCAGCAACGCCCCGCAGAGCGTTTCAATCCAATCATATTCAGTATTTAACCAGCCTTCACTTGAACGAAGGCTGAAGGGCCTAGCACCTGTGCGCCAGCGCTTGGGCTCAGTCGAATAAGGCAATCGCCTCGGCCGTGGCGTCGGTAATGCGCTGCCAGTCGCCGTTCTTCACCCATGCGTTGTCGATCATCCAGGTACCGCCCACGCACATCACGTTCGGCAGCGCCATGTAGCTTTTCAGGTTGGCCGCGCTGACGCCGCCGGTTGGGCAGAAGCGGACTTCCGGGAACGGGCCGCCCAACGCCTTGATGGCACCCACACCCCCGCTGATCTCTGCGGGGAACAACTTGAAGCGGCGATAACCCAGCGCATACCCGATCATGATTTCCGAAGCGCTGCTGATTCCCGGCAGCAAAGGCAATTCGCTCTGCGCGCCGGCTTCCAGCAAATCCTGAGTGCTGCCAGGCGTGACGATGAACTGGGAACCCGCCTCTTCCGCGGCCTTGAGCATGTGACGATCAAGAATGGTCCCGGCACCCACGCTCATCTCCGGACGCGCGTCACGCAGCATGCGGATGGCCTTCAGCCCAAACTCCGAGCGCAGGGTGATTTCCAGCGCATTCAGACCGCCTGCGGCCAGGGCGTCGGCCAGCGGCAAGACATCCTGTTCGCGGGCGATGGTGATGACCGGGAGAATCTTCGCTTTCGCGCAGAGCGCGTCGATCTGGGCAATCTTGCTCGCCATGCTGTTCAACGGCTGCTTCACTTGGGTATTTTCCATGGCGGCTGATCCTTTGCTTATGGGCACCAGTAGATCTCTAGAGACGGGTTGAGGAACGCGCGCACGGGCATTTCGGCGAGGTCATCGCCTGCCAGGGCCGCGCGCAATGTGTCGAGTTTGGCCTGCCCTGAAACGGACAAGATGGTGGTCGCTGCCGACGCCAGTACGGGCCGGGTCAGGGTCAGACGCTGATGCGGGACGGTCGGCGCGAGCATGGGCAGGCAGCGACGATCACTGTTGAGGTCCAGCGCTTCCTTCAGATGCGGACTGTCGGGGAACAGCGATGCGGTGTGGCCGTCGTCGCCCATCCCCAGAATCAGCACGTCGATCTTCGGCAGCGCCTTGAGTGCCTCGTCAGTCTCGGCCGCGGCTTCATCCACCGTCGTCGTCGCACGGTACAGACTAAAGAAACCCGCCTCGGCCGCCGGGCCCTGAAGCAGAAAACGCTTGAGCAGGCCTTCGTTGCTGTCGGCGTGCTCGGTCGGCACCCAGCGCTCGTCAGCCAGACTGACGCAGACTTTCGACCATTCAAGTGGCTTCTGGGCCAGCGCTTTGAAAAACGCCACCGGACTTTTGCCACCCGATACCACCAGCGTGGCCGTGCCGTGGGGATTACTGGAAATCGCAGCACCCAGGCGCTCAGCCACGTGATCGGCCAGCGTGTTCGCAAGCACTTCAGCGTTTTCGAATTCGTGGGTTTTCAGACCCGCCGGAAATTCAAGTTCACATATCGCCATACCAGGACCTCCCGTCACGCGTAATCAGAGCGATGGAGCTCATCGGCCCCCATGAACCGGCGGGATAAGGCTTGGGCGCGTCGCCCGCCTTCTTCCAGCCAGCGATCAACTGGTCGCACCATTGCCATGCGTATTCAATTTCATCTTTGCGGACAAACAGATTCTGGTTGCCTCGCATGACCTCAAGCAGCAAACGCTCGTAGGCGTCCGGTACACGCGCGCTGCGGTAGGCATCGGAAAAACTCAGCTGCAACGGGTTACTGCGCAGCTGCATGCCTTTGTCCAGGCCTTGATCCTTGGTCATCACTTGCAGCGAGATGCCTTCATCGGGCTGCAGGCGGATGATCAGCCGGTTGCTGATCTGCAAGCGCTGTTCGGGGGCGAAGATGTAGTGCGGCGGCTCTTTGAAGTGGATCACGATCTGCGACAGTTTTTGCGGCATGCGCTTGCCCGTGCGCAGGTAGAACGGCACGCCTGACCAGCGCCAGTTACGGATGTCGGCGCGAATCGCGACGAACGTCTCGGTGTCGCTTTGGGTATTGGAGTTTTCTTCTTCAAGGTAACCGGGCACCGGTTTGCCGTCGCTGTAGCCGGCGATGTACTGCCCGCGCACCACTTGCGTGGCCAGACGCTCCGGCGTGAACGGCGCCAGTGCCTTGAGCACTTTTACCTTCTCATCGCGGATGCTGTCGGCCGAGAGGTCGCTGGGCGGGTCCATCGCGATCAGGCAGAGCAATTGCAGCAGGTGGTTCTGAATCATGTCGCGCAACTGGCCGGCCTGATCAAAATAGCCCCAGCGCCCCTCAATGCCGACCTTCTCTGCCACGGTGATTTCCACGTGGGAGATGTGGTTCTGGTTCCACTGCGTTTCGAACAGACTGTTGGCGAAACGCAGCGCAATGAGGTTCTGCACCGTGTCCTTGCCCAGGTAGTGGTCGATCCGGTAGATACGGGTCTCGGGCAAATACTGCGCGACGGCATCATTGACCCTACGCGACGAGGCGAGGTCATGCCCGATGGGCTTTTCCAGCACGGCGCGGGTACGTTCGGTCAAGCCGACCAGCGCGAGGTTTTCGCAGATGGCGCCATAGACTGACGCGGGGGTCGCGAAGTAGGCAATCATGGTCGGCGCGTCGCCTACGGCTTCAGCCAGCGCGACGTAATCGTCGCCCTTGAGGAAGTCCACGTGCAGGTAACTCAGGCGAGCCTGAAAACGCTCCACGTGCTCGGTCTCAAGCTGCGCCTCGGGAACGAAGCGACGCAGGCTTTTATCGATGTAAGCCAGGTGCTCTTCAGGCGTCCCGGGCTCACGGGCCAACGCAATAATTCGGGTCTCGGCATGCAGCAGTCCAGCTCGATCAAGCTGGTACAACGCAGGAAACAGTTTGCGTACCGCCAGGTCACCCAAGGCGCCAAACAACGCAAAAGTGCACGGTTCAACCGTAATCGAGAGCATAATGTTGGTTCTTTTATCAAGTTAGGCTACAAATACCTTTTTTAAAGGCGTTACTCAAGGCCAAATGTAGTAATAACCACAACATCCCCACCAAAACCACATTAGAGTGGTGATCACCACAGGCCCTCAGTACGATAGGCCACCTTTGCGACAGGCTAAAGGCCCAAATTCCGACTCTTTTAATAAAGGCCCGCTGACCGGCCTGTTGCCGTTTCATCAGAAGGACAATCAATGGACCGCGTACGCAATCTTCTGGAGCAGATCCAGAGTCGTCTGGAAGAGCTGAACAAGGCCGAGCGCAAGGTCGCCGAGGCGATTCTGAGCAATCCCCAGCAGGCCACCCGATTCAGCATCGCCGCGTTGGCGCAGGCCGCGAAGGTCAGCGAACCGACGGTCAATCGATTCTGCCGCTCGTTCGATGTCAGCGGGTATCCCGAGTTGAAGTTGCAGCTGGCGCAAAGCCTGGCCAGCGGCGCCGCCTACGTCAGCCGCGCGGTGGAAGCCGATGACAACCCGGAAGCCTACACGCGGAAGATCTTCGGCAGCGCGATTGCCTCCCTCGACAGTGTCTGTCAGGTGCTTGACCCGAATCTGATCAGCAAAGCAGTCGATCTGCTGATACAGGCCCGTCAGATCCACTTCTTCGGCCTCGGCGCGTCTGCGCCGGTCGCACTGGATGCGCAACACAAGTTTTTCCGCTTCAACCTGGCCGTTACCGCCCATGCCGACGTGCTGGTGCAGCGCATGCTGGCGTCGGTCGCGCACACGGGCGAGCTATTCGTCATCATCTCGTACACCGGGCGTACCCGCGAGCTGGTGGAAGTGGCACGCATCGCCAGGGAAAACGGCGCGTCAGTGTTGGGCCTGACGGCTGCCAACTCGCCCTTGGCGAAAGCCAGCACGTTGAGCCTGAACATACCGCTGCCGGAAGACACCGACATCTATATGCCCATGACCTCGCGGATCGTGCAGCTGACGGTTCTGGATGTTCTGGCGACGGGCATGACGCTGCGCCGGGGCGTCGACTTCCAGCCGCACCTGCGCAAGATCAAAGAGAGCCTGAACGCCAGCCGCTATCCGGCGGACGATGAGCTGAATTGAGCAAACGCTGAGTTTGCAGGACCGCGCTTGTCCGTGATTAGGCATTCCGGCTTTCCACATCTCAGTGGCTTGAAAAGCTTTCGCGAGCAAGCTCACTCCTACAGTTCCAGTCCCTGACCAAGAATTTTGGGATCACAAAACACCTGTGGGAGTGAGCTTGCTCGCGAGGCGGTGGGTCAGGGAGAGATAACCGCGCTGACACCCTGCGTTCGCGGGCAAGCGCGCTCCTACACTGGTCGGGCGTGAGATATAACCGCGCTGGCACCCTGCATTCGCAGGCAAGCGCGCTACTGTTTTGGCCGTGGATGCCGATGAATAGCTTTTTACGTCGCTCAGTGGGCCAACGTAGCTTGCAGGCTCAGCGTGGCGTGCTGACCCGGTGCCAGGCTCAGGCATTCATCCACACCAGACGCCGCTTCTACCCGAAGAAAACCCATGGCCTCTTCGCCCCCTACACCGAGTAAGGGTCGGTTGCCGGGATGCCAGACCACCGTCCTGTCGCTGTCGCCCGTGTCGATGCTCAGACTTCGCTGCCAGGCGTCGTCTCGCAGTTCGAGTACGCCTGCGTGCTCGAAGACGCGCTGACAACCGCCCAGAATGCGCAGATCGCCTTCGTGCTCACAGGCGCTGCGGGTCAGCTCGTCGTAGCCGTGCGTCCCCTCAAGGCCCTGCAATGCGACATCTGCCACATCGCTGATCCGCCAGTAGGGATGAAACCCGTGACCAAAGTGACAAACCTCGCTGTCCTGGTGCCGCGTCGTCAAACGCAGATCCATCCCCTGCCCCAGCTCTGCATACAAGTCTGCCTGCCAGTCCCACAGCTTCAGCTGCCAGTGTAATGTCACACCCCCGGCGTGCTCTTGGCTGTCCACAAGCTTCCAGTCCAGCAAGCGCCCCCAGCCATTTGCAGGCCAGCCACTTTCTCCCGGATGCCGCCCCACCCACGGCCAACTGACCGGCACACCGCCGCGTATCGCGCCGACCAGAGGCCACTGCGCGGCACACCATAACCACGGTTTCTGCCCGCAAGGCTCGAAATGCAGCAACTGGGCGCCCTGCCGACTGAACACTGCCCGACACTGCTCGTGATTGATAACGAGCACATCGCGCTGTTGATAGCGCTCCCACTGAAAAGTCGGCTGCGGGCGAACCGCGGTGAAAAAACGCTGGAGAGGGTGCTCGATCGAGCCGGTTTCGCTGAAGGGCATCGGCATGGCGCTCCAGATGGCAGTTACTCAGGCGAGAAAAAATGCTCCCGAACAGAACCGTCGGTGGCGAAAAGTACGCAAAAAAAAACGGGCAGCCTGGCTGCCCGTAAAGCACACACGACCTTTGATCGTTTGTGAAGCGCGGAGGAGCGTCCGCCTTGCGTTAGAACTTCGACTGAATCTTGATACCGGCAACCAGTGCGTTCTGGACATCGTCCACGCCGCCTGGGCTCTTCACGTATTGCAGGTTAGGACGCACGGTCAGCCAGTCTGTTACATGCACGCCGTAGTAGATTTCCGAGTTGTATTCGGTCTTCTGGATCGGCAGGTAGCCTGGGTTGTCGTAGTCTTCGATACCGTTGACGGCGTTAACCAGACGACGGTTGTCCTGCGCGTCATCGTTGACGTGGATACGTGCGACGCCAACACCGATGTCATCCTTTGGACGTGCATCGAATGGGCCTTTGTAGACGAAGCCGATCTGCTGGTAGTTGTCGACGAAGTTGGTCGCTTTGTCATGCACAGTCGCGTTGGCGAAGATGCTCAGACCACGCGATGCGTCGCCGTTGTGGGCAGTCAGCTGCTGCTGCGCAACGACCCACCAGCCGTGCTTGTCTTTGTGCGACTTGAAGTCACCGCCGGCAGTTGCCTGAGGCTGGCCGTTCTCGTTCTCGTAGAGATCGTCTGCGCTCGGGTTGCTCACGTAGTAACCCAGACGGTATTCGCCTGGCAGCGAGTTGACGCTCGGCGACCACACGACTTCAACCGGTACGACGGTGCCTTTGGAGCCACTGCCGCTCAGCTTGAAGCTGTTGCCGGTTTCGAGGTACGAAGGGTTCTGCTCGTAGACACCGATCTGCGCGAACAACTCAGGCGTGATGTTGTACTTGACGCGAGCTGCCCACTGGCTGACAGGCCAGTTGTACCAGGTGTTTACGTAGTTACCGACCTGCGAGCCGCAGAACGAAAGGTTCTGGAAGTCGCATGGAAAGCTGTTGAAGTCTTCGCCTTCACCGAAACGGCCGACCTTGATGTCCAGCTTGCCGTCGAAGTACTTCTGCTTGACCCACATCTGGGTCAGGCGCCAGGTCTGACCCCGGCCCCAGACTTCCTGGGACGAGCTGAGCGTGCCGGCACGCGGATCGCCGATACGGTCATTGGAAATGTTGTTGCCGCTACGCTCGGTGATCGCGAGTTTGAATTCCGCATCGTGCCAGCCGAGGATCTTCTGCAGGTCCATCTGCACGCCGAACGCAAACTGGTCGCTGTAGCGGCCGGTACGGTCGTCGTTGTAACCACCGTTGAGGTTGGAGGCGGCTTCGCCCACGTATTCAATCGGGAAATCGTAGCCCTTGTCATACAGCTCCTGGCGCAGACCGCCCCAGTCGCCCGTCATGTGCTCGCTGGCCTTGAACGGCTCCATCGCGGATGCCGATCCGGAAATAGTCAACGCGCTCAGGACAGACAACCCACCGATCAGCTGAAACTGGTTCAGCGACTTGTTACGTACCTTCTTCATCCCTTAGATCCTCGTTTTATTGTTATTAGCTTTTTGAACAGCGTTGAACCACTTACTTCGTGTGCATGACGGGCTTGGTACGGCAGACATCCACCCGTCATATGTGCTCGTGGGCGCAGTGCTCCTGCACCCTGAGGGGTCAGCTACGGTTAAGCCGCGTGACATTCCCCATGTTTTCCGTCGGCTGACTTGCCGCCAGAACCCCAAGGCGTTCGCCGGTTTTGGCGTCGAACAGCAGAACCTTCGCCGGATCGAACTGCAACGTCAAGGTCTCGCCCACGGCAGGCGCAATGTCCGGTGCCAGACGGCAGCAGACCTTGCTCTCGTTCAGGGTCACGAATACCAGCGTGTCCGGACCGGTTGGCTCGGTAACCTGGACTTCCGCGCGTATGGTCGGCAGCGTCGCAGCATCACCGGACGCTAGCACGATCTGCTCGGGACGGAGACCCAAAATCACCTCACGGTCTTCAAGGCCCGCATCGTTCATGCTCATGGGCAGCTCGCAGCGCGCCTGACCGCTGTCGAGCAGCGCGACGAGACGACCATCCTTGCGCTGCAGACGCAGAGGGATGAAGTTCATGGGCGGTGAGCCAATGAAGCTCGCCACGAACAGGTTCGCCGGGTCGTTGTAAATCTGTTTGGGCGTGCCGAACTGCTGGATGATGCCGTCTTTCATGACCGCAACCTTGTCACCAAGGGTCATCGCCTCGATCTGGTCGTGGGTGACGTAGACCGTAGTGGTCTTGAGGCGCTGGTGCATCAGCTTCATTTCGGTCCGCATCTCGACGCGCAGCTTGGCGTCGAGGTTGGAAAGCGGCTCGTCGAAGAGGTAGATTTTCGGACGACGGGCCAGCGCCCGGCCCATGGCCACGCGCTGCTGCTGGCCACCGGAGAGTTGCCCCGGCTTGCGGTTGAGCAGGTGCTCGATCTGCAGCAGTTTGGCAACCCGCGCGACTTCAGCGTCAATGTCAGCCTGGTTCATCTTGCGAATCTTCAGACCGAACTCGATGTTCTCGCGCACGCTCATGGTCGGGTACAGCGCATAGGACTGGAACACCATGGCGATGTCACGATCCTTGGGGCTCATGCCGCTGACGTCCTGATCGCCAATCATGATCGCGCCGCCGGTAATGTTTTCCAGCCCGGCGATGCAGTTCATCAGGGTCGACTTACCGCAGCCCGAAGGGCCGACCAGAATCAGGAACTCGCCTTCTTTGATGGAGAGTTCAATGTTCTTCAGGGTGTCCGGCAGACCGGCCCCATAAGTCTTGTTTACATTGCGTAGTTCAAGCGTTGCCATGATTACCCCTTGACTGCGCCGGCCGTCAGCCCGCGCACGAAATACTTGCCTGCGACCACGTAGACCAGCAGGGTCGGCAGCCCGGCGATCATCGCCGCCGCCATATCAACGTTGTATTCCTTCACACCAGTACTGGTGTTGACCAGGTTGTTCAGCGCAACCGTGATCGGCTGGGAATCCCCACTGGAGAACACCACACCGAACAGGAAGTCGTTCCAGATCTGAGTGAACTGCCAGATCAGGCAGACCATGATGATCGGTGTCGACATCGGCAGAATGATCCTGCGGAAAATCGTGAAAAACCCGGCACCGTCAAGGCGCGCCGCTTTTACCAGCGCATCCGGAATGCTGACGTAGTAGTTGCGAAAGAACAGCGTAGTGAAGGCCAGGCCGTAGACGACGTGGACGAATACCAGCCCCGTCGTTGTGCTGGCCAGCCCCATTTTGCCGAGCGTGAACGACGCCGGCAGCAGGACCGTCTGAAACGGCAGGAAGCAGCCGAACAGCAGCAGGCCGAAGAACAACTGCGAACCGCGAAAGCGCCACATCGACAGCACATAGCCGTTCAGCGCACCGATGGTGGTGGAGATCAATACGGCCGGCACAGTAATCAGGAACGAGTTCCAGAAGTAGCCTTTTACCGTCGCCCAGGCTTTGATCCAGCCAATGCCTGTCACTTCGGTGGGCCAACTGAGCAGGTTGCCGCTGCCGATGTCTTCCGGTGATTTAAAGCTGGTCAACAGCATGACCACCAATGGCACCAGATAAATAAAGACAGCGACGATCAGCACCGCGTAGATAGCCACGCGACTCAGGCTGAGGGCTGGCTTGTTGGCGAAACTAGTCATTGCGCTTGGCCCTCAGCTCGGAATACAGATAAGGCACGAGGATAGCGAGGATAGCGCCCAGCATCAGAATCGCACTGGCGGAACCCATGCCCATCTGGCCACGGCTGAAGGTAAACGAGTACATGAACATGGCAGGCAAGTCGGATGAATAACCCGGGCCGCCGGCAGTCATGGCGGCAACCAGGTCGAAGCTCTTGATTGCGATGTGCGCGAGAATCATCACCGCGCTGAAAAACACCGGACGCAGGCTTGGCAGCACTACCTTCCAGTAGATTTTTGGCATGCTCGCGCCGTCGATCTGCGCGGCGCGGATGATCGATTGGTCTACCCCGCGAAGGCCTGCCAGGAACATCGCCATGATGAAGCCCGACGCTTGCCATACCGCAGCGATCACCAGGCAGTAGACAACGCGGTCGGGATCGATCAGCCAGTCCAGGCGGAAGCCTTCCCAGCCCCAGTCACGCAGCAGCTTGTCCAGACCCATGCCAGGGTTCAGCAGCCATTTCCAGGCGGTACCGGTGACGATCATCGAGAGCGCCATCGGGTAGAGGTAAATGGTGCGGATGAAGCCTTCACGCCGGATACGCTGATCCAGGAATACCGCGAGCAGCACGCCTACGACCATGCTGATGCCGATAAACATGCCACCGAACACCGCCAGGTTTTTACTGGCCACCCACCAGCGGTCGTTGTCGAACAACCGGGCGTATTGCGCCAGACCCACGAATTTGTAGGTCGGCAAAAAAGTCGAGTTTGTGAACGACAGAACGAACGTCCACAGGATATAGCCGTAGAAGCCCACCAGTACGATGAACATGCTGGGCGCCAGCACCAGTTTGGGTAGCCAGCGCTGCAGTGCATCGAACGGCGAGGCTTTGCTGAACACAGCAACAGAACTCATGGTGAAAATCCAATAAAGAAGGGATACCGCTGCAAGCCGTAAGCTACAAGCCACAAGTGCCGCGCCGTACAACGCATGACTTACAGCTTGAAGCTTGCGACTTGTAGCTTGTTGCTTGTTGCTAACGCTTACTTGGCAGACTTGATCGCTGCGCCCAGTTTCTTCGCCGCGTCAGCCGGATCGGCTTTCGGGTCGTTGATGTAGTTGGTCACAACGTCAAAGAACGCGCCCTGTACCGCCAGCGTGGTGGCCATGTTGTGGGCCATGCTTGGCTGCAGACCGCCGGATTTGGCATCTGCCAGGAAGTCCTTGGCAGCGGTCTGGGCACACGAGTCGAAGCCGTACTTGCCCATGTCGGCGAGCATGTCGTTACGAACCGGGATCGAGCCCTTGTTGATGCTGAAGACTTTCTGGAAGTTTTCACCCAGCACGACTTTGGCGATGTCCTGCTGACCGGCAGCCGTACCGGCATCTTTCTGCTTGAACACGGCCAGTGAGTCGATGTTGTAGGTGAACGCCTTGTCGGTACCCGGGAACGCTACGCACTCGTAGTCCTTGCCGGCGACTTTCTTGGCGGCAGTCCACTCGCTCTTGGCCCAGTCGCCCATGATCTGCATGCCGGCCTTGCCATTGATGACCTTGGCAGCTTCCAGGTTCCAGTCCTGGCCTTTGCCGTCGGCATCCATGTAGGTGGCGACTTTCTTCAGTTCGGTGAGCGACTTGACCATCTCTGGACCGGTCAGCGCAGCGTTGTCGAGATCGACCAGTGCCTTCTTGTAACCGTCGGCGCCCATCACGGACAGAACAACGGCTTCAAAGACAGTGCTGTCCTGCCAAGGCTGACCACCGTGGGCGAGAGGGATGAAGCCCGCAGCCTTGAGCTTGTCGCCCGCTGCGTAGAATTCTTCGAGGGTGGTAGGGGCTTTTTCGATACCGGCTTTCTTGAAGACTTCCGGGTTGATCCACAGCCAGTTCACACGGTGAATGTTGACCGGCACGGCAACGTAGTCGCCATCGTACTTGACGGTGTCGGAGACTTTCTTGTCGAGCAGGCTGTCCCACTTCTCTTCTTTCGAGACGTTTTTCAGCACATCGGTATCAAGCAGTCCGGTAGACGCCCATTCCTGAATGTCCGGACCTTTGATCTGGGCAACACCGGGCGGGTTGCCGGCAACCGCGCGGCTTTTCAGCACGGTCATTGCAGTGGAGCCGCCGCCACCGGCGACAGCGCCGTCTTTCCAGGTGAAACCGTCTTTCTCGACTTGGGCTTTAAGCACATCGACGGCCGCTTTTTCGCCACCGGAAGTCCACCAGTGCACGACTTCAACGGTGCCTTTGGCATCAGCAGCCATGGCGCTCAGAGGGAACAACGAGGCGAGAGAAATAAGTGCAGCGAGACGGGAAATCGAATTCATATTTGACCTTTCTTGTTGTTATGCATGAGCAAGTCGTGGCGCTTGCGCTGCGTGGATTCTAACCAAGGGGCTAGAGCGGACGGTAACGAAGGGATGCGCGAATGTCACAGAGCAGTGACATTGCGCAAATGGCTCTGTCGACTGTAGTCGCGTGCTTGCTCGGGCTCATGGTAATCCACCCCGGGCATCCCTTGTTGTCTGGACAATTTTTCGCGGGCAAGCGCGCTCCTACAGCGCGGTTTCAGAACGTTGCAGTGGAGCGTCGACGTGTTGCAGAGGAGTTCCAGCGGTGTTGGAGCGGAGTGTCAGCAGAGATGGAGCGGAATTTCAGTGAGTTGCAGTGGACCGTCAGCGGGGTTTCAGCGAAGTTGGACCGAGTTTCAGCGCGTTGCAGTAGAGTGTCAGCGGAGGTGGAGCAGAGCTTCAGCGGCGGCTCACTCGACGCCGCGCGGCAGGTACAGCGTCACGCGCAAGCCGCCTTCGCGCATGTTCTGCAACGTCACTTCGCCGCCGTGGCTATGGGCAATATTCCGGGCAATTCCAAGGCCCAAGCCATAGCCCTGCTGATGCTTACCGGCCAGCCGAAAGTGCGGCTCGAAGACCTGTTCCATTCGCTGTTCCGGCACGCCCGGACCTTCATCTTCGACGTGGAGAATGAACGCCTCGGCGTCGTCTTCGACAAACAGGTGCGCGCGGTCGCCGTACTTGATGGCGTTGTCGATGAGGTTGCCCATGCAACGGCGCAAGGCCAGCGGCTTGCCGTAAAACATCGACATCGCCTTGCCCTGCAGCGTGACACGGCCGGCCCCGTCCGGCGCCAGATAGGGTTCGATCAGGCAATGCAGTGCATGGTTGAGATCGACCGGTTCGATGTTCTCGTGAATGTCAGTGTCCTTCACGCATTGCAGCGCGCCTTTGACCAACAGCTCCAGCTCGTCCAGATCGCGGGTGAATTTGGCCTGCATCTGCTCGTCTTCGAGCAATTCGACCCGCAGTCGCAACCGGGTGATAGGCGTGCGCAAGTCATGGGAAATGGCGCTGAACAACTGACCACGCTCGGTCAGGTAACGACTGATGCGGTCACGCATGGTGTTGAAGGCTCGGGTGACTTCCACCACCTCACTGCCGCCACCTTCGACTACCGGCTCGACGTCGGCACCCAGCGACAAATCGCGCGCGGCATGGGCCAGACGCTTCAGCGGGCCGCTTTGCCAGTGCACCAGCAGGCCGATAAAGAGCAGCAGGAACAGGCTTGTCAGTGCGATAAACCAGACCTGCTGCGACGGTAGGCCTTCAGACTCAAGCATGGTGTAGGGCTCGGGCAGCAAAGACGCGATGTACAGCCATTCTCCCGGCGACAGCTCGATCTGCGTCACCAGCACAGGGGGGTTCACGGGTTCAAGGGTAAGCGCGTAGTGAGCCCACGACCGTGGCAGCTCGTCGAGTCTCAGGCCGCTGTTGAAAATACGCAGGTCTTCGGGCCGCACGAATCTGACCAGAATATCCGGGTCTGCGCCCAGGTTCTGCCGCAGGACCTGCCCTACCACATCGATCACTGCGGTCTTGCGAGCGGTGGGTTCGAGCACCTGCATTTCCAGGGGCCGGTCGTTGAGCGAGACGAAGAAGCGGGTGCCGCCCATGCTGCGAAGCTGATCAAGCACCAGCGGGCGGAAGGCAACGGGCAGCGAGCGGAAGTAACTGACACTGGCAGCCATGGAGAACCCCAGGCTGCGCGCACTGGTGACCAGGCCTTCCATCTGCGTGGCGCGTAACTGCGACAGCCAGATCAGGCTGGACAGCGTCTGCGCCATCAGCACGGCAAGCAGGGTCAGCAGCAACATGCGCCCCAGCAAGGAACGCGGCACCGGCAAGCGGCGCCTCTTGTCGGCCACGATCAAGGGTTAGTAACCGTTACCGGCTTGCGGCAGCACATTGGCTGCCAACAGATAACCGCTGCCTCGTACGGTACGGATCAATCGCGGCGCCTTACCAGTGTCACGCAACCGCTGACGCAGCCGACTGACGGCCATGTCCACGATGCGCTCCAGCGGCATCAGCTCACGGCCGCGGGTGGCATTGCCGATAGTGTCGCGATCAAGGATTTGCTGGGGGTTGTCGAGGAAGAGCTTGAGCAGCGCAAAGTCGGCGCCGGACAGAATCACTTCTTCACCATCGTTGTGAAACAGTCGATGACTGACCATGTCCAGTCGCCATTCGTCGAACACCAGGACTTCGCCGCCGCTGCGTTCCTGACCGAACTGGGCGCGACGCAACAAGGCTTTGATGCGAGCCTGCAGTTCACGCGGGCTGAAGGGTTTGGCCATGTAGTCATCAGCGCCCAGTTCCAGACCTATGACGCGGTCAGCCTCGTCAGAACTGGCGGTGAGCATGATGATGGGTATGTGCGGCTGGCGCGGGTGCTGCCTGACCCAGCGACACAGGCTGAAGCCGTCTTCATCAGGCAACATGACATCGAGGATCAGCAAGTCGCTCGCTTCCTCGTTGAATGCCTGACGGAACTCTGCGCCATCGCCGACCGTGCGCACCTGAAAGCCGGAGCGGCTCAGATAGGCTTGCAGCAACTCGCGAATCTCCTGGTCATCGTCGACCACCAGAATCGATTTACTGACAGCGTTCACGTAGGTCGTCCTTGTAGGCAATGGTTGGGTAAAGCAGTCGCAAGCCTCAAAATTACAAGCTTCAAGCTCAAAGCTCAAAGCTCAAAGCTCAAAGCTCAAAGCTGACAGCCAGACGTGCGCGGTCTTCGCTTGCAGCTTGCCGCTTGCCGCGTGGAGCTTGCCCCTAGCGACTCGTCGCGAATTGATCCAGCGCCACGCCGGCACCCGTCAGGCCGGGATATTCGGCCGTCACCAGCCAGACCGGCACGTCCTTGAAGTAATCCTTCATCAAGCCCTTTTCGGCGAAAGCCTTGTTGAAGCCGCTTTGCATGAAGAAATCAACAAACCGCGGGATCACGCCACCGGCAATATACACGCCGCCGCGCCCGCCCACAGTCAGAACATTGTTGCCTGCCACGCGACCGAGGAATACACAGAACTGCTCAAGGACCGCGCTGGCAAACGGATCGCCCTTGAGGGCCGCCGACGTAATGGCCGCCGGCGATTTGAGTTCGGGCTCGATGTTATCCAGCCCGCAGCTCACCTGATAGAGCAGCAACAGACCGGCGCCGCTCAGGATGGTCTCAGCGCTGACGTGTTCATGTGTGGCCATCAGACGCATCCAAAGCATCGCTTCGCGCGGCGTGCCGATGGGCAGATCCACATGGCCGCCCTCGCCGGGCACCGCAGACCAACGCGCCTCGCCGGTGCGGATCAACGTGCCGACGCCCAGGCCGGTGCCAGGCCCGATGACCACGCGCGCGCCCTGCGGATCACCCTTGCCATGGCGAATGGTCAGGTATTCGTCATCTTTCAGACGGGTCATGCCCAACGCCATGGCAGTGAAGTCGTTGACCATCAACAGGTGGTCGATTTTCAATTCGGCACAAAACGCCTGCCGATTGATCGTCCAATGGCTGTTGGTGAAGTGAAACTCGTCGCCAATCACCGGCCCCGCCACGGCCAGACAAATGGACGTGACGTCGCCGCGCTGCAATTCAAGATCTTGTAAATAGACCAACAGGGCCTTCTCGGGACTGGCGTAATCGGCCGTCGCGAACACCCTGATCGAGTGCAACTGGTCGTCTTCCCAAATGGCGAAACGCGCATTTGTGCCGCCGATATCACCCACCATCGCCAATGTCACTTGAGCGTCTCCAGATTCGAAGTAAAGGCGCTGGCGCCCTTCTCTGCCGAGCTGAAGGCCATGCGCATGAAGCCGAACAGTTCACGCCCGCTGCCCACATTGTGTGACAAGCGGCCGATCGCCGGCTCTCTGGCGGCCAATTCTGCCGGTTCGATCAGAAGTTGCAACGTTCCTTTTACGCCATCGACACGAATGAGATCCCCATCACGCACCAACGCCAGCGGTCCGCCGTCCGACGCTTCGGGACACACGTGAATCGCGGCGGGGATTTTCCCCGAGGCACCGGACATTCGGCCGTCGGTAATGAGCGCCACTTTGAAGCCGCGATCCTGCAATACGCCGAGGAACGGCGTCATTTTGTGCAGCTCAGGCATGCCGTTGGAGCGGGGGCCCTGAAAGCGCATCACCGCGACAAAATCGCATTCCAGTTCACCGGCCTTGAAGGCGTCAGCGAGATCCTGCTGGTCCTCGAACACCTTGGCGGGCGCTTCGACGATCTGATGTTCCAGGGCAACGGCGGAGACCTTCATCACGCCGCGGCCCAGGTTGCCTTCCATGACCCGCAGGCCGCCCTCGGCAGAAAACGGCCGAGCAATGGGGCGCAGAACGTTTTCGTCCAGGCTCTCGATCGGGCCGTCACGCCATACCAGCTTGCCCTCTTCCAGAAAAGGCTCCTGGGTGTAACGGCGCAGGCCGCGACCGACCACGGTGTTGACGTCTTCATGCATCAGGCCTGCATCAAGCAGCTCACGGATGAGGAACGACATGCCGCCTGCGGCCTGGAAGTGATTGATGTCAGCCTTGCCGTTCGGGTAGACGTGCGAAAGGGTCGGCACGACTTCCGACAGGTCAGCCATGTCCTGCCACGTCAGTTGAATGCCCGCGCACTGGGCAATCGCCGGCATGTGCAGCGTGTGGTTGGTGGAACCGCCGGTCGCGTGCAGGGCAACAATCGAGTTGACCAGCGAACGCTCGTCCACAATCTCTCCCAGAGGGATGAAGTCGCCGCTTTGTTTGGTCAGGCGCGTGACCTGGAACGCCGCCTCGCGGGTCAGGGCATCGCGCAGCGGCGTGTAGGGATTGACGAAAGAGGCACCCGGAAGATGCAGCCCCATGACCTCCATCAGCAACTGGTTGGTGTTCGCCGTGCCGTAAAAGGTGCACGTGCCCGGGCCGTGATAGGACTTCATCTCAGAGTCCAGCAGCTCTTCGCGGGTCGCTTTGCCTTCGGCGTAGCGCTGACGCACGTCGGCTTTCTCCTTGTTGGAGATGCCCGACACCATCGGCCCGCCCGGCACAAAAATGGTCGGCAGATGACCGAAGCGCAGCGACCCCATCAGCAGGCCGGGCACAATCTTGTCGCAGATGCCCAGCATCAGCGCACCGTCGAACATGTTGTGGGAAAGCGCGACCGCCGTTGCCATCGCAATGACTTCTCGACTGGCGATACTCAGTTCCATGCCCGGCTCGCCCTGGGTGACGCCGTCACACATGGCCGGAACGCCACCGGCAAACTGGCCAACCGAGCCTATTTCGCGCAGCGCCGTTTTGATCTGTTCGGGAAAATGTTCGTACGGCTGATGCGCCGAGAGCATGTCGTTGTAGGAGGACACGATGGCGATGTTGGCCGCGTTCATCATGCGCAGGCTGTTCTTGTCTTCGGGACCACATGCCGCCACGCCGTGGGCGAAGTTGGCACATTGCAATTTGCCGCGCATCGGCCCGTCGCTCGCCGCACCCCGGATCAATTGCAGGTAGCGTTGACGGGTTTCACGGCTGCGTTCAATCAGCCGTTCGGTTACCTCAAGGACGCGGGGATGCATGTCATGAACTCCAGGCTAGCGGATGTGGTCACCCGTTCAGGCGCTTTCACACGGCGGCGATCATCGCGAGGCTCAGACACGAGCGTCGGCAAGCGCTTGATTTTCAGCCAGTTGTGACGGCTAGACGAGTTTCTATTTGTAGATAAACCAAAATACTGCCACTAAAAGGGGTTGTTTTCTATTTTTATGAGAATAATCTTGTAATTCCAACAACAAATTCTTGAGGACGGGTGTATGACTCTCCGCATCGCAATCAATGGCTTTGGCCGCATCGGCCGCAACGTCCTACGCGCACTCTATACCCAAGGCTACCGTCAAGACCTGCAAGTCGTCGCCATCAACGATCTGGGCGACAGCGAGATCAACGCCCATCTTCTGAAATTCGATACCGTGCACGGCCCCTTCGATGGCACCGTCGAGCACGATGACCAGAGCTTGACTGTCAATGGTGACCGCATCGCCGTCAGCGCCATTCGCAACCCTGCCGAGCTGCCGTGGAAATCCCTGGACATCGACGTGGTGTTTGAATGCACCGGCCTGTTCACGGATCGCAACAAAGCGGCGGCGCATATCACTGCCGGAGCCAAGAAGGTCATTATCTCGGCCCCGGCCAAAGGCGCCGACGCGACCATCGTCTACGGCGTTAACCATGACGTGCTGCGTCAGTCGCATCAGGTCATCTCCAATGCGTCATGCACCACCAACTGCCTGGCTCCGGTGGCGCAGGTATTGAACCGTGAACTGGGCATCGAAAGCGGTTTGATGACCACCATCCATGCCTACACCAATGACCAAAACCTCATCGACGTTTACCACACCGACCCATACCGGGCGCGCTCGGCCACCCAGTCGATGATTCCGAGCAAGACAGGCGCTGCTGAAGCCGTTGGCCTGGTATTGCCGGAACTGGCGGGCAAGCTGACCGGTATGGCGGTTCGCGTGCCGGTGATCAACGTGTCACTGGTCGACCTGACGATTCAGCTCAAGCGCGATGCGACGGCCGAAGAAGTGAACGCGATCATGAAAGAGGCCGCGCAGCACTCGAAAATCCTCGGCTACAACACCCTGCCGCTGGTCTCCCACGATTTCAATCACAACCCGCTGTCGTCCATCTTCGATGCCAACCACACCAAAGTCAGCGGTGGCCTGCTGAAAGTACTGGCCTGGTATGACAACGAATGGGGTTTCTCCAACCGCATGCTCGACAACTGCCTTGCGCTGATGAATGCCGAGTAAGCAGGTGACGCCTGTTTCGCAGGGCAGCGCCTGGTCGTGACGTCGATGTCTAAACCGCTGTACGTCAGCGGTTTAGGCCGATTCACTCACGCGACAGCGTATGGTTCTATTGAGGCCGACAGCGAACTCCCGGCGCTTACAATTCTTACCGACCACGGCCTTGACCTGACCTACAGATGAGAAGCATTATCATCTTCTAACTTTTGGTCGAGCGCTTCCGTGACCCAGTCGCATTTCAATACTGTTTTCCTGGCCCGCCGAACCATCCTGCTGCGCACCCTCCAGCGCATGGTCCGCAGCCACACGACTGCCGAAGATCTGCTCCAGGAAACCTATCTGCGTGTGGCTCGCGCGCTGGCCGAGCGCGCAATACAGCACCTCGAACCCTTCGTGTTCCAGACAGCGCGTAACCTGGCGCTGGATTTTCTGCGTGCCCAGCGCATTCATGCCCGAACCCTCGTCGACGATGCGCCGGTGAGCGACATCCATAACGTGGTTGCTCCAAATGGCGCTCTGGACGACGCGGCCCACGCCAACCGCTTGCTCGAAGGCCTCAACGCGAGCCTGGAAACGCTCACGCCAAGGCAACAAAGCATCTTCACGCTGAGTCGGCTCCACGGCGCGAGCTATCTGGAGATTGCAGAGCAGTTGGGCGTTTCCACCAGCACCGTGCAGAAAGAACTCAAGCTGGTCATGGCGCTTTGTCTCAGTGTGGCCGCGCGTCTGGATCACTGATCCCGCCGTCAAAATCGTCAGCCCTGTGTTGCTGACGCTACACTGCCGCCAAAATCGTCGCCCCGAGGACGCTTCTTGAAGCCACCACAATCAAACCGCAACCCTCAGGCCGAAGCCTCTCACCCTGCCGATGCGATGGATCAGGCGCTGACCTGGCTGATTGAGCTGGAGGTGGCCGATGCCGAGCAGCACGCGCGTTTTGAGGCCTGGCTCGACGCAGATCCCGCGAATCGTGGTGCCTTTGCAAAAGCCAGGGCGGTGTGGCATTCGCAGCCGGTGCTCGACGCCGCGAAGATGCTATCTGCTCCTGAAAAATCAGGCGTGCCGGCACGCAGTCGCAAGACCTGGCTGCCTGTGGCGACGGCCGCGTTGGTACTCCTCGGCGTGTTCTTGTTCAGCGACCTGCCCTTGCGCGTTCGGGCCGATCATCTGACGGTCGCAGGCGAACGGCAGCACTTGGCGCTTACAAACGGTTCGAAGGTGCTACTCAATACCCAATCGGCGTTATCCAGCGCACCTGGCAACGGCGTTCTGCTGGCGCGCCTGCTGCAAGGCGAAGCGTTTTTCGACGTGCCTGACAGCAAGAGCATGCCGCTGGAAGTGCAAGCCGGCCCTGCACGTATGCACGGAGCAGGCACAGCATTTGCCGTGCGCTATCTGGATGGAGTCGCGCAGATTCAAGTCCAGCGCGGCGACGTAAGGGTGCAGGCGATGCGCGGCGATGCCGACGTAAATCTGGTTGCCGGAGACAGCCTTCGCGTCGGCCCCGAAGGTTTCGGGTTGCCGGAGAAGTCCGACCAACGCAAAAGCCTGGCGTGGGTGCAGGGCCGGCTAATCGTCGAAAACTGCCCACTGGCCGAGGTGCTGACCGAGTTGCGACGCTATTACCCCGGCTGGATCATCAGCACCAACCGTTCGCTCGACCGGGTAGCCGTGACCGGTAATTACCGGTTGGACAGCCCTCTGGACATCGTTCGCTCACTGGCGCATATCACTTCCGCCCACCTGCACGAGCTTCCGGCACTGCTGATTCTGAACTGAGCAAAACTATTTTTACGCGATAGCGACCCGCCGTACGTCTAGTCATAGCCAATGCAACTGATTCTTATTTGAATCATTCCGCAACACCTAAGACGACCCGCACGCCAGGGAGCGCTATACATGCTGTCCACGTTCAATGCCACCCCACCCGTCTCAACCAGACCCGCTCGCCATCTCGGACTTTCGCTGCTGACGCTGGCTATTTTCAGCGCGGTGATGCACACCCCAAACATCGTCGCCGCCGAGCAACTGGAGCGCGTGGCGGGCAGCTATTCATTTGCGATCAAGCAACAGCCCCTGGCCTCTGCGCTGAACGAGTTCAGCCAGACCACCGGTTGGCAGGTGGGGCTATCGGCGGAGTTGGCAGACAACATCACCTCGCCCTCCGTCAGCGGCACCCTTTCCCCGAAGCAGGCGCTTGAGCGCTTACTGGCCGGCAGTCACCTGGGTTACCGGAACCTGAGCGCCGACAGCGTGGTTTTGGAGCCGCGTGCGGATGGCGCGCTGGCACTGGCGCAAATCACGGTCAGCGCCACCCGTCAGGCGCAATCAGTCGATTCGGTGCCCAGTACGGTGACGGTGCAGGACCGTGCGGCGCTGGATCGGCGAAACGTCAATACGATCCGTGATCTGGCACGCGATGAGCCTGGCGTTTCCGTGGGCGGCGCCGGCCAGCGAGCAGGCACCAGCGGTTACAACATTCGCGGCATCGACGGGGACCGAATCCTGACTCAGGTGGACGGCGTAGAAGTGCCGGACAACTTTTTCCAGGGCCCGTTTGCCAACACCCATCGCAACTACGTGGACCCGGAGGTCATCAAGCGTGTCGAGATCCTGCGCGGCCCTGCATCGGCGCTGTACGGAAGCAGCGCCATTGGCGGTGCGGTCAGCTATTACACGCTTGATCCGGAGGACATCATCAAGCCGGGCAACGATGTTGGCGCTCGCCTGAAAACCGGTTACAGCTCGGCGGATAACAGCTGGCTGAATTCATCCACAGTGGCCGGACGCGCAGGCGATTTTGATGCGTTGCTGCACGTCAGTCAGCGTAACGGGCGGGAGACCGAGTCATACGGCGAGCATCGCGGCACCGGACTGGCGCGCACCGCAGCCAACCCCGAGAACGCCCGCGCAACGAATGTGCTGGGCAAGCTGGGCTGGAACTACGGCGACACCGACCGCCTTGCTTTCACCTACGAGAAGTACAAGGACGATACCCACACCGACCAGAAAAGCGTCGTGGGCGGGCCTTTCGGCGGTGGTAGAGCCATGGGCATGTACCGAAGCCGCGAGGGCAACGACGTCGTCACCCGCGAACGTTTCGGGCTGGAGAACAGCTTCGTCCTGGACACGCTGTTGGCCGACAACGCCCGGTGGAGCCTGAACTACCAGATCGCCAAGACTGATCAAACTACGCTGGAAAGATATTTACCCAGCAACCCACGGACCGGTTCGGTTCTGCGTGATGTCTGGCGAACCCGAGACACGCGCTACAAGGAGCGTCAGTGGATCCTCGACGCGCAGCTGGATAAGGCGTTCGACATCGGCGACGCCCAACACTTGCTGACTTACGGAACCACCCTCAAGCAGCAGAAAGTGACGGGCGAGCGCAGCGGCGCCGGCACCTGCGCAGCGGTATCGGGTTCATGCACTGTCATCGGCTCGCCGTCAGCGGCCGATCGCCTGAACAGGACCAACGATTTCCCGAACCCGACCATCACCACCTACGCCCTGTTCGCCCAGGACGAGATCAAATGGGGCGACTGGACATTCATGCCTGGCGCGCGTTACGACTACACCGCCCTCGACCCGCACGCCACGGATGAGTTTCTTCAGCCGTTTAAGTTGACCAGCAAAGACCAATTCGACGACAGCACCAAAAAATGGCATCGCCTGTCGCCCAAACTGGGGCTGACCTATGCCCTTTCCGATGCCTACACCTGGTACGGCCAGTACGCCGAAGGCTTCCGCACGCCGAGCGCCAAAGCGCTGTATGGCCGGTTTGAGAACACAGCAGCGGGCTATCTCGTGGCGCCCAACCCCGACCTCGAACCGGAGAAGAGCAACAGCTACGAAACCGGCCTGCGCGGGCATTTCGACGAAGGCACGTTTGATCTCGCCGTGTTTTACAACAAGTACCGCAATTTCATAAATGAGGACGCGATCATCCCGGCGACGTCTACCTCAATGACGTTCCAGTCCAACAACATCAAGCACGCCA
Source organism: Pseudomonas lutea (assembly GCF_000759445.1). Classification (NCBI taxonomy): domain Bacteria; kingdom Pseudomonadati; phylum Pseudomonadota; class Gammaproteobacteria; order Pseudomonadales; family Pseudomonadaceae; genus Pseudomonas; species Pseudomonas lutea. The sequence goes on from NZ_JRMB01000002.1 coordinate 807,091, forward strand.
CGATCAAGGGGGTCGAGCTCAAGGGTCGTCTGAACCTGGACAGCTTCGGCGCGCCTGCAGGCCTCTATGCCCGAGGGTCGCTGGCGTACCTGTACGGCCGTAACGACGACACAGGCCAGCCGATCAACAGCATCAATCCACTGACCGGTGTGTTTGGCCTGGGTTATGACCAGGGCAGTTACGGCGGCCTGCTGAACTGGACACTGGTGAAACGCAAAACGCGGGTGGACAGCAGCAATTACCACGCCCCGGATGGGTCAACCCCGTTCAAGACGCCGGGCTTCGGCCTCGTCGACCTCACCGGCTATTACAACGTCACCCAGGACGTCACGGTCAGTGGCGGTCTGTACAACGTTGCGAACAAAAAATACTGGCAGTGGGATGACGTTCGCGGATACGACAGCACCGGCGAAGCGGGCGCCACTGCCCCTGCCAATCTTGATCGCCTGACGCAGCCAGGCCGCAACTTCGCCGTCAATGTGGTGTGGGCCATCTGATCGTCCGCGGTCGTCGGAGCGGTTTTTTTACGCTCCGACGACGCTCGTTCGTCTCGTCCACAAGCGCCCCGTCCACAAGGAAGAACACATGACCACCGAAGCCATTCGCCGCTCGCAACGACTCAACCAAATCACCCACGCGCCTCATGAACAACTGGACAAGGCCGTCAGAGCCCACGCGCCGTTTGAAACGCTGGCGAGCTATTGCCGATTCCTCACCGTTCAGTATCTGTTTCAGGCAGAGCTGAAAATCTTGTATACCCAGCCGTTATTGATCGAGCTGATGACCGACCTCCCCGAGCGCTGTCGCGCCGAACAGGCGAAAGCGGACCTGCAAGACCTCAAGGCCTCCATTCCCGATCCGGTCACTGGCGGCGTCGATGCACCGAGCCTTGCGGAAGCCCTCGGCTGGCTGTTCGTTTCGGAAGGCTCGAAGCTGGGTGCAGCATTTCTGATCAAGCGTGCCGTGGCGCTGAACCTGAGCGACACATTCGGGGCGCGGCATCTGGGCGAACCCGCAGGAGATCGGGCGGAGGGATGGAAACGTTTTGTCAGGATCATTGACGACCTGCCGCTGACCCCCGAACAGGAACATGAAATCGACCGGGGCGCGGTGGCGGCCTTCGAGCGTTTCAACGCGCTGCTGCAGCACGTCTATGCTCCGACCGCTGAAACCGAACCCGCCTGACACCGGGCCTTTTGCGTTCGGCACTGATAAGCTGAGCGCCTTTGCGGGACCTCAAAGCCCCGCAACACCTGCTTACTCTGCATTACCGAGACCATGACCAGTATTCCACCCGGCAGCAAACTGTCCCGCATCCTGTTTGGCATCCTCGCTTACGTCAGCCTGACGATCGGCATCGTCGCGATTTTCATCCCGGGCCTGCCCACCACCGAGTTCATTCTGCTCGCGGCATGGGCAGCCACTCGAAGCTCGCCGCGCTTGAGCGCCTGGCTTGAAAACCATCGTGTGTTCGGCCCGATGCTGAGTAATTGGCGCAACGGCAAAATGATCGCCCGCAAGGCCAAGATCAGCGCGACGGTGACGATGCTGCTCTGCGCGGTCATGATGCTGGTGCTGCTAAAACACAACTGGTGGATCTACTTCGCGGTGGCCGGCATGGTGCTGGTCAACGTGTGGATATGGTCGCGGCCGGAACCATCGCGGCTCCAGCCGGAAAGTAAAGTGTAGAACCGGCTTCAGCCGGGAATAGGCAGGTTGAACACACTCAGTTCCGGGGCTTGAGTCTGACACCTTCCCCGGCTAAAGCCGGTCCCACAAACCTCGCGCCGCAGGTGAACCCGTGGAAGGCATGGGGGTCTGTCCTCATACTGCCCACCGCTTTCACGGAGCCACTGCCATGTTCGAGCCAGGTCATCTGCATATCACCCGCGCGGCCCTGCAACCCGACGAGGTCGGCTACGATCTTCACATTCGCTATCAGGTCAGCCAGAAAGACTCAGGTCCGGGCATGCAGTTCACCCTTGAAGGCGACGTCAACGGCCAGGCGGTCAGTGAGACCTTTGACCTGCCCAAGGACAAGGCCTACAACTTCGCCAGCGAGGCGTCTCGCCGCCTCGAAAAGCATGGCCTGCCAAAAACCACCGACCTGCACGCGATGCACGGCGAGTACGATCAGATGTTCGAGGACATCCGCCACAAGCTCGGCATGAAATCCGGTGATCCGGTCAAACCAGAGCATCTGCAGTAATCTGCCCCGGCTGGCAAAGTGACGGTGGGGCCGCGATTGGTACGGGGATTACTGGCATAATCGCTGCCCTCATTCCCGCGAATCCTTTCCCTGCTCATGCGTATTCACGTCACGTTCATTGACCGCGTCGGCATCACTCAAGAAGTGCTGGCCATCCTCGGCGCGCGCAACCTGAACCTCGACGCCGTGGAAATGGTGCCGCCCAATGTATACATCGACGCCCCGACGTTGAGCCATGAGGTGCTCGAAGAACTCAAGGATCGGCTGTTTAGGGTGCGCGGTGTCGAAGCCATTACCGTGGTCGATATTCTGCCCGGACAGCGCCGACATCTGCAGCTCGACGCCCTGCTCGCAGCGATGACCGACCCGGTGCTCGCGCTGGACAGTGCCGGCCACGTGCTGCTGGCCAACCCCGCACTGGTCGCACTGTGTGGCCGCGAACCGACGGGCGAGCCAGTCGGTGAGCTATTTTCTGATACGGGCCTGCAGTCGGCGCTGCTGGAAAACGGCTTTCGTCTGCCCTTGCGTGAGGTCACGCTCAATGGCGAGGCCCTGCTGCTGGACGCGACCCCCATCACTGACGCGGGCGCGTTGCTCACCCTCTATCTGCCCAGCCGAATCGGCGAACGCCTGTCGGCGCTGCATCATGATCACGCTGAAGGCTTTGATGCACTGCTGGGCGATTCGGCGCCCATCCGAACCCTCAAGGCACGTGCACAGCGGGTCGCAGCATTGGATGCGCCGCTTTTGATCCAGGGTGAAACCGGCACCGGTAAAGAGCTGGTTGCACGCGCCTGCCATGCGGTCAGTGCTCGCAACGGAGCGCCTTTTCTTGCGCTGAACTGCGCAGCGCTGCCGGAAAATCTCGCCGAAAGCGAACTTTTTGGCTATGCCCCTGGCGCATTCACGGGCGCCCAGCGAGGCGGCAAGCCGGGCCTGATGGAGCTCGCCAACAAGGGCACGGTGTTTCTCGACGAGATCGGTGAAATGTCGCCCTACCTTCAGGCAAAGTTGCTGCGCTTCCTCAATGACGGCAGTTTTCGGCGGGTCGGCGGCGACAGGGAAGTGCAGGTCAATGTGCGCATTCTCAGCGCCACGCACCGTGACCTGGAGAAGATGGTCGCCGAAGGCACCTTTCGCGAAGACCTGTTTTATCGCCTCAATGTGCTGAACCTGGAAGTGCCTCCTTTACGCGAGCGTGGCCAGGACATTCTGATGCTGGCGCGCTATTTCATGGAGCAGGCCTGCGCGCAGATCCAGCGCCCCGTCTGCCGCCTGGCACCTGCTACCTACCCTGCGCTGCTTGGAAATCGCTGGCCGGGCAATGTTCGGCAGCTGCAAAACGTTATCTTCCGCGCTGCAGCGATCAGCGATAGCTCACTGGTGGACATCGGTGACCTCGACATCGCCGGCACGTCTGTGGCCAAAGGCGTCGAGGGCGAAGTCGAAAGCCTTGAGGCAGCGGTCGAGCAGTTTGAGAAAACGCTGCTTGAGAAGCTGTACAGCCAATACCCCTCTACCCGCCAACTGGCGGTGCGGTTGCAGACATCCCACACCGCGATCGCTCATCGCCTGCGCAAATACGGTATTTCCGGCAAAGGTTAAGACGTGGGGATCATGGGTGCTGCCCAGGCTTCCCGACATCTCAATCCGCGCGGCAGTCGATGCGAACCTGTAGGAGCCGGCTCGCTGGCGAATCGGTCGTGCCAGATACCTAGGTGATGGCGATCAGAATGCGTTCGCCAGCAAGCCGGCTCCTACGATCAGCGATCAGCGGTCAGAGGTCAGAGGTCAGAGGTCAGAGGTCAGAGATTAGCAAACCTCGTTGGCACGATATCGAAACAGCGTAACGAAATCATTCCGTAACGGCTAAGCCAGCACGTGCAGGGCCGTAATCTAGCTAATGGCTTAAACACGCATCTCCCGCGTAATGTTTTCGTTCCAGCGCCTTGCAGGCGGGCAGTCAGCGGGATCGCTGCAGCCCCCTGTTCGCTGGAGCTTCCCCACCTTGGCCGCAAACTTGCTATGCACTCCCCCATCACGCTCGGGCATAACGGGCGATTTACCATCTGGGGAGATTTCATGAGCGAGTTGCGTTTTACCGAAGACCACGAGTGGCTGCGCGCCGAAACCGACGGCAGCGTCACGGTCGGCATCACCGCATTCGCGCAGGACGCGTTGGGCGATGTGGTTTTCGTGCAACTGCCGGAGCTGCAGTCCTACGATAAGGGTGCAGAAGCGGCGACCGTCGAGTCGGTTAAAGCAGCCAGCGGCGTCTACATGCCGCTCGATGGCGAGATCGTGGAAACCAACCCCGCACTGGATGCCAGCCCTGAACTGGTCAACGAAGACCCGCTGGGCCAAGGCTGGTTCTTCCGTTTTATTCCCTCCAATCCCGATGCAGTCGGCCAGTTGCTGACTCAAGACGCCTATGATCGTCTGATCAAAGCCAACGCCGAAGCCTGAGGAGCGCGCAATGACTGACCGTACCGAATTGAGCACCGCCAACGAGTTCATCGCCCGCCACATCGGCCCGCGCGCCGCTGACGAAAAGGCCATGCTGACCACGCTGGGCTTCGACTCCATTGACGCGCTGACCGCCAGCGTCATTCCTGAATCCATCAAAGGCACCAGCGTGCTAGGCCTGTCCGCCGGCCAGAGCGAGGCCGATGCACTGGCTGATATCAAAGCCATTGCCGCCAGGAACAAGCTGTTCAAAACCTACATTGGCCAGGGTTACTACAACACCCACACGCCGGCACCGATCCTGCGCAACCTGCTGGAAAATCCGGCGTGGTACACCGCTTACACGCCCTATCAGCCAGAGATCTCCCAAGGTCGCCTTGAGTCGCTGCTGAATTTCCAGACGCTGATCAGCGACCTCACCGGCCTGCCGATCGCCAATGCCTCGCTGCTTGACGAAGCCACTGCCGCCGCTGAAGCGATGACCTTCTGCAAACGCCTGAGCAAGAACAAAAGCAGCCATAAATTCTTTGCCTCCGCTCACTGCCACCCGCAAACCCTCGACGTGCTGCAAACCCGCGCCGAGCCGCTGGGCATTGAAGTGGTCGTCGCAGACGAGTTGCAACTGGCCGACGTCAGCGAGTTCTTCGGCGCGCTGCTGCAATACCCTGCCAGTAATGGCGACGTGTTCGATTATCGCGAGCTGGTCGAGCGCTTCCATGCCGCCAATGCCCTGGTGGCCGTGGCAGCCGACCTGCTGGCCCTGACCCTGCTCACCCCGCCCGGCGAGTTCGGTGCGGACGTCGCGATTGGCAGCGCGCAGCGCTTCGGTGTGCCGTTGGGTTTCGGCGGCCCGCACGCCGCGTACTTCTCCACCCGCGACGCCTACAAGCGCGACATGCCTGGCCGGCTGGTCGGTGTGTCCATCGACCGCTTCGGCAAGACCGCCCTGCGTCTGGCCATGCAGACCCGCGAGCAACACATCCGTCGCGAGAAGGCCACCAGCAATATCTGCACCGCGCAGGTTCTGCTCGCCAACATCGCCAGCATGTACGCCGTGTACCACGGCCCGCGCGGCCTGACCCGCATCGCCAACCGCGTGCATCATCTGACCGCAATCCTGGCCAAGGGCCTGAGCCAATTGGGCGTAAACGCGGAGCAGTCGTTCTTCTTCGACAGCATCACCCTGAACACCGGCGCCAGCACGGCTGACCTGCATGCCAAGGCCCGCGCACAGGAAATCAATTTGCGTGAGGTAGACGGCCAGCGCCTGGGTGTCTCGCTGGACGAGACCACGAAGCAAGCCGACGTCGAAGTGCTGTGGTCCCTCTTCGCTGCTGAAGGCCAGGCTCTGCCGGACTTCGCCGCGCTGGCAGACAGCGTCGAAGCACGCTTGCCTGCCGAGCTGAAACGCCAATCGCCGATTCTCAGCCACCCGGTATTCAACCGCTATCACTCCGAAACCGAGCTGATGCGCTACTTGCGTCGCCTGGCGGACAAGGACCTGGCACTGGACCGCACGATGATCCCGCTGGGGTCGTGCACCATGAAGCTCAACGCCGCCAGTGAAATGATTCCGGTCACCTGGGCAGAATTCGGCAATCTGCATCCGTTTGCCCCTGCAGAGCAAAGTGCGGGTTATCAGCAGCTGACCGACGAACTGGAGGCCATGCTCTGCGCCGCCACCGGTTACGACGCGATCTCCCTGCAGCCAAACGCCGGCTCCCAGGGCGAATATGCGGGTCTGCTGGCGATTCGTGCCTATCACCAGAGCCGTGGCGATGAGCGTCGCGATATCTGCCTGATCCCCTCGTCGGCACACGGTACCAACCCTGCGACCGCCAACATGGCAGGCATGCGCGTTGTGGTAACAGCATGTGATGCACGCGGCAACGTCGACATCGAGGATCTGCGCGCCAAGGCCATCGAGCACCGCGAGCACCTCGCTGCACTGATGATCACCTACCCGTCCACCCACGGCGTGTTCGAAGAAGGTATCCGCGAAATCTGCGGCATCATTCACGACAACGGCGGCCAGGTGTATATCGACGGCGCCAACATGAATGCCATGGTCGGCCTGTGCGCTCCGGGTAAGTTCGGCGGCGACGTCTCCCACCTCAATCTGCACAAAACCTTTTGCATCCCCCACGGTGGTGGCGGCCCGGGCGTTGGCCCGATTGGCGTGAAATCCCACCTGGCGCCGTTCATGCCGGGTCACGCACGTATGGAGCGCAGGGAGGGTGCAGTCTGTGCAGCCCCGTTCGGCAGCGCGAGCATCTTGCCGATCACCTGGATGTACATCCGCATGATGGGCGGCGAAGGTCTCAAGCGCGCTTCGCAGCTGGCGATTCTCAACGCCAACTACATCTCCCGTCGCCTGGAAGAGCACTACCCCGTGCTTTACACCGGCAGCAACGGCCTGGTCGCGCACGAATGCATCCTCGACCTGCGCCCGCTCAAGGAAACCAGTGGCATTAGCGTAGATGACGTCGCCAAACGCCTGATCGACTTCGGCTTCCACGCGCCGACCATGTCCTTCCCGGTTGCCGGCACGTTGATGATCGAGCCGACCGAGAGCGAATCCAAAGAGGAACTGGACCGCTTCTGTGACGCGATGATCAAGATTCGCGAAGAAATCCGCGCGGTGGAAAGCGGCGCCCTGGACAAGGACGACAACCCGCTGAAAAACGCACCGCACACCGCCGCTGAACTGGTGGGCGAGTGGAGCCATCCGTACAGCCGCGAGCAGGCCGTATACCCGGTCGCCTCGTTGATCGAAGGCAAATACTGGCCACCGGTCGGTCGCGTCGACAACGTCTTCGGCGACCGCAACCTGGTTTGCGCCTGCCCGTCGATCGAAGACTACGCTTAACCCAGCCGCGAGCTTCAAGCCGCAAGCTACAAGTGAAAGCCGATCAGCTTTTACTTGCGGCTTGCAGCTTGCTGCTTGTTACGGCTTCACTTCCCGGAACCCCATCATGTCCCTGAGCGTGTTTGACCTGTTCAAGATCGGCATTGGACCGTCCAGTTCCCACACCGTTGGCCCCATGCGGGCTGCGGCGCGCTTCGTCGAGGGCTTGCAGCGCGACGCCCTGCTCGACACCATCGTCTGCGTAAAGGTCGAGCTTTACGGCTCTCTCGGCGCCACCGGCAAGGGCCACGGCAGCGACAAGGCGGTCTTGCTCGGCCTTGAGGGCGAGCATCCTGACACCGTCGACACCGAAACCGTAGCAGCACGCCTGCAACACATCCGCAGTAACGAACGCCTGAATCTGCTGGGCAAACACAGCATCGAGTTCATTGAAAAACATCACCTGGCGATGATTCGCAAGCCATTGGCCTATCACCCCAACGGCATGATCTTTCGTGCCTTCGATGCCTCGGGCCTGCAAGTGCGCAGCCGCGAGTACTACTCGGTCGGCGGCGGCTTTGTCGTGGATGAGGATGCTGCAGGCGCCGACCGCATCGTCGAAGACCAGACGCAGCTGCTTTACCCTTTCAAGACCGCCAGAGACTTGATGGCGCATTGCACGGCGAGCGGTCTTTCCATCAGCCAGGTGATGCTGGCCAACGAAGCCGCGTGGCGTCCCGAAGCAGAGACCCGTCAAGGCCTGTTGCGCATCTGGCAGGTTATGCAGGATTGCGTTGAAGCGGGTTGCCGCAACGAGGGGATTTTGCCGGGCGGCCTTAAGGTCAAGCGGCGGGCGGCAGCCCTGCATCGCCAACTGTGCAAAAACCCGGAAGCGGCGTTGCGTGATGCGCTGTCGGTACTCGATTGGGTCAACCTGTACGCACTGGCCGTCAACGAAGAAAACGCCAACGGCGGCCGCGTGGTAACCGCGCCCACCAACGGCGCCGCCGGGATCATTCCGGCCGTGCTGCATTACTACATGCGCTTTATTACCGGAGCCAATGAGGACGGCGTCGTTCGGTTCCTCCTCACGGCTGCCGCCATCGGTATTTTGTACAAGGAAAATGCGTCGATCTCGGGCGCTGAAGTCGGCTGCCAGGGCGAAGTCGGGGTCGCTTGCTCCATGGCCGCTGGTGCGCTGTGTGAGGTCTTGGGTGGCAACGTGCAGCAGGTGGAAAACGCCGCCGAAATCGGCATGGAACACAACCTTGGCCTGACCTGCGACCCGATCGGCGGGTTGGTTCAGGTGCCATGCATCGAGCGCAACGCGATGGGTTCGGTGAAGGCCATCAATGCGGTGCGCATGGCGTTGCGCGGCGACGGTCAGCATTTTGTCTCGCTCGACAAGGTGATCCGCACCATGCGCCAGACCGGCGCAGACATGAAAAGCAAATACAAGGAAACAGCCCGTGGCGGCCTGGCCGTGAACATCATCGAGTGCTGATTCAACCCTACAGTCAGAGCGCTCCCTGCCTGCGCGGGGAGCCGGAATCGCTTCCAAGGAATAGCCCATGACCACCGAATTGTTGAAAACCCCGCTTAACGCCTTGCACCGTGAACTCGGCGCGAAGATGGTTGAATTTGCCGGGTACGACATGCCCGTCCAGTACCCTGCCGGCGTCATGAAAGAACATCTGCATACCCGCGCCCAAGCGGGCCTGTTCGACGTTTCGCACATGGGGCAAATCCTTTTGAGCGGACCCGGTGCAGCAGCAGCGCTGGAAACTTTGGTGCCGGTGGACATCATCGACTTGCCGGTCGGCATGCAGCGCTATGCAATGTTTACCAACGAGAACGGCGGCATCCTCGACGACCTGATGGTGGCCAACCTGGGCGACGATCAGCTCATGCTGGTGGTTAACGCTGCTTGCAAGAACGATGATCTGGCTCATTTGCAGCAGCACATCGGCAGCCATTGCACCATCACCCCGCTGTTCGAGGAGCGTGCGTTGCTCGCGCTGCAAGGCCCACAGGCTGTAACCGCTCTGTCCCGACTGGCGCCGGACGTCGCGAAGATGACCTTCATGCAGTACACCTCGACGCAGATTGATGGCATCGACTGCTATATCAGCCGCTCGGGGTACACCGGAGAAGACGGTTACGAGATTTCGGTGCCGGCGGACCACGCTGAAGCGTTGGCGCGCCGGCTGCTGGCAGAGCCCGAAGTCGCGCCCATCGGTCTTGGCGCGCGCGACTCGTTGCGCCTTGAAGCCGGGTTGTGCCTCTACGGTCATGACATGGACACCGGCAGCACCCCGATCGAGGCCAGCCTGCTGTGGGCCATCTCCAAGGTACGGCGTGCAGACGGCGCCCGCGCAGGAGGCTTCCCCGGCGCTGACCGGATTTTCGCCCAGCACCAAAGCGGTGCGGCGCGAAAGCGCGTAGGCCTGTTGCCTCAGGAGCGTACGCCTGTGCGCGAGGGCGCGGAAATAGTCGACGCCGACGGAGCAGCCATTGGAACAGTCTGCAGCGGCGGCTTCGGCCCGACACTGAGCGCGCCATTGGCTATGGGTTACGTCGACGTCAAGTTTGCCACGCTGGATACGCCTGTCTGGGCGATCGTGCGAGGCAAGAAAGTTCCGATGCTTGTCGCTAAAATGCCTTTCGTTGCGCCACGTTACTTCCGCGGCTGAAGGAAGTTATCAACACATTGCGGCACCGCAACAGTGCATGGAACTGTACGGTTGCCGCAGTATGGCGCCAGGCTTTATAACAATGGAACTGTCAAAATATTGAACTTCAGAAAGACAGAAAACATTAAAAACTATCGATCATTCCAGCGCGGTTAATGTTTTTAAATAATGGCTTAACCCCCGTGAATACGGGCCCGAACGGGGCTTGTTTTTTCCTCGCAGGTTAGCGTAGAGTTTCTCGACTGTGTTTGCATGGGTCGCTGGGATCGTGACCCGGGCAGTAGCGCCAAAAGCAATGCTACAACCCGCTCTACGTTTCTTCTTCCTGCAACCAGCCCAGTACTCTTTCGTGTGAAAGAGACTGTCATTAATTTTATGCTCTTGGGAATAAGAAAATGTCTACACGTCAGAGCGGTACCGTTAAGTGGTTTAACGATGAAAAAGGTTTTGGTTTTATCACGCCAGAAAGCGGTCCGGATCTGTTCGTCCATTTCCGCGCGATCCAGGGCAACGGTTTCAAGAGCCTGAAAGAAGGCCAGAAAGTGACATTCGTTGCCGTGCAGGGCCAAAAAGGCATGCAGGCTGACGAAGTCCAAGCGGAAGCCTGATAAGCCCACGCAAAAAGCCCCTGATGGCCAACGTCAGGGGCTTTTTTATGCCTGCGATTTCGTAAACTGTGCGCTTTCGGCATCATCGAGCGCCTCCATGACCCGTCACGTATTACGCCCTAAGGGCGACTTTCCACCCGCAGGACTGGGTCGGCGCATGGCTGCGATCTGCTACGACACGCTGCTGTGCATTGCGCTGCTGATGGTGACGACGTTCATCTACAAGCTGGTGTGGATGGGCTTTGTCGGAGAAGCCGGACTGCGCCAACTCTCGGAGTCGGGCGCGCTCGACGCCGACCCGTTGCTGTCCTCGATTCTGCTGATGACGCTGTTCGGCTTTTTCGCCAGGTTCTGGACTCATTCAGGCCAGACCCTGGGCATGCAGGTTTGGGGAGTCCGCGTACAGAATCCCGATGGGACGGCGATTAGCCTGTGGCAGGCACTGCTCCGCTTCGTGGTCGCTATCGCATCGTGGCTGTGCCTCGGGCTTGGGTTTTTCTGGAGCCTGTTCGACAAGCGGAAACGCTGCTGGCACGACCTGTATTCCGAAACGCAACTGGTGCGGGTGCCCAGAACAAAGATATAGCAGCGACCCCTTCTGCACATCTTGTAGGAGCGCGTTTGCCCGCGAACGCTTTATTCCAGTCACGCTTTTATTGCTGACCCACCCATTCGCGGGCAAGCGCGCTCCTACAAAAGGCATAAAAAAGCCGACCCCGAGGTCGGCTTTTCATCACGCAGCAGCAATCAGCCCGCGCGGCGCAACAACCAGATCCCCGCCAGCGCGCACACCCCAGCCGGCACCAGGACGGCGAACAGTGGCGAGAAGCCGAATACCAGACTCGACGGGCCCAGAAGGTCCTGAGCGATGCGGAAGGTGAAGCCCACCAGCACACCGGTGAACACACGCTGCCCCAGCGTCACCGAGCGCAGCGGCCCGAAGATGAAAGAAATGGCCATCAGCACCAGGGCGACGGTCACCAGCGGCTGGAGGATCTTGGTGTAGAACGCCAGCCAGTAACGACCGTTGTTCAGCCCCTGATCGGCCAGATAGCGCGCGTAACCGTAGAGGCCGGTCATGGACAGCGATTCAGGCGGCAGCACGACGGTACTCAGCAACTGCGGACTCAGCGCGACGTTCCAACGCTCTTCCGGCGCGGTCACCACTTCGGTGCGGCCTTCACGGAAGACGGTCGTGGTCACGTCTTTCAGCAACCAGTAATCGGTCTTGAAGTTGGCCTGCCTGGCGAAGCTCGACGTCAACATATGGCGCTGGTCATCGAAACGGTAACGCGTCACGCCATACAGCAAACCATTGGGCTGAACGGTGTTGATGTGGATGAACTCGTCACCCTGACGGTGCCAAAGGCCGTGCTTGGCGCTCTGCGCATCGCCAGTACCCTGGGCCAGCGAACGTGCGGCCTGCGCCTGGGCCTCGGTCACCGGTGCCACGTATTCGCCAATCAACAGGCCAGCCACCATCAATACCAGCATGGGTTTCATGACGGCCCAGACGATACGGCCGATTGATACACCGGCTGCCCGCATGATGGTCAGTTCGCTGCTGCTGGCCAGCGCGCCGAGGCCGATCAGACAGCCAATCAGCGCCGCCATCGGCAGCATGTCGTAAAGACGGCGCGGCGCGGTCATCACTACAAAGCTGCCAGCGTCCCAGAAGGTGTAGGTGTCACTGATGTCGGCCATCTCATCAATGAATGCGAACAGCGATGCCAGGCCCAGAATGATCCCCAGTACCGCAAGAATGGCCATGAACACGCTTTTGCCAATGTACCGATCGAGCTTAACCATGAGCCACCTCCGACACACTGCGGCGACTCGCAAGCTTCAGGCGCAGAGGCTCCCAGTAGAGCAACGCCAGTCCGATGGACAGAAACAACGCATGCACCCACCAGAGGCCAAGCCCCATCGGGATCTTGCCTTTTTCGAGCGCGCCACGGGCGGCAATCAGGATGGTCAGGTAAGCCATATAAAGAAGAATTGCCGGAAGGAGCTTGAGGAACCGGCCCTGACGAGGATTGACTCGGGCAAGGGGCACGGCCATCAGCGTCACGATGAACACCAGAATCGGCAGCGAAATGCGCCACTGCAACTCGGCCTTGTTGCGCAGACTCGGTTCGCCAGTCAGCAGCTCGTTTGTGGAGATCGCGTCGCGGTCGGTGACTTCATCGCTGATGTCCGGTTTAGGGAGCAACGCGCCATAAGTGTCGTACTTGATTGCACGGTAATCCGCCTGACCGGGGTTGCCGTCGTAGCGATAGCCATTATCCAGAATGAGGTAGCGGGTGCCGTCGGGTTTGATTTCCTGCCGGCCTTTTTCTGCGACCAGCACGGTGATGCCGTGGTCTTTCTTCTCGTCGAGCTTCTTCTCGGAGATGAACACGCCGCCCAGGTTGATGCGGTCGTCGGACATGGTTTCGGTGTAGGTCACGCGACTGCCGTCACGCAGCAACTGGAAACGGCCCGGCACCAGCGTGTCGAATTCGGTCATCGCGTCCTGCTTGTTGATCAGCAGCTGAAACTGGGTGGCGCCTTGTGGAGCGAGGCTGAAGCTCAACCAGGCAACCAGCAGAGAAACCAGCGCGGCCGGCGCGAGGGTAATGACCAGCAGGCGTTGCTGGCTCATGCCGGTGGCGGCGAGCACGGTCATCTCGCTTTCGAGGTAGAGGCGGCCGTACGCCAGAAGAATGCCGAGGAACAGCCCCAGTGGCAGGATGAGCTGCAGAAAGCCCGGCAGACGGAAGCCCATGATCAGGAACAACACACCCGGATCAAGTGCGCCCGACGCGGCCTGAGCCAGGTATTTGATGAAGCGGCCACTCATGATGATTACCAGCAGCACAGCACTGACAGCGCTCAGGGTAACCAGCACTTCTCGGGACAGGTAACGGAAGACAATCAAACCAGACACTCCAGGGTTGTCACACGCAAGCGGCATGACAATGAAATGGATCAGCGCATGATGCGCGCGACGGCGAACCACCGAAAAAATATGCGGCATTATCCTGTGATTGGGTGTGTCTGTCACTGCGCGCGCGGGATACTTCTCTAACCGGCACAAGCGCGCACCCGCACGGGGTTGTCATCCATTGGTCAGCGGGGTCAAACTGCGGGCCTTGCCGCAGGCACGCCGGTGCGTAAGACCTCCGCGCCGCTGCCGAGCCGTGTGCTCAAGTGCGATAACTCACAGTTTATTCGGGGACCCCGACATGGAATTGGTTGTTAAAAGCGTCAGTGCAGAAACCTTGAAGACCGCCACGCTGGTGGTCGCCGTCGGTGAGGGCCGCACGCTGAGCGACACCGCAAGCAGCCTGGACACACTGAGCGGCGGCGCGATCAGCGCAGTCCTCAAGCGTGGCGACCTCTCGGGCAAAGTCGGGCAAAGCCTGCTGCTGCACAGCTTGCCCAACCTCAAAGCCGAACGTGTATTGCTGGTGGGCTCGGGCAAAGAGCCTGAACTCAGCGACCGCCAGTTCCGTAAAATCATCACCGGCGCGCTCAGCACCCTGAAGACGCTGGGCGGTGTTGATGCGGCGTTTGCTCTGGATCAATTGAACGTCAAAAACCGTGACGTCTACGGCAAGAACCGTCTGCTGGTCGAAACCCTGGCCGACGGCGAATACGTCTTCGACCGGTTCAAGAGCCAGAAGGTCGACCCTCGCGCCCTGAAAAAAGTCACCCTGCTGACCGCCAAAGCCAACGTCGCCGATGTCGAGCGCGCCGCCAGGCATGCGCAAGCCATTGCTGCCGGCATGGCCGTGACCCGTGACCTGGGCAACATGCCGCCCAACATCTGCCACCCGACCTACCTGGGCGAGCAAGCCAAAGCGATGGGCAAGGCCAACAAGGGCCTCAAGGTCGAAGTTCTTGATGAGAAAGACATCGAAAAGCTGGGCATGGGTTCGTTCCTGGCAGTCGGTCAGGGCAGCGCACAGCCGCCACGTCTGATCGTCATGCAGTACTCCAACGGCAAGAAAAGCGAAAAGCCTTACGTATTGGTCGGCAAGGGCATCACCTTTGACACTGGCGGCATCAGCCTCAAGCCAGGCCTGGGCATGGACGAGATGAAGTTCGACATGTGCGGCGCGGCCAGCGTATTCGGGACCCTGAATGCTGTGCTGGAGCTGCAGCTGCCGATCAACCTGGTGTGCATCGTCGCGGCGGCTGAAAACATGCCAAGCGGCAACGCAACCCGCCCTGGCGACATCGTCAAAACCATGAGCGGCCAGACCGTCGAGATCCTCAACACCGACGCCGAAGGCCGTCTGGTGCTGTGCGACGCGCTGACCTATGCCGAACGCTTCAAGCCGCAGGCCGTCATCGACATCGCCACATTGACCGGCGCCTGCGTCGTTGCGCTGGGCGGTCACACGTCGGGCCTGATGGGCAACAGCGACGCGTTGATCACCCAGGTGCTGGAAGCCGGCAAGCGCGCCGACGACCGCGCCTGGCAGCTGCCGCTGTTCGATGAGTATCAGGAGCAACTGGACAGCCCGTTTGCCGACATCGCCAACATCGGTGGCCCGAAGGCCGGCACCATCACCGCAGCGTGCTTCCTCTCGCGTTTCGCAAAAGCCTATGAGTGGGCGCACCTGGACATCGCCGGCACGGCCTGGCTGAGCGGCGGCAAGGACAAGGGCGCCACAGGCCGTCCGGTGCCGCTGCTGACCCAATACCTGATCGACCGCGCCGGCGTTTAAGCCGCACCGGGCGCGCCGACCTCCCCGGCCGGCGCGTTCAGCGTTCTGGAACCTCCATGACCCAAGTCGACTTTTACATTCTGCCCAGTGCCGACCCGCTCGCGCGCCTGGACTTCGCCTGCAAACTGACGGACAAGGCATGGCGCCTTGGCCATAAGGTGTACCTGCATTGCAGCGATGCCCAACAACGCGAAGAGCTGGATGCCCGGTTGTGGCGGTTCAGGGGCGAGGCCTTCGTGCCCCATGGTTCGGTCGAGGACGATCAGGACGCTCCGGTGGCGCTGGGTATGGGCAGCGACCCCGGACAACATCAGGATCTGCTGGTCAATCTTGACCTGCGCATCCCGGAATTCTTCAAACGATTCGCGCGTGTCGCCGAGATCGTTGTCGAGGATCCAGCCATTCGCCTGGCGGCACGCGAGAGTTTTCGCTTCTACCGCGAACAGGGCTATCCTCTGCAAGATCACCGGCTGCAGCGTCTTTGAGCACACGATGGATAATTCAAAACACCTGAAAGATTCAGCGCACCTGCTGGATGACCTCGAGTCCATTCGCCAACTGCTGGGCGATGATCCGGCCCAACCGCCGCTGTTGACCGAGTCTGTTCACGCCGATGAGCAAATTCCCGTGCTGTTCGATGTCGTCACCGGGCAGGTGGTAACCGTCGAAGAGCATGAAGCCAGCGCCGACAACATTCCCTTGCTCACTCCCGAGCCCTCCGCTGCACTCGTCCCGCCTGCACCTGCTCCGGCGGAACCCGCGTCCCGCGCGGCGAGTTCCGATGCGCTGCTGCACATTGATGCCGAACTCCGCGCAGCGGCACAGCTGATCATGCAGGACGTGATCCACGACTTCGCCCCGCACATCGAGAACGAAATCAAGCGCCGTCTGGATGCGCGGATGGAACGCCTCTTGACTCAATACCAAAGCTGAGCAAGCGAGCACCAGAACAGAGTCGCCTACCGCAGGCGGCTCTCCAGCGCCGTCGAGCCGCCGTCCATGCGCTCGCCGATTACCGCCGGTAGCTTGCGGCTGACCTGAAAAGCTATACTCGTCGGCTTTTCCGACTTAAAGCAGATCAGGTTCCCGCCTCCCATGGACAAGACCTACCAGCCGCACGCCATTGAAACTTCCTGGTATCAGACCTGGGAGTCCGAAAACTATTTCGCTCCGCAAGGTGCGGGCGACTCGTACACCATCATGATTCCGCCGCCTAACGTCACCGGCAGCCTGCACATGGGCCACGGTTTCAACAACGCGATCATGGACGCCCTGATCCGTTTCCGACGCATGCAGGGTCGCAACACCCTCTGGCAGCCGGGCACCGACCATGCCGGTATCGCCACGCAAATGCTGGTGGAGCGTCAACTGGAGGCGCAGGGCCAGAATCGCCACGACCTGGGTCGCGATAAATTTCTGGAAAAAGTCTGGGAATGGAAGGATCAGTCCGGCGGCAACATTAGTCGTCAGATTCGTCGCCTGGGCTCGTCGGTCGACTGGAGCCGCGAACGCTTCACGATGGACGACGGTTTGTCCGAGGCCGTTAAAGAGGCCTTCGTGCGCCTGCACGAAGACGGCCTGATCTACCGCGGCAAGCGTCTGGTCAACTGGGACACCAAACTGCACACCGCCATCTCCGACCTCGAAGTGGAAAACCACGACGAGAAAGGCCACCTGTGGAACCTGCGCTACCCGCTGGCCGACGGTGCCAAGACCGCTGAAGGGCTGGATCATCTGATCGTCGCCACGACGCGTCCCGAAACGATGCTTGGCGATGCCGCCGTTGCCGTCAACCCGAACGATGAGCGCTACCAGGCGCTGATCGGCAAGTTCGTCGAGCTGCCACTGGTAGGCCGTCGAATTCCGATCATTGCCGATGACTACTGCGACCCCGAGTTCGGCACCGGCTGCGTGAAGATCACCCCCGCCCACGACTTCAACGACTACGAAGTCGGCAAGCGTCACAACCTGCCGCTGCTGAACATCTTCGACAAAAATGCCGCTGTGCTGCCCGCTGCCCAGGTGTTCAACCTCGACGGCACGCTCAACGACACGGTCGACGGCACCCTCCCCGCCGCCTATGCAGGTCTCGACCGCTTCGAAGCCCGCAAGCAGATCGTCGCAGCCTTCGACGCCGCCGGCCTGTTGGTCAGCGTCGACGATCACGCATTGAAGGTGCCGAAGGGCGACCGTTCCGGCACCGTTATCGAGCCGTGGCTGACAGACCAATGGTACGTGTCGACCAAGCCACTGGCCGAGCCTGCCATCGCCGCTGTCGAAGACGGCCGCATCGCTTTCGTGCCCAAGCAATACGAAAACATGTACTTCTCGTGGATGCGCGACATCCAGGACTGGTGCATCAGCCGTCAGCTCTGGTGGGGCCACCGCATTCCGGCCTGGTACGACGAATCCGGCAAGGTCTACGTCGGCCGCGACGAAGCCGAAGTACGCGCCAAGCACAATCTGGGGCCGGACATCGCGCTGCAGCAGGACAACGACGTCCTCGACACCTGGTTCAGTTCCGGTCTGTGGACGTTCTCCACCCTGGGCTGGCCTGAACAGACCGACTTCCTGAAGACCTTTCACCCGACCGACGTGCTGGTCACCGGCTTCGACATCATTTTCTTCTGGGTTGCCCGGATGATCATGCTCACCATGCACCTGGTGAAAAACGAAGACGGCACTGCGCAGGTCCCGTTCAAGACCGTTTATGTACACGGGCTTGTACGCGATGGTCAGGGCCAGAAGATGTCCAAGTCCAAGGGCAACGTCCTTGATCCGCTGGACATCATTGACGGCATCGAACTTGAAGCCCTGGTGCAAAAACGCACCTCGGGCATGATGCAGCCCAAGCTGGCGAAAAAAATCGAGAAGCAGACCCGTGACGAGTTCGCCGACGGCATCGCCAGTTACGGCACCGACGCCCTGCGTTTCACCTTCTGCTCGCTGGCCTCGACCGGCCGCGACATCAAGTTCGACATGGGCCGTGTCGAAGGCTATCGCAACTTCTGCAACAAGATCTGGAACGCCGCGCGTTACGTGCTCGACAAAGGTGAAGACTGCGGTCAGAACGGTGAAGCGTTCGAGCTTTCGCTGCCCGATCGCTGGATCATCTCGCAGTTGCAGCGCACCGAAGCCGAAGTGACCCGTCAACTCGATCAGTTCCGTTTCGACCTGGCGGCACAAGCGCTGTACGAGTTCATCTGGAACCAGTATTGCGACTGGTACCTGGAGCTTTCCAAACCGGTCCTGTGGGACGAAACGGCACCGATCGAGCGTCAGCGCGGTACTCGTCGCACGCTGGTGCGCGTGCTGGAAGTCGCGCTGCGTCTGGCGCACCCGTTCATGCCGTTCATCACCGAAGAAATCTGGCAGCGCCTGGCGCCACTGGCCGGTATCGAAGGCAAAACCATCATGTTGCAGCCGTGGCCGGTGGCGAACGATGCGCGCATCGACGTCGCAGCCGAAGGCGATATCGAGTGGCTGAAAAGCCTGATGCTCGGCGTGCGCAATATCCGTGGCGAAATGAACATCGGTCCGGGCAAGCCGCTGCAACTGTTCCTCAAGAACGTCAGCGCCGAAGACCAGCGCCGCCTGAACGAGAACGAGCACCTGCTGAAAAAGCTGGCCAAGCTGGAGTCCTTCACGGTATTGGAAGCTGGCGCCGAAGCACCACTGTCCGCGACCGCGCTGGTCGGCGAGATGGAAGTGCTGGTGCCGATGGCCGGTTTGATCGACAAGGATGCCGAACTGGCGCGCCTGGACAAAGAAATCCAGCGTCTGCAAGGCGAAGTGCAGCGGGTCGGTGGCAAGCTTTCCAATGCTGCGTTCGTCGACAAAGCCCCGCCTGAAGTGATCGCCAAGGAGCGCGCGAAGATGGCCGAAGCTGAACAGGCGCTTGGCAAACTCGCCGAGCAGCACGCTCGGATCGCCAGCTTGTAAGCGCAAGCGTCTGCCAGTCCGACACCGGGCTGGCAGTCGCATGAATTCTTTGTAGGAGCGCGCTTGCCCGCGATGAGGCCAGCCCAGACGCCGTCAGCCCATGTTCAGAGCTGTGGTGTTCAATCCGACGTCATCGCGGGCAAGCGCGCTCCTACAGGGGTGCGGTGCCTGTCACCTGAATTGATACCCATGACAAATCCCCTGCACACCAAACCCTCACGCAAAAAGCCCAAACCCGCGCAACATGCCCCCTCCGCCGCGCCGCGCGAGAAAGCGACGTTGCACCCGCGCAACCGTCACCAGGGTCATTACGACTTCCCGCGCCTGATCAAAAGCAGCCCCGAGCTGGGCAAGTTTGTGATCCTCAACCCTTACGGCAAAGAGAGCATCGACTTCGCCAATCCTGCTGCGGTGCGCGTGTTTAACCGCGCCTTGCTGAAGGCCTTTTATGGCATCGTCCATTGGGACATTCCGGCGGACTACCTCTGCCCGCCAATCCCCGGGCGCGCGGACTACCTGCATTTTCTGGCGGACCTGCTGGCGGAGCGCAACGACGGCGTCATCCCGCGCGGCGCGTCCGTAACTGCGCTAGACATCGGCACTGGCGCCAACTGCATCTACCCACTGATCGGCCAGGGCGAATACGGCTGGTCTTTCCTGGGCTCGGACATCGACAAAGTTGCCCTTGCCTCGGCCAGCACCATCGTCAAAGCCAATGGCTTGAGCAAAAGCATCGGCTTCAGGGAGCAGAGCAACCGTAAACACATCCTGACCGGCCTGCTCGAGCCTGATGAGCGCTTCGACATAAGCCTGTGCAATCCGCCCTTCCACGCTTCGGCGGAGGAAGCGTTACGCGGCAGCCAGCGCAAGTGGCGAGCCCTCGGCAAGGCAGACCCCAAACGTAAATTGCCGGTGCTGAATTTTGGCGGCCAGGCTGCCGAGCTGTGGTGCGAGGGTGGCGAAGCACGCTTTGTGACGCAGTTGATCACTGAAAGCGCCCAAGTGGCGCAGCAGGTGCTGTGGTTCAGCACGCTGGTGTCGAAGGCCTCGAACCTGCCGCTGATTCAGAGCGCGTTGAAAAAAGCCGGGGCCGTGGAAAGCCACACGATCGAAATGGGGCAAGGCCAGAAGCAGAGCCGCTTCGTGGCGTGGACCTTTCAGGACAAGGCCCGGCAGGCGGCTTGGCGGTCGGAACGCTGGACGCCTTCCCGATAAGCCGGTGCCGCACCGCTACGTCGTCTGAATCGCAGGCACAAAAAAACCGTGTCCGGATCACTCCGTCACACGGTTTCCTCAACCAGGCAGCGTTTTCGCTTACTTGTTGACCGAGTCAGTCAGCACTTTGGCCGGTACGAACTTGACGACTTTCTTGGCGGCGATTTCGATGGCTGCGCCAGTCGAAGGGTTGCGGCCAGTGCGTGCTGGACGCTCGGTGACTTTCAGTTTGCCAATGCCTGGCAGAGTGATTTCACTACCGTTTTCCAGTTGGTCAGCGACGATTTGACCCAATTGGTCGAGAGCGTTGCGCGCGGTGGTTTTCGGCGCGTCGATTGCTTCTGCGATATCGGCGATCAATTGGTCTTTAGTCAGAGCCATGGTGGTGTTCCTTCCCTATCAAATTCGAATGGTTTGCAGAGTGTGGTACAGACGCGAAATGTAGATGCTGTATTCGACCTTTGGTTCGGCCAAACGCCCACAAACTGCATGCCTGGCGCGGTTTGGCGCTCAGGACCGGGCAAAACTAGCACAGCGCAACGCAAATATCCGCCCCTACCTACCCATTTGGTCAGCTTTATCGCCCATGACCGGTAAAAAAGTCATATTAATGCGCTCAGGTCAGGGTTTTCGGCCCTTCCAGAGCGTTCGGCAGCCGGTGTGCGGTACACTTGCCGACTTTCGCACGGGCCTGGTCTGGTCCCGTTCAGTTCCCCTTCAGCAGCCGAGAATTCCATGCCGATCCGCCATGCCATCGTCCACCTGATCGATAAAAAGCCCGACGGCACGCCCGCCGTCCTTCACGCCCGGGACTCCGAACTCGCCGAATCGCAGGCCATCGAGAACATGCTGGCGGACCTCAACGAGAGCTACAACGCCAAACAGGGCAAGGCCTGGGGTCTGTTTCATGCCGAGTCCGGCGCGCACCCGTTCAGTGGCTGGCTGAAGGAATACCTGGACGAGGGCAAGGACTTCACCCAGTTCAGCCGCGTCGCCGTAGAGCACTTACAGAAGCTGATGGAGGAGTCGAATCTGTCGGTGGGCGGGCACGTGCTGTTCGCCCATTACCAGCAGGGCATGACCGAGTACCTCGCCATCGCGCTGCTGCACCACAGCGAAGGCGTGGCGGTGAACGATGCGCTGGACGTGACACCCTCCCGGCATCTGGACCTGGGTCAACTGCACCTTGCTTGCCGCATCAACATTTCCGAGTGGCAAAACAACAAGGCTTCCAAGCAGTACATCTCGTTCATCAAGGGCAAGAACGGCAAGAAAGTTTCGGAGTACTTCCGCGACTTCATCGGTTGCCAGGAAGGCGTCGACGGCCCTGGCGAAACCCGCACACTGCTCAAGGCATTCAGCGACTTCGTCGAGAGCGAGGACCTGCCCGAAGACTCAGCCCGCGAGAAGACCAAGACACTGGTCGACTACGCCAGCAGCCAGAGCAAAATGGGTGAGCCCATGGGGCTTGAAGAGCTGTCCGGCCTGATCGACGAAGACCGCCCGCGGGCGTTCTACGAGCACATCCGCAACAAGGATTACGGCCTTTCGCCTGAGATTCCGGCCGACAAACGCACGCTCAATCAATTCCGGCGTTTTACCGGGCGCGCCGAAGGCCTGTCGATCAGCTTTGAAGCGCACTTGCTGGGCGACAAGATCGAGTATGACGAAGAGAAAGGCACGCTGATCATCAAGGGCCTGCCGACGCAACTGACCGACCAGCTCAAGCGCCGCTGAGCCTGCCGAGGAGCCGCCCGAATGTTCGTACGTACGCTCAAGAAGTTTTTGCTGATCATGCTGGTAGTGGTCGTCTACCAGAACTGGGGCAAGATCGAGAACTTCGTTCACCCCTCCTCTTCGGTCGTGTCGCAGCAGGCCCAGGCCAACGCCAAGGTCACGCTGTACGCCACCGACTGGTGTGGCTACTGCAAACAGACGCGGCGCTTTCTCGACAGCCAGGGGATTCGCTACACCGAATTCGATATCGAAAAAGATGCCGCAGGCCGCAAGGCCTATGAAGCCCTGGGTGGCCGCGGCATTCCCCTGATCGACGTGAATGGCACGTTGATCAGAGGGTTCAGCGAAGAGCAGATTCTCGCCGCTTTGAAGTGATTGAACGCTCCGGCGCACGGCGCCGGAGGTTGCGCTGGATCAGGCCGTTTTTATCTGAAACCCGTACCGCGGGAAGTGCACATGCACAGTGCCCGCGCGTTCGTCCTCCCGCCGCAGGATGATTTCTTCGCGCCCGCTGAACATCAGTTCCCCTTCCACCGGGTCAACGCCGTAATCCACCGCTGACACCGAGACCTGCTGGCCGGCGGTAAAGCCGTTGGGGTCGCTGAATACCTCTTCAGGCAGCGGCGCAGGCGTGGCAGCGCGAGCGATTTCCACCGCATCGGCCGAATCCAGCTCGCTCGGCGCGCCATGCCCGAACGCGATAACCCGCTCGTACCAACTCAGGACGGCCGGGTAGGCGTCCACCAGCGGGGATGTCACCGGGGTCTGTTTCAGGAACCAAAGGGTGTGGGCGACCGAGAAATCAGCGATCGAAGGTGCGCCGAGGAGGAAATCACCATTGCGCTCGAGCTGGGTTTCCAGACGTGCCATCAGGGTTGGCCATTGATGCTGCGCCACTTCCAGCGGCACGCGATTGGCGCTGCCGCCATTGAACAACGTGGCGCGGTCGGCAACGAATGCCTTCACCGCCTCAGGCGGGACCTTGGCGAAACGCGCGGCCATTGAGGCAGGTTGAAACACCAGACTGACAGAGTTCAGAAACAACACCGAATCCGCCCACGCCGCCAGGCTTGCCGAGGTGAATTCCTGGCCTTCAGGGTAGAACGTGGGTGAGGCCTTTTCCTGCTCAAGTCGACGAGCAATCAGCGCAGTGTCGCAATAGATGTCTGCGCCTACTTGCAGCACGGGGGTCTTGCGATAGCCGCCGGTGAGGGGCATGAGATCGGGCTTGGGCATGATCGACGGGATGATCACCGAGCGCCAGGACAGGCCTTTGAAGCCCATCATCAGCCGGGCTTTCTCCGCGAAGAGTGACATTGGATAGTGGTGAAGAATCAACTCAGACATGCTTCGGGCCATCCGTAGGGGGAAACCGCCAGCTTAGCCGCACAGGCGCTGATGGCATACCCGCTCAGACTGATGGCAGCGCATCACCCGGCTGGATATAGCTCGCAGCCAGGCACTCCTTGGCGCTTTTACGCAGCTTTTTTATCAGCCTCTCCTGGCGCAAGGCATCACCCTTGTCGCGGCAACGCTCCACATACACAAGCGCCACTGCGGGGCTCGAACTGAAAAACCGCGCGCCTTTGCCGCTTTGATGTTTAACGAAGCGCTCTTGAGGATCAGTGCTGATGCCGCAGTACAGTGAGCCGTTGGCCGCGCGAACCAGGTACACGAACCAGGATTTCGCCGGCACATCGGACGGCGGGGGCTTCGCGACTAGGGCAGTAACGGCCATGCACGGCTGAGCAGATGAGTCGAGGGGAACGGGTTCCATCAGAGCCTCAGCGAGCAGCCTGAAAAGCCTTCAGCCCTTTCTGCCCCTGAGCACGGATGGCGTTTTGAACAAATGGCGCCCAGCCCAGTAAAGCGCCCCTGGCGCCCAGCGCCTGCCGCGCCCACCGCCACAGGTCGAAGTGATCGTGGTGCTCGCAGATCTTGCCGTCGCGAAATACAAACCGCGCCTGAATGTCGTTGACCACCGTGCGACCTGTCTGGCTGAACAGATAGGTCGCGACCCAGTGCGCAGCGCCGGTATGGGTGTCGGCGCGGACCTGATCGAAGATCACCGAAAAATCCCGCGCGCGTGACGTCAGCATGCGCCACATGTCGCCGGCATCCCGTCCGCGCAGCTCGCCGAACACCGGGTCGGAAAACACCACGTCTTCGCTGTAGCAAGCGGCCATCGCCTCGGCGTCCAGACGGCTGAACGCCTCGTAGAAGCGCGTGATCAACGCGCTGTTGTGCTCACTGGTAAAGGTTTCGCTCATGGGAACGCCGTCCGTGGAGATTGGATGCCTGCAAGATAAGCGGCCGCGCAGCGTTTTGCCATGAGCATTCGCATGAGAAGTGCCTCCTCACACTTTCTCGCTGGTGACGCCAACGTACAACCCCCGGCCCGCGCCCAGCCCGGCGATGATCGCCGCAACGCCGATGATGCCGAAGATCCAGCCCACCGAGTCCCAGTTACCGGTCCAGTCATGCACCACGCCGACGGCGAATGGCCCGAGCGATGCCAGTGTGTAACCGAAGCCCTGCGCCATGCTGGAGAGGTTCGCAGCGACATGGGAGTCGCGTGAGCGCAAGACGATCAGCGTCAGCGCCAGGCTGAACGTCCCGCCCTGCCCCAGTCCAAGCACAATGGCCCAGGCCCACAATTGCTCAAGCGGTGCGTACAGACAGCCAAACAGACCGGCGAGCGTCAGCAGCATGACCAGCACGATGGCAACGCGTTGATCCTTGCCGCGCGTGGCCAGCCATGGCGCGGTCAACGAGCTGACCAGTTGCACCAGAATCGAGCCGGAGAGCAGCAGCCCCGCCTCGGTCGCGGTCAGCCCGCGACCGATGAGAATCGATGGCAGCCAGCCGAACACGATATAGGCGAGCGACGATTGCAGGCCCATATAAAGGGTGACTTGCCAGGCCAGCGGATCACGACGCAAGCCCCGCACCCGGTAGGCCACCTGGTGCTGACCGTGACGCTGGCGCGTCTGCGGCCACCAGAAAATGGCGGCGAGAATAGCCGGGACGATCCAGAACCCCAGGCCCAGCATCCAGTTGCTGCCGCTGCCATCGCTGAGTGCCTCGCTCAGCGGGACCGTGGACCCTGCGGCCACAGCCGCGCCCAGGCACAGCGCCATGGTGTAGACACCGGTCATGGCGCCAGCCTGTTTGGCGAAGTCGCGCTTGACGATGCCAGGGAGCAACACCCCAATGATGCCAATGCTGGCGCCGGCCATGATGCTGCCGGCGAACAGCCCGAACTCACCCAGCGAACTGCGCAAAACGATGCCGCCTGCCAGTGTCAGCAGGATGCCCAGCACGACGCGTTCGCTGCCAAAGCGCCGCGCAAGGATCGGCGCAAGCGGCGCGAACAGCCCCAGGCAAAGCACCGGCAAGGTCGTCAGCAAGCCAGCCGTGGCAGCAGTAAGTCCCAGGCTTCGTGACACCTCACTCAACAGCGGCGCCATGCTCGACAAGGCCGGGCGCAGGTTCAGCGCTACCAGCACCAGCCCGAGCAGCAGGAACCAGGGGCGCTTGAGCACAGGGTGCGATTGCTGCACCTGCTCGTCATCCGCTTCCGCGTCGATCAGCAGTTTGTCTATTTCATGGGGAGTCGAAGCATTGGAACGGGGACTGCTCGCCGTCGGCGCCTTGATCGTCATGGGATTCTCGTGGGGGCAGGAGGATGTAACAGCGCATTGCGCAAAGGCGTAATCCTGTTGGAGATCGACGGAGAACACAAGTTTTACGAGGATTGGGTACAGTTTTAAGACCCGCAGATGTGCTTCTGTCCGGAGGGCATTGGAGCGGACATACGCAATGCTGTAGGAGCGCGCTTGCCCGCGAAGATTTAGGTAGGTGCGACCTTTCGTCATCGCCTGACAGATTTTTCGCGGGCAAGCGCGCTCCTACAGGTATGTATGCGTAAGTGCGCTCCCACAAGGCGATTAGCAGGCATAAAAAACCCGGACCTGAGTCCGGGTTTCTCACGCTGCCACTTCAAACGATCAATGAAGGATCTGGCTGAGGAACAACCGCGTACGGTCACTCTGCGGGTTATCGAAGAAGTCGTTCGGCGCGGCCTGTTCGACGATCTCGCCCTTGTCCATGAAGATCACGCGGTTCGCCACCGTGCGCGCAAAACCCATCTCGTGGGTCACGCAGAGCATGGTCATGCCCTCTTCCGCCAGGCCGACCATGGTGTCGAGCACTTCTTTCACCATTTCAGGGTCGAGGGCCGAAGTCGGCTCGTCGAACAACATGATTTTCGGCTTCATGCACAGCGCGCGGGCAATTGCCACGCGCTGCTGCTGGCCACCGGACAGCTGGCCCGGATACTTGTGCGCCTGCTCAGGAATACGCACGCGCTCCAGGTAATGCATGGCGATTTCTTCGGCCTTGCGCTTGGGCATCTTGCGCACCCACATCGGCGCCAGCGTGCAGTTTTGCAGGATGGTCAGGTGCGGGAACAGGTTGAAGTGCTGGAACACCATGCCGACTTCGCGACGAATCGTCTCGATCTGCTTCAAATCCGAGGTCAGCTCGGTGCCGTCAACTACGATACGACCTTGCTGGTGCTCTTCCAGACGGTTGAGGCAACGGATGGTCGTTGACTTGCCCGACCCCGAAGGGCCGCACAGGACAATCCGCTCGCCCTGGCGCACGTTCAGGTTGATGTCTTTCAACACGTGGAACTGGCCGTACCACTTGTGTACGCCTTCCATCCGGATCATGCCTTCGGCGCCCAGAGGCTTACTGATAGCTTCACTCATCACAAAACTCCTAACGCTTGTGGCCTGTGTCCAACTTACGCTCCAAATGCATGGAGTAGCGGGACATGCCGAAACAGAAGATCCAGAACACCAGGGCCGCGAAAACATAACCCTCGGTCGCCATGCCGAGCCACTTGGGGTCGGCGGCAGCTTGTTTGACGCTGTTGAGCAGGTCGAACAGGCCGATGATGATCACCAGACTGGTGTCCTTGAACAACGCGATCACGGTGTTGACCAGACCGGGGATGACCAGCTTCAGGGCCTGCGGCAGAATCACCAGCCCCATGCGGCGCCAGTAACCGAGGCCCATTGCCGCAGCCGCTTCGTACTGACCCTTCGGAATGGCCTGCATGCCGCCGCGCACTACCTCGGCCACATACGCCGACTGGAACAGGATCACGCCGATGAGTGCCCGCAGCAGCTTGTCGAAGTTCATGCCTTCAGGCAGGAACAACGGCAGCATCACCGACGACATGAACAGCACCGTGATCAGCGGAACGCCCCGCCAGAACTCGATGAACGTCACGCACATCACGCGGATGGCCGGCATTTCGGAGCGACGCCCCAGGGCCAGGACCACCCCCAGTGGCAACGCACCGGCGATACCCACCGTGGCGATCACCAGGGTCAGCATCAGGCCGCCCCACTGACTGGTTGCAACCAGGTCCATGCCGAACACACCGCCGTGCAGCAGGAAGTAGGCCACGACCGGGTAGATGAACAGGAACGACAGGCCGTAGATCGCCTTGCGCGGCATCACTTTGATGAACAGCGGCGCGGCGCCGATGATCGCCAGCCAGACGGTCAGATCAACCCTCCAGCGCAGCGCCTGCGGGTAGTAGCCGTACATGAACTGGCCGAAGCGCTGTTCAATGAACACCCAGCAGGCGCCGGCCTTGGTGCAGTCGGCACGCGTGGTGCCGACCCAGTTGGCATCGAAGATGGCCCAACTCAGCAGCGGTGGTACGACCAGCCAGATCAAGTAAATCGCGAACAGGGTCAACAGCGTGTTGATCCAGCTCGAAAAGAGGTTCTGGCGCATCCATGCCACCGGGCCGAAGACTTTGTTCGGCGGGGGCATGTCAGGTTTGAAAGTATGGGATGTCATGCGCGTTTCCTCACCGCTCGATCAGCGCAATGCGCTTGTTGTACCAGTTCATCAGCAGGGAAATGCTGATACTGATCGCCAGGTACACGCTCATGGTGATGGCAATGACTTCGATGGCCTGACCGGTCTGATTGAGCACGGTACCGGCGAACAGCGAAACCATTTCCGGGTAACCGATACCGGCGGCCAGCGACGAGTTCTTCGCCAGGTTCAGGTATTGGCTGGTCAACGGCGGAATGATCACCCGCAGTGCCTGCGGGATGATGACCTTGCGCAGTGTCGGCCCTGGACGCAGGCCCAGTGAACGTGCCGCCTCTGTCTGCCCATGACTCACCGACTTGATGCCCGAGCGCACGATTTCTGCGATGAAGGCGGCAGTGTAGACCGTCAGTGCGAGGGTCAAAGCCAGCAGTTCAGGAATCAGCACCCAGCCGCCAACAAAGTTGAAGCCTTTCAGTTCAGGTACTTCCCAATGCACCGGTGCACCGAAGATCAGCGCGCACAGCGCCGGGATCACGATGAACAGCGCCAGGCCTGCCCAGAACTTGTGGAACGGGACGCCGGTGGCTTCGAAGCGTTTGTTCGCCCAGCGTGTCATGAACACGATGGCAACAATGGCCAGCACCACGCTGATCACGAAAGGCCACGCGGCATCGGTGGCAATCGCGGCCGGCATGTTCAGGCCGCGGCTGCTGACGAAGAACGACCCGAAAAACCCGTGTGCAGCCCGCGGACCCGGCAGGGTCAGGAACACCGCGAAGTACCAGAACAGGATCTGCAGCAGTGGCGGGATATTACGGAAGACTTCGACGTAAACCGTCGCCAGCTTGTTGATGATCCAGTTGTTGGACAGACGCGCGACGCCGACGATGAAGCCCAGCAGGGTCGCGAGGATCACGCCGATGAATGTCACCAGCAGCGTGTTGAGCAAACCGATCAGGAAAACCCGCGCGTAGGTGTCCGACTCCGTGAACGGAATCAGGTGCTGCGCGATGCCGAAGCCGGCACTGTTTTCAAGGAAACCGAAACCTGAGGTGATACCCCGGTGTTGCAGGTTGGTCTGGGTGTTATCGAACAGATACCAACCCATCGCGACTACGGCGACAACCGTAATTATCTGAAATAGCCACGCACGCACTTTAGGGTCGCTGAAGCTGAGCCTCTGCTTGGGTGCGCTGATTTGATTTTGCATGGAGTGCCCCGGAAGAAATGCAACAAAGCGCCCGGCTGCGGATCACGCAGCCGGGCGCAGGTCAATCAACGCACTGGTGGTGCGTATTGAATGCCGCCAGCGTTCCACAGAGCGTTCTGACCACGAGCGATCTCCAGAGGAGTGGCTGCGCCCAGGTTCTTCTCGAAGATTTCGCCGTAGTTACCCACTTGCTTGACGATCTGCACGACCCAGTCTTTCTTCAGCTTGAGCTGCGGACCGTAGTCGCCGTCGGCACCCAGCAGGCGCGCCACGTCAGGGTTCTTGGTGGATTTGGCTTCGGCTTCAACGTTTTTCGACGTGACGCCTGCTTCTTCGGCGTTCAGCAGGGCGTAGCCCACCCAGCGAACGATGGTGGTGAAGTCTTCATCGCCACGCGCGACGACAGGACCCAGTGGCTCCTTGGAGATGGTTTCAGGCAGAACGACGTAGTCCTTCGGCGAAGCCAGCTTGGAGCGCTGTGCGTAGAGCTGGGATTTGTCGGAGGTCAGCACGTCGCAACGGCCGGACTCAAGCGACTTGGCGCTTTCGTCGGAGGTGTCGAACGTGATCGGGGTGTACTTGAGGTTGTTGGCGCGGAAATAGTCCGACACGTTCAACTCAGTGGTGGTACCGGCTTGAATGCAGATGGTCGCGCCGTCCAGCTCCTTGGCACTTTTCACGCCCAGCTTGCTGTTGGCCAGGAAGCCAACGCCGTCGTAATAGGTGACGAAGCCGGGGAACACCAGACCCATGCTCGCGTCACGGGAGCTGGTCCAGGTGGTGTTACGCGACAGGATGTCGATTTCGCCGGACTGCAGCGCGGTGAAACGCTCTTTTGCGTTCAGCTGGCTGAATTTGACCTTGGTCGCGTCACCGAATACTGCGGCAGCGACAGCGCGGCAGAAGTCGGCGTCGATGCCCTGGATCTTGCCGCTTGCGTCCGGAACCGAGAAACCTGGCAGACCGTCACTGACGCCGCACTGAATAAAGCCCTTCTTCTGAATGGCGTCCAGCTTGGCACCCGCTTGAGCGAACCCGGTCAGACCGAGCGCTGCAGCAGCGGCCACGACAGCCAGGGTGGATTTCAACATCTTCATTCAAACCTCCAGTTTGCTCTTTGTTGTGTAGGAGCTTTAGCCCCGTCGCACCCTTGTGAGGCATTAACGACCCGTGCTGGCTTTTTTTTGGGTCATGCGACGTTGAACCCGTTTACCGCCCTACGCGCCAGGCAACTGGACGCTGCAGGATCGGCATGATGCGAGTCCGACGGACTGAAGCCCCATGATGTCCTTGAACCCCGAGGTTCAAAGCGAATCGTGCCGGGAATCCTGCTGAATGATTCCATGCTGCCTCTGGCGCAACACAAGGCCGTCTGCTTGATAGCCCATTAGTGTTACCGCCCGAGGTGAGCGCCTTCACTCCGCGGGTTTTGTAGCAAAGCCCGTACCACCATGCTGGCAATG
Organism: Pseudomonas lutea; assembly: GCF_000759445.1. Taxonomy (NCBI): domain Bacteria; kingdom Pseudomonadati; phylum Pseudomonadota; class Gammaproteobacteria; order Pseudomonadales; family Pseudomonadaceae; genus Pseudomonas; species Pseudomonas lutea. The sequence continues at coordinate 838,065 of NZ_JRMB01000002.1, forward strand.
TCGAATTAGCGACAGGTCAAGATCAAAACTTGTAACCTTGCGACATATTCGATAACGCGTCAGCGAGCCTGCGCACCGCCTTAAAGCGTTGAGGTAGAGCGACCGCACACTAATGGAGCACACATGACTGACCCACTGATCATTGAGCCGCAATTGCCCGTCGACGCCTGCGTGATCTGGCTGCATGGGCTGGGTGCCGATCGCTACGATTTCATGCCCGTTGCCGAGATGCTGCAGAGGACGCTGACGACCACCCGATTCATTTTGCCGCAAGCGCCTACCCGCGCCGTCACCATCAACGGCGGCTACGCAATGCCCAGCTGGTATGACATCAAGGCCATGAGCCCGGCCCGCGCCATCGACACTGGCGAGCTGGAGGGCTCAGCGCAAGACGTCATCAAGCTGATCGAAGAGCAGCGCGACAGTGGCATAGACCCGGCGCGAATCTTCCTCGCAGGGTTTTCCCAGGGCGGCGCCGTGGTGCTCCATACAGCCTTCCTGCGTTGGGAAGGCCCCCTTGGCGGTGTGCTCGCGCTTTCCACTTACGCGCCGACGTTCAGCGACGAAATGAGCCTGTCCGCCAGCCAGCAACGCATCCCGGCCTATTGCTTGCACGGCAGCCGTGACCAAGTGGTTCTGCATGCCATGGGACGCGCTGCCTACGAGCACTTGAAAGCCCAGGGCGTCACCGTGGCATGGCAGGAATACCCAATGGAGCACGAAGTGTTACCGCAGGAAATTTCCGACATAGGTGTCTGGCTCGCGGATCGGCTTCGCTAGTCCCCTCATTTGAACCTTCCAATTGCGTTGCAGATTTGTTAGGACACTACGCCGCGCCGGAATCTTGCTTTACACTCCCGGCGTACTTTCCTTAATCAACCGATGAGATCACCGTGCTCAAAGCACTTAAAAAGATGTTCGGTAAAAGCGAGGCTGAGCCGCTCGCACCTGCTGCTCCCCTCCCCGTCCCCCAGCGTCAGACCGAAAGCGTCTCGCAGGAACCGTCAGCAGCAGAAGTGCACGTGCCTGCGGCCGAGCATTTGGAAGCCGTTGAACCGGCCGTCGCTGAGCCGGCCGTCATTGCGCCCGCCAGGGCTGAACGCCCCCGCCGTGAACGTGCGCCCAAGCCCGTCGTCATTCCCTGGAAACCCGAGGACTTCGTCGTCGAACCCCAGGAAGGCAAAACCCGCTTCCATGATTTCCCGCTCGCGCCCGAGCTAATGCACGCCATTCAGGACCTGGGCTTCCCGTATTGCACGCCGATCCAGGCAGGCGTTCTGGGTTACACGCTCAAAGGTCGCGATGCCATCGGCCGCGCACAGACCGGTACCGGCAAGACCGCTGCGTTCCTGATTTCCATCATCACCCAGTTGACCCAAACGCCTCCGCCCAAGGAGCGCTACATGGGTGAGCCGCGTGCCCTGATCATCGCTCCGACCCGCGAGCTGGTCGTGCAGATCGCCAAGGACGCCGAGGCGCTGACCAAGTACACCGATCTCAACGTCATGACGTTTGTTGGCGGTATGGACTTCGACAAGCAACTAAAGCACCTCGAAGCGCGCCACTGCGACATTCTGGTTGCGACCCCGGGCCGCTTGCTCGATTTCGCCCAACGCGGTGAAGTGCACCTGGACATGGTCGAAGTCATGGTGCTGGACGAGGCCGACCGCATGCTGGACATGGGTTTCATCCCTCAAGTGCGCTCGATCATCCGCCAGACCCCGCACAAGGGTGAGCGCCAGACCCTGCTGTTCTCCGCCACCTTCACCGAAGACGTGATGAACCTCGCAAAACAGTGGACGACCGATCCTGCAATCGTCGAGATCGAATCCCTGAACGTGGCCAGCGACACCGTCGAGCAGCACATTTATGCCGTGGCGGGGGCGGACAAGTACAAGCTGTTGTTCAACCTGATCAATGACAACGGCTGGGAACGCGTGATGGTCTTCGCCAACCGCAAGGATGAAGTGCGGCGCATCGAAGAACGTCTCGTGCGTGACGGCATCAATGCGGCGCAGTTGTCCGGTGACGTACCGCAGCACAAGCGGATCAAGACGCTGGAAGGCTTCCGCGAAGGCAAGATCCGCGTGCTGGTGGCCACCGACGTGGCCGGTCGTGGCATCCACATCGACGGCATCAGCCACGTGATCAACTTCACCCTGCCCGAAGTGCCGGACGACTACGTGCACCGCATTGGCCGCACCGGCCGTGCAGGCGCAGACGGCGTTTCGATCAGCTTCGCCGGCGAGGACGACTCCTACCAGCTGCCGTCCATCGAAGAAAAGCTCGGCCGCAAGATCAGCTGCGAGACGCCGCCGACTGTGTTGTTGAGGCCAGTGGTGAGAGTGCAGCCCTGAAGGCTGCTGGCTTGCTGCAAACAAAAAAGCGCAACCCGGGGGGTTGCGCTTTTTTTATGCCTGCCCGGTGTCAGTCTGTCCCGTATCGCGGGGAGCGTGGACCGTACAACAAGCCGGCCGGCTGGCCCGCAGAAAGCAGACGCTGGCTGGTGATCCCGGCAATTGGATGACCCGCGTCGGTGGAACTGTTGATGATCTGCTTGACCGCTGCAGTGATCAGCATGCCAATCAATCCGCCGCCGCTGTTGTTGCCGCCTTCGTCACTGGAAGCGGTCGCAGTGCCCGTCCATAGCGTCGTGCCGCTGCGCAGGTCCACCAATTTGGCAGTGGCAGTCACGACCGTTTGACTGCTGATCACCATGTAGGTGGTGCCGTACTGCGTCACCTTGACGTACATCGCCGCATCCGCACCGAAGATTTCCCGCAGCTTGGCCGGGGAGGTTTCCTGAATGTCGTTTGCGTTGGTCAGGCCGTTCTGTTTGAACGTCTCGTCGACCAGGGCAACTGGCACGACGTAATAACCCGCCTCGGCCAGCGGAAAGGTCACTTGGGAAAGCAGGCTGTACGTTGCCTTTACGTCGGGCGACTCGTTCACCGGCGGCATCACCAGTATCGAACGTGGTTTGCTTTCCTTGAACGCCGAATAATCAACAGTCTTGGGGGCGACACACCCACCCAGCAGCGTTGCGGCGAACAGACCGGCCGCGAGTTTCAGAAAGATACGGTTCATTTGGACGCGACTCCTGTCTTGACGTTTCTCATCAGGAAATCCATATAGGTCGCCGACTCGGGAAACAGCGTTTTTTCAGTGCGAAACTCTTGGACCATCTGATCATCCTTGCCCAGGCTGCCGTATAGCATGCCCAGCTGAGCGTGATAACCCGGCGGCGGATTGCCGTTGGTGGAGCGAATTTTCTGCAGGTCTTCCTCCAGCTTGGCGACCTGCGCCTCTTTGGATTCGCCTTTGAAGTATTCGTAGACTTCAGGCTGATAGCTGCCCCATTGGTACAGCGTCTTGGGCTGGGCGCAGCCGCTGAGCCATAAGGCCGCAGCAGCCACTGCAATCACGCGTAAACCGTTCATTTTCGTTTCCATGTTAAATAAGCTCCCTGTCGTGATTACTTGATGGCCGGTTTCCAGGCACCTGCGTCAATGGCGCGGACCATATTGTTGACCGCCTCGCGCATGGCCAGATCAAGCACCTTGCCGTTGAGCGTGGAGTCATAGCTGGCGGTGCCGCCGAATCCGATAACTTCACGGTTGGACAGTTGATACTCACCAGCACCTTGCGTGGAGTACACCACCTCGGAGGTCCTGATGTTGACGATGTTCAGCGCCACTTTGGCGTAGGCGATCTGCGACTTGCCGCGGCCCAGCAAACCGAACAGCTGCTGATCACCGACTTCCTTTCGACCAAATTCAGTGACGTCGCCGGTGACCACGTAATCGGCCCCCTTGAGTTGCTGGGCAGTGTTTTTGATCGCCGCTTCCTGACCGATCTCCGACATGTTGTCGCGGTCCAGCACGCTAAAGCGGTTGGTTTGCTGCATGTGGGTAATCAGGATGGTCTTGGCCTGACCGCCTAGGCGGTCGACGCCGTCGGAAAAGATCCCGCGCATGTAGCTCGAACGGTTGTCGAATTTGCCGACGGCGATTGGCGTGCGCACACCTGCGTAAGCAGTATTGAAGCTTTCGACCTTCTCCACCGGCATGGCGCGCGAGCTTTCCGTCGCACAGCCGCCCATTAACGCCAGCGTCGCTGCCGCCATCCCTGAAATGAAAACCTGCTGCAGTCTGTTCACACCTACGCTCCGCGCTAATAAATTCCGTTCCGTGCTCCGATATAAACGCCGCGCTAAACGGTCGTCTCCGGAAGACGTTTAATACTGATGACTCGCTGCGACTCCGCTGTCAGGCCCACCCGCAATGATCCGCAGGCGCAAGCAGGCGCTCACGACGGGCGTGGATAGAGAGGCAAAGGATATTAAGAGAGTGACGCGACAGAACCCGATTGAGGCGTTCTCATTAGACGTGCTCTTCCCTGAGAGATATCACAGTGATATCAAAACGAGCACATGCTAGTGCGACGTCTTCCTGACGTCAACAATAAACATCCCCGTCATGAATTGGATACGGTGCTCATGACCGGTTGCGACCGCGAACAAGCGAAGCTGGTTGCAGACCCAGACCCGCAGACGCCTGGTTGCACCAGCACGACTACTTCCAGCGGTCCGCCGCCTTGTGATCGCTGTCCCGGCCTTCAACCCAGCGCGGTCCTTGTGCGGTGCTTTCCTTCTTCCAGAAGGGTGCGCGGGTTTTCAGGTAATCCATCACGAAGTCGCAGGATTCGAAAGCGGCCTGACGGTGGGCGCTGGCAGCCGCGACGAATACGATCGGCTCGCCCGGCTCCAGCTCGCCTACTCGATGGATCACCTCAAGCTTCAGCAACGGCCAACGCTGCCGAGCCTCGTCGACGATTTTCAACAGTGCCTTTTCGGTCATGCCGGGGTAGTGCTCAAGGAACATGCCTGCCACCTCACGTCCGTCGTTGAAATCACGCACGTAGCCGACAAAGCTCACCACCGCACCCACGCCGACATTGGCATCGTGCATGGCATTGACTTCGGCACCCGGATCGAACGCCGCCGCCTGGACTCGCACGCTCATCTCAGCCTCCAGTGACAGTCGGGAAGAATGCGACTTCATCGCCCGGCTCAATCGGCTCATCCAGCGAGCACAGCTCCTGATTGCGCGCGCACATGATGCCGCTTTCGCTCAGCACCTCCCACACGCCACCGCGCTCGAGCAAATGCTGGCGCACCGCTTCGACGGTCGCAAACGTACCTTCCAGGTGCTCGCTTTCGGTACCGAGGGTTTCGCGAAAGCGCGCGAAATACTGAACTTGGACATGAATAGTCATTGGGCACTCACGGGTTCGTCAGCGATGAAATGGCCGCTCTTGCCGCCAAGCTTTTCAAGCAGCCGCACATGCTCGATGGTCATGCCGCGGTCGACCGCCTTGCACATGTCATAGATCGTCAGAGCGGCAATGCTGGCAGCGGTCAGCGCTTCCATTTCCACGCCGGTCTGTCCGGACAGTTTGCAGCGGGCGACGATGTGCACGGTGTTTGCGCTTTCGGCCGTGAGCTCGACCTTCACGCCGGTCAACATCAGGGGATGGCACAGAGGGATCAGGTCGCTGGTCTTCTTGGCTGCCTGAATGCCGGCGATGCGCGCCACGGCAAACACGTCGCCTTTGGGGTGCCCGCCGGCAACGATCATTTGCAGGGTTTCGGGCAGCATGCGCACACGCGCTTCGGCCACGGCTTCACGGAACGTCACGGCTTTTTCAGTGACGTCGACCATGTGGGCGCGACCTTGGGAATCGAGATGGGTAAGCACGGGATAACTCCTGGACAGGAGCGGGGATTGTAACGCTGATGGAGACCTAACTGTAGGAGCTTGCCCGCGAGCACCTGACCGCAGGAGCCGGGCCGGAAGTGTGACCGTAAAAAACCGGGTCGGACGTGTGACCGCAGACGCCGGGTAGAACGCGTGACCGTAGGAGCCGGCTTGCTGGCGAATGCAGTGGGTCAGTTGCAGTTGCATCGCATGACCGAAAGCGTTCGCCAGCAAGCCGGCTCCTACAGGTTTTCAGCGGTGAATGGATTTCAGTTAAGTCCATGGATCACAGCAGGGGCCGGGCCGGACGTATGACCCTAAAAGCCGGACCGGACGTGTGACCGCAGACGCCGGGTAGAACGCGTGACCGTAGGAGCCGGCTTGCTGGCGAATGCAGTGGGTCAGTTGCATCGCATGACCGAAAGCGTTCGCCAGCAAGCCGGCTCCTACAGGTTCAGCGGTGAATGGATTCAGTTAAGTCCATGGATCACAGCAGGGGCCGGGCCGGAAGTATGACCGTAGACGCCGGGCCGGACGTGTGATCGTAGAAGCTGGGTCGAACGCGTGACCGTAGGAGCCGGCTTGCTGGCGAATGCAGTGGGTCAGTTGCAGTTGCATCGCATGACCGAAAGCGTTCGCCAGCAAGCCGGCTCCCACAGGTTCAGCGGTGAATGGATTTCAGTTAAGTCCATGGATCACAGCAGGGGCCGGGCCGGACGTATGACCCTAAAAGCCGGACCGGACGTGTGACCGTAGACGCCGGGTCGAACGCGTGACCGTAGGAGCCGGCTTGCTGGCGAATGCAGTGGGTCAGTTGCATCGCATGACCGAAAGCGTTCGCCAGCAAGCCGGCTCCTACAGGTTCAGCGGTGAATGGACATTCAGTTGATGTCCATGGATCAGAGGGTTACAAATGGCTCTCCGCGTATTCCGCCAGGATCGAGCGCGGTACGCCTTGCAGGCTGATGTGCACGCCGTTGGGGAAATCCTTGAATCGCTCCGTCAGATAGGTCAGCCCCGAACTGGTGGCCGACAGGTATGGGGTATCGATCTGCGCCAGGTTACCCAGGCAGACCACCTTGGAACCTGCACCGGCACGCGTAATGATGGTCTTCATCTGGTGCGGCGTAAGGTTCTGGCATTCATCGATCAGGATCAGGCTTTGCTGGAAGCTACGGCCGCGAATGTAGTTAAGGGATTTGAACTGCAACGGCACCTTGCTGAGGATGTAATCAACGCTGCCGTGGGTGTTTTCATCGTCCATGTGCAGCGCTTCCAGGTTATCGGTGATCGCGCCAAGCCATGGTTCCATCTTCTCTGCTTCGGTACCTGGCAGAAAGCCGATCTCCTGGTCAAGCCCCTGCACGCTGCGTGTCGCAATGATGCGTCGATAGCGCTTGCTTACCATGGTCTGCTCGATAGCAGCGGCCAGCGCGAGAATGGTCTTGCCCGAACCGGCTGCGCCCGACAGATTGACCAGATGGATATCCGGATCGAGCAACGCGAACAGCGCCAGCCCCTGATAAATGTCGCGGGGTTTCAGCCCCCACGCCTCCTGGTGCAGCAACGGCTCCTGGTGCATGTCCAGCAGCAGCAGCTCATCCGGTTTGACGCCCTTGATCCAGCCCACAAAACCTTGCTCATCAATGATGAACTCGTTGATATGAACGGCCGGGATCTGCTCGATCATCTGCACCTTATGCCAGGTACGGCCATGGTCCTGACGGGTATCGACTTTGCTGACGCGGTCCCAGAAAGAACCGGTCATGGTGTGATAGCCGCGCGACAGCATCGACACGTCATCGACCAGCTGATCGGTGCTGTAATCTTCCGCTTCGATGCCGCAGGCCCGCGCCTTGAGGCGCATATTGATGTCTTTGGTGACCAGCACGATGCGCGTGTCCTTTTTCAGCGCGTGCAGGTCGATCAACTGGTTGATGATGATGTTGTCATTGAGGTTGTCGGGCAGCAGGCGGTTTGGATCCTGCCGTTTGTTCATGAGAATGGACAGGTACCCTTTGAATACGCCTGTGCCTCGGTCAATGGGTACGCCTTGCTCGACCTCCTCCGGGGTCGCCTCGCCGAGTGTCTTGTCGATCAGACGGATCGCCTGACGGCATTCAGCCGCCACCGAGTGCTTGCCCGCCTTGAGCTTGTCCAGTTCTTCGAGGACGGTCATGGGCAGGGCAACGTGATGTTCTTCGAAATTTAGAAGCGCGTTTGGATCGTGAATCAATACATTGGTATCGAGCACATAAAGGATTGGCTGGTTAGAGGAAGGGGTGCGTCCGTGGTCATCCATACTCGCTCACCTTTGTAGAAGCCAAGTGACGCAACACACAGCGATGCTGCGCCACGAAAAGGCCGCCGCGGCTTTCTCCTTGAGGCAGGAGAAAAATGCGCAAAGTGGGTCTGGGATGACGCCACCTGTGTTGCAGGGTTCGGCGGTCTGTTGTCGTAATACCGCAAAACCGATGACATAAAAACGCGTTTCAACGCTTTTTGAAGTTTATTTTTCAGGCGACAAAAAGGCCTTGGCGGATGCCTTGGGCGCGTTTAAAGTCGAAAGTCCGGTCGAGGACAATTCTTCAGAAATTTCCGGCCTTCGATGCTCCTGGCTACTCCCCTCACTCCCCCGCTTTTTTCTCGGTCGCTGCCTCCGTCGCCTTTGCATCAGGCTGAACGGGCTCCTCCTCCTGCCTCTTGTCCATCGTTTCCTCGTCCGTTGCGTCTTCGTCCGGGGTGTCGGCCTCTTCGTCCTGATTGTCTTCTTCGTCCGCCAACTGCTGCGGATAGATGTGGCAGTCCTCCCACGTCACTCCGCTTTGCGCGGTATTGGCCATCAGCCATGGCACTGCCTGCTGAGCACGGTCCGTGCTGTCATGGAACACCACGTTGCCGCGTCGCCACAGCAGCATCAGCGTCAGGACTCGATTGGCAGCCTGCTCGGCGCTGATGCGCCCGGTGCTGTCCTGGGAATCAATGTTCCAGAGCGAGACGCGAAGCTGTTGGTCCCGGAAAAACGGCGCGCTGTCTGCGCGTCGATGGCCATAGGGTGGGCGGAACAAGGGCACGAAGTTGTCCGGCAAGACTTGCTGAAGCAACGCGGCGGTGCGTTCGATGGAGTCTTGCCAGTCGCGCCAGTGGGCATGGGACCGAAACTCCCATCCCTGAAGCCCGACGCACTGCTGGCGGTAAAGGTTTTGCAGCGCCTGGGGCGAGCTGGCGTCGAGCCGGCTCTGCAGGCTTTTACCCAATACAAAAAACGTCGCAGTGATCTGCTGTTGACGCATGAAGTCGGCCAGCCAGTCGGTGGCGCCATCGGCGGTGGTCGGACCGCTCTCGAAGTTGAGCAGGAAGGTTCTGTCCGGCATCTCGTCGCCGCTGAGCTCGTCGGAGTTGAACCGCTCGACCTCGCTGCTGGTTTGCGGGAACAAGGCGGCCATGCGCAGCAGCTCGTTGAGGTACCGCTGGTTAAATGCATCGGCCGGCGCCGCCCAGCCCGCATAAAAGGAATCATCGGCGACCTTATATTCCCCAGCCCGCTGACGCAGCATCGGCACGTCATCGACCAGCACGCAAAAGGAGGCGTCGGCTCCGCAGGTTTTTTCGGCGGCTTTCCAGTTTTCGAACAGGCGTGTCCACAACCGTGTGCGGATCAGATTGACCGTTGGCAGGTTGACCTGTCGCAGGCCCAGGCGGGCACTGAGCTGTGCATCGCTGAGGTTTTCGCTTTCCAGCAACTGGTGGGCGAAGCTGAGAATTTGCGCACGAGACGCGACATCGAACAGCTGCGGAGTTTCGAGTGCCTCTGGCCAGACCGTGCGATCCAGCATCGCAATCTCGCCAGTGGCTGCCTGTGCCTTAAGGCCCAGCAAGCAGGCGCCGATCAATAACAGCATGCGCAAAACGACGTGCTCCCAATCCTTTATAAAGAGGCCGAAACCGGCGAGGCACTATAGCGGATTTGCTTCATTCCAGAATGCCGGATTGGTGCCGGACACTTGCAGCAGCGCACCTATGAGTGCCATAGCTGGAGTCCTCTGCGTGCAACCCCTAGAATCGGCGGACGATTAAAGGAGAACTGCGCATGCTGATGGTGATTTCCCCCGCCAAAACCCTCGATTTCGAGACGCCGCCGACGACAGAGCACTACACCCAGCCGCAATTTCTCGACCACTCTCAGGAACTCATCAGCCAGCTGCGCGACTTTTCACCGGCGCAGATCGGCGAACTGATGCACCTGTCCGACAAACTCTCAGGCCTCAATGCCGCCCGCTTCGGCAGCTGGGACCCTGCGTTCACGCCTGATAACGCCAAGCAGGCGCTGCTGGCGTTCAAGGGCGACGTCTATACAGGCCTGGCAGCCGAGACCCTTAAAAAAGCCGATTTGAACTACGCGCAAAAACACCTGCGAATGCTGTCCGGGCTTTACGGCCTGTTGCGCCCTCTGGACTTGATGCAGCCGTATCGCCTGGAAATGGGCACGAAATTGCCCAATGCCAGAGGCAAAGACCTCTATGCATTCTGGGGCAATCGTATCAGCGAGTGGCTCAACGAGGCGCTTGAAGAGCAAGGCGACGATCTGTTGCTCAACCTGGCGTCCAACGAATACTTCTCGGCCGTGAAGCGTCCAGCCTTGAAAGCCAGGGTGATCGAGACCGAGTTCCGCGACCAGAAAAACGGCCAGTACAAAATCATCAGCTTCTACGCCAAGAAAGCCCGGGGCATGATGAGTCGTTTTGTCATCACTGAGCGCATCAGCAAGCCCAAGGATCTGATGCAGTTCGACGCTCAGGGCTACCGCTACAGCAAGGAACTGTCATCCACCGACAGGCTGGTGTTCCTCCGCGACCAGCAGGACGCGTGATTGCAGCAAGCCAACCCGGCTTTGCACTGGGTTACGCAGTCGCGGCAAGGACGCCGCGCGAACGTTTCCGCCTCGTTCGATGCCTTTAATTGAGGCGTCTGTCCGCCTCAATTCAGCTTCTAATCGGCCTCCCCTTCATTCGGATGTGCGTCACCCTCCAACTGGTGGCAAATTAAACAGTGATGGATTTCGCAAAATCCGACGAATACTTAGTTCAAATCCTGCAATTTAAGCGGACAAACGGTAGTGCTGGCGAGTAATTGGCGCCAAGTATAAGGCGGAAACTAAGCCCCTCTTTTTTTCTCAAAAATTTAACAACTTTTTTCATCTAAAACAGTGCCCTCGTTTGCAGTAGTGGCGCTTTGACTCTAATAGCGCTAAAACCCCCGTGGGGGCTGGGTCTAACCAAGCCTGACCCTGTCGCGACCCCACCTGACGTCACCCCGGTGTTACGAAAAATCTCAAAAAGAGGACGAGTGGCCCGGAACTTATGGGCATTGCCCACGCTCCTACATCCCGTAACAATTCTCGTCCCCCATGTAGGACATCTCTTACATGGCACATGGACAGATCTGGAAGTTGCTTCTCAACGAAGTTAGACCCACGGGTCAAGTGGTACGTACAAGGAGTCACGCACCAAACTAGTTGAAGTAAATTGAGCTAGCACCATTCGGGTGCCCGCAGTCGCTAACCGGAGTCGATTCATTGGGGGAAGGCCAGAAACCTTGTCCTAGAGCGCCCGGGCGCGACGCGCTAACCACCCGTTGGAGTGTCCTGCCATATCCCAGATCGGGAACCTATATAGATATGTATGGGCTACTCGACACTGTAGATCTGTAAAATTCGGGTTTGCCTTTCATATAGGTAACTCACCCTTAATTCTGCCTGTGCTTGTCACGCGACATTCATTTGCCGTGCGTACGAGTGCGCGAAAGTTGTAAGACAATTTTTATATTTCGGCCAACTAAATGGCGTAAACATCGAGGAGATTACTATGCGTATCAGCATCTTTGGTTTGGGCTATGTCGGCGCTGTCTGCGCTGGTTGCCTCTCTGCGCGTGGTCATGATGTTGTGGGTGTGGACATCTCCGCTGCCAAGATCGATCTGATCAACAACGGCAAGTCGCCAATCGTTGAGCCTGGTCTGGGCGAGCTGCTGCAAACCGGTATCAAGACCGGCAAACTGCGCGGCACCACCGACTTCTCCGAAGCGATTCGCGCTACTGACCTGTCGATGATCTGCGTCGGCACCCCGAGCAAAAAGAACGGCGATCTGGAGCTGGACTTCATTGAATCGGTCTGCCGCGAAATCGGCTTCGTGCTGCGTGACAAGACTACCCGTCACACCATCGTCGTTCGCAGTACCGTTCTGCCAGGCACCGTTGCCAACGTGGTTATCCCGATCCTTGAAGACTGCTCGGGCAAGAAAGCCGGCGTTGACTTCGGCGTCGCGGTAAACCCTGAATTCCTGCGTGAAAGCACCGCGATCGCCGACTACGATCACCCTCCGATGACCGTTATCGGCGAATTCGACAAGGCGTCCGGCGACGTTCTGCAGTCCCTGTACGAAGAACTCGACGCACCGATCATCCGCAAGGACATCGCCGTTGCCGAAATGATCAAGTACACCTGCAACGTATGGCACGCGACCAAAGTCACCTTCGCCAACGAAATCGGCAACATCGCCAAGGCAGTCGGCGTCGATGGCCGTGAAGTGATGGACGTGGTCTGCCAGGACAAGGCTCTGAACCTGTCGCAGTACTACATGCGCCCAGGCTTCGCTTTCGGCGGTTCCTGCCTGCCGAAGGACGTTCGCGCCCTGACCTACCGCGCCAGCAGCCTGGACGTTGACGCACCTCTGCTCAACTCCCTGATGCGCAGCAACGTGTCCCAGGTTCAGAACGCATTCGACATCGTTGCCGCCAGCGACACTCGCAAAGTGGCCCTGCTGGGTCTGAGCTTCAAGGCCGGTACCGATGACCTGCGCGAAAGCCCACTGGTCGAGCTGGCTGAAATGCTGATCGGTAAAGGCTACGACCTGAGCATCTTCGACAGCAACGTCGAATACGCCCGCGTCCACGGTGCGAACAAGGACTACATCGAGTCCAAGATCCCGCACGTTTCCTCTCTGCTGAACTCGGATTTCGACGCAGTCATCGACAAATCCGACGTGATCATCCTGGGCAACCGCGACGAGCGCTTCCGTGCACTCGCCAACAACGCGCCAGCTGGCAAGCGCGTGATTGACCTGGTGGGCTTCATGAAAGGCACCACCACTGAAAACGGTCAAATCGAAGGTATCTGCTGGTAACACTCAGCAAGCTGCAAGCCACGAGCTGCAAGTTTCAGGCTTCATTCCTCCAGCCCCAGGCAGCAATGCCTGCGGCTGGAGGTTTGAAGCTTGCGGCTTGAGTTTGCAACTGACTTAGGGATACACATTATGCAAAGGCTGAAGCACGGCTTCCTCCAGGCCGCAGGTTGGCTGTTTTATCTGAGTTTGCTGGCTGCCATTGCTATGGCCTTGCCTGCATCGCTGTTTGACTCGCATTCCAAAAATTTCATTTTCCTCATTGGTATCGTCGGCATCTGGCGCTACTCGATGGGCGCAACGCACTTCGTGCGCGGCATGATTTTCCTGTACATCGTCTACCCGCACCTGCGCCGTAAAGTGCGCAAGCTGGGCAAGGCGGCCGATCCGTCCCATGTGTTCCTGATGGTTACCAGCTTTCGCATCGATGCGCTGACTACCGCTCAGGTGTACAGCTCGGTGATCCGCGAAGCGATCAACTGCGGCTTCCCGACCACCATCGTGTGCTCGCTGGTTGAAATGTCCGATGAGCTGCTGGTCAAGGCGCTGTGGGCCAAATACAACCCGCCGGAACACGTGAAGCTGGATTTCGTGCGTATTGCCGGTACCGGCAAGCGTGACGGCCTGGCATTCGGCTTCCGCGCCATCTCCCGTCACATGCCCGACGACCGCGCCGTAGTGGCCGTGATCGACGGCGACACCGTGCTGGCTGAAGGCGTTGTGCAGAAGACCGTTCCGTGGTTCCAGCTGTTCGGCAATGTCGGCGGCCTGACCACCAACGAGTTCTGCGAAGTCCGCGGCGGCTACATCATGAGCGAGTGGCACAAACTGCGTTTCGCTCAGCGTCACATCAACATGTGCTCGATGGCTCTGTCCAAGCGCGTGCTGACGATGACCGGCCGCATGTCGGTGTTCCGCGCCACCGTGGTGACCGACCCTGTGTTCATCGCCGACGTTGAAAGCGATTCGCTGCAGCACTGGCGTCTGGGCCGCTTCAAGTTCCTGACCGGCGATGACAAGTCGAGCTGGTTCAGCCTGATGCGCCTGGGCTATGACACGTTCTACGTGCCCGATGCCGCGATCAACACTGTTGAGCACCCGCCGGAAAAGAGCTTCCTGAAGGCCAGCCGCAAGCTGATGTATCGCTGGTATGGCAACAACCTTCGGCAGAACTCCCGCGCGCTGGGCCTGGGTGTAGGCCGTCTCGGTATCTTCACCAGCATCGTGCTGTTCGACCAGCGCGTGTCGATGTGGACCTCCCTGCTGGGCCTGACGGTCGCCATGTTGGCGAGCCTCAAGTACGGCATCGAGTTTCTGCTGGCCTACCTGCTGTGGATCGGCATCACCCGCCTGATTCTGACCCTGCTGCTGTCGTGCAGCGGACACAGGATTGGACCGGCCTACCCGATCATTCTGTATTACAACCAAATCGTCGGCGCCCTGATGAAGATCTACGTCTTCTTCCGTCTCGACCGACAGTCCTGGACCCGCCAGGACACAAAACTGAGCCGCGACATGGCCAGCTTCCAGGGTTGGTTCAACACCTGGTCGTCGCGGACCATGACTTTCTCGGCTGGCAGCATCTTCGTTGCCGTGCTGCTGACAATGGTCTGAACGGGCCTCTGACCGAAACAATGGATCAACTCGATTAATCAGGAATTATCACCATGAATACAGCCGTGAATGCCAATGTCGTACATGAATCCGAAGCCCAGCGTCAGCACGCACGGGTCAAGATCCCGGCCAAGCTGCGACTGCTCAACGGGCAGCCGAACGCACCACTGGTTCGCGTCGAAGACCTTTCCGCCGGCGGTCTGAGCTTCGTTGCTCCTGCCAATCTGCGCCCAAGCGTGGGTCAGGTCATCAAAGGCCGCCTGCAGTTCCTGATCGACAACCTCGGTCTGGCAATGGACATCGACCTGCAAGTGCGCACCATCGATTCCGCCACCGGCCGTGTGGGTTGCCAGTTCCAGCACCTGGAAGCTCAGGACATCGCAACGCTGCGCCACCTGATCACTTCGCACCTGTCGGGCGATCTCATCAGCATGGGCGAAGTGCTCGCGACCCTGCAGCGCGACAACTTCACCAAGGCGCGCAAGAACAAAGACTCCGGCAGCGGCCAGAGCGCGTTCGGTCGTCTGCGTGCAGTGACCTTCAGCGCCGGTATCTTCATCGTCGGTCTGGCCGCCTTCGGCTTCGTCGCCAAGTCGGTCTACGGCATGTACTTCGTCAGCCACTCCACGTCGGGTCTGGTCAGCGTACCGAGCCTGGACGTGACCATGCCTCGTGAAGGCACCGTGACCAGTCTGGTCACCGCGAACGGCGAAGTAGCTAAAGGCGCTCCACTGGCCACCTTCAACACCAGCATGCTGGACATGTTGAAAGGCAACCTGGACCCGGACGAAATGCAGCCTGCCAAGATCGAAGAGCTGTTCGGTCGTCAGCTGGCCGGTACCATGACCAGCCCATGCGACTGCGTCGTGGCCAAGCAACTCGTCGCCGACGGTCAGTACGCCAGCAAGGGCCAAGTGATCTTCCAGATGGTGCCGCGCAACGTCGCCGCCAACGTCGAAGCACGCTTCACCTACCGCCAGTTCGCCGACGTCCAGCCGGGCGCCAGCGTGAACTTCCAGGTGGCGGGCGAAGAAGGCAACCACAGCGGCAAGATCGTCAGCGCCACGGCATTGAGCCCGGCTGACCTGTCTTCCGACATCCGCGTTCAGATCCAGCCAGATGAAGCCATCAACAGCAACCTGGCAGGTCGTCCGGTTGAAGTGGTGAGCAACCGTGGCCCATCGCTGAACTGGCTGATCGACAAAGCCACGGCGGCAGGTTTCTAAACATGGCTAGCCCACTACGAAGCTTGTCAGCCCCTACATTGTTGAGCCTGGCGATCGCTATCGGTTTGGGCGGCTGTGCCGGCCTGCCCGATCAGCGCCTGGCCAACGAAGCCCTGAAACGCGGCGACACCGCGCTGGCGGAGCAAAACTATCGGCAACTGGCGGACCTGGGCTACAGCGACGCACAGGTCGGCCTCGCGGACATCCAGGTGGGTACCCGCGACCCGGAGCTGATCAAGCAGGCCGAGGCGACTTACCGCGCTGCGGCCGCCACTTCGCCCCGAGCGCAATCGCGCCTGGGCAAGCTGCTGGCGGTCAAGCCGAACTCCACCGAAGCCGAGCAACGTGAAGCCGAAGGCCTGTTGAAGACCGCTTTCGCCAACGGCGAAGCCGGCACGCTGATCCCGCTGGCCATGCTCTATCTGCAATACCCGCACACGTTCCCGAACGTGAACGCGCAGCAGAAGATCAACGAGTGGCGCGCCACCGGTTACCCGGAAGCTGGCCTGGCCCAGGTGCTGCTGTATCGCACTCAAGGCACCTATGACCAGCATCTGGCCGACGTGGAAAGCATCTGCAAGCAGGCGCTGCGCACGACGGACGTTTGCTACACCGAGCTGGCGACCGTTTACCAGAAGCGCGGCGAAACCGACAAGCAGGCTGCGCTGATCCAGCAGATGCAAAGCGGCTACGCCATGGGCAGCATACCTGCCATGCGCGTGGACAGCGTTGCCCGGGTGCTGGCTGATTCGACCCTGGGCAAGCCGGACGAAAAGACTGCGCAAACGCTGCTTGAAAAAGTGGCTCCCGGCTACCCCGCTTCATGGGTGAGCCTGGCGCAGTTGCTGTACGACTACCCGGAACTGGGTGACGTCAACAAGATGATGGAATACCTGGACAACGGCCGTGCCGCGGACCAACCGCGCGCCGAACTGTTGCTGGGCAAACTGTATTACGAAGGCAAGCTGGTCTTGCCGGACGCGAAGAAAGCCGAGGAGCACCTGACCAAGGCCGCTGCGACGCAGATCTCCGCGCATTACTACCTGGGTCAGCTTTATCGCCGGGGTTATCTGGGCCACCCAGACCCGCAAAAAGCTGTCGACCAGCTGCTGACCTCCGCACGCGGTGGCCAGAACAGTGCCGACTTCGCCCTCGCGCAGTTGTTCTCGCAAGGCAAAGGCATCAAGCCTGATCCGGTCAACGCGTGGGTCTTCGGTCAGCTCGCACTGGCTCAAGGCACGCCGCAAGCGACGGATCTTGCGCAACAACTGAACGAACAATTGCCGCCTGAGAAGCGCGCCCAGGCGCAGAGTCTTCTCCAGCGTGAACAGCAGGTCCGAGGCACCACAGCACAAAATGCGCTGGCCTTGCAGACCCTGCAAGAAGAAAAAGACGGCGGGGACGCACCTCTATGAAGCTTAAGTTGAACCCTCTGATGGCAGCTGGCATGGGCCTGGGTTTTTCCATGATGTGGGCCACGCCGACTCTGGCAGCCCTGACCGACACTCAGAATTTCGGCCTCGAAGTCAAAGTGACCGGGCAGATGGAAGACGACCGTGACCTCGGCACCCGCAGCGGTGGCGACGTCAATGGTGTCGGTCTGGACCTGCGCCCATGGGCGTATGGCGAGTCGGGCGACTGGAGCGCTTACGCGATGGGCCAGGTAGTCGCTGCTACCGACACCATTCAGACTGACCCGCTGGATCAGCAGGTTACCGACGCGAACGGCCAGAGCACCCAACGCTCGCGCAGCACTTCCAACAGCCGCAAGGTGGATGACAGCTACGCCGCGCTGCGCGAATTCTGGATCGGCTACAGCGGCTTCACGGCCTACCCTGGCGAGATCCTGAAAGTGGGCCGTCAGCGCCTGCGCAATGATGACGGTCAGTGGCACGACACCAACATCGAAGCCGTCAACTGGACCTTCGACACCACGCTGCTCAAAGCCGAAGTGGGTGCTGCGCAACGCTTCAGCGAATACCGTACTGACCTGACCGAGCTTTCGGCGCAGGACAAGGACCGCTCACACCTTTACGGCGACGTGGAATACCAGTGGACACCCGGCCAATGGGCAGGGATTCGCGCGCACCACAGTCACGACGGCGGCAGCCTGAAACACCAGGGCGAGCCCATTGATGACCTGGACAAAACCAGCCGTGGTGATCTGACCTGGCTGGGTCTGCAGGCCAACAGCGACGCGTACAACTACCGCAATCTGAACACCGTCAACTACTGGGGCAGCCTGACCTGGCTGACCGGCGACCGCGATCGCATCGGCAGCCGCTTCGACGCCATTGGCGATCAGGACGTGGCTGGCGAAAAGACCGACGAAAACGTCAACGGCTGGGCGACTGATTTGGGTCTGCGTTTCCGTCTGGATCCAATGTGGCAAGTGGGCGGCGCTTACTCCCGCGCCAGCAAGAACTACGAACAGAACGGTCTGGAAAGCAACCGCTCGAACTGGACCGGTACCCGCTCGCGCGTGCATCGCTTCGGTGAAGCGTTCCAGGGCGAGATGGCCAACGTAGAGTCCGGCTCGCTGTTTGCCTCCTGGCAGATGCAGGACGAGTACGACGCCTCGCTGATCTACCACAAGTTCCGCCGCGTTGATGGCCACTCCCCTATCGGCGGCGCGGGCGTCAATCCAGCGCCAGAGAGTACAGACGTTTCCGGCGTTCTCCAGTCCTTGCAGTTGCAAGACGGCAACAAGGACCTGGGCCAGGAGATGGATCTGGTCGTGACCAAGTACTTTAAGCAGGGCCTGCTGCCCGCGGCGGTGAGCCAGTCGTTCGACGAACCGTCGGCGCTGATCCGTCTCCGCGCAGGCGTTTTCAAGCCGGGCGATGCGTACCAAAGCGGTGTGGACAACTACATGCACCGCGCCATCGTCGACGTCATCTGGCGCTTCTGATGCAAGCCGCGATAGGAGTGCAATGAGATGAACAGTCAAGCAAGCAGATTGCGTCACCGGGCATGGCCACATGCCCTGCTGGAAAGCTCCGTGCTGAGAAGCGCGGTGCTGAGCAGCGCCTTGCTATTGGCCAGCACGACTGCGATGGCCAACAGTCCTCTGCCGGTGCCTGCACCGGCGGCGCACCCGGCTGACGGCAAGGGTGAAGTGGTCAAAGGTCTGCATCAGGCCAAGACCTACTCCATCACCAGCGCGCCTATTGAGCCGTTGCTCATGGACAAGCCCAAGTTGCCCGACCTGTCCGGTTACACCCAGCAGGCCATGCAGAAAAAGATCGTGCGCACCAAGCCCGGCAAGGCTTCGATCAAACGCATGATGCAGGAGGACTCGCTCAAGGAGTTCATCGGCGGCGATAACAAGATGGCCGAATGGGTTGCGCGTCAGCACGGCATTCCCGAAGCCATCTTCGTGGACGACGGCTACATGACCCTGCAGGACCTGGCTAAAAAGGTGCCCAAGCAGTACCTGAGCGAAACGTCGCCGGGCGTGTTCCTGGCGCGTCTGCCTATCGTGGTCGGCAGAAAAGGCATTCTTGAAATCGACAAGAGAACCGTCGAGCTGCGTCTGTCCCAGGACGCCGGTGCGTTCCTGGTCAACGACAACATGCTGTTCATGTCCGACACCAAGCTGACCGGCTGGAGCGAAGCGGCCAACGGCCCGTCGACGTACAAGGCGCCGAAGGAATTCCGGCCGTTCCTGTTGTCGTGGGGCGGTACCCAGACCTACATGTTCAACACCAAAGTGGCGAGCCTGGGCTACAACAACAGCAAGTCGTACGGGATCAGTATTTCCCAGTACACCCCGAACACCAAGGCGAAGATGAACCGCCCGGACCCTACGGGCTGGATCGTCAACTCCGAATTCTCGGACATGTGGTACGGCTTCTACTGCTATGAAACCCGCGACTTCGTGGTGAAGGGCAGCACCTACCACGACAACATCGTTTACGGCATCGACCCACACGACCGTTCGCACGGTCTGATCATTGCTGAAAACACGGTGTACGGCACGAAGAAGAAGCACGGCATCATCGTCTCCCGTGAGGTGAACGACAGCTTCATCATCAACAACAAAAGCTACGACAACCACCTGTCCGGCATCGTCCTTGACCGTAACAGCGTGAACAACCTGGTGGCGTACAACGAGATCTATCGCAACCACACAGACGGCATCACGTTGTACGAGAGCGCCGACAACCTGCTGTGGGGCAACCGCGTGTTCGCCAACAAACGTCACGGCATCCGGGTACGTAACAGCACCAACATCAAGCTGTACGAAAACCTGGCCATCGGCAACGGCCTGATGGGCGTCTACGGCCACATCAAAGACCTGTCGGACACTGACCGGGACATCAAGCTCGATCCGTTCGATGCAGAAGTCTCGATGATCATGGTCGGCGGTGAACTGACCTCCAACGGTTCAGGACCGCTGTCCATCGACTCGCCACTGAGCGTCGAGCTGTACAAGGTCGCGATGCTTGCACCGACCAAAGCCAGCGGGATCAGCTTCAACGGTGTTCTGGGCGATCGTCAGGACGAAATCCTCGATCTGCTGGTGCGCCAGCAGAAAGCCGTGTTGATCGACCCGGTAGAAAGCCAGAAACAACTCCGGGACTGAGGAAGATATTTCTATGCACGCACACTTGATCAAACTGCTCAGCCTCTCGGGCCTGACCGCTGCACTGTTCGCCGCCGGCAACGCGGCGTACGCCGCAGACACGACTGCCCCGAGCTTTACTGCCGAGCCTTGCTGCAGCCTGTGCCCTGAAGCACACGACGAGAAAAACTACGTCAGCCGCTACCAGCAGAACTTCACCACGCTGGTTCAGGCCCAGGGCGACTGGCTGTTCCGGACCCGCGAAGACCTGCGCACCGAATTCGACACCACGCCGGAAGGCTATCGCCGCATGCAGCAACTGCACGATGCCTTCAAGAGCAAGGGTGTGGAGTTGGTCGTCGTTTACCAGCCGACCCGCGGGTTGGTTGACCGTAACAAGCTGTTCCCGGCCGAGCGCGACAAGTTCGACTACAACACCGCGCTGCGCAACTACCAGGCCATGCTCGGTCGCTTCGCGAAAATGGGCTACACCGTGCCGGACCTGTCGCCGTTGACCAACGAGCAGCAGGCCCACGATTTCTACTTCCGCGGTGACCAGCACTGGACGCCGTATGGCGCCCAGCGCACTGCGAAAATCGTGGCCGAGTCCGTGAAGAAGATGCAGGCGTTTGCCGGTGTTCCGCGTCGTGAATTCGAGACCCACTTGTCAGGTCGCATGGGCAAGAAGGGCACTCTTCACAATATGGCGGGTCAATTGTGCGGCACGAGTTACGCCATCCAGTACATGGACCAGTTTGAGACGGAACCCAAAGGCGAAGCTGCCGACGGCGACCTGTTTGGTGACTCCGGTAACCCGGAAATTACCCTGGTCGGTACCAGCCACAGCGGCAAGAACTACAACTTCGCCGGCTTCTTGCAGGAATTCATTGGTGCTGATGTGCTGAACGTCGCCTTCCCGGGCGGCGGCCTCGAAGGTTCGATGCTGCAGTACCTGGGCAGCGAAGACTTCCAGAAACACCCTCCCAAGATTCTGATCTGGGAATTCTCGCCGCTTTACCGCCTGGACCAGGAGACCATCTATCGCCAGATGATGTCGCTGCTGGACAACGGCTGTGAAGGCAAACCGGCAATCATGAGCAGCAGCACCACCCTCAAACCAGGGATCAACGAGTTGCTGGTCAACGGCAAAAACGGCATCAAGGATGTGCGCAACGGCAGTAATCAGATCGATATCAAGTTCGCCGACAACTCGGTGAAGACTCTTCAGGCGCGCCTCTGGTACATGAACGGTCGCCACGAAGACTTGAAGATCGAGAAACCTGAAACATCTGAAACCGACGGGCGCTTCTCCTTCGAACTGCGCGATGACAAGGACTGGGCTGACCAGCAATTGCTCGCACTGGAAGTTCAGGGCCCGGAAGCGGGCACTGCGCCTCAGCAGGTCGAAGCGAAAGTATGCAAACGCAACGTGTTCCCGAATGTCGCGCATCAAACCGCGCAAGCCGGGTTATGAGGCTCCTATGCACACTCCAAAACTGATGCTCCCCACCCTCCTCTCGCTGGCAATGCTGTCTTCGACAGTCTTTGCCACCAGCGCGAGCGCTGCGTCGACACTTGTGCCGCCGCAGGGTTACTACGAGGGTGTCGAGAAATTCAAGAGCGGTCAGAACAAGTTCAACTGTGACGCCATTCCGCAGCCCTACACCGGCCCGCTGCAGTTCCGCAGCAAGTACGAGGGTTCGGACAAGGCACGCGCCACATTGAATGTCGTCTCCGATCAGGCTTTTCGGGATGCGACCAAAGACATCACTACCATGGAGCGCGCCACCAGCAAGGTGGTGATGCAATACATGCGTGACGGTCGCCCGGAACAGCTCGATTGTGCACTCAACATGCTGACAACCTGGGCCAAGGCCGATGCGCTGGAGTCCACGGATTTCAACCACACCGGCAAGTCGATGCGCAAATGGGCACTGGGCAGCATGTCCTCTGCTTATCTGCGCTTGAAGTTCTCGGAATCGCACCCGCTGGCCACCCGCCAGCAGGAAACGCAGATCATCGAAAGCTGGTTCAGCAAACTTGCGGATCACGTCGTCAGCGACTGGAACAATTTGCCGCTCGACAAGACTAACAACCACTCGTACTGGGCGGCCTGGGCTGTGATGTCGACGGCAGTGGCGACCAACCGTCAGGACCTCTTTGACTGGTCGGTGAAGGAATTCAAGATCGCCGCCAATCAGGTTGACCCGCAAGGCTTCCTGCCGAACGAGTTGAAGCGCAAGCAACGCGCGCTGGCGTACCACAACTACGCACTTCCTCCGCTGGCCATGATCGCGAGTTTCGCGCAGGCCAACGGCGTCGATCTGCGTCAGGAAAACAACGGTGCGCTCAAGCGCCTGGGTGATCGCGTGCTGGCCGGCGTGAAGAACTCGGGCAGCGAGTTTAAGGCCCGGGACGGTCAGGATCAGGACATGACGGACCTCAAGACCGACATGAAATTTGCCTGGCTCGAACCGTACTGCTCTCTGTACGACTGCGGCCCGGATGTGCTTGAACAGAAACACAAGATGCAGCCGTTCAAGAACTTCCGCCTCGGCGGCGACCTGACCCGTACCTATGACCCGACGCATGACAAGGGTGACAAGGGCGGTTCTTAAGCGCAGCCGCGCCGGAGTAGTCCGGCGGACGCAAGACCTGTAGGAGCGCGCTTGCCCGCGAAAGCGATTTTCCAGACGACATAACGATGTCGGATGTACTGGCCTCATCGCGAGCAAGCTCACTCCTGCAGGGAGTCGGCAGATGCATGTTTCACCCCTCCATTTTATATGGGGGGTTTGGGGGGCTTCGGCCTTTGATGTTGGACAAATGGAGAGATAAAGGATGGTTTTCTCATCCAACGTGTTCCTGTTCCTGTTCTTGCCGGTGTTTCTCGGCTTGTACTATTTGAGCGGGCAACGTTATCGCAACCTGCTGCTGCTAGTCGCCAGCTACGTGTTCTACGCGTGGTGGCGGGTAGACTTCCTGGCACTGTTTGCAGCTGTGACGCTATGGAACTACTGGATCGGCCTGCGCGTAGGCGCCGCCGGGGTCAGAACCAAACCGGCACAGCGCTGGCTGCTGCTCGGCGTGGCCGTCGACCTGTGCATCCTCGGCTACTTCAAGTACGCCAACTTCGGCGTGGACAGCATCAACGCGATGATGACGTCCGTAGGTCTTGAGCCTTTCATTCTCACGCATGTGTTGCTGCCGATTGGTATCTCGTTCTACATCTTCGAGTCCATCAGCTACATCATCGACGTCTACCGCGGCGACACACCAGCGACGCGCAACCTCATCGACTTCGCAGCATTTGTGGCGATCTTCCCGCACCTGATTGCCGGGCCTGTACTGCGTTTCCGCGATCTGGTCGACCAGTTCAACAATCGCACGCACACCCTGGACAAGTTCTCCGAGGGCTGCACGCGGTTCATGCAGGGCTTCATCAAGAAGGTTTTCATTGCCGACACGCTGGCCGTGGTCGCCGACCATTGCTTTGCACTGCAAAACCCCACCACGGGCGATGCCTGGCTGGGCGCACTGGCGTACACCGCACAGCTGTACTTTGACTTCTCCGGTTATAGCGACATGGCCATCGGTCTGGGCTTGATGATGGGTTTCCGCTTCATGGAAAACTTCAAGCAGCCGTACATCAGCCAGTCGATCACCGAGTTCTGGCGTCGCTGGCACATCAGCCTGTCGACCTGGCTGCGTGATTATCTGTACATCACTCTGGGCGGCAACCGTGGCGGCAAGGTCGCGACCTACCGCAACCTGTTTCTGACCATGCTGCTGGGCGGTCTGTGGCACGGCGCCAACATCACCTACATCGTCTGGGGCGCCTGGCACGGTGTATGGCTGGCGATTGAAAAGGCGATCGGTCTGAACACCGCACCGCGCACCTTCAACGTAGTTCGCTGGGCATTCACCTTCCTGCTGGTGGTCATGGGCTGGGTCATCTTCCGCTCTGAAAACCTGCACGTTGCCGCTCGCATGTATGGCGCGATGTTCAGCTTCAGCGATCTGGGCCTGTCGGAGCTCAACCGCGCAAGCCTCACCGGTCTGCAGGTTGCAACGCTTGTTGTGGCGTACATCACCCTCGCCTTCTTCGGCCTGCGTGACTTCTACCGCAACCGTGCCCCGGCCAAGCCGACGGACAAGACTGCTCAAACCGACGGTCCTGCCGCAGCCGAGCCAGGCCTGATCAAGGCCGTACCGGGCGACAAGCCGGGCAGCATTCATCAACCCGGCTTCATCGTCGGCACCGAAGCGCAGGTTCAGCCTGCCTACTGGACCGTCGACTGGTCGCGCTATCTGATGCGCGCGCTGATCCTGCTGATGTTCGTTGCTTCGATTCTTAAACTTTCGGCGGCCAGCTTCTCGCCGTTCCTTTACTTCCAGTTCTGAGGAGCCTGACATGACCCGTTCATTACGTTTCCTCTACATCTTCCTGTTCCTGGCGATTCTGCTGGTGCTGGGCCTGTGGTCGCTGCGCAGCTTTGTCGGCTTCTCGACCTCGAAGGAAACCACCGTGCTCAATGGTCACTGGACCAAGGCGGTGGAGACCCACTACGACGAGGAGTTTCCGATCAAGCGTCTGGGCACCAACCTTTGGGCCGCGCTGGATTACAAGCTGTTCAACGAAGGCCGTCCGGGCGTCATCCTCGGCAAGGACCAGTGGCTGTACACCGACGAAGAGTTCGATGCCGTCGCCAACAGCGAGCAGAACGAAGCAGACAACCTGGCAATTATCCAGGGCGTTCGCGACACGCTGAAGAAGCAGGGTACGCAGTTGGTGCTGGCAATCGTTCCGGCCAAGACGCGTCTGTACCCGGAGCACGTGGGCGACAATACGCCGGCTGCGCTGCACACCGACCTGTATCAGCAATTCCACGCGCAAGTGAATCAGGCCGGTATCCTCGCCCCTGACCTGCTGACGCCGCTGCAAGGTGCCAAAGAGAAGGGCCAGGTATTCCTGCGCACCGACACTCACTGGACTCCGATGGGCGCCGAAGTGGTCGCTCAGCAGTTGGGCAACGTGATTGCGCAACAGGCGCCGCTGAACGTTGAGCCGCAGAACTTCGTCACCGAAGCCAAGTCGACCGAACCCTACAAGGGCGATCTGACCAACTTCCTGCCGCTGGATCCGCTGTTCAGCAACCTGCTGCCCAAGCCGGACGATCTGCAACAGCGCAGCACCAACCCGGCTGATGCCGGTGGGGAAAGCGGCGACGCGCTGTTCGCAGACAATTCGGTCGCAGTCGGCCTGGTCGGCACCAGTTACAGCGCCAACCCCAACTGGAACTTTGCCGGTGCCTTGAAGCAGGCCCTGCACGCCGACGTCGTGAACTACGCCGAAGACGGCCATGGTCCGATCCTGCCGATGCTCAAGTATCTGCAAACCGACGCCTTCAAGAGCAGCCCGCCGCAGGTACTCATCTGGGAATTCCCGGAGCGTTACCTGCCCGCTCACAACGACCTGACCGAGTTCGACCCCCAGTGGATCGCTGAACTCAAAAAGGCCCGTGACCCCCAACAGAATCTGGCCGACAACGCCAACAACTCCAAGCCGCCCGTTCGGGCGCAAAACTGAGAGGACTATTGACTATGACTTCGCAGAACCCAATGCCAGTTCGTTCGCGCAAAACCAACCTGCTGAAAACCTGTGTACTCGCCGCAAGCCTGGGCTTTGTGTCCCTGTCCGCTTTCGCCGGTGGTGACGCAGCCCTGTACGGCCCAACCGCACCAAAAGGTTCGACCTTCGTGCGTGTGTACAACGCCAGCAACAGCGAAATCACCGCCAGCGTCGGCAACACCAGCCTCAACGACATCGGCCCGTTGGCCAGCAGTGACTTCGGCTTCATGCCACAGGGCGACTACACCGCCAAAATCGGTAGCCAGAGCCTGCCGGTGAAACTGGCGAGCGATCACTACTACACCATCGTGAACAACACGTCCGGTGCTCCACAGCTGGTTGAAGAGCCGCCATTCAAGAACAAGCAGAAGTCGCTGGTTCGCGTACAGAACCTGAGCGACAAGTCGCTGACCCTGAAAACTGCTGACGGCAAGACCGACGTGGTCAAGGCTGTCGCTGCCAAGGGCACCGGCGAGCGCGAAATCAACCCGGTCAAAGTCAGCTTCGCGCTGTTCGACGGTGACAAGAAAGTCAGCGACCTGAAGCCTGTTGCGCTGGAGCGTGGTGAAGCCGCCGTGCTGTACGTCACCGGCAGCGGCAGCAACCTGTCGCCAGTTTGGGTCAAGCGCCCGACTGCCACTCAGTAATGGTTTGAAGCCGGTCGAAAGACCGCGGGCGCGCTTGATCCCGAGCGCGCCGCCAGATTCACGGAATCAAGCGGTCGGCGTCAGGCACTGCGGAGCAAGCAGCCAGCCAGGAGGACGCCGAACGATGCAAGACAAAAACCAGAAAGACCGAAGTACCTACAGCCCATTCGAACGATTTTTGCTTAACGGAGAAACAAAATGATTCCAGTGATCTTGTCAGGTGGTAGCGGTTCCCGACTCTGGCCTCTTTCGCGTAAACAGTTTCCTAAACAGTTCCTGGCACTGACCGGCGAACACACCCTGTTCCAGCAGACCGTTGAGCGCCTGCAGTTCGACGGCATGCAGCACCCGGTTGTGGTGTGCAACAAGGACCACCGTTTCATCGTCACCGAGCAGCTCGGTGCATTGGGTCTGGAAACTCAGGCCGTGATCATGGAACCGTTTGGCCGCAACACTGCGCCTGCCGTCGCCATCACCGCAATGATGCTGGCCAACGAAGGCCGTGACGAGTTGATGCTGGTGCTGCCAGCCGACCACGTGATCGACGATCAGAAAGCCCTGCAGCGCGCCCTCGCTCTGGCAACCGTTGCTGCGGAGCGCGGCGAGATGGTGCTGTTCGGTATTCCGGCGACCAAGCCTGAAACCGGCTATGGCTACATCAAGTCCACCGCCGACGCGCTGTTGCCTGAAGGCGTGAGCCGCGTGCAGCAGTTCGTTGAGAAACCGGATGAGCAACGCGCCATCGAGTTCGTCGAAGCCGGTGGCTACTACTGGAACAGCGGCATGTTCCTGTTCCGTGCCAGCCGTTACCTGGAAGAGCTGAAAAAGCACGATCCGGACATCTACGACAACTGCCTGCTGACCCTTGAGCGCAGCAAGCATGAAGGCGACAGCATTTCGCTGGACGAGGCGAGCTTCGCTTGCTGCCCGGACAACTCCATCGACTACGCCGTGATGGAAAAAACCCAACGCGCCTGCGTAGTGCCACTGGATGCGGGCTGGAGCGATGTCGGCTGCTGGTCGTCGCTGTGGGACGTGCACAAGAAAGACGAAAACGGCAACGTCACCAAAGGCGACGTGGTTATCCAGGACAGCCGCAACTGCATGATTCAGGGCAACGGCAAACTGGTCACCGTGATTGGCCTAGACAACATCGTTGTCGTCGAAACCAAAGACGCCATGATGATTGCCCACAAGGACAAGGTTCAGGGCGTCAAGCAGCTGGTCAACACGCTGAACGAGCAAGGCCGCAGCGAAACCCAGAACCACCTCGAAGTCTATCGCCCGTGGGGCTCGTACGACTCCGTGGACATGGGCGGCCGTTTCCAGGTCAAGCGCATTTCGGTGAAGCCGGGCGCGAGTCTGTCGCTGCAGATGCACCACCACCGTGCCGAGCACTGGATCGTTGTGTCGGGTACCGCTCAGGTGACTTGCGATGACAACGTGTTCCTGCTGACCGAAAACCAGTCCACGTACATCCCGATTGCCTCGGTCCACCGCCTGCGCAACCCAGGCAAGATCCCGTTGGAAATCATCGAAGTCCAGTCCGGTAGCTACCTGGGCGAAGACGACATCGAACGCTTCGAAGACGTGTATGGTCGCTCCACCCCAGGCTTGGAAGCTGGCGTGAAGACTCAGACCATCGCCCGTTAATACCGCTTCACCCAGTAGTACTAAGCCCCCGTCAATCCTCTGCGTATTCCCCATCCGCAGAGGGTTTTCGGGGGCTTTTTTATGCACGCTCACGAGGCCATGCCCCCTCGCCGGTTAGTTGCAGGCCAACCAATACCTTCAGCCACTGCGCCAGCGGCGTTTGAACCGGGTTCGCCAGCAAGCCGGCTCCTACAGATTCGGGTCGGATCTGATGATCCACCATTAGCTCAATCCCCTCCCCTTTCGGTACGATGCCCACCTCTGCCATCGCGAGATCGACACGATGATTTTCGGCGCCGTGCTTTTGTTCACCTGGCTGGTCCTGCTGTTGCGCTATCCATCCAGGGCGCTGCCAGTCTCATTGGCGGCCGCCTTGGGCCTGGGCATCGTGGCTGCTTTTGTGGTCTGGGAAGACAGCCGCGACGAGCAACGCCTGGAGCGTCTTCAGATGCGCGTCGACTACGCGCCGCAGCAATGTCCGGCGGGACGTCCGTTGTTGGTGCTGATCGACAACGGCAATAGCGTCGCACTGACTGAGCTGCGCTGGAAAATCGCGGCATACGCGCCGGGTGACACCGTTAATCTGGCCGAAGACACCTACACCGCTCCGCGCTATCGCGGGCCCGGGGAATTGCTGCCCGGTAGCCAGTGGCAAGATTGCTTGCCGCTGCCGACGCTCCGCCAAGGTTACCGGCCGCAGACGCTGGAGTTCCGGGCCGAACGGCTGCAGGGCGCGTTCTCGGGCTGAGCGCCAGCCTTTTTTTTCCAAGGAATGAATCATGTCTGTGGTGTTGATCACCGGTTGTTCCAGCGGCATCGGCCGCGCCATGGCGGATGCTTTCAAGGAAGCGGGCCATGACGTGTGGACCACGGCGCGCAAGCCCGCCGACGTAGCAGCGCTGGTTGCAGCCGGGTTTCACGCGGTCGCGCTGGACGTGAACGATAGCGTTGCGATTGAGCAGTTGGCCGCTAGTCTGGATGAGCACGGCAAAGGGCTGGATGTGTTGATCAACAATGCGGGTTACGGAGGTATCGCGCCCTTGCTGGACGGCGGCGTTGAGGCCATGCGCAGGCAATTTGAGACCAACGTGTTTTCGGTGGTTGGGGTGACTGATGCGTTGTTTCCGTTGCTGCGCGCCAGCAGAGGTCTGGTGGTGAACATCGGCAGCGTTTCCGGTGTGCTGGTAACGCCTTTCGCCGGCGCCTATTGCGCATCAAAGGCCGCCGTACATGCGTTGAGCGATGCATTGCGCATGGAACTGGCACCCTTCGGGATACGCGTAATGGAAGTCCAGCCCGGCGCCATCGACACGCAATTTGCACAAACTGCCAGCCGCGAGGCCGAGCAGGTCATCCACCCGGATTCGCCCTGGTGGCCATGGCGTGAAAGCATTCGTGCCAGGGCCAATGCCTCTCAGGGCAATCCAACACCGCCCGGCCACTTTGCCCGCGACGTGCTCGATGCGGTACAGCGCCGCCACCCGCCGCGCCTGCTGCGATCCGGCAACGGCAGCCGCGCCTTGCCGCTGATGGAACGTC
This sequence comes from Pseudomonas lutea, assembly GCF_000759445.1. NCBI lineage: Bacteria > Pseudomonadati > Pseudomonadota > Gammaproteobacteria > Pseudomonadales > Pseudomonadaceae > Pseudomonas > Pseudomonas lutea. Next base: position 867,880 of record NZ_JRMB01000002.1, read on the forward strand.
TGCTGCCAAAGGCGTTGATTGAGTGGATCCTGAGCAAGCGTTTCAAGCTGGATAAAACACCATGAACACTGCTGGCGGCACCGCAACCTGCCGGATGACAGGAATCTGCCGCGTGACGCAACTCAAAGTTTAAGAGCGTGCCCGCGAGGAGGCCGGTACATCCGGTATATATCCAGCAGCCGGGACATAGCCGTCGCGGGCAAGCGCGCTCCTACAAATCCGAGGCACGCCGAAGGTTTCGGGTGGCTGCCAATATCAGCTGTAGGAGCGCGCTTGCCCGCGAAGACGTCGGTACATCCGCTACATATCCAGCGGCCGGGATACAGCCATCGCGAGCAAGCTCACTCCCACAATGCGTGCCGCGTGCCGAGTTCATACGTCCAACCCGGCTCTGTCAGCAGATAAGAAATGCCGACTCCCTCACGCACCTACAAATCCGAGGCACGCCGAAGGTTTGGGGTGGTTGCCAATATCAGCTGTAGGAGCGCGCTTGCCCGCGAAGACGTCGGTACATCCGCTACACATCCAGCGGCCGGGATACAGCCATCGCGAGCAAGCTCACTCCCACAATGCCTGCGGCGTGCCGATATCCTGCGTCCAACCCGGCTCTGTCAGCAGATGAGAAATGCCGACTCCCTCACGCGCCTACAAATCCGAGGCACGCCGAAGGTTTGGGTGGTTGCCAATATCAGCTGTAGGAGCGAGCTTGCTCGCGAAGGCGCCGGTGTGTCCGACGCATCCCTGTCGTCCGTGCTGATGCCTTCGCGGGCAAGCGCGCTCCTACAGGTTGTGTTTCGGGCCTTCCGTCTCGGGGTTCACGATCACCGTGCAGGTAATCCCCGCCGCCAGCACAACACCCTCCGGCACTTGATCCAGATGAATGCGCACAGGCACCCGTTGCGCGAGTCTGACCCAGTTGAACGTCGGGTTGACGTCGGCGATCAGCTCGCGGCTTTCGGGGTTGTCGCGGTCGTAAATGGCGCGGGCGATGCTTTCGACGTGGCCTTTCATCACTTCGCCGCTCATCAGCTGCATGTCCGCCGGATCACCGATCCTGACGTGGGGCAGTTTGGTTTCCTCAAAAAAGCCGTACACCCAAAACGAGTTCTGGTCGACGACGGCCATCTTCGCCTCGCCCATTCGCGCGTAATCGCCGCGGTGCACGTTGAGGTTGGTGACGTAGCCATCAACGGCCGCCAGCACTCTGGTGCGCTGCAAATTCAGCTTTGCCGCGTCGAGTTGGGCGATGGCCAACTGGTAATCCGCCTGCGCAGAAGTGGCGACGTTGCTGGCGTCTTCACGGCTTTCAGCAGAGATCACCAAGGCGTCCATGTCCTTGCGCCGGCTGGCATTGACCTTGCGCATCTCCCACGTGGCCTTGCGCGACGCGACCATCGCTTCGGCCTGCTTGACGGCTAACTGGTAATGCTCGGGATCGATCTGCATCAACAGATCGCCTTTTTTCACCGGCTGGTTGTCCTTGACCGGGACATCGATCACCACGCCGCTGACGTCTGCTGCGACATTGATGACGTCGGCGCGCACCCGACCGTCGCGCGTCCACGGCGTGTCCATGTAGTGAATCCACAGCAGCCGGCCAATCCAGATGGCCAACGCCAGAATCAACAAAGTCGCGATCAGACTGAAAAACTTTTTCATCTCAAACCATGAGCCTCAACGGTAAACAGTGAGCGCCATGGCGCCGAAAATGCAGCTGAACAGGCTCAGGCGCAGCAGCGCCGGATGCCAGAAAAAACGGTACAGATCGAGGCCGGACATGAAGCGGTCCAGCGCCCAGGACAGCACCATCGCGGCCAGAAACATGACGGTGACGGTGGGCATGTAAACGCCATGAAAGGCCAGTTCACGTGGCATGGGGTTGTCCTTGTGGCGTGGCCTCGACAGCCTGCTCTGCCCCAGCACCTGCAAGCGGCGATTGCGGGTCGAGCAGACAGGTGCGAATGAAGTGCAGGTAACTTTTTACCCGGCGCAGCGCTGAGGTGTCGAAGTGCGGGGCGAAGGGTTCGTCAGTGTTTTGCACGCAGACAATCGCGTGATCGACAGCGGACAGGCTGCGGGCCAGGTTGTGGCTGTCCGGCTGTATGAACAGACGAATCAGCGAACGGCCCATGGCCCGAATCGCCTGCCGCCAGGGCTGCGATTCGGCGTAGCTGGGATGCACCGGGAGAATGTCCTGTTCACGGCGCAGCTCGATGATCGCCTGGCCGATTTCCAGCACCACAAACATCCAGCGCAATAGATTGCGCTGGACATCGGGCTTGCCGGCCGCCAGCCCGTACGCCTGGTGCATCAAGTCTCGCGTGCGGCTTTCAAAACGGGACCGAATCCCGCGCAGCGGTGCGCTGATCGCAAAACTGACTTGCTGGCGAAGATTGCCTTCCAGCCGTTGCCACAACCAGCGGCTGTTGGGCGGCAAAATGATCGCCCCCGCTGCGGCGCACAGAAGCATGCCGAGGACCATTGCGATGTAGTCGTTGATGAACCCATAGGGGTTGTACACCGTGAGGTTGTCCGGCGCGGATCCGATGCAGAAGAAGATCAACAGCCCCAGCCCGTAACCGACCCATTGCGGGCGGGTGGTCAGGAATGTGCCGAACACGAACACCGGCGCCAGCACCATGCACAGCAGCGGGAAACCATCGATGCGCGGCAGCACGAAAAAGGTGATGAAGAACCCCAACAGTGCGCCTGCAAATGTCCCGCAGGCCATCTGAAACGCCATGCGCCTGGGATTGGGCGTGGTCGCGGAAAGCGCCACGGTCGCGGCGGACACCAGGGTCATCGAGGCGCCGCTTGGCCAGGCCGTCGCTACCCAGTACACCGACATGACCGTGAGAATAAACGTCGCGCGCACGCCCGATGCCAGCGACGATAACCAACTGGTGGTGGAGACAAAAGGTTCGACCCACTTTTCCCGCACATGGTTGTGATCGGCCAGCGACGCGTGAGTCTGGGCGTAGTCATGCAGGTCATCGACGAAGCGATACAGCAGTTCGTAGGCAGTATGAAAATCCAGCAGCTCGTCGTCGCTTGGGTCGGTCCCGACGAATTCGGCACGAAGGCTGCGCACGTGCTCCGGCAAATCCGCCTTGTAGACACTCAGCCGATTGGCGAGCAGCGCGGCGTCGGCGTTGGTCAGCGCGCGCCCGGCGAAGGGCTCCAGCAACCGGGTCAATGCAGCGAGGCCCGGTTGAATGGCTTGAACCGCCGGCGTCACACCGCGCCGACGCAGGCGTTCGAGCAACTGGTGCAGCGCGTTGAAGCGCGTGGTGATGGTCATGAACTCGCTGTTCAGCCGATTCAACCGACCGTTGCGCCGACGCATGTGCGGGTCTTCAAACACCGTGACCGCACGCAGGCCTTCGAGCCCTATCGCATCGGCAATGAAGCGCACATTGCTCGCTTCAAAGGACGCCGGATCGCTTTCGCCGCGCAGGCCGGTGATGACGAATTGGGCGAAGGTGCCAAAGCGTTGGTACAGGGTGTTGCGCATCGCCGCACCCGCACTTTGCGGCAGGATGGCAGCGCTCACCAGTGTCGAGCAGACGATGCCGAGGGAGATTTCAAGGACCCGCCACATGGCCGCCATGAACGAGGTATCCGGGTGCGCAAGGGCCGGCAACCCAGTCATTGCGGCGGTGTAGCCGGCGAGCACGAAACCGTATGCGCGAAAGTTGCGATAGCGTGCAGCACCGGCACAGCAGAAGCCGACCCAGATCGCTAGGCTTCCGAGGAACAGCTCGCTGTTCTGCGCAAACAAGGCCATCAATATGACCATCACCACGGAGCCGGCGACGGTGCCGAGCAGACGGTAGAAACTCTTGGCGAACACCTGACCGCTTTGCGGTTGCATGACAATGAACACCGTGATCATGGCCGTGCGCGGTTGCGGCAGTTCCAGGCGCATGGCGATCCAGTAGGTCAGGAACGCTGCAGTCAGCACCTTGAAGATGTAGATCCAGGTCACGCCGTCGCTGCGTGCCCAGTCATTGAGGCCGCGGCGCCATTCCAGGGCTTTGAGCCAGTGCAGGGCTTGGCTCATGTCAGTTCCAAGACCTGCAGCGGCCGACCCGCCGCATTCGCGGGCAAGCGCGCTCCTACAGGTAACTGGGTCGTGCCTGCCCCGCGCGCATTGATGCAAAACCGCGCCCGATCGTCATCGGCCCCGCCGTTGCCGATGGCGGATCGGTCATCAATGGGCAAGCACATACCACTGTAGGAGCGCGCTTGCCCGCGATGGGGCCGGCGCAGGCGACACAAAATCATCTGGTTCATCGATCAAACACCGCCAACGACACCGGCGTCTTCGGCACGGCGGTCTTTTCCGGCGCGGGCGAATCATGACCGGCCATCAATCCTCCTCCGAGCGCCACCACCAACTCAGCGTGCACCGTCAGGCGCTCGGCCTGGACGCGTTGCTGCACCTGCTGTTGATGAAACAGCAGCGTTTGGGCGTTGAGCACGTTGAGGTAATCGGTCAGGCCGCGTTTGTAGGCGACCATCGCGATGTCATAGGTTTTCTGCGCCGCTGCCACCGACTGATCGGCGAACTGTTGCTGCTTGTCCATCGACTCACGGCGGATCAACTGATCGGAAATGCCCTTCAGCGCCATCACCAGGGTCTGGTTGTACTGCGCGACAGCTTCGTCATAACCCGCTGACGCCACGCCAAGTTCAGATCGCAAGCGCCCGCCATCAAAAATCGGCAACGTGATCGCCGGACCCACGCTGTAGTTGAATTTCTTGCCCGCGAGAAATTCCAGCATGCCGCCGCCGGTGGCCATGTAGCCCAGGCTGCCCATCAGATCAACATTTGGATAAAACGCAGCGTGGGCCACATCGATGCCCCGTGCCTGCGCAGCGACGCGCCAGCGGCTGGCGACCACATCCGGCCGCTGCCCGAGCAGTTCGGCCGGCAGCGCCGACGGCAACTTCAACGCGGTATTCAAGGACAGCGTCGGGCGCTGCAGACTTGCGCCCTCGCCCGGCCCTTTGCCTGCCAGCGCGGCGATTTGATTGCGGCTCAGCGCGATGGCTTCGTCCAGCGCATCAATCTGGCGGCGGGTTTCAGGCAACGGGGCTTCGGCCTGACTGACCTCAAAATGAGTACCGATGCCGCCGTTCAAACGGCGCTGGGCCAGTTCGACGATCTGCTGCTGCTGAGCGAGCGTGGCTTGGGCGATGTCGCGCTGGGCGTAATTGAGCGACAACTGGATGTACGCGCGGACGATATTGTCCTGCAACTCCAACTGGGCTTGACGCTCTTGCGCCGCGCCCATGTGCGCCATGTCCAGCGCCTGCTCGGAGTGATTACTTTCCTGGCCCCACAGGTCAAGGGAATAGCTCAGGCCCAGCGAAGCGCTGTTGTCCCACGTGCTGGTGTTCGAAAGCTCACCTGGCCCGTAGAACTGATCCGTCGGCCAGTTATGCCGTTTCAGCGTGCTGTCACCTGAGACGTGCAGTGACTCTGCGGATTCGGCAATGCCCGCCATGGCCTTGGCCTGACGAACGCGCGCAGCCGCCAGCGCCAGGCTTGGACTGCCAAGCGCGGCAAGTTCGATCCAGCGGTTGAGTTGTTCGTCGCCATAAGCGCGCCACCACTGCCCGGCAGGCCAGTGAGCGTCTTTGTCCGCTGCCTTGATGGCATCGTCGGTAGCCAGTGTGTCAGGCGACAACGAGGTGTCTTGTGGGGCGATTCCGCCAGTTCCGATGCAGCCGCTGATGAGTAACGTTAAAGCCCACACACTGAGGGGCTTGAGCCCTCTGACGAGACGACGCGGCACTGCTGCAATTACCTGAATGGGAGGGGAATCTGGAGTGCAGCGATTCTAGGGGGCGTCTAGCACGGCGATAAGCCGGGACTTCTGCGAATCTTTGTTACCGAACCGGAGATAATCCTCGGGTATGGCTGACATGAATCAGTAACTTCATGTCACAATTTGCTATCTCACCTGAGAACGGCCAATGGACACTCTGCAAAACATGCGCGCCTTCACTTGCGTGGCGCAAGCGGGCAGCTTCACCGCTGCCGCCGCACAACTGGACACCACCACCGCCAACGTTTCGCGCGCTGTCTCCAATCTTGAAGCCCACCTGCAGACCCGCCTCCTCAACCGCACCACGCGGCGTATTGCCCTGACCGAAGCCGGCAAGCGTTACCTGCTGCGCTGCGAGCAGATTCTGGGCTACGTCGAAGAAGCGGAAGCAGAAGCCAGCGATGCCCATGCGCGTCCGGCCGGGCAGCTGAAAGTCCATTCGATGACTGGGGTGGGTCAGCATTACGTCATCGACGCGATTGCCCGGTACAGGCGCAATCACCCGGACGTGTCGTTCGACCTGACCATGACCAACCGCGTCCCGGACCTGCTTGAAGAAGGCTATGACGTGTCCATCGTGCTCGCCAGCGAGCTGCCGGACTCGGGTTTCGTGTCCCAGCGATTGGGCATCACGTACAGCATCGTCTGCGCCTCACCCGCCTACATCAAGGCATTTGGCATGGCGCACCGACCGGCTGATTTGCTCAATCATGCCTGCCTGCGCCTGGTCAGCCCGGTCTTCCCGCTGGAAAAATGGGCCTTTGACGGCCCTGAAGGTCAGGAGACTGTGACCATCGGCAACTCGCCGTTTCTGGTGAATTCGGCCGACGCCATGCAGGCAGCGATCAGCAGCGGAATGGGCATCGGCATCTTGCCGATCTACTCGGCGATCGAAGGGTTACGCAATGGCTCGCTGGTGCGGGTGCTGCCGCAGTACCGCTCCCATGAGCTGAACCTGTATGCGATCTACCCGTCGCGGCAGTATCTGGATGCGAAGATCAAAACCTGGGTGGAATACCTGCGCGGCTCGCTGCCGGAAATCATGGCGGCCCATGAAGCCGACCTGCAAACCCATGTGTTGCCGCAGACCAGTTAAACGCAAGGCCACCCTGCCTGTGAGAGCGATCAGTGGGGCCCTGCCAATCCCTCGGCAGGAATGTTAGCGTGCTACGCAACGCCCTTCTGAATCGCCCGAGAGAAGCTATCCGATGAAAAAGACCGTCCTTGCCTTCAGCCGCGTGTCCCCGGAAATGGCCGAGCGCCTGCAGCAAGACTTCAATGTGATCATCCCTGACCCGAAAAAGGGTGATCTCAACGAGCAGTTCAACGACGCCCTTCCCCACAGCCACGGCATGATTGGCGCCGGACGCAAGCTGGGTCGCGAACAGCTGCAAAGCGCGACGCAACTGGAAGTGGTCTCGAGCATTTCGGTCGGCTACGACAACTACGACGTCGGCTACCTCACCGAGCGCGGCATCATGCTGACCAACACCCCCGACGTGCTGACGGAAAGCACCGCAGACCTGGGCTTCTCGCTGATCATGAGCAGCGCCCGCCGCGTCGCCGAACTGGACGCCTACACAAAGGCAGGCAACTGGAAGCGCAGCATCGAAGCGCCTCATTTCGGCACGGATGTCTACGGCAAGACGCTGGGCATCGTCGGCATGGGCAACATCGGCGCAGCGGTTGCGCGTCGCGGTCGGCTGGGTTTCAACATGCCGGTTCTGTACAGCGGCAACAGCCGCAAGACTGCCATCGAACAGGAGCTGGGCGCGCAGTTTCGTACCCTCGATCAGCTGCTGGCCGAGTCGGATTTCGTCTGTCTGGTGGTGCCGCTCAGTGAAAAAACCAAACACATGATCAGCACGCGAGAGCTGTCGCTGATGAAGAAGAGCGCGATTCTGGTCAACATCGCCCGTGGACCGATTGTCGACGAGCCTGCGCTGATCAAAGCCCTGCAGGACGGCACGATTCGCGGCGCCGGGCTGGATGTCTACGAGAAGGAGCCACTGTCCGAATCGCCGCTGTTTGCGTTGAGCAACGCCGTGACACTGCCGCACATTGGCTCGGCGACGGACGAAACCCGTCAGGCCATGGCCGACCGCGCCTACGCAAACCTGCGTGCCGCGCTGCTGGGCGAAAAGCCGCAGGACCTGGTAAATGCGCAGGTGTGGAAGGGGTAAGCGCCGCAGTTGCTGATGGTCGTTCCCACGGTCCCCGTGGGAATGCCGCCCCCGGCGCTCCGTGCATGTCCGTTTGCAACACAACCACAGAAACCGGCTTGCTGGCGCATTTTCGGCCTGCAACACGACCGTAGGAGCCGGCTTGCGCTCCGCATTTCCGGCCTGCAACACGACTGTAGGAGCCGGCTTGCTGGCGAACGCGCGAGACCATTCACCCCGGCAGCGACTGACCGGCCGCATTCGCCAGCAAGCCGGCTCCTACAGGTTTTGGTGTCATTTTGAGGGCCCATGATTATTCCCTCGGCCCTATGCGAATACCGCCCGGCGCTGCGCATTTTCGACCTAAAACACGACCGTAGGAGCCGGCTTGCTGGCGCATTATCGGCCTGCAACACGACCGTAGGAGCCGGCTTGCTGGCGAACGCGTCAAACTATTCACCCCGGCAGCGTCTGACCGGCCGCATTCGCCAGCAAGCTGGTATCTACAGGTTTTGGTGTCATTTTTGAATGCCCATGATTGCTCCCGCGGCCCCCGTGGGTATGCCGCTCCCGGCGCTCCGCGCCATTTGAAGAAGATGACGCGCAGCGTCACAGGCTGCATTCCCACGCGGAGCGAGGGAACGATCAGTGTCGCCCCGGCGCTTTTCACCAACCCCTCCTCTCAGGCCAGTTTCGCATCCACAGGCACCGCCACCCTTGGCTTTCTGAACACCAACACATTTCCCGCCATCACCAGCACCAGCCCCATCAATGCCGGCGCCGTCCATTGGTACCCTTCGGCGAACGCCGAGACGTTCAACGCCACCACCGGGAACAGCACGGTGCAATAGGCGGCGCGTTCCGGTCCCATCCGGCCGACCAGGGTGAGATACGCGGTAAAGCCGATCACCGAACCCGGAATCACCAGGTACAGCAGCGAGCCGATGTATCGGGCATTCCATTCAAACGCGAAGGGCGTGCCGCTCAGTAGGCAATACACGCAAAGCATGGTGGCGCCGTACAGCATGCCGTAGGCGTTGGTCGTCAGCGGGCGTAGCCCGGATTTCTGTTGCAGGCTGGAAAGCATGTTGCCGGCAGAAAAGCACAGAGTGCCGAGCAGGGTCAGGGCCAGGCCGATCAGCGTCTCGCGACTGGCGCTGTGCCCTGCCATCTCTGGCCAGAACAGACACGCCAGACCGATCAGACCCAGGGTGCCGCCCATCACCACATTGCGTGCGATCTGCTGCTTGAAAAATATCCGCGCATTGAGCGCGTTCCACAGCGTTGCGGTGGAGAACACCACCGCCACCAATCCGGTTGGAATCCACTGACTGGCGGTGTAGAAGCACATGAAGTTGATGCAGAAAAGGCAAAGGCCCTGCGCGAGGCAAATGAGCTGCCCGCGACGATTGACCTTTTGCAGTTTCCCGCTGACGAGCAACAAGGCGAAGATGATCAGCGCGGCCAGGGCGAATCGATAGACGATCGATACCGGTATGGCGACTTCGCCCAGTTGCAGTTTCAAGGCGATCCAGGTCGTGCCCCAGATCAGGACGGTCAGCAAGTACAGCGTGATGTTCATGTCAGGCTCCCCAATGAGGCCTTAGTCTGGCGTCGCGCTGCCATGCTCACTTGCAGAAACTTGCGCATTTGATCGCGCCCCCGCAGGCAGCCGACCGTTCTCGGCGTAGGATGCGAGCGGCAGAGGAGCCGTCCATGTCGTCACTCGAAACCATCCAGGTCTTTCAATCGCTGAACAGCTCGCCCCACGCGCAGCTGGAAAAGTGTGCCTCCCTGGGTGACGGGGTCATGGCAGCGCTGTGGAACAACCGTCATGACGCGCAGAACTACCATGCCCCGACGCACCACACTCTGTCGTGCTACGTCGGCGGTGGCACGGGAACGTTTCGCCGCGATCAGCCCGATAAAAAAGGCGCGCCCGACAAAATCTGCACGCTACCGGCCGGCCATCAGTCTTCCTGGGTGGTCAACGGCGAAATTCGGCTCGCGCATTTATACGTCAGCCCCGAACAGTTCGCGCTCAACTGCGTCACGCTGCTGGACCGTGAGCCGCGCCAGCTGGCGTTGCAGGAGCGCACGTTCATGGATGATCCGCTGCAGGCCGAGCGCTTTCATCGTCTGATCGGGATGAACTGGAACGAGCCCGGTGAACGCATGCTCACCAGTAGCCTTGCCCATGAGTTGCTCGACGACATGGTGTTGCGCCAGGTAGGACTGCGCGAGGGTCTGCGCCTGAAGGGTGGACTGGCGCCGCACCTGCGTCGTCAGTTGGTTGATTTCATTGAGTTGAATCTGGCCGAGCCGCTGAGTCTTGGGCAGCTGGCGGGGATGTGCGCGCTCTCGGAATACCACTTCGCCCGGATGTTCCGCGAAAGCTTCGGGCTGCCACCCCATCAATACCTGCTGGCCCGACGCCTCAACCGCGCCCGGGAGCTGCTGCGTTCCACGCGCAAAGCGTTGGGTGAAGTCGCCCTGGAATGTGGATTCGCCAGCGCAAGCCACTTCAGCAATCGGTTCAAGCAATCGGTAGGCGCCACGGCAGGCGAGTACCGCGCTGCGTTTGAGTAGCAGCGCCTCCCCAATTGGCGTGCTCACCGCTGCGCTACCCCAAAGGCCAATTTGCAGGTGCGAGCCGGATGGTGGTTGACCCGCGAGCCCGGCACGACCATCGCGTCGACTCACGACCTGGTGTCCCAAGCGTGGGCTGGCCTGCTAATCGCCTGTCTGCGGAAAACGCAAAACTGTAGGAGCGCGCTTGCCCGCGATTGCATTCCGTCAGCCAACCCATCCGTAGCTGGGCCACCCTATTCGCGGGCAAGCGCGCTCCTACAGGTATCTGAACAAGCAAGCCCGGCACGACCATCGCGTCGACTCACGACCTGGTGTCCCAAGCGTGGGCTGGCCTGCTAATCGCCTGTCTGCGGCAAACACAAAACTGTAGGAGCGCGCTTGCCCGCGATTGCATTCCGTCAGTCAACCCATGCGTAGCTGGGCCGCCCTATTCGCGGGCAAGCGCGCTCCTACAGGTGTCTGAACAAGCAAGCCCGGCACGACCATCGCGTCGACTCACGACCTGGTGTCCCAAGCGTGGGCTGGCCTGCTAATCGCCTGTCTGCGGCAAACGCAAAACTGTAGGAGCGCGCTTGCCCGCGATTGCATTCCGTCAGCCAACCGATGCTTTGCTGGACCACCCTATTCGCGGGCAAGCGCGCTCCTACAGGTGTCTGAACAAGCAAGCCCGGCACGACCATCGCGTCGACTCACGACCTGGTGTCCCAAGCGTGGGCTGGCCTGCTAATCGCCTGTCTGCGGCAAACACAAAACTGTAGGAGCGCGCTTGCCCGCGATTGCATTCCGTCAGCCAACCCATCCGTAGCTGGGCCACCCTATTCGCGGGCAAGCGCGCTCCTACAGGTGAGGTGCCTGGACCCGCGAGCCAAGCACAACCACCCCGTCGACTTCACGACCCGGTGTCCGAAGCGTGGGCAGGCGTGCTAACCGCCTACCTGGTATGGGCTGGAACGCTAACCACCTACCTAGGCTGGGCTGTCGCGCTAACCACCTACTTGGCGTGAAGCTCTAGGGCTAATCGCCTGTCTGCGGCAAACGCAGAACTGCAGGAGCGCGCTTGCCCGCGATTGAAAGGCGGATCAATCATGGTTCAGGCAGGAAGACAGCGCGAAGCGCGAGGGCAATATCAATGATGAATATTGCCATGTGCAAGAACCGCATCAACCGTTGGTCTGACACAGCCTCGCCAACCGCCATGCAGCGGGTCAGCGAAACGGCCCGTAAAACCGGACACGTCGTTTGAGTTCCCGGATCACGGAAATATATTCTGCGGAACAGGGGCTTGAATTGTTGAGCGATCGGCGCCAACACTGTGATTGAGGGCAGACGAAACCATGTCGTCAGGACTCTCCCGAGCAAGCCAAAGTAAGGGAAGAACTATGCAAATCCAGGTCAACAGCGATAACCACATCGAAAGCAGCGTCCGTCTGGAGGAGTGGGTACGAACCACAGTTGAAAGCACGCTCGAACGTTATGAAGAAGACCTCACCCGCGTTGAAGTCCACATCAGCGACGAAAACGGTGACAAGCCCGGCCCGCACGACATCCGTTGCCAGATGGAAGCCCGGCCCAAAGGACACCAACCTATTTCTGTCACCCACAAAGCCGATTCGCTGGATCAGGCAGTGGATGGCGCAGCGGTGAAACTTGATCACGCCCTGGAGCATCTTTTCGGCAAACTGCGCAACAAGCGTGGCGCGGCCCCGGTGATCGAGAGCGACCTGGATGACGAGCCTGTCAGTGCGGACGCATTGCTCGAAGAAGAATTTCTTGAGAAGGATGAGGCGTTGCACGGCTGATGCATCGCTGATGAGCCAGTGATGGCTGACGAAGGGCGGACCTGACAACAGGTCCGCCTTTTTATTGGGCGTTTTTCAGGCTTCGTAGACTCACTCTGAAGTCCCTTGGATGAATCCTCCAACGGCGCCCTTTAAGAAAGCGCCGCGCGCAGTAATGGTGCTCTCCCAAAAACCGACTTGGCCATGCGCCAGCACTCAGCGACTGGCTGCGGGGCAAGCGCGGGTGTTTACCGGCCGCTTGCATGCCCGCACATCGCAGGATCTCTGGATTCGGCGCCTCGTGGCCCAAACCCTGCAAGGTTGTATCGTCGAGGTTACAGACCTGCTGGAGGCCGCTGTTTTCGGGCCTGGCAGGCAGGGCTCGCTCAGCCGGAAGACGAGTCAGAGGCCCAATGAGTGATATCACCGCTAACACGCGAGGGCGGTCAGGGCAGGCATTTTCTACCGTTGATCGGCTTCGAGAACTAAAGGGATTCGCCCTCAGTCAATTTATGCAGACCGCCAACAGGTAACAGGCCATGGACAACCCTTTTCAACTGATCACCGATGCGTTTCACCCCGCCTACCGGGTCAACTTGAGTATTCAAGGTCTGGACGGGACCATCATGCTGACGCTGTCCAACGAATCAGGGGTGGTTGCCAAACGCCTGATCAGCGCTGAACAGCGCAACTCGCCCAAGCGTCTGCAACGCCTGATCGAAAGCATCCAGTTTGGTATAGCCATCGAGCAGGGCCACAGCGCTATCAAGATCCTGGCCGCGATGACCGACGGCGACGTCAAGCAGCTTGCCCCGCCACCTGCGAAGACCCCATTTCTCGGCCGTCCTCAGCTAAACGCCAGTCTCTGAAATCCGGACGCATGGAATGAGGCGCCTTCCTGCGCCTCTCCAGCGTAACCGCTGCCTGTCTTCCTGATGCGCCTACGCTGACCCGCCCACCGAACACTTCGCCCCGTCTCGCTCGTCCCCCTAAAAGCCCCGCCGATTCAGCCCCCAGACAGAAAGCACCTGTTACAACAGTTATGTAGCACGCTGGCTGCCATGTCCTGAAACGATGGGGCAGCAGAGTCTGACGAGTCTGAGGTGACGATATGTCTTTACGTTACATAGCGCTGATTGGCGCGCTGGCCCTGGCCACCGGTTGCGTGGAAGAGAGAGTGGTGTACGAGCGACGCGTGGTTGATCGCCCGCCGCCACGCGCCGAATACGTTGAAGTCGTCGCCCCGCAGGCGCCGCCCGTTCGCGTCATCGAAGAAGAGCCAAGCCCGCGCCCCGGCTACATTTGGTCACGCGGTTACTGGCGCTGGAACGGCAATCGGTATGTTGCCGAGCACGGGCACTGGGAGGCCGTCCGGCCGGGCTACCGCTACCAGCATCCCTATTGGGAGAGCCGAGGCGATGGCTGGCATTACCATGTTGGAGTGTGGGTGAACTGACCCAGGCCCTGAAACGAACTGCCCCGGTAAAACGGGGCATTGTTTTGTCCGGTCGCCTGGCAGTGATGCCTGGGCAACTGTCGGTCCGGTGGCAAGCGGGCGTTGACGACAGGGCTGTTTTTGCGACGCTTTCCGGCCAGGCTACACATGTCGCCCTTACTCGCACCGAATGCCCGCGAACTATTGCCCCTCCTCTCCTCTCTTAGTCCAGCAAGCAAGACGGCGCACTCCCGCCGTCTACACTTCCTACACGATCAAGAGAGGAATCCGCCATGTTATGGAAAAAAGGACGTCGCAGTGACAACGTCGTGGACGCACGCGGCGATACCGGAGGTGGCGGTGGCGGCGGGATGCGCATTGGTGGCAAGGGGCTGGGCCTTGGTGGCATCGTGATCATCGTCGCGATCGGTCTGCTGACCGGTCAGGACCCGATGCGGATTCTGGGCGAGATCACCGGGCAGATGGGTTCGGAGCAGACCGCAGCGGTCAATCCGCAAACGCGCCAGGCGCCGCCGGCCAATGACGAGCAAGCCGAGTTCGTGCGCGCAGTACTGGGCGATACCGAGGACACGTGGCAGCAGGTGTTCCAGCAAAGCGGCCAGCAGTACAAGGCACCCACGTTGATCCTGTTCAGCGGCCGGGTGCAATCGGCCTGCGGTTCTGCGTCATCGGCAAGCGGGCCGTTCTACTGCCCGGCCGATCAGCGTGTCTATCTGGACATGGAGTTCTTCCGCGAAATGAGCCAACGCTTCAAGGCAGCCGGGGATTTTGCACAGGCCTACGTCATCGCTCACGAAGTTGGCCATCACGTACAGACCTTGCTGGGGGTTTCGGATAAAGTTGACGCCGCCCGTCAGCGCGGCATGCGCATGGAAGGTGACAACGGTTTGCTGGTGCGTCAGGAGCTGCAGGCTGACTGCCTTGCGGGCGTTTGGGCCAACAACGCACAAAAGCGTTTGAACTGGCTGGAGCCCGGTGATATTGAAGAAGCGCTGAACGCCGCCAACGCCATTGGCGACGACCGCTTGCAGCAACAGGGTCAGGGCCGGGTCGTGCCGGACTCGTTCACCCACGGCACGTCTGCCCAGCGTGTGCGCTGGTTCAAGACCGGTTTTGCCCAGGGCCAAATCAACCAATGCGATACCTTCGCCGCCAAGAGCCTCTGATCACATGATGAAACCGCTTTCGATCCTGTTGTTGGGCACCCTGATGAGCCTCAATGCTCATGCTGCGGATCAGGCGGTTAAATCGATCAGTCCCGATCGGCTGCAGATCAACGGGACGACTCAGGCCACCCTTGGCCTGAGTCAGAACTGGGTTCATCCCAGCCCGCAGGTTCAGCGGGTGGTCATCGTCTTTCACGGCCGGCTGCGCAACGCGCAGACTTACCTGCGTAGCGTGGAGCGCGCCGCCAATCAGTCCAGGCAGCGCTCGAAAACGCTGCTGATCGCGCCGCAGTTTCTCGACGAAAAAGACATCGCCGCTCACCGCCTCCCTGATGCAGTGCTGCGCTGGCACGCCAACGACTGGATGGCGGGCGAAAAATCCCTAGGCGCCAAGCCGGTCAGTTCGTTCGTCGTCATCGACCACATTCTCAAGCGGCTGAGCGACAGCAAGCTGTTCCCGAATCTGAAAGAGATCGTGATCGCCGGCCATTCCGGCGGTGCTCAGGTGGTGCAGCGTTACGCAATGATCGGTGGCAAGGAAGATGCGCTGCTCAAGAAGGAAGGCATCAAGTTGCGTTACGTGATCGCCAACCCTTCGTCTTATGCGTACTTCGATGCAACTCGCCCGATGCCGGTCGATGCCGCCACCTGTCCGACCTTCGACACCTGGAAATACGGCCTGAACAAGTTGCCTGCCTACGCTGGCAAGGAAACCCCGGCCGAACTTGAAGCGGCGTATGTGAAGCGCGACATCACCTACTTGCTGGGCGAGCTGGACACCGATCCGGAACACCCGGCGCTGGACAAGGACTGCGGCGCCGAAGCGCAAGGTCCACAGCGTCTGGCCCGCGGCCACAACTATTTCGACTACCTGAGCAAGCGTCATCCCGAAGGCTTGAATCAGCGCCTGGTTGAAGTGAAAAACGTCGGGCACAACGGCGACGCGATTTTCACGTCGCCGGAAGGGCAAATGGCGTTGTTCAAGGCCAATTGATATCTGTGAGGCGATAGTCGGGCCGGCTTCAGGCGGGAAGGGGCCGGTGCGTACACCGCCAATTTTGTGGTGAATGGCCGGACGCTTTCCCGGCTAAAGCCGGTCCTACTCTGAACGTCGCGGCATCAGCCACCCGGGCCAATCATCGCCTGCAACGCCGTGCAATCGGCTGCATGCCAGTCAGTCAATTGCGGCCACGGGTTTTGCGGAGTGTTGACCAGGACAGTCTGAGCGCCGGCCTCGCGACCGCATGCCAGATCAAACTGATGGTCTCCGACCATAACCATGTCTGCAGGCTGCACGTCCCAGGCGCGCGCAAGCTTCAGCAGGCCACCGGGATCGGGCTTGGGCGCTGCCTCGTCACGGCCGAGTACATCGGCTATCGCGAAGCAATCAGCAATGCCGATTGCCTCAAGGGTCACGTGTGCAAGCTCCCGGGCGTTGCGGGTCAGGATGCCAAGGCAATAACCGCGCCCTGCCAGTTCCCTGACCAGCTCCACCGCGCCTTTCGCGGGTTTGGACGCCAGCGCCAGGCCACGCTCGTGCTCAAGCAGCCACCGATGTTTGGCCGCCGAGACATCCGCCGGCAGCGCGGCGAGATGACCCAGAATGTCGTCCTCCTGGGGTATGTCCAGCGCCCTTTTAATGGCCGCGAAGTCATGCACGGCCAGGGTCAGCGTGCCGTCCATGTCGAACACCCAATGGCGTATCCGCGCCAGACTCATGACCAGTCCTTGCGATGGCGAATCAGGCCTTCCTGGCTGACTGAGGCCACCAGCTTGCCGGCGCGGTTGAATACGCTGCCGCGAGAAAACCCGCGCGAGTTGCCGGCCCATGGACTGTCCATCGCGTACAGCAGCCATTCATCGGCGCGCAGCTCGCCGTGGAACCACAAGGAATGGTCGAGGCTGGCGATCTGCATATCCTTCTGCCAGACCGTTTTGGCATGGGGCAGCAGCGAGGTCGTCAGCAGATTGAAGTCCGAGGCATAAGCCAGCATGTAGCGGTGCAACGCCGGGATATCGGGGAGCGTGCCGTCGGCGCGAAACCACACGTACTTCACCGGGTCCGCAGGCTTTGGGTTGTAAGGATCGGACTGAGTGATGGGCCGAAACTCGATAGGCTTGGGGCACAGCAGCTTGTCCTTCATGTGCTCGGGAATCAGGTGCTCGCGTTGCCGCACCAGTTCAAGCTCGGACGGCAGGTTTTCCGGGCCCACCACCTGCGGCATCTGCGTCTGATGCTCGAAACCCTCTTCGTCGTACTGGAAGGACGCGCTACAGGTGAAGATCGGGTGGCCCTTCTGAATGGCTGTCACCCGGCGAGTGCTGAAACTGCCGCCATCGCGCACGCGGTCCACCTGATACACCACCGGCAGATGAGCATCACCAGGGCGCAGAAAGTAACCATGCAGCGAGTGCACATGGCGCGCGTCTTCGACCGTCTTGCTCGCCGCCGACAACGACTGGCCCAGCACCTGGCCGCCAAACAGCTGACGAAAGCCAAGGTCCTGGCTGCGCCCACGGAAGAGGTTTTCTTCGATCGGCTCCAGGCTCAACAGCGACACCAGATCATCCAGCACGTGGCTCATTCAGGGTTCCTCATACGGTCGTCTCGCCAACCGTCATCATCAATCAGGCCAAGCGCACCAAAGATGGGCGCACAGGAAGTTGGGCGAAATGATACAGAGGTTTGGCGCGTGATTCGCGTGGTGGCTTACAGGGTGGCCAGCCAGCCCTGCCGGTTGATCCGGTACAACACGTGAGCGCGCAAAGGATGCCCGTTGGGCAGGTGCGGGTGATCGAAGTTGTCGGCGGGGTCATTGCGCATGCCAATGGCCTGCATGACCTTCTGCGACGGCAGATTGCTGACTGCCGCGAACGCCACGATTTCATCCAGATCGAGGTGTTCGAAACCGGTGCCAAGGACATTCCAGGCCGCCTCGCTGGCGTAGCCCAGCCCCCAATGCTCACGCGCCAGACGCCAGCCGATTTCCACTGCCGGGCTGAATGGCGCCTCAAACCCCACCACACTCAACCCGGTAAAGCCGATGAATGCTCCGGTGTCCTTGCGTTCAAGCGCCCACAGGCCGAAGCCGTACTCGGCGAAATGCCCGCGCACGCGGCCGATCAGCTTGGCGCTCTCCATTCGGCTCAGCGGCTGTGGAAAATAACGCATGACCTGTGGATCGGCGCACATCTGTGCGAAGGCCGGCAAATCATCATCTCGCCACTGACGCATCAACAAGCGCGCGCTTTCGAGCTCAAGAATCGGCCCCATTCCTTGTGTCCCTCTCGCCTCGCCTTTCAAAATGCCCGTCCGACGACGAATGCCGCACAGGCAAATCGCTGTGCGGTGACCGTCGGAAATGGCAAGATTCGCTCTCGAACCAGACGCGTGCGCATGATGCCCCTGCCCCTCATTTACCACGAAGATTACAGCCCGGACTTTCCGCCCGACCATCGCTTCCCGATGGACAAGTTCAGGCTTTTGCACGACCACCTTATCGACAGCGGCCTGACCACGGATGCTCAATTGTTTCGTCCGCAAGTCTGCCCAACGGACATCCTCGCCCTGGCTCATGACCCCGGGTACATCGAGCGGTACATGGGCGGCGACCTGTCGCGTGAGGATCAACGTCGACTTGGCCTGCCCTGGAGCGAAGACCTGGCCCGACGTACGGTGCGTGCGGTGGGTGGCTCGCTGCTGACCGCCGAGCTGGCGCTGCAACACGGGCTGGCCTGTCACTTGGCGGGCGGCACCCACCATGCGCACTACGACTATCCCGCCGGTTTCTGCATCTTCAACGACCTGGCAATCGTCAGTCAGTACCTGTTGCAGAGCGGACGCGTCGACCGGGTGCTGATCTTTGATTGCGATGTGCATCAGGGCGACGGCACTGCACGGATCCTTGAGCACACCGAAGAGGCGGTGACCGTCTCGCTGCACTGCGAGAAGAATTTCCCGGCGCGCAAGGCGCAAAGTGATTGGGACATTCCACTGCCGATGGGCATGGGCGACGACGACTACCTGAAGGTGGTGGACGACACGCTTAATTATCTGCTGCCGTTGTACCGGCCCGATCTGGTGCTGTACGACGCCGGGGTGGATGTTCACCAGGATGATGCACTGGGCTATCTAAAAATGACCGACGCTGGCGTTGCACGCCGCGACGAGGCAGTGATCCGCCATTGTCTGGGCCGGGACATTCCGGTCATGGGCGTAATAGGCGGCGGCTACAGCAAGGACCGTCAGGCCCTGGCTTGCCGCCACGGGATCCTGCACCACAGTGCCCAGCGCGTGTGGGTCGAACGAGGGCTTTAGGCGCCACGGCAAGGTGTAGGCGCCACCCCCGGTGGCTCCCACAAAGCTGCAAACCCGAGCTGAAGCCAAGCCAAGTTACCCACATCCCCTGTGGAACCGCCTGTGGATAACCTGAGCGCAAGGCTGGCATGCCCTGAGAACACTGGCCCTCGCGAGGGCTGTACGTTTTTTGATCAAAAAGTTTTCCACAAGCGATCGCTCGTCGTGAAGCTCAGGTAGAATGCGCGCCCCCACCTTGCCAACGCTCGAACCGCCGATGACTTCAGACGCCCCCTCACGCAATCAGACTGTCGCCATTATCGGCGGCGGCCCTGCTGGCCTGATGGCTGCCGAAGTGCTGAGCCAGGCCGGCTATAAGGTCGATGTCTACGACGGCATGCCCTCGGTCGGGCGCAAGTTTCTACTGGCGGGTGTGGGCGGCATGAACATCACCCACTCCGAACCGTCGCCCGCCTTCGTGTCGCGTTACGCAGAACGCGCGTCGGCGATCGCGCCCATGTTACGAAGCTTCGGCGCGCAGGCTCTGTGCGACTGGATTCACGGCTTGGGCATCGAGACGTTCATCGGCAGTTCCGGTCGAGTGTTCCCCGCAGACATGAAAGCCGCACCGCTGCTGCGTGCCTGGCTCAAGCGCTTGCGTGAAGCCGGTGTCGTTATCCACACGCGCCATCGCTGGCTGGGCTGGAATGCCGACAGCAGCCTGCGGATTGCAACACCGGATGGGGAAATCGCACTGACTCCCGCCGCCACACTGCTGGCGTTGGGTGGAGCCAGTTGGGCGCGGCTGGGTTCGGATGGCGCGTGGGTGCCGCTGCTTGAGCAACGCAGTGTTTGCGTGGCCCCCTTGCAGGCGGCCAACTGTGGGTTTGAAGTCGATGCATGGAGCGAACTGCTGCGCAGCAAGTTTGCTGGCGCACCGCTGAAGAACGTAGCCATGGGCCTGGGAGGTCAGCCTCTGCGGCTGGGTGAGTGCGTGGTGACGCAGACCGGCGTCGAGGGCAGCCTGGTTTACGCTTTGTCCGCGCGCATTCGGGAGGCCATCAATCAGTCCGGTTCGGCCACTGTCGAGATCGATCTGTTACCCGGCAAAACACTGGCCGAGGTGCAAAGGGCGTTGAGCAAACCGCGTGGCTCGCGCTCACTGTCCAAGCACCTGCACAGTCAGCTCGGCATTGATGGCATCAAGGCCGCGCTGCTGCGAGAGCTGGCCCCAGCCGCAACCTTCACCGACCCGGCCCTGCTGGCATCCGCGATCAAAGCTTTGCCGCTGACGCTGATCAGGCCACGGCCGCTGGATGAAGCCATTAGCACCGCCGGTGGAGTAACGTTCGAAGCGTTGGACGAGCAAATGATGATCAACGCGCTGCCCGGCGTATTTTGTGCCGGCGAGATGCTCGACTGGGAAGCGCCCACCGGTGGTTACCTGCTCACCGCCTGCTTTGCCAGCGGTCGCGCGGCAGCACTGGGAATGGTCAGCTGGTTGCGCAGCTCGTAAGGGTCGCCCTTCACGCGCACGTTCACGCCGCACGATCGATTTGCGGCTCCAAAGTGCCGGCGATGACTTGGCTGTTTGCCGCCTTGCTTCTGGCTGGGCCAGCAGCCCGCTTGCCCCATTCGACGCCCTTCAGTTCGATGTATGTGTGAGCCAGGGCGGCCAATCCAATGGCCACCAGGGTCACTACCACTACAAACACGTTGTTGCCCAAATGCGAACCGGTGTCCATGAAGCGCTGGCCATCGATCATCGGCGCCATATCGCGGCCGGTGAGTTTCTGCGCCACGATGAACACCGTCGACAGGCAAAACAGCAAGGCGGCGTGGGTCATGTAAATCGAGTAAGAAAGCTTCCCCAGCAGCCTGAAGACGCCGGTCTTCAGGAACGTCGAGACCCAGCCGGCCTCGAAGGCGAACAACAGCACCAGCCCGCAGAACGTCACGCTGGCGATCGGCGAACGGTTCTCGAAGTCGTTCATCACCATCCAGTAACCAATGCTCAGCGTCACCACTTCCAGCACCGTCATGAGCCAGCGCACTGGCACGAAGCGGTCGCGGATCAGCAGATAAACCAGATAGGTGATGTTGCCGGCAAAGAAGCAGGAAAGGCCGAGCATCGCACGCCAGACCAGCGGTTCGTTTCCGGTGAAGATCATGGTGAAGGCGATGACCGCCATACAGGCGAACAGCAGAAAGCGGCTTCTCAGCGAGAGCAGGCACAGCCCCCCGAACAGCATGTAGATGTAAAACTCGATGCTGATGCTCCATGACGGGTAGTTGAACGACATGGTTTCGGTCAGCGTTGTCCAGGCTTGCAGCAAGAGCAGGTTGGGCAGTATCTCTGACGGGTCGAACAGGCCGGTGAACGGCACGTTATTCAGGGTGAAGCCTTTTTTGTACGCGGCCCAGCGCACCAGTTCGAAGAGGATAAAGACCAGCAGCATCACCAGGTGCAGCGGGTACAGGCGAAACACGCGGGAGATGACGAAACGCCTGAAGCTGAATCGCGGCTTCAGCCCGTAGGAGTGGGCCAGGACAAAGCCGCTGAGCACGAAGAAGAAGTTGAGCAGGATGTCCGCTCGACGAAAAAACGCCATCTCGATAAAAGCGCCCACGACGTGCAAATGGTAGAAAACCACCAACAGCGCGAAAAAGCCCCTGAAACTGTCTAGCGTGGTAAATCTCTGAACTGATGCCATGACCCAACGTCCTGTCCTGGTAAAAAACGCTCTGCTCCGCCGCGACGTTCCGCGGCGTGTACACGGTAGGGCGTTGGCTGGCGCCTCGATAGTTGAAATATTTCATGTGCGATACAAATATCGACGTAAAGATTGACGCCAAGCTTCGCGATCGTGACTGACCAGTCACCGTACGCGATCATCAGGACAAACGTGCTGCGTGGGCGTCAACGATTTGCTGGCGCCACGGCCTGCATCACGCCCAGCACAAGTAGGGCAAACAGGTCTGTCCTGATTGCCCTCTCAACCGTGCGCCGCGGAGCGTGCGTTCAGCAACTGGCGCGCCGAGTCAGCAATCATCACAACACCGCCGGCCAGCATCAACACGTCCTTGAGCACCAGACGGCCGCCTCCGGACAGGAAAGGAAAGCCAAAATTCGCGTCGCCAAGACTCGAGACCCAAGCCTCAGGCGTGGTGATCAAAAAGGACAGCGTCACGATCGGGGTGAGGAATGCCAGCACTGACCCCACCATCCCCAGTCGCTTCGAGAAGGCGTAAGACAACACCAATAAACCGATCAGTATCTCGACGCTGCCCAGGCCATCGGAGAAGGCATAGGTGTTGTTGCTGACCTGCCACTCACGCTTGGCCGGATCGAGCTGGCCCTCATGAGTCAGGTGTTCCTTGTATTCATGGGGGTGGTTGTAGAAGAACGACATCACCGGGCTATTGGCCACGAATGGCGTGATGCTGTCCGCTTCATAGGGCACAAATTTCAGCGCACCGATCCAGATGAAGATGATCGCGACGCCGACTCTGACCAGGTGAATGCCCAGCTTGTCGAGCCGGGATGCTTTGTGAAGGAGCGTGTTCAAGGTGGTCATGGCGGTAAGTCCTCTGTGTGATTTCAGTGGACTCAGGTTAGGGATTGGGCCTCGATGCGTTACTCGCGATCCGCTCAAGATTTTCATTGATCGTCTCAAGTGGCTGAAGTGGCCTCAGCCCCCGCGCAGACCGACGCCAATCGGCCCTCTGCCAACTATCAATGCCGACGATGTTCGCTACCAATCGTATTGACTTCTGATTAATTCTGCGGCGAGTAACATCACCTCCATACCGAGTCACCCACTCATTAAACGTACTGGAGCAACCCTCATGAAAACCAACAAACTGATCCTTGGCCTGGCCTTCTCTGTTCTTGCCACCAGTGCTTTCGCCCTGCCCGCTGTGGACGCCAGCCACTTCCTGAACGCACCCATCGTTGCCGAGAATGGCTCGTCGCACACCAACATCAACCGAGTCGCCGCTGACGGTGCTGATCGTGTCGGTGCGAACCGTGTCGCTGCTGACGGTGCTGATCGCGTTGGCGCAAACCGTGTCGCTGCTGACGGTGCTGATCGTGTCGGTGCAAACCGCGTCGCCGCTGACGGTGCTGATCGTGTCGGTGCAAACCGTGTCGCTGCTGACGGTGCTGATCGTGTCGGTGCAAACCGTGTCGCCGCTGACGGTGCTGATCATGTCGGTGCTGCTCGCTTGAGCTGATTGAAGCAAGCTCCTCCCCAGCCCGGCCATCGCCCGGGCTTGATTGTTTCTGGACCTTGCGTTTTTGCATTTCCCCCTCGCCTCGCTCGCCTCTTCTCCCTCTGCCTCCCCCTTTCCCGTATACGCCTGTCAGCCATTTCAGACATCGGTTTCAGATTCTTCCCAGTCTGCCGATGCATTCGTACACATGAATGTTGTGCTGGCTTCCATAACAAAAATCTCCAGCTGACGATTTCGCACATTACAAATTCAGGAGAATTGGAATGAACAGCTGGTTTGCAAACATCAGCGTCAACAAGAAGCTGGCCCTCGGCTTCGGCGTTGTACTGGTATTGACTGCCCTGCTGGCCGTGGTTGGCTGGAACAGCTTGGGCAAGATGACCTACCGCAGCGATCGCGTTGCCGACATCAATAAGCTCGGCCAGAAACTGACCGACCTGCGGGTTTCGCGCCTGCAATACATGCTCAGCAACGGCGACACCACCGCTGCACAAAACGTCCAGACCGCGCTTGACGCCTTCAAGGCTCAGCAGCAATACCTGCAGAACACCTTCTCCAATCCGCTCAATGTCCCATCCATCAAGGCCATGGGTGAGCAAATTACCGCGTATCAGTCTTCGCTGAACAAGATGCGTGACGCGTATGAAGTGAGTGCCAAGGTCCGCGCCGACATGGGCGTTGACGCTGTGAAAGCAGCGGATCTGATCGCGGCGATTAACGACGACGTGCTGAAGCTGGATGTGTTCGATGAACGCCGCTTCGACCAATACCAGGCCGTCATCAAAGCCAAAGAAGACGTGATGTTGGTGCGCTACGAAGTGCGCGGCTACACCGCCAACGTTTCGGCCAAGACCGAAGACACCGCCAACCGCCAGCTGACCGCTGCCATTGAGGGCCTCGCCCCGCTCAACGCCATGTTCGGCGGCACCCAGGCCGAGCGCCTGAAGCAGTTGGAAGCATCGCTGAACGGTTATCGCCAATCGGTGCAGGGCTTCAAGGTGGCCACTGACAACATCAACGCTGCGCGCACCGAGATGACCGAGGAACAGAGCGCTATTATCAAACTGTCGCAGCAACTCAATGATCTGCAAATCACCCTCGGCGAAGCCGACAACCAGCAAGCCCGCACCCTGCAATTGGCCGGCACATTGCTGGCGCTGATCCTGGGCACACTGGCGGCGATCATCATCACACGCCAGATCACCCGCCCGCTTCAGGAAACGCTGGCTGTGGTTGACCGTATCGCATCGGGCGATCTGTCCCACAACATGGTCGTCACCCGCAAAGACGAGTTGGGCGTTCTGCAAATGGGCATCCAGCGCATGGGCGCTACCCTGCGAGAATTGATCGGCGGCATTCGCGACAGCGTCACGCAAATCGCCAGCGCGGCAGAAGAGCTGTCGGCCGTGACTGAACAGACCAGCGCCGGGGTGAACAGCCAGAAGGTAGAGACTGACCAGGTGGCTACCGCGATGCACGAAATGTCGGCCACCGTGCATGAGGTGGCGCGCAATGCCGAGCAGGCATCGGTCGCAGCCTCTGCCGCCGACAAGCAGGCACGCGAGGGCGACAAGGTGGTGGGCGAAGCGATTACCCAGATCGAGAAGCTGGCCAGTGAAGTGCTTCGTTCGACCGACGCCATGACCGTGCTGGAGCAGGAAAGCGACAAGATCGGCAAGGTGATGGACGTGATCAAGGCGGTTGCCGAACAGACCAACCTGCTGGCACTCAACGCTGCCATCGAGGCCGCGCGGGCCGGTGAAGCCGGTCGCGGTTTTGCCGTGGTCGCCGATGAGGTCCGTGGTTTGGCGCAACGCACCCAGCAATCGACCGAGGAAATCGAAGGCCTGGTCGCAGGGTTGCAGAACGGCACCCGTCAGGTATCGGAAATCATGCTCAGCAGCCGCAACCTGACCGACAGCTCGGTGGCGCTGACGCGCAAGGCCGGCACGTCGCTGGAAAGCATTACCCAGACAGTGTCGAACATTCAGGCCATGAACCAGCAAATTGCCGCTGCTGCCGAACAGCAAAGCTCGGTCGCCGAAGAGATCAGCCGCAGCATCGTCAATGTGCGTGACGTGTCCGAGCAGACTGCCGCCGCCAGCGAAGAAACTGCCGCCTCCAGCGTCGAACTCGCGCGCCTGGGCAATCAGCTGCAAATGCTGGTCAGCCATTTCAAGGTATAAATCTCATGCGTCTGCGGCAGGCGAAGAAGCGTCTGGCGCAGGCGCTGCGAAGGTGTTGAAGACGAAAAAGCGCAGGCGTATCCGCAATAAAGGGATTTACTGATCCCGCAATTGCCACATACTGCCCGCGCTGTTTTATTTCGTCATATTCATTTCCATCGCCAGGTTTATCTCTATGAAAAGAATTCTGCCTTACCTCCTCAGTGCCGCCCTCTCCTTTGTCCCCTTCTCACTCACTCACGCTGCAACGGCGCCTGCACCGGTGCAACTCATCGTGTTGAGCTCCGGTGGCATCATGGGCGCGTTCAAGGCGGTGGCGCCCGATTACGAGCAGCGCGCGGGCGTGAAACTGCAAGGTGAGGTGGCGCCGTCGATGGGCGCAACGCCCCAGGCAATCCCCAATCGGCTGGCCCGACATGAGCCGGCGGACGTCGTACTGATGGTGGGTGCGGCGCTGGACAAGTTGATCAAGGACGGCAAAGTCGATCCGAAAACCCGCGTTGATCTGGGCAAATCCTACATTGCCATGGCCGTGCGTCACGGCGCACCGCACCCGGACATCAGCACCATGGAAGCCTTCAAGCAAACCCTGCTGAATGCCAGAACCATCGCCTACTCGGACAGCGCAAGCGGCGTTTATCTGTCCCGCGTGCTGTTCAATCAGATGCACATCGCCGACCGCATTCAGGACAAGAGCCACATGATCCCCGCCGAACCGGTGGGCGAAGTGGTTGCGCGCGGCGATGCCGAAATCGGTTTTCAGCAATTGAGCGAGCTCAAGCCGGTCGAAGGCATCGACATCATTGGCCTGATCCCTGATCAGGCGCAGCAAATGACCCTGTATTCCGCTGGCGTCGTGACCCAGAGCAAACACCCGGAGCAGGCCAAGCAGTTTCTGGACTTCCTGAGTTCATCCGCCGCAGCGCCCGCAATCAAAGCCAGCGGCCTGGACCCGATTGCCAAGTAGCGGTAGCTCAGGGACAAATGCGCTGCATCAAAATCGCCTTCGCGGGCAAGCGCGCTCCTACAGTTGATCCGCGCCATACCGACAGCCTTCCGCGTACGCGAAATCCGTTGATCCGGGCAACACCGGCAACCTTCCGCGCACGCGAAATCGATTGATCCGGGCAACACCTGCAACCTTCCGCGTACGCGAGATCCGTTGATTCTGGCAACACCGGCAACGTTCCGCGTACACGAATCTGTAGGAGCCGGCTTGCTGGCGAACGCGGTGAGCCAGACGATAAATGCGTTGCGGCAAAATCGCATTCGCGGGCAAGCACGCTCCTACAGTTGATCCGCGCCATACCGACAGCCTTCGGCGTACGCAAAATCCGTTGATCCGGGTAACACCGGCAACCTAGGCCGCACGCAAAATCCGTTGATCCGGGCAACATCCGCAACCTTCTGCGAACGCAAATCTGTAGGAGCCGGCTTGCTGGCGAACGCGGTGAGCCAGACGATAAATGCGTTGCGGCAAAATCGCATTCGCGGGCAAGCGCGCTCCTACAGTTGATCCGCGCCATACCGACAGCCTTCGGCGTACGCAAAATCAGTTGGTCCGGGCAATACCGACAGCCTTCGGCGTACGCGAAACGCGTTGATCCGGGCAATACCGGCAACCTCCGACGTACCCCACGCGCTCCTGCGCCTGTCTTCAGAGGCGAGACCCGTACACCCGCGATTATTTAAGCGTCAGCTCGATCAACTCGCCGCGCACGTCAGCGCCATCGATGTGCAGCATGCCGACGGTGATCGGCAATTTGAACCGCCTCGGCCCGGCGCTGCCAGGGTTGATGAACAGCACGCCATCGCGCACCTGCTGCAACGGCCGGTGGGAGTGGCCTGTCACGACAACGCGGACGTCATCGGGCAATGGTTTCGGCACGTCGGCCAGTATGTGCGTGGTGTAAATCGCCACCTCACCGATCCGCAACACCGCTTCGTGGGGGACGTCGCTAGCCCAGGCGTCATCGGTATCGTTGTTGCCGCGCACCACCGTCAGCGGGGCGATGGCCTTCAAGGTCTCGAGAATCTCCGGCTTGCCGATATCGCCGCCATGAATGAGGTAATCGCAGCCTTGCAACGCCTCCAATGCCTGTGGGCGCATCAGCCCGTGCGTATCGGAAATCAAACCTACTTTCACCGTCATCGCTTAGCTCCCGGTCGCTTGTGCAGCGGCCTGTCTCGATTGCACGCGTTTCATGCTGATCATCGCCAGCAACGCAACCACGGCGACCAGCGCGGCGAAGAACTCGCCGACATGCTCCAGACCAAATACCCGCACGCTGAAACCGACCGCCACCACCGGCACCGAAATCGACACATACAGCACCACGAAAAAGGCTGAGGTCACGGCGGCTTTCTGATCGGCCGGGCTGCTGGCAGTCACCGCGCCCATGCCGGCGCGCAGGATCATGCCCTGCCCGATGCCCGCCACCAGCCCCGCGACTATCAGCAGTCCCAACTGAGAAGTGGCGATGCTCAGCCCCAGGCAAATCATGCCGGCAATCAGCCCGACGCAGCCGAGCGTCATGTGCCGCGCCTTCGGCAATACCTGCAGCAAGGCCTGGCCGATGATCGAAGCGACGAAAAACAAGCCGATTACCGCGCCGATCAACAATCCGCTTTGCTGATGCATCACGTGGATCATCACCGACGGCACCATGCTGGTGAACAGCCCGGCCACGCTGAAACCCGCCAAGCCCGCGATGGATGCAGAAATAAACACGCTGCGCACCGAGGCCGGCACCGAGGGCTTCTGAATGGTCAGCCTCAGTGTCTGCGGGCGCTGCACGGTCTCACGAATCAGCACCACGCCGAGCGTCGCCAACACCAGCATTGCCAGGTGCACGTAGAACACCAGGTGCAGCGGATCCGTCAGAAACTGCGAAGTGAAACCGGCGAGCAATGGCCCTATGCCGAGGCCGAACATATTGGCCGCCGTTGCCACCAGCGTGGCGTTCTTCCAGGTCTTGGGCGCCAGCTCGATGACCGCAACCGTCGCCGTACCGGTCATGATGCCTGCGCTGAAGCCCGAGAAGAGTCGCCCTATCAGCAACCCGCCAATCGAATCGCTGCACAGGAATATAACCGCGCTGACCGCGCCCATGGCCAAGCCTGCCAGCAGCAGTGGCTTGCGTCCGAGCTGATCGGACCAGCTGCCCACCGCCAGCAGCGCCGCGATGACGCCCGCCGCGTAGATCGAAAAGATGATCGTCAGCCAGCTTGCATCGAACCCGAGGCGCTGCTGATAAAGCGCGTACAACGGGGTCGGCAATGTAGTGCCCACCATGGCGATGAGCAGCGCGCACGCCGCAAAGATGAAATCGCGTGTTGAGGAAGAAGCGGGCAAGGACATGAGCGCACCGGGCACCTGACAAGTGTAGTCAGGCAGTGTCGCCGATACGCGCCGGACGCGGAAGTCCGAAGTTTGAAGGGGCGCGCATAAGCATATTCATCATCACGCTAAACGCTTTGACTTTCACGGCGGGGAGTCATTTGACTGGATGAAGAGTGCCGGAACAGAGGCATTCGGGCGATAAGCGGGCCAATCAGGCGGTGTGAGAAAAGTGCAACACCCAATACAGCAAAAGACTCTTACGGAACTTGAAAATAACTAACCTGATGAACTTTCTCGACGTTTGGCTAACACCGTGCAGTTCTTTAAAGTCCCGCCCTTAATACCCGTCCAGCAGTGAAAATATTGTGAACAATGATCTACAACTTGTGAAATCGGCACTGGCCCGCTTCGGCGTCATGTTGGCGCTTACGCTGTTCAGCGTCGCGATGGTGTTCGTCGACATCTTCATTGCCAAGACCGACATCCTCGAAACCTCATTCACCGAGGTGAGTCAGGAAGTGATGCTGGCGCTGATCGCCGGCCTGTTCTGGCTCTCGGCGCGTGAGCCTGGCCAACGGGGCGTTGGCATCCTGATCGGCGGTTTTTTTGCCTGCATGCTGATTCGGGAACTGGACGGTCTGTTCGACCCGATCAGCCACAGCTTCTGGCTATGGCCGGCGCTATTGACGGCTGGCACCTGTGTCTATCGGGCCTTGGGCTACAAGGGCGCCTGGCGTGACGTGGTTTCGGGACTTGCCCGTTTTTCCGTGCGCCCGGCATTCGGTTTCATCATGGCAGGCCTGTTGGCGTTGATCTTTTCGCGGCTCTTCGGCATGGGTTCGCTGTGGCACGGGATCCTTCAAGAGGGCTACGCGCGCCTGGCGAAAACCACGGTGGAAGAAGGCGTCGAATTGCTGGCTTACAGCATATGCCTCGGCGGCGCACTGGATTATTTTCTGGAACTGCGACGTGACCTGTCGCGCTTTGACGACCTCACCGAACTGCAGATCTCATCGCCGGCCAAAGCCCGGCGTCGCGCCGCTGCGGCGGAGCTGGAACCCACCGTCTAAACAGGGTTTGACGCAAAAGCCAGGCCCCGGCGGAGCATCCAGAGGCGTCTGAAAATAAACGCCCTGGTTTCGCTCCTCAGCCGGGGTTGCGCGTCCCTTTCGCACCCTCCATCGTGCTAGCCTTGGCACTCTTTGGAGGGATGCGACTGCCCCGCAGGTTGTCCCGTATTTCAGGCAGCCAATCGCCCATGAGCAAGAAAACCCCTGTCACCATTTCCGACATCGCCCGTCGCGTAAACATGACGCCCGTCACTGTTTCCCGTGCGCTGAACAAGCCTGACCTGGTCAAGCCCGCCACACTGGCGCGCATTCTTGAAGTGGCGCAGGAACTCGATTACGTCCCCAACGCTTTTGCCCGCAGTCTCAAGCGCAGCGAAAGCATGATCATCGGTGTGATCACGGCGTCGGTGGATAACCCGTTCTACAGCGAGATGATCAAAGCCATTTCCCGCGAGGCAAAGAAACGCGGTTACACCATCATGCTGGTGGACACCGACGGTTCGGAAGAACTCGAAGCCAAGGCGGTCGACACGCTGCTCAGTTATCGCGTTGCCGGCATCGTGTTGTCGCCGGTATCGGACGAGCCGGCCTATCAACCGGCGTACCTCAGTCGCCTCAGCAACGGCGACATCCCCGTCGTACAACTGGACCGGGCGCTGCCTGACAGCCCGTTCAGCCACGTGGTTCTGGACAACTACCACAGTGGCGTCAAAGGCGCGCGCTACCTGCTGGCGCAAAGCCCGGATATGCAGCGCATGCTGGTGCTGACCGGCCCCGCGCGCTCGCGGATTTCCGAGGAACGACTCAAGGGCGTTAAAGCGGCCATCGCAGAGAGCGGCAAGCCTGTGCAGCTGGACGTGTTTGCAGGTGATTACACGCTGGAGCCGTCGCATCAGAGCACGCTGGATTACCTGCACGATCATCCGATCCCCGAGGCGATTTTCGGCTTCAATCAACTCATCACCCTGGGCGCCATGAAGGCATTGCGTGATCGCAATATCGCCCATGACAGCGTGGCCATTTGCGGCATCGACCGATTGCCGTTCGCCGACATCTTCGGCATCCCGATCGCCTGCATCGCCCACGACGCGTCACTGGCCGGCAGCAGCGCCGTGAAGATGCTGCTGGAGCGAATCGGGGATCGCCATGTGCCGAAGGCGCGGATTGTGATTGTTGGGGAGTTGGAGAATGGCGTCGGGGTGTAATAGGTCATCGGCCATCGCCGATCCAACCGGTAAATCAGCGCCCTATCCGAATCGACTCGGTACCTTGTAGGAGCGCGCTTGCCCGCGAACGCGGTGTATCAGATACCAATATGTTGCCTGACACACCGCGTTCGCGGGCAAGCGCGCTCCTACAGGTTTTGCGTTGTCGGCAGATTCACGTTGATTGGCAAATGTGCGTTGGTCAGCGGATTGGCGTTAATCGGCAAATGTGTGTTGGTCAGCGGATTCGCGTTAATCGGCAAATGTGCGGTGGTCAGCGGATTCGCGTTAATCGGCAAATGTGCGTTGGTCAGCGGATTCGCGTTAATGGGCAGATTCGCGTTTGTTCGCCACCTTTGTAGCGCACCCAAATCGTCAACGGCTCGTGTATCCCCCATCAATCGGCAGCGACACGCCGCTGATCATCGAGGCCGCACTGCTCAGCAGGAACAGGATGGGTGCGGCGACCTCGGCGGTTTCGGCGAAGCGCCCCAAGGGTATGGCCGCCAGCGCGGGGTCGCGTTTGCTGGGCTCGCCCCACGCCATTTGCGCCATGGGCGTCAGCGTGACGGTCGGGTTTACGCTGTTGACGCGAATCCCGTGCCGGCCCCATTCACCGCATTGCACACGAGTCATGGCATCCATCGCGCCTTTCGACGCGCAATAGCTCAAATGATCATCCAGCGCCACCAGCGACGCCTGACTCGACACATTGACGATGGCGCCGGGCACGCCATCGGCAATCATCTTGTTCGCCAATGCGCCGGCGATCATTGCTGCCGCTCGGACATTGATCGCCATGACCTGATCGAACGCGTCAGCACTTACCTGGGTGGCAGGCTCCAGAATGGAAATGCCCGCGCAGTTGACCAGCCCGTGCATCGCGGGCAGCGACGCCAGCAACGCAGCCAAATGCTGAGAATCCGCGACGTCCACTTGCAACGTCTGGCACCCCTGGGTGGCCAATTTGTCGAGGGCAGAGGGATCACGGCCCATGGCGTAAACCTCGGCGCCACTGTTGAGCAATTGCTGCACCACCTCCCAGCCGATACCGCTGGTGGCGCCAGTGACCAGAATCCGCTGGCCGGTGAAATCGAATCGGGCAGTATTCACAGTCAGGCTTCCTGCAAGCGATGCATGATGGGTTTGAGCGCCGGGTACAACGCGACATAGTCAGCGAACAGGCGCGAATACAACTCGACGTTCCGGGCTTGGGGTTCGGCTCGGCGCTCCAGTTGCACCCAGCCCTTGTGCACCTGTGCTTCGTCTACCAGACCGACCGCATGCGCCGCCAGCAGGGCAGCACCCAGCGCCGCTTCGACTTCCTGCACGATGGTGTATACCGGGAAGTTGGTGACGTCGGCGATGATCTGCATCCACAAGTCCGAGTGGCTGGCGCCGCCGACGACGATCAGCCGCGGGTCCAGAGACTGCGCGCCACGGGTCCCCGCTTCGATGTTGTGCCGCAACGCGAAAGTGACGCCCTCAAGGACCGCGCGATAAAGATGAATGCGGCTGTGATACAGGCTCAGGCCGACAAAACTGCCGCTCGCCTTTGCATCCCATACCGGGCTGCGCTCGCCCATCAGGTACGGCTGAAACAACACGCCGTCACTGCCGGCGGGAATCTTCATTGCCGCGCGTTCGAGAATGACGTGGCTGTCTTCGCCACTCTCACGCCCCTGCTGCTCTTCCGCCTGGCAGAACTGCTCGCGAAACCAGCTGACCGAGGCACCAGCGGTGATCGCGCCGCCAAAGATGTAGAGGTCTTTGGCGCCGTTGAACACGTGGGGAAAGCTGACCAGACCGTGACGCGCATCCACCTGTTGGTTGAGATACCCCCAGCACATGCTGGTGCCAATCATCGCCACATGGTTGCCGGCCTGAGTGACGCCTGCCGCAAAAGTGGCCATGGCCGCATCGACACCGCCGCCAAGCAGCGGCGTACCGGTTGCCAGCCCGAGACGATCGGCCCATTCGGGCAACAGACCGCCGACAACGTCACCGGAGTGCACCAGCCGCTCAGGCATCATCGACGCCGGTATGCCCAAGGCATCGAGCATCTCTGCCGACCAGCCCCGCGCTTTGACGTCGTAGATCCCGCCAATATTGCCGGCGGAGCTGTGGTCCACCGCGATCTCGCCGGTCAGACAAAAATTAATGTAGCTGTTGGGCGGCAGCAGGTAACGCGTGTCGGCCCAGACCTGCGGCTGGTTGTCCTTCAGCCAGAGCATTTTGGTGAAGCCGTAATAGCTGTCGACCCCGTTGCCGGTGATCGCGTGCAAGCGCTCAAGGTCAGCGTGTTCGTTGACCCACTCAACCTGTGCCTCGGCGCGCCGGTCCATCCAGATCAGGCACGGGTACAACGGCTTGATCTGTGCGTCGACCGCAATCCCCGAGCCGCCATACAGACTGCTGACGCACATCGATTTAACGCTGTCTTTGGGCACGTCGCTTTTGCGCATGCAGGCAGCCACGCAGATTTCCACGGCGTCGAGCCAGACCTGAGGCCATTGCTCCGCCCAGCGCGGTTTGGGCGTATCGACCTTATAACTGTGGCTATGCTGCGCGACGATCCGGCCCTGCGCATCGACCAACAGCGCCTTGGTGCTTTGGGTGCCGATGTCGACACCGATGACGTAATCCATCCGGGTGCGCTCTTGTTGTTATGTGACAAATGAAGGGCTCAAACGGCAGGAGCGCGCTTGCCCGCGAATCGCGTTGTTTCAGACGGTTATGCTGCCCCTGATACACCGCCATCGCCGGCCAGCGCGCTCCTCCAGATGGTCAATTATTGACGGGCTTGAGCAGGACCTTGATCGACTTGGTCGAATCGGCCAGCGCAAACGCTTCGGCATAGTCATCCAGACCAAAATCATGGGTCACGATGCCTTCGGAGGTCACAAGACCGCGCTCGAACAGGTCAATGGCGATGGGGTAGCAATAAGGGCCCAGGTGAGCCCCGCGCACGTCGAGTTCCTTGCGGTCGCCAATGATCGACCAGTCAGCGCTGGTCTCGGCACCGAATACGCTGAACTCGACGAAGCGGCCCAGCTTGCGGATCAGGTCCAGGCCCTGGGTGACGCCGATCGGCACGCCGGTGGTTTCGATGTAAACGTCACAGCCGTAGCCATCGGTCAGGCCATTGATGATCTCTCTGGCGTTGTCGCGGCTGGGGTTGATGACCACATCGGCGCCGAACTTCTTCGCCAGTTCGAGACGCTCGTCGACCATGTCGATGACCACCAGCTTCTTCGGTGTTTTCAACGCAGCGACTTGCACCATGCACAGGCCCAGCGTGCCGGCGCCGGCGATTACCAGTACGTCGTCGAGCTGAACATCACCCCGATTAACCGTGTGAATCGAGCAGGCCATAGGTTCGATCAGCGCTGAGTCTTCCAGCGAAACCGACTCTGGAATGTGATGAACGATGGCCGTTTTCGGAATGCGCATGTACTGCGCCATGCCGCCCTCGGCGACGTCTTTCTGAAAGCCGAAGATGTTGTGGACTTCGCACATCCAGTACTTGCCGGATTTGCAGAATTTGCACTTCTCGCAGGGCACGATCTGTTCGGCGATGACTTTGTCGCCGACCTTTACCCCGAAGTGCTCTTCAGCGCCCTCGCCCACCGAGTCCACGTAGCCGAAAAACTCATGGCCCGGCACGACGGGTGCTTTGACCCAAGGGCTTTCGCCACCCCAGAACATTGCAGCGCCTGAATGACACTTGCAGTCACTGGCGCAGATCCCGCAGGCGCCGATGCGGATGACCAGTTCGTTGGCACGCGCCACCGGTTTGCTGATCTGCTCCAGACGGTAGTCTTTCGGCGCATGGCAGACGACGGCTTGCATGGTGTTTGTAGTGTTTTGTTCCATGTCGGTTCACCTGTTTTGGGTAAGTGATGATTACGGCCACTTGGGAGTGGGAGAACTGTAGGAGCCGGCTTGCTGGCGAATGAGGCCGCTCGGACAAATCCGCTGCGACTGACCCACCGCGTTCGCCAGCAAGCCGGCTCCTGTGGGCGTCAGCTTGGGGCAAATCGCAACGCTCCCTCTCGCACGACCGCAGCCTGTTCAATGCATCCGGTTATTTATGCCGCTGCCGACTGATAAAGATCGCCAGCAAGATGATTCCGCCCTTGATCACGCTCTGCACATAGGGCGAGACGCCGAGCATGTTCAGCCCGTTGTTGAGCACGCCCAACAGCATCGCGCCCACCAGCGTGCCAACGATCACGCCGCGACCGCCGGCAATCGACGCGCCGCCCAGCACAACCGCCGCGATTGCGTCGAGCTCGAAGCCAACGCCCGCGTTCGGTTGCCCGCTCATCAGCCGTGACGACAACACTAGTCCGGCAATCGCTGCCGTCAGCCCGCTGATCGAGTACACCAGCAGCTTGAACCGCGAGGCGCGCACGCCGGACAGGCGCACGGCTTCTTCGTTACCACCGATGGCATAAACGTAGCGGCCGACGCGGGTGTGCTGCAGCAGTACCCAGGCGAAAAAGTACGTCGCCAGCATGATCAGAATAGGCACCTGAATGCCAAACAGCGTGCCGCGCCCGAACCAGGCGAACCAGTCGGGCATCCCGGAAATCGGATAGCCGTCGGTGTACATCAGGCCAAGCCCGCGGGCGATGCCCATGGTCGCCAGGGTCACGATGATCGGCGGCATCTTCAGGTACGCGACAAAGATCCCGTTGCCGACGCCAAAGCCCACGCCAATCAGCAACCCGATGAGAATCGCAATCGGTGGCGGTACACCCGCCACCATCAGCCCGGTGGTCAACGTGCCGGACAACGCCATCACCGGCCCGACGGACAAATCGATACCGCCGGTGAGAATCACGCACGTCATGCCCACCGCGATAATCGCGTTGATCGACACCTGCCGGGCGATGTTTTCCAGGTTGGCCCCAGTGAGAAACTTGTCGCTGGCAAAGATCATGAAGACCGTCACCACGACCAGGCCCACAAAGGGATAGAACGCTGGCGAGCGGATCAGTTGAGCGAAGTTGAGCTTCATCCGGTTGGGCTGCGCAGTCATGGGTTTAATGGAGGTGTTCACTGTTGGAGCTCCCGGTGGCGTAGCGCATCACTTCCTGCGGATTGATGGCCGAAGCCTCCAGCACATTGACGATAGCGCCCTTGTTGAAAACGGCCACGCGGTCGCACATACCGATGATTTCCGGCAGTTCCGAAGAGATCATGATGATCGCGAAGCCTTGTTCGGTGAGTTTGCGCATCAGGGTGTAGATCTCCGCTTTCGCACCGACGTCGATGCCTCGGGTCGGCTCGTCGAAGATCAGGATGTCGCAGTGATGGTTGATCCAGCGCGCGATCACCACCTTCTGCTGATTACCGCCACTGAGGTTGATAACCCGGCTCTCGCAGCTTGGCGCCTTGATCGACAGCTGCTTCATCAGCTCGCCGGTGGTGGCGTCTTCCTTGTGCCGGTCGAGCAGATGCGCCGTGCCTTCGTACTTGCCCAGGTTGTTCAACGAGATGTTTTCACGAATGCTGAAATCGACGATCAGGCCTTCGCTCTTGCGGCTCTCCGGCAACAGCCCGATGCCGCTGGCGAGCGCCTGTGCCGGATCGTTGAGGTGCGCCGGCTGGCCGCGCAACAACACATCCTTGCTGACCACCGGCAATGCGCCGATCACGCCCAGCGCCAACTCCGTGCGCCCCGACCCTACCAGCCCGGCAAACCCGAGAATCTCGCCCTTGTGCAGATTGAAGCTGTTATGCGGACCGTTACGCGTGAGCTGGATGTCCCGCACTTGCAGCACAATGTCGCCCTGGGCGCGGGACTGCTTGGGTGGAAAGCTGGCCTCAAGACGGCGCCCGACCATCATCTCCACCAAGGTGTCGATGTCGCTGTCAGCAACCGTCAGCGCGCCCACGTTGGCGCCATCGCGGAGCACGCTGATGCGATCGCAGACCTGAAAGATTTCTTCCAGATGGTGGGAGATGAAGATCACTGCCACGCCCTGACTTTTCAGCTCACGCATGATGTCGAACAGCAGCTCGGCTTCGGACGGTGTCAGGGTCGCGGTGGGCTCATCGAGAATCAGCAGACGCGCTTCGAGGGCCAGCGCCTTGGCAATCTCGACGAACTGTTGCTCGGCCACGCTCAAGTGCTGCACCGAGCAATCCAGATTGATCTTCACGCCCAGCCGGTCAAACAACGCGATGGCTTTCTCGCGCATTTCATTTTTACGCAACAGGCCGAAACCGTTGACGATCTCGTGACCGAGGAAGATGTTCTCCACGGCATTGAGATAGGGAATCAGACTGAATTCCTGAAAGACAATCCCGATGCCCGCCGCGATGGCCTCGTTGTACGTCGCGAAATGCTGCTCGGCGCCATCGATCAGAATGCTGCCCTTGTCCTGATGCTCGACGCCGGCAAGGATCTTCATCAGCGTCGATTTGCCCGCTCCGTTTTCGCCGAGCAACGCGTGTATCTCGCCGCGCTCGACCTGCAGGTTGATCGACTTGAGCGCCTGCACGCCGGGGTAGCTTTTACAGATGTTTTCCAATTGCAGAAGGCAGCTCATGCGCACCTCGTCGCAGCACTAGCACTGCGCAGCCCGGAAGAATCGGTGATGCGCGCCTGACCGGGATGACATCAGGCGAGCGATCTCACGCGCGTTACCAGGTGAAGGTTTTGGCCTTCGCCTGATCCACCAGCAGGATGTCCACCGGGATGGTCGCCGGGACTTGCGAGCCCCACTTCTTGGCGAGCGCCAGGCCCAACGCAAGGCGCACCTGGTCACGCGGGTACTGAGCGGAGGTGGCGATGAACTTGCTGTTGGGCTTCTGGATTTCCTTGACGGCTTCGGGCGCGCCGTCGACGCTGGTCAGCTTGACGTCCATGCCGCTGGATTCGATGGCCGCAAGCGCCCCCAGCGAACCGTTGTCGTTGACGCTGAACAGACCTTTGAGATTGGGCTGGGCCTGAAGCATGTTCTCAGTCACGGTCAGGGCTTGATCACGCTCCTGCTTGCCGTTCTGAATGCTGACGATCTTGATGTCCTTGTACTTGCCCAGCGCTTCCTTGCAACCGCGAACGCGCTCAAGAATCGGCACCACGGCGATGCCGTCGAGAATGCCGACATCGCCCTTGCCGCCGATGTTCTTCGCCAGGTAGTCGCAAGCCTGCACACCGGCGTCGAAGTTTTTCGAGCCGACGAAGGAGTCCAGCGGACCATTGGCCTGGGCGTCAACCGCAACCACCACGACGCCTTTGTCATGAGCCTGCTGCACGGCGGACTGCACGCCTACCGAGTCGGTGGGGTTGATGATCAGGATATCGATGCCCTTCTGCAGCATGTCTTCGATGTCGCTGATCTGCTTGGACACATCGTGACGAGCGTCCGTGACAAGCAACGTTGCGCCGATGCTGGTCGTGGCGTCCTGAAGGGCGTCCTTCATGGTCACGAAATAGGGGTTGTTGATCTCTTGGAACGAAGCGCCGACTTTCAGCGGGCCGGTTTTGGCTGCGTCGGCGGCTTGAACAGTGACAGCGCTGGCGCAGGAAACAGCGACGGCGAGCGTACAGAGAGCGGCGCGAACGCCCTTTTTGAGGCGAATTGTCATGGCGAAAATCCCGTTGTTTTTATTGTTAAAGCGGAAAATGTCATCGTTAACATTTTCGAAATTAGCAGAGAAACCGGGGCCCCGCAATACGAGGATTCGACCGTTGGTAAGCGCGGTGCGGCGACCGTTGGTGAGTTTCCTTACGCGGGCGCGTTGACAGCATAAAGATCTCTGCCGATACTCCGATTCGCGTTGTACGACAACGCATAACCGATAACAAAAATAAAAAGGATGCTCCCATGACGATGACTGTCAGTCGGCGCCTGTCGCGCCGGCAAACACGCCACACCCCTCCCCTTTCTTGCACTCCATTGCCGTCGTCAGCGTCCTTGCGCGCCGCGACGTCAGCCGAACCGCACGCGCGCGACTGATCCAGAGCGTCCGTCCGTTCAGGCAGTGAGCCTCATTCAAAACCGGTGACCCGAGCACCCATGTCCACTTCGTTGGCGTCCCTAAGGCGACCTTCGATGCAGGGCCGTTTTGTCCGCAGAAAGGGAGAACAATAAGAAATGAAGATCCAGACCCATCGTTCGTGGCTGTTGCTTGGCGCTGGCAGCGTCGCGTTCAGCCTGCCGTTGATGAGCCTCGCTGAAGGCTTTATCGATGACACCAAGGCTACGCTGAACCTGCGCAACGCCTATTTCAATCGCAACTTCGTCAACCCGGCGAACCCTCAGAACTACGCCGAAGAATGGACGCAAAACTTCATTCTCGACGTGAAATCCGGATTCACCCAGGGCACCGTCGGCTTCGGCCTCGATGTGCTGGGCATGTACTCCCAGAAGCTCGACGGTGGCAAGGGGACAGGCGGCACGCAGTTGTTGCCGATCCATGACGACGGCCGTCCCGCCGACAACTTCGGTCGCCTGGGCGTGGCGGCGAAAGCACGGGTCTCCAACACGGAGCTGAAGATCGGCGAATGGATGCCGGTGCTGCCGATTCTGCGTTCCGACGATGGTCGTTCGCTGCCGCAAACCTTCCGCGGCGGGCAAATCACTTCCAAGGAAATTGCCGGCCTGACGCTGTACGGCGGCCAGTTCCGGGGCAACAGTCCGCGTAACGATGCGAGCATGGAAGACATGTTCATGAACGGCAAATCTGCCGCGTTCAAATCGGATCGCTTCAACTTCGGCGGTGGCGAATACACCTTCAACGAAAAGCGCACCCAGGTCGGCCTCTGGTACGCACAGCTTGAGGACGTGTACCAGCAGGAGTTCCTGAACTTCATTCACAAGCAACCGATTGGCGACTGGACCGTCGGCGCGAACCTGGGCTACTTCATCGGCAAGGAAGACGGCAACAAGCTGGCCGGCGAACTGGACAACAAAACCGCTTACGCGATGCTGTCGGCCAACTACAAAGGCAACACCGTCTACCTTGGCCTGCAAAAGGTTTACGGCGATGACCAGTGGATGCGGGTCAATGGCACAAGTGGCGGCACACTGGCGAACGACAGCTACAACTCAAGCTACGACAACGCCAAGGAACGCTCCTGGCAGCTGCGTCACGACCTTGACTTCGCGATATTCGGCGTCCCCGGCCTGACGCTGATGAACCGCTACATCAGTGGCGATAACGTACACACCGGCACCGTGACCGACGGTAAGGAATGGGGACGTGAATCCGAACTGGCTTATACCGTCCAGAGCGGTACGTTCAAAAGCCTGAACGTGCGGTGGCGCAACTCGTCGATGCGACGCGATTACAGCACCAACGAGTTCGACGAAAACCGCGTGTTCATCAGCTATCCGATCTCGCTGATGTAAGAGGCCGAAACGCCGTCGCGCGCTGTCAGTGGGACCGGGTTTAGCCGGGAAAGCGTCGGGCATCACGTCGCAAACGTGATGCGCTTGAACTGGCCCCTTCCCGGCTGAAGCCGGTCCCACTGGCGTACTGAGTGCGGTCAGTGGGACCGGTTTTAGCCGGGAAAGCGTCGGGCATCACGCCGCAAAAGTGATGTGCTTAAACTGGCCCCTTCCCGGCTGAAGCCGGTCCCACTGGCGTACTGAGTGCGGTCAGTGGGATTGGCTTTAGCCGGAAAGGGCCGGGCGTCACGTCGCAAAAAGGAAGGGTATTTCGCCACGACTTGCTGCACCGGGGCGGCGATTTAATACAGGGCCCTGAGGGGCTTACACCTTCGTCGCGTTGACAAAATTTGCGGGCCCTGTTGATAATCCCGCAAACGTCATACGACAACCGATGACACCATAAAAACAACATCAGAATCAGGGTTTCCACGATGACTGAATTCAACGCTCAGGCGCCGCTCAATCGCATTTTGCTGACGGGCGCTGCCGGCGGTCTCGGTAAAGTCCTGCGCGAAAGCCTGCGCCCCTTCGCCAGAACCTTGCGTCTTTCCGATATCGCCGCTATCTCCCCAGAAGCACGTCCCCACGAAGAAATTCAGCTCTGCGATCTGGCCGACAAACAAGCGGTCCACGACCTGGTCGAGGGCGTCGATGCCATCGTGCATTTTGGTGGCGTGTCGGTGGAGCGGCCTTTTGAAGAAATCCTGGGCCCCAACATCTGCGGCATCTTCCATATCTACGAGGCCGCGCGCCGGCATGGTGTGAAGCGGGTGATCTTCGCCAGCTCCAACCATGTCATCGGTTTCTATCGTCAGGATGAAGTCATAGACGCCAGCGCCATGCGTCGACCGGACAGCTACTACGGCCTGTCGAAGTCCTACGGCGAGGACATGGCCAGCTTCTACTTCGATCGCTACGGCATCGAGACCGTCAGCATCCGCATTGGCTCCTCGTTCCCCGAAGCACAAAACCGTCGCATGCTTGCCAGTTGGCTGAGCTATGACGACCTGACGCAGCTGATCGAGCGCGGCCTGTTCACGCCGAACGTCGGCCACACCATCGTGTACGGCGCGTCCGACAACAGCAAAGTGTGGTGGGACAACCGGTTGGCCAACCACTTGGGCTATCAGCCCAAAGATAGCTCCGAGCAGTTCCGCAGCAAAGTCGAAGCGCAGCCACTGCCGCCGTCCGACGACCCTGCAATGGTTTATCAGGGCGGTGCGTTCGTGGCGTCAGGTCCGTTTGGCGACGAGTAAGGTTCTACGATGACTAGGCTGACTGCGAGGTTGGCCCTCAATAACAAAATCACGGAATGATCGTCATGGCTGCTGAGCTGATTCTCGATGCACGCAACGCGACCGGAGAATCCCCGGTCTGGAACGCACAGGAACAGGCACTTTACTGGGTCGATATTCCGGCCCGTCGCCTGCACCGCTGGAGCCCGCAGGACTTATCGACAACGAGCTGGGAAGCGCCGGAGATGCTCGCCTGCATCGCCTGCTACGGCGACGGCAGCTGGCTGGCCGGCATGGAGAGCGGCCTGTTCCGTATTCAGCCGCAGAACAACGGCACACTGGCCACCGAGCTGCTCAGCAGCGTCCCGCATGCCACCGAGACCATGCGCTTCAACGACGGCCGCTGTGACCGCCAGGGCCGTTTCTGGGCCGGCACCATGTTGATGGACATGTCCAGGGCCGCGACAGTGGGTTCTGTCTATCGCTACAGCGCCGGCCAGACCGAGCCGCTCACCGCGCAGCTCACCGACATGATCGTGCCCAACGGCCTGGGCTTCAGCCCGGATGGCAAGATCATGTACCTCTCGGACTCGCACCCATCGGTGCAGAAGATCTGGGCCTTCGATTACGACACTGACACCGGTACGCCGCACAATCGCCGCCTGTTTGTCGACATGACTCAATACCCTGGGCGACCAGATGGCGCAGCAGTGGACGCCGACGGCTGCTACTGGATCTGCGGCAACGACGAAGGCCTGATTCACCGCTTCACCCCCGAGGGCAAGCTCGATCGTTCCCTCGCGGTACCGGTGAAGAAGCCGGCCATGTGCGCCTTCGGTGGTGCAAACCTCGACACCCTCTACGTGACCTCGATACGCCCGGGCGGAGACATCAGCGACCAGCCGCTGGCCGGTGGCGTGTTCGCTTTGCAGCCGGGTGTCCAGGGTCTTGAAGAACCTTTGTTCAAGGGCTGAGCCACAGGCTTGGCCCGCTACGACGCAACGCCGCTGTACCGATCTATCTGAAAACAATAACAACACCGGAGACATCCATGGACTTCAAACGCAAGTTGCTCCTCGCCGCACTCCCTTTGGCGCTGTGCCTCTCAAACACAGCGCTGGCGGAAATCAAAATCAAGTTCGCTGAAGTACACCCCAAAGGTTATCCGCCCGTCGTCGCTGAAGAGGAAATGGGCAAAAAGCTCGAGACGCAAAGCAAAGGCGAGTTCAGCTTCAAAATGTTCGCCGGCGGTGTGTTGGGTTCCGAGAAGGAGGTCGTTGAGCAACTCCAGTCCGGCGCCATCCAGATGACCCGCGTCAGCCTCGGCATCGTCGGTCCGGTGGTACCGGAAGTGAACGCGTTCAACCTGCCATTCGTATTCCGTGACCATGCTCACATGCGCAAAATCATCGACGGCGAGATCGGCCAGGAGATGCTGGACAAGATCACCAACTCCGACTACAACCTGGTCGCCCTGGCCTGGATGGACGGCGGCACGCGCAACCTTTACACCAAAAAACCTGTGCGTGACATCGCTGACCTCAAGGGCATGAAGATTCGCGTCCAGGGCAACCCGGTGTTCATCGACACCATCAACGCGATGGGCGGCAACGGCATTGCCATGGCCACCGGTGAGATTTTCAGTGCTCTGCAAACAGGGGTCATCGACGGCGCTGAAAACAACATGCCGACGCTGCTCGAGCATAACCACTATCAGAACGCCAAGTTTTACACCCTCACCGAGCATTTGATCCTGCCTGAGCCTGTCGTGATGTCGAAAACGACCTGGACCAAGCTGAGCCCCGAGCAACAAGCGCTGGTGAAAAAGCTGGCCGTCGAGGCTCAAGCCGAAGAGCGCGTCCTGTGGGACGAGAAATCCGCCGACAGCGAGGCAAAACTCAAGGCTGCCGGAGTGGAGTTCATCACGCTCACACCTGCCCAGAAGAAAGCCTTTTACGACGCTACAGCAAGCGTACGCGCTCAATACGGCGCGCCTTATGCCGACCTGATCAAACGCATCGAAGCCGTTCAATAAGTCCTTCAGCCCGATAGCACTGCGGTGGCGGCCCTGCCCGCCCACCGCCGTTGTGGTGAGCCTATGAAAAACACGATTCTGCGCTTCAATGACGCACTGTATCGCCTCTGCATCGGGATCGCGGGCCTGTCGATGCTGACGATGTCGCTGATCATCCCGTGGGGCATCTTCGCCCGCTACGTACTGGGATCCGGCTCAAGC
Organism: Pseudomonas lutea; assembly: GCF_000759445.1. Lineage (NCBI taxonomy): Bacteria > Pseudomonadati > Pseudomonadota > Gammaproteobacteria > Pseudomonadales > Pseudomonadaceae > Pseudomonas > Pseudomonas lutea. The sequence continues at coordinate 912,092 of NZ_JRMB01000002.1, forward strand.
TGGCCGGAACCGACCGCCATCCTGCTGATGGTGGTGTTTACCTTCTTCGGTGCCGCTGCGAGTTACCGCGCCGGCGCGCACATGGCCGTGAACATGGCCACTGAGCGAATGCCTGCTGCGCTGCGTAGCGTGCTGGCGGTGGTCGTGCAACTCCTGATGGCGGTGGTGTGCCTGTTCATGATCACAAAAGGCATGAAATTGTGCATGACCACCTGGAACCAGTTTCTCGGCGAAATGCCGTCGCTACGGGTGGGCATCTCTTATTTGCCGATACCGTTGGGCGGCGTGCTTACGCTGATCTTCGTATTGGAAAAGCTGTTTCTGGGTGACCAGAGCCATCGTCGGGTGGTGAGTTACGAAGTGATCGAATCAAGCGAAGAGGCAGCATGATGGACGCATTTATTCTGTTGGGCAGCTTCGTCGCGCTGATCTTGATCGGCATGCCCGTGGCCTACGCTCTTGGGCTGTCGGCACTGATCGGCGCGTGGTGGATCGAGATTCCGTTCGACGCGCTGATGATTCAGGTCGCAGGCGGCGTGAACAAGTTCTCGTTGCTGGCGATCCCGTTCTTCGTTCTGGCCGGCGCGATCATGGCCGAGGGCGGCATGTCGCGGCGACTCGTGGCATTTGCCGGCGTGCTGGTGGGCTTCGTGCGCGGTGGCCTGTCGCTGGTGAACATCGTCGCTTCGACCTTCTTCGGTGCCATTTCCGGGTCTTCGGTGGCTGACACGGCATCGGTGGGTTCGGTGCTGATTCCGGAGATGGAGCGCAATGGCTACCCGCGGGATTTCTCTACGGCGGTCACCGTCAGCGGTTCGGTGCAGGCCTTGCTCACGCCCCCCAGTCACAACTCGGTGCTTTACTCGCTGGCGGCCGGCGGTACGGTGTCCATCGCCTCGCTGTTCATGGCGGGCATCATGCCGGGGCTGTTGCTCAGCGCCGTGATGATGGGCCTGTGCATGATCTTCGCCCGCAAGCGTAATTACCCGAAAGGCGAAGTCATCCCGCTGCGCAAGGCGCTGAAAATCGCTGGCGAAGCGCTCTGGGGCATGATGGCGATGGTGATCATTCTCGGCGGCATCCTCTCGGGCGTGTTCACGGCCACAGAGTCTGCAGCGATTGCCGTGCTGTGGGCATTCTTCGTCACCATGTTCATTTACCGCGATTACAAATGGCGCGACCTGCCCAAGCTGATGCACCGGGCCGTACGCACCGTTTCAATCGTCATGATCCTGATCGGTTTCGCCGCCAGCTTCGGTTACATCCTGACGCTGATGGAAATCCCGATGAAGATCACCACGGCGTTTCTGACCCTGTCGGATAACCGTTACGTGATCCTGATGTGCATCAACATTATGCTGCTGTTGCTCGGCACGGTGATGGACATGGCGCCGCTGATCCTCATCCTGACGCCGATCCTGCTGCCAGTGATCGTCGGCATCGGTGTAGACCCGGTGCACTTCGGGATGATCATGCTGGTCAACCTGGGGATCGGCTTGATCACGCCACCGGTGGGGGCCGTACTGTTCGTGGGGGCCGCGGTGGGCAAGGTCACCATCGAAGCCACCGTGAAAGCGCTGCTGCCGTTCTATGTGGCGCTGTTCATGGTGCTGATGGCAGTGACCTATATCCCTGCGATCTCGCTGTGGCTGCCGAGTGTGGTGCTGTAACGGCTGAGCAAGACCTCACGCGGTGAGCTGAATCAAAAGCCCTCTTCTCGAGGGCTTTTTTTTGGGTCGCTAAATGCAGAACGTTCCACGACCGCCTCGAATCTCAAACCTACAGTCGCGATGCGTTGTAGGCGCGCGCTTGCCCGCGAAAGACGATCTTCCCACGGCGCATCTGTCGCCTGGCTCAACGCCTTCGCGGGCAAGCGCGCTCCTACAACGGCATGGAGGCCTTGCCGCAATGCATTCGTGGCCTGGCACAGCGTTCGCCAGCAAGCCGGCTCCTACAGATTTTGCGCACGCCGAAGGTCGGCGGTGTTAGCCGGATCGCCGGACTTTGCTTACGCGAAACTTTGCCGGTGTTTTACCGATCACCTGTAGGAGCGCGCTTGCCCGCGAAGACGATCTTGCTGCAACGCATTCGTGGCCTGGTCCACCGCGTTCGCCAGCAAGTCGGCTCCTACAGATTTGCATACGCATCAGCGGCTTGGGAATGTTTGCTGGGCGTGCGGCTGGGAGGCAAGACGTTAAACACTCATAACAACTACATATCGACATAACCAATACGCATAAACACTTCTTCTATATTTATGCCAAATAGTGATTAGCGGACTGCTGATTTATATCTTTATGATCTGAGCCACCACAACCCAAACCGAGGTTCAGGACATGGCGATTCAGATCAAACCCGTCGCGGGTAAAATTGGTGCCGAGGTGAGCGGCATCAAACTCTCGGCGGATGTCTCCCCGCAGGATTTCGATTTCATCAACCAGGCGCTGCTTGAACACAAGGTCCTGTTCTTCCGCGAGCAGTTCCTGAGCGACGACGAGCACGAAGGATTTTCTCGCCGTTTTGGCGACCAGGTCCCTCACCCAACGGTTCGCTCCGCTGACAAAAGCAGCGCCATCCTGCACCTGGATGCTAAAGAAACCCGCGCCAACTCTTGGCATACGGACGTGACCTTCGTGGCCAACTATCCGAAAATTTCCATCCTGCGCGGCGTGGTCATCCCACCTTACGGCGGCGACACGGTATGGGCCAACACGGCGGCGGCTTACGCTGACCTGCCTGACAGCCTGAAGACTCTGGCTGATGGCCTTCGTGCGCTGCACACCAACGTCTACGACTATGCCGCCCCTCGTGACACTGGTGAAGCGGGCGTCAAGCGCTACCGCGAGCAGTTCACTGCGCAGATCTACGAAACTGAACATCCGCTCGTGCGCGTGCACCCCGAGACAGGCGAGCGAAGCCTGTTGCTCGGGCATTTCGTCAAACAGATTCAGGGTGTCAGCAGCAACGACTCGAAACAGCTGATCCGCCTGTTTCACGATCGCATCACCCACCCCGACAACACCGTTCGCTGGCGCTGGAGCGAAGGCGATGTGGTGATCTGGGACAACCGCGCCACCCAGCACATCGCCGTCAACGACTACGGCCAGGCCGAGCGCGTCGTGCGCCGTACCACCGTGGCCGGTGACATCCCGATCGGGGTCGATGGCCGCGCGAGCCAGGCCATCAAACCCACCCCCGACACGCTCTCGCCAAAGACCGAAGCCGACAAAAAGCACCTGGCGGCTTGACCCCGCCACATCGCTCACTCTTAAAGGAATAACCGTCATGGCAAACGCCAAGCGAACATCTCTATTCAGCAAAACAAGCGTAGCTACCGCACTGGCGGCGCTGCTGATGATGCCCTTGGCACACGCCGACGTATTGCGCATTGGCGTGGCCAGCGCCGGTGGCGGTGATCCCGTCACCTTCAGCGGCTCGTCGCTGGGTATCGTGCGCAACCAGCAGCTGCTCGAAAAAGCCTTTGCAGGCACGGACACCGAAGTGCAGTGGTTCTTCTTCAAAGGCGCCGGCCCGGCCGTCAACGAAGCACTGTCCAACCAGCAACTGGACTTCGCCTACGAAGGGGACTTGCCTGCTGTCGTCGGCCGATCCAATGGTCTGGACACGAAGTTGCTCGCTGCCATCGGCGTGCGATCAAACGTGTACCTGGCCGTGCCCAAGGGCTCCGACATCAAGACCATCGAAGACCTGAAGGGCAAGAAAGTCGCGGTGTTTCGTGGCACCAATGCGCATCTGGTTTCGATCAAGCTGCTCGCTGACAAAGGCCTGACCGAACGCGACCTGAAGGTCATCAATCTGGACAGCGGCAGCAGTCAGGCAGCGCTCGCCTCCAAAGGCGTTGACGCGGCGTTCGGCGGTCGAGAGCTGTTCAAACTGCGTGACCAGGGGCTGGTCGACATTATCTTCGACAACCCGGATAACAACGTGCGCTATACCCGCCAATGCGCACTGGTGGTCCGCGGCGATTATGAAAAGCAGCACGCCGACAACGTGCAGAAAGTCGTCAACGTGCTGGTCGACGCTGCGCGATGGGAATCCGAATCTGCCAACCGTGACGCGGTGCTCAACGAGTGGGCGAAGACCAATGAGCCGTTGGCGTCGCTGAAGGCTGACTTCGAGCGCCTGGACTTGCGGGACAGCGCCTCGCCACTGGCGGATGGCTTCCTGCGCGGTCGCTATCAGGCCGTCGCTGACCAGGCCAAAGACGAAAAAATGATACGCCGGCCAGTGAGCGTCGAGGGCTGGTTCGACACCCGCTATCTGGACAACGCCCTGAAAGCCAAAGGTCTCGAACATTACTGGACCGCCTATGGCGCAGACGGCAAAACCTCGAATGCGGCAACGGCGTCAACAGACGCTTCTGCCAACAACGGAGGTTAAGCCAATGTCTCGAGCAACCGCTGAAGCGCTTAACCCGGCGCAGCTTCCGGCAAAGCTAATCGCAAAGCCACTGGCGCCGGTCAAACGCCTGCCCAACGCTCCCCTGCGACCAGCTCGACGTGTGGCGACGCGCCTGCCCAATGGCCTCTGGCGAAACCGCGCCACCGACGCCGCGCTGGCGTGGTTGCTGCCGGTCGCATTGCTTGGGCTATGGTATGTGGGCGCCGAGCGCGGCTGGCTGTCCGAGCAAGTGTTGCCACCGCCCGCCTTCGTTTATCAAGCGCTGGCCGATCTGTTTGCCAGCGGCGACTTGTGGTTGAACGCGTCCGCCAGCCTGCAGCGCGTACTCGTCGGGTTTCTGGTCGGATCGTCTCTGGGTATAACGCTGGGCCTGGCGATGGGTTTGTCGAAGACCGTCGAGGATTATCTGTTGCCGACGTTCAACGCCCTCGTACAGATTCCGGTGCTGGGCTGGATGCCGTTTGCACTTTTGCTGTTCGGCATCGGTGAGCCGCTGAAGTACGTATTGATTGCCCACGCGGCGCTGGTCCCGGTCACGCTGTGTACGCTGCAGGCCTTTCATGAGGTGCCAAAGCGTTTGCTGGAGGTCGGCCGCGCGTATGGTTTCAGCCGCCGTCAGATCGTCACTGATATTGTCCTGCCTTCCGCCGTTGCGCCGATTTTCACCGGCTTGCGCCTCGGCTTCACCAAAGCCTGGTTGTCACTGGTCGTGGTTGAGCTGCTGGCTTCCAGTGAAGGGCTGGGTTATCTGATCGCCTACGGCCGGCAACTGTTTCAGCTCGACCTGGTCATGGCCGCCGTGGTGGTGGTCGGCACGATTGGCCTGTTGATCGACCGCGGATTCGAATTCGTCGAGCGGCGCCTCAACCGCGGCCGTCCGAGCAAGACCGGGAGGCTGGCATGAGCACATTGACCATCGCTCAATCCTCCCAATCCCATCGCTATCGAGGCTGGGTCGTGCCGATCATGGCAGTCGCGGTGTGGTGGCTTGCCTCCAGCCAGGGCTGGAGCAGTTCGGGCCTGCTGGTTTCGCCGCAAAAAGTCGCCGTCACTGCCTGGGAGCAGGTCACGTCCGGGCAATTCTGGCGCGCCATTTCCGCCAGCCTGACACGTGACGTGAGCGGATTCGTCATCGGCACCACGCTGGGCTTGCTGCTGGGTTGCCTGCTGGGCCTTTCTCGCCTGTTCGAGCGTTTGGTGGGACCGAGCTTCAATACGTTCAAGCAGATTTCGCTGTTCGCCTGGATCCCGCTGATCTCGGTCTGGTTCGGCCTGGGCGACGTGGCCAAAGTGGTCTTTCTGTCCCTCGCCGCCCTGGTCCCGGTCGTCGTCAATACCTGCGATGGCTTGCGCAGCGTGTCCCCTGCCCTGCTCGAAGTCGCCAGAGTCTACGGTTTCACCCGCTGGCAGACGATTATCGGCGTCATGCTGCCAGCGGCGCTGCCCTCGATCTTCACCGGCATCTACCTGGCGCTGGTGTATTCCTGGCTGGCGACTATCGGCGCGGAATACCTGTTGGTGTCGGGCAGCGGCATCGGCAACACGCTGATCGACGGCAGCGAGCACTTCATGATGGATCTGGTGCTGTTCGGCATGATCGTCATCGGCCTGGTCGGCTGGGCGCTCAACCTTCTGGCGCGCCGCCTCGAGCAACGCATGCAACGGCTGTACGGCATCGCCCCACGCTGACGCCACCTAGGTCCGTCAGCCCTCAAGTTCCGCTCTTCTGCATTCAAAGGAAACGTCATGCCTGCCTCTCAGACCCGCACCGCAACCGCACCCGCTGTCCTTGCGCAACACGGCAACGGCCTGCGCCTTGAGAACATCAGCAAGCGCTTCAGCAGCACCGGCGGCGACACCCAGTTGCACGTACTGGATAACGTGCAGCTGGACATCGCGCCCGGGGAGTTCATCACCATCGTCGGCGCCAGTGGTTGTGGCAAGTCAACCTTGCTCAGGTTGATCCTCGGCCTGGATGAAGCGTATGAGGGGCGGATTCTGTTGGGCGACCGGCCCATCAACGGAACCGGGCTGGAGCGCGGCATTGTGTTTCAGGATCATCGGCTGTTCCCGTGGCTCACTGTCGAGCAAAACATTGCGGTCGGTCTGAAGAACGCGCCGCTGAGCGCTCTGCAAAAACGCGAGACGGTGCGCGAACACATCGAGCTGGTCGGTCTGCAGGATTTCACTGATTCGTATCCGCACCAGATTTCAGGAGGCATGGCGCAACGCGTGGCCATCGCCCGCGGGCTGGTCAATCGGCCGAGCGTTCTGCTGCTCGACGAACCCTTCGGCGCGCTCGACGCATTGACTCGCACACGACTGCAGCGCGAGTTACAGAACATCTGGCAGCAGGAAAAAATAACCATGGTGCATGTCACGCATGATGTCGATGAGGCGGTTTATCTCGGCGATCGTGTGGTGGTCATGCAGCCGCATCCGGGGCGCATCCGCCGTATCGTCGACATAGACCTGCCGCGCCCGCGCAACCGCAGTGATGCCCGGTTCATCGCTCTGCGTGACGACGTACTCAGCGACTTTGCCGAGCTGTCGTAGGTTGCACGGGGCGTGTTTCGGCGGCTAATCCGCCTCGTCCACCGACACCCGATTGCGGCCGTTTTTCTTCGAGGCATACAGCGCCTGGTCCGCGCGCTCGATCAGCGTCTTGTAGTCATCCATGGGCGCGATCATGTCGGCGACACCCAGGCTGATGGTGCAGCGGATGGACTCGCCTTCGTGCATGACGTCCAGCGCTTCGACGGCGGCGCGCAGGCGCTCGGCAAACATCGCCCCGCCGTGTTTGTCGGTGTCGGGCAACAGCACGGCAAACTCCTCGCCGCCGTAACGGCCGGCGATGTCGGCGTCGCGGGTGTGCTCGCGCACCACGTCCGCAACGCGTTGAATAACCCGGTCACCGCATTGATGGCCATAGGTGTCGTTGACGCGCTTGAAGTGATCGATGTCAAACATGACCAACGCCGCCGAGGTGCCGTAACGCACATGCCGGGCATGCTCCAGCCGCAACGCCTCTTCCCAGTGACCGCGGTTGTAAAGGCTGGTCAGGCGGTCAGTGCTCGACAGTTTTTGCAGCTCACGATTGGCGGCCTGCAGCTGCAGACGGTTTGTCGCCACTTCGGTGACGTCGTAAATGACCAGGCACACATGGGTGATCACGCCGGTGGTAGAGCGCAGCGGCAACAGCGTGGTGTTCTGGTACATGAACTCTTCTTGCCCGGTGATGGGCTGATAGCTTGGAAAGCGAACCAGATAAGGGCGCTGTTCCCAAATCGTGAACGCTGGCGTGCCCAGCGTCATCACGCTGTCGATTTTGTTTTTTAACCAGCGCTCATTGAGCTCGGGAAACAACGAGAAGAACGAGCGGTTGGCCGCTTTGTAAGACAACACCCCGGAACGGTTCTCCATGAAGGTGTTCCACACGTGAACCTGATACGCGTGATCCAGCACCACTACGCCGACATCAATGCTCTGAGTCACAGTCAGCAGCCAGTGCAGTTCCTTGAAATCAATTAGATCACTCATGGGTCAGCTCATCAGATGTTCGAGTTTTCGGGACATCAGCTCGACCGACTCTTCGGTGAACAACATCAATAGATCGAAGTGGATGTGATGGCCCTCGAGGCTGTAGCTGATTTCCACAGCCAGCGTTTTTTTCCAGCGCCGCTCATTCGAGCGGATGAGCTCTTCAATGCCGCTGTGCAGTCCCAGCACTTGAGGGTGGCTTTGCGAAAACACGACGTCGAGCTGTTCTGCGATTCCGCTAAGACAGGCGCCGATCAGGATGGAAGACAGGTCCAGCAACATCTCCATGTCGGAGTAGTCGGCGTCATCGACCTTCATCAGCTGCGCCATATCGGCGATTTCCGAGTCATGAAACAGCAGCAGCGCTTCCCCGGCGATACCGCCACCGATATAACCCTGGCAAACCGCAGTCAGGCGATCACTCGCCTGGGCATCGGCGAGTGCCATGTGCAGCTCCCCGACCTCCAGCATGTTCACGTTGGGCACCGGTAGTTGCACGAATACGCCGAGTACCCGCGCCAGCAATGCCGCCGCGCGTCCCATGGCGACGTTTACGGTTTCCCGAAACGCGTCATGGAAACTAATGGGGTTCTGGTCGGCATTCGTGCCCGAGGCGAGCGTTTGCGTAGCCGTCTCGCCGGTGAGTCCCAAACGCTGAAGGGTTTGATGTAACTGATCCGGATCGGCCGGTTTTTTCAGGAAAGCCAGCGCGCCCAGTTCCAGCGTGCGCCGGACGGCCTCTTCCTGAACGTCGCCGGAGACGACGATGACGCTGGCTTGCAGCTTTTCTGCGCGGATGGCGGCCAAGGTCTGATAGCCATCCATGTCTGGCATCGTCAGGTCCAGCAGCACAACCTGCCCCAATCCCTGGCGGATCGCCTCGATCCCTTCACGGCCATTGGTTGCGGTGGTAACCGACACCTCCCATTCGGGCGGAAGGGCTTTAATCAGCTGCTTGCGCGCCATGTTGGAGTCGTCGCAAATCAACAGGGGAATCGTGGGCATCTACTTCTCACAGCAAAAGAGTTTCAAGCCTGGCATGGTGTGCATCAGCATGGCGGTTGGCGAAGCAACGGCGATCGGACTTGCTCACTACAGGGTAGGCGAGATCAGGAATGGCGAATGGGTAGATTCTCCACCCAATCTGCGATGGGGTGCGTGATATGCAAATTATGTGCTCATCTGATCTGGTTCCAGGCGCAACAGACCCAGCCTTAAGTCCACTTGAATAATCTCCCTGTGCGTAGTCCAAGAGATGAAGAATAGCCAGTCAGCCACTTTCGGCCGGTGCCTTGATTGCGACGGCTCCTCATCGCAAAGGCAAAAAAAAAGCCCCGACGCAAGCGCCGGGGCTTCTCACGCTCCCGGTTATCGGGAGCGCTTGTTCAAACCTGAGACCGTTCGGCTGACGACATTCACACTGTCAGCGGGCCGGGCATCAGACCTGATCAGGTATGACTTACTCTGCTTTCAGGCCGTCAGCCGAAACAGCTTTGACGCCTTTGATTTTTTTGGTGATTGCTACAGCGGTGGTCTTCTGCGACTCGGTGACAGCGACTGTCGACGACAGGGAAACCACGCCTTTGTTGGTCTCTACCTTGATGTCGGAGCCTGGAATGCCTTTTTCGGTCAGCAGGTCAGATTTAACTTTGGTGGTGATCCAAGTGTCGGAAGTCGCTTCTTTAGTCTTGGCAACTTCGTTTGCAGCAACAGTCATCGGAGCCTGGGCAGAGGTCTGAGCCATGGCTACGTTGGCCATAGTCAGAGTCAGAGCAGTGGCGGTAGCAGCAGCGATAGCGAACTTCTTCATACGGGTAACTCCTGTTTTTCTCAGAATCTGCGCCAACATCATTGGCTGCAGGGTTACCGGTATATATCGCAAGCGCTGTGCCAACAGCGAAGCGCTAAACAAATCCTTATAAATCAATGGCTTGTGTTTTAGCGGATCCACGCTGGTCGTGCAGATTGCCCGCTTTAGGAAAGTTCCGCTTGCAACTTGCATGTTCTGACAAGCAGCAACCCTGACCCACCGCACCGCAAGCCCTTAATTACGCTCAAAAAAAAGAGCCCCGAAGGGCTCTTTCTCAAGCGAGCACAGGCGGAGGGTTAAACCCCCGACGCCTTGGCAGCAGCAACGTCCTTGATCGACAGTTTGATACGACCGCGGTTATCCACGTCCAGTACCAAAACTTCGACTTCCTGACCTTCCTTCAAGATGTCGGTCACTTTCTCAACGCGAGCGTCGCTCAACATGGAGATGTGCACCAGGCCATCTTTGCCTGGCAGGATGTTCACGAACGCGCCGAAGTCGACGATGCGCTCAACCTTACCGATGTAGATCTTGCCGATCTCGGCCTCAGCAGTGATGCCCAAAACGCGCTGGCGTGCAGCTTCAGCCGCTTCTTTGGTCTCGCCGAAGATTTTGATCGAGCCGTCGTCTTCGATATCGATCGAGGCTTTGGTTTCTTCGCAGATGGCACGGATGGTCGCGCCACCTTTACCGATCACGTCGCGGATCTTGTCGGTGTCGATCTTCATCGCGATCATGGTCGGCGCGTTTTCCGACAGCTCGGTACGCGACTGACCAATGATGGTGTTCATCTGGCCCAGGATGTTCAGGCGAGCGTCCAGTGCCTGACCCAAAGCGATCTCCATGATCTCTTCGGTGATGCCTTTTATCTTGATGTCCATCTGCAGCGCAGTAACGCCTTTGGCGGTACCGGCCACTTTGAAGTCCATGTCGCCGAGGTGGTCTTCGTCACCCAGGATGTCGGTCAGGATGGCGAATTTCTCGCCTTCCTTAACCAGGCCCATGGCGATACCTGCCACCGGGGCTTTCATCGGAACACCAGCGTCCATCAGGGCCAGCGAAGCACCACAGACCGAAGCCATGGAGCTGGAGCCGTTGGATTCGGTGATTTCCGATACGACACGGATGGTGTACGGGAACACGTCGGCAGCAGGCAGCATGGCCTGAACCGAACGACGAGCCAGACGGCCGTGACCGATTTCACGACGACCTGCGCCACCCATGCGACCACACTCGCCCACCGAGAACGGAGGGAAGTTGTAGTGCAGCATGAACGGGTCTTTCTTCTCGCCTTCGAGCGTGTCGAGCAACTGCGCATCGCGTGCAGTACCCAGGGTGGCCACGACCAGCGCCTGAGTTTCGCCACGGGTGAACAGTGCCGAACCGTGAGTCTTCGGCAGAACGCCAACTTCGATGTTCAACGGACGAACAGTCTTGGTGTCGCGACCGTCGATACGTGGCTTGCCGTTGACGATGTTTTCGCGAACGGTGCGGTATTCGATTTCGCCGAATGCCGCTTTGACTTCGCTGGCGGACGGGCTGCCGTCTTCAACGGCCAGCTTGGCAACGACCTGATCCTTCAGCTCACCCAGGCGAGCGTAGCGATCGGCCTTGACGGTGATGGTGTAGGCCTCGGAGATCGCTGCGCCGAACTCGGAGCGGATGGCGCCCAGCAGTTCAGTGGCTTCAGCTTTCGGCGCCCAGTTCCAGGTTGGCTTGGCAGCTTCGGCGGCCAGTTCTTTGACGGCCTTGATGACCGACTGGAATTCGTCGTGTGCGAACAGCACGGCGCCCAGCATCTGGTCTTCGGTCAGTTCCTTGGCTTCCGACTCAACCATCAGTACCGCTTCTTCGGTACCGGCAACGACCATGTCCAGGCTCGATGCTTTCAGCTGTTCGTAAGTCGGGTTCAACAGGTAGCCGGTGCTCTCGTGGAAAGCAACGCGGGCGGCGCCGATAGGGCCATCAAAAGGGATGCCCGAGATGGCCAGCGCAGCCGACGTACCGATCATCGCGGCGACGTCTGGATCGGTCTTCTTGCTGGTGGAGACGACGGTGCAGACAACCTGCACTTCGTTCATGAAGCCTTCTGGAAACAGTGGGCGGATCGGACGGTCGATCAAACGCGAGGTCAGTGTTTCTTTTTCGGAAGGACGGCCTTCACGCTTGAAGAAACCACCAGGGATCTTGCCAGCGGCGTAGGTCTTTTCCTGATAGTGAACGGAAAGAGGGAAAAAGCCTTTGCTTGGGTCTGCATGCTTGGAGCCGACCACAGTCACGAGAACGGTGACGTCGTCGTCAACGGTGACCAATACAGCACCAGAAGCTTGACGGGCAATACGGCCAGTCTCGAGGGTTACGGTCGATTGACCGAATTGAAATTTCTTGATTACCGGGTTCACGGTTTCCTACCTTCTTTGTGGCTCTTGGGGAACTGGTTTCTTGCGAATTCTTGGGCGGCGAGGGGAATCGGACCCTTCGGCAGCCCAGATACAACTAGAGGCTGGGAGGCCGCCAGCCCACTGATAAAACCAGCGGAACATGACGACCAACCAACCTCTATCCGAGTCGTTATTAGCGACGCAGACCCAGACGACCGATCAGGGCGCTGTAACGGCTAACGTCCTTACCTTTCAGGTAATCCAGCAGCTTGCGACGCTGGTTTACCATACGGATCAGACCACGACGGGAGTGGTGATCCTTACCGTTGGCCTTGAAGTGGCCTTGCAGTTTGTTGATGTTGGCGGTCAGCAGTGCAACCTGCACTTCTGGCGAACCTGTGTCACCAACAGCTTGCTGGTAGTCGGTTACGATCTGAGCTTTATCTTCAACGCTGAGTGCCATGTGGGCATTCCTTTTATCAAGAAACCGCTCCGGGGAGACGGCTTCAACAGGCCGAGAGCAAACTCTCGTATTTAATTGTGAGGAGTGACCATGCCTGTTAACAGCCACCCTCGTACCGCCGTGCCAGGAAACCCTGCCGCGACGGGTCCGGTCACTCTGACCGAATCAGTCGACGTGGCGCAATGCGCCCGTCTTCACTCACTTCACCGATGCCGATGAAGCGTCCTTCATGATCCTGCACCCGCACCATGCCAAACTTCGGCGCGTCCGGGGCTCTTACTGGTTGACCGTGCAGCCAGTAGAACGAACTGTGCTCCGAGAATTGCAACAGCGGCCAATCCAGCAGCCCGCTGTCCGACGGCATCAGGAAACGGTCAACGGCTTCGTTGCCGCCTTCTGCGTGCACCGCCTCCAGCTCTTCCAGCGTTACGGTCTGAGCCAGCGTAAATGGTCCAGCCTGTGTACGACGCAGCTGGGCGACGTAAGCACCGCAGCCAAGCTTCTCACCAATATCCTCCACGAGGGTACGGATATAGGTGCCTTTGGTGCAGTCGACGGCCAAACGAGCAGTGTCGCCTTCACACGCCAATAATTCCAGGCGCGCAATAGTAACAGAACGCGGTTCGCGCTCCACCACTTCCCCTGCCCGGGCCAGCTTGTACAACGGCTGGCCATCACGCTTGAGGGCTGAGTACATTGGCGGTATCTGACTGATATCCCCACGAAATGCCGGAAGCACCGCTTCGATATCCGCGCGACCAACGGTCACCGGGCGGGTCTGCAGCACTTCGCCCTCGGCGTCCGCAGTGGTGGTGGTTTTGCCCAACTGCATGAGGGTTTCATAACCCTTGTCGGAATCCAGCAGATACTGGGAAAACTTGGTGGCCTCCCCAAAGCACAGCGGCAGTACGCCGGTGGCCAGCGGATCGAGGCTGCCGGTGTGACCGGCTTTTTCCGCATTCAGCAACCAGCGCACTTTCTGCAGGGCCGCGTTGGAGGTAAAGCCCAACGGTTTGTCGAGCAGGATGATCCCGCTGACGTTACGGCGAATACGCTTGACCTGAGCCACGCCGTTACTCCTCCGAACCGTCTTGCTTCGGAGCGGTCTGGTGCTGACCATCTTCAGCCACTGCGCGCTCGATCAAAGCAGACAAGTGCGCACCACGGGCGACGCTTTCATCGTAATGGAAGTGCAGTTGCGGAACGCTGCGCAGCTTCATTTCACGGGCCAGCTGCATGCGCAGAAAACCCGCAGCAGCGTTGAGCACCTTGATTGACTGGGCGATCTCTTCGGCACTGTCCTGACCCATCACGGTCATGAAGATTTTCGCGTGGCCCACGTCGCGACTCACGTCGACGGCAGTGATGGTGACCAGCCCTACGCGGGGGTCTTTGATCTCACGACGGATCAGCTGTGCCAGCTCGCGCTGCATCTGATCGCCGATACGTTGGGTACGGCTGTATTCTTTTGCCATGTCTTGTTACCTGTCACTGACCCATGGCAAAAGCCATGTGGTCTGAAAGCGGCAAACGCCCGGCCTGGCAGAAGCCGGACCGGGCGTTGCGTTTAGAGTCCATGACCTGCGCCACGCAACTGCATGCGGCGTAAGCCATGACTCCTGAAGCTCGCGATTTAGAGGCTGCGAGCCACTTGGACCTTCTCGAAGACTTCGATCTTGTCACCGACCTTGACGTCGTTGTAGCTCTTGACGCCAATACCGCATTCCATGCCGGCACGTACTTCGGAAGCGTCATCCTTGAAGCGACGCAGGGATTCCAGCTCGCCCTCGAAGATAACGATGTCTTCACGCAGTACACGGATTGGACGGTTACGGAAGACAACGCCTTCGATGACCATGCAACCTGCGATCGCGCCGAATTTCGGCGAGCGGAACACGTCGCGGACTTCGGCGATGCCCAGGATGTTCTCCCGAACGTCGCTGCCAAGCATGCCGGTGAGGGCCTTCTTGACGTCTTCGATGATGTCGTAGATGACGTTGTAGTAACGCATATCCAGACCTTCCTGCTCGACGATCTTGCGCGCGCCAGCATCGGCACGCACGTTGAAGCCGAACAGTACAGCGTTGGAGGCCAGTGCCAGGTTGGCGTCGCTTTCGGTGATACCACCGACACCGCCGCCGACTACGCGCACTTGCACTTCGTCGTTACCCAGGCCGTTCAATGCGCCCTGCAATGCTTCCAGAGAACCACGGACATCGGATTTGAGGACGATGTTAAGCGTCTTCTTCTCTTCCTGACCCATGTTCTCGAAGATGTTTTCCAGCTTGCCGGCGTGAGCACGGGCCAGCTTGACTTCGCGGAACTTGCCTTGACGGAACAGAGCCACTTCACGGGCTTTCTTCTCGTCGGCAACCACGCTCATCTCGTCACCAGCGTCCGGCGTACCGTCCAGGCCGAGGATCTCGACAGGGATCGACGGACCGGCTTCCTTGATCGGCTTGCCGTTCTCGTCGAGCATTGCCCGAACGCGACCGTAGTTGGAGCCGACCAGAACCATGTCGCCCTGACGCAGCGTACCGTCCTGAACCAGAACAGTAGCAACCGGACCACGGCCCTTGTCCAGACGCGATTCAACCACAACACCACGACCCGGGGCCGACGGCGTTGCCATCAATTCCAGTACTTCGGCCTGCAGCAGAACAGCTTCGAGCAACTCGTCAACGCCGGTACCCATCTTCGCGGAGACCGAAACGAAAGGTGTCTCGCCGCCCCACTCTTCAGATGTGACTCCGTGAACCGAAAGCTCACTGCGGATACGGTCCAGGTCGGCGCCAGGCTTGTCGATCTTGTTCACGGCAACCACCAGCGGAACACCGGCAGCCTTGGCATGTTGCACGGCTTCGATGGTCTGCGGCATGACGCCGTCGTCAGCTGCGACAACCAGAATCACGATGTCGGTCGCCTTGGCACCGCGAGCACGCATTGCGGTGAACGCAGCGTGACCCGGGGTATCGAGGAACGTCACCATGCCACGCTCTGTTTCAACGTGGTAGGCGCCGATGTGCTGAGTGATACCGCCGGCTTCGCCAGCCGCAACCTTGGCACGACGGATGTAGTCGAGCAGCGAAGTCTTACCGTGGTCAACGTGGCCCATGACGGTCACAACCGGTGCACGGGAGAACGACTCACCTTCAAACTTCAGAGACTCGGCCAGGGAATCTTCAAGCGCAGTGTCGCTGACCAGGGTCACTTTGTGGCCCAGTTCTTCGGCAACCAGCTGGGCAGTTTCCTGATCCAGAACCTGGTTGATCGTGGCCGGGGTACCCAGCTTGAACATGAACTTGATGATTTCAGCAGCTTTGACCGACATCTGTTGAGCGAGATCGCCCACGCTGATGGTCTCGCCGATCTTCACTTCACGAACCAGTGGGCCGGTAGGGCTCTGGAAGCCGTGAGCGTTACGCTTCTTGAGCTTGGCCTTGCCACGACCGCCACGACGGAAACCGTCGCTCTCTTCGTCGGTAGTCCGAGGCGCGACGCGTGGCGCGGGGGCCTTTTCCTTGACCGATGCACGATGAGGAGCGTTCTTGCGATCGCCATCACCACCACCGCTGCGACGGTTGTTGTCGTCGTTGCGTGGTTTGTCGGGGCGACGTTGCTCGTCTTTCTTGCGGTCGGCAACAGGGGCAGGAGCTGGCGCCGGGGTTTCCCGTGCTGGCTCTGCCACTGGCGAAGCTGGCGCTGCCGGGGCTGTATCAGCACCCGCAGTTTGCGGCGCTGAAGCAGAAGCAGGCTGACGACGCGCTTCTTCTTCGGCGCGCTGACGAGCTTCTTCTTCGGCCTTTTGGCGAGCGGCATTTTCTACCGCACGACGCTCGTCCAGCTCGCGCTTGCGTTCGGCTTCGATTTCTTCCGGGCTGCGCTGAACAAAGACTTTCTTCTTGCGTACTTCAACGCTGATGCTTTTACTGCCAGCAACGCGCAGGGTGCTGGTGGTTTTGCGCTGCAAGGTGATCTTGCGCGGCTCTTCCACCTTGGCCTTGTGACCGCTTTTCAGGTGCGTCAACAGGGCTTGTTTTTCGATATCGGTCACAACTTGCTCGGCGGCGTTGTGCGGCAAACCTGCCTCACGCATCTGCTGTAACAGGCGCTCTACCGGTGTGTCGACCGTCTTGGCCAGTTCTTTCACCGTGACTTGCGTCATGCACTTCTCTCCTCAGGCCGCATCTACTTACTCGAACCAATGGGCTCGGGCGGCCATGATCAACTTGCCGGCACGATCATCGTCAATGCCGTCGATGTCGAGCAGATCGTCAATAGACTGCTCGGCCAGGTCTTCGCGGGTAATTACGCCGCGCACCGCCAGTTCCATCGCCAAATCCTTGTCCATACCCTCAAGCGAGAGCAGGTCTTCGGCCGGATGGGCGTCTGCCAGCTTTTCCTCAGTAGCGATGGCTTTAGTCAACAAACGATCCTTGGCACGAGCGCGAAGCTCGTTGACGGTATCTTCGTCAAAGCCGTCGATGTTGAGCATTTCTTCCAACGGTACGTAGGCAATCTCTTCCAGGCTGGTGAAGCCTTCGTCTACCAGTACCTGAGCGAGATCCTCATCGACTTCCAGCTCGTCGATAAAGTTGCGCAGGATGTCACCGGTTTCCGCTTGCTGCTTGGCCTGGATGTCCGATTCGGTCATCACGTTCAGTGTCCAGCCAGTCAACTGACTCGCCAGGCGAACATTCTGGCCACCGCGGCCAATCGCCTGAGCGAGGTTGTCTGCGCCTACAGCGATGTCCATGGCGTGGGCGTCTTCATCAACGATGATCGCTGCCACTTCGGCAGGCGACATGGCGTTGATGACGAACTGCGCCGGGTTATCGTCCCAAAGCACGATATCCACACGCTCGCCGCCCAACTCGCCGGAAACAGCCTGCACACGCGAACCGCGCATGCCGATGCATGCGCCCTGCGGGTCAATGCGTTTGTCCTTTGAGCGAACTGCGATCTTTGCACGCGAACCTGGATCACGAGAGGCAGCCATCACCTCGATGAGTCCTTCGGCGATTTCCGGAACTTCAATCCGGAACAGCTCGATCAGCATCTCTGGCGCCGTACGCGACAGGATCAGCTGAGGGCCGCGGTTTTCGGTGCGGATCTCTTTAAGCAATGCCCGCACACGGACACCGACGCGGAAGGTCTCCCGCGAAATGATGTCTTCACGTGCCAGCAGGGCTTCGGCGTTGTTGCCAAGGTCGACGATGACGTTGTCACGCGTGACTTTCTTGACAGTGCCGGAAATGATTTCGCCCAGACGCTCACGGTAGGCGTCCACGACTTGAGCGCGCTCAGCTTCGCGGACTTTCTGCACAATGACTTGCTTGGCAGTTTGCGCGGCGATGCGGCCGAACTCGATAGAGTCGATCTTTTCTTCTACTACGTCGCCAACATTGGCGCCAGGATGCGTCTGGGCGACCTTGCTTGGCCATGTTTCGATAGCCGGGTCGTCGAGATCGTCTTCTTCGACGACGGTCCAGCGACGGAAAGTCTCATAGGCACCTGTGTGGCGATTAATCTCGACACGCAGATCTACTTCGTCTTCAAAGCGCTTTTTAGTGGCGGTAGCCAGCGCTATTTCAAGCGCTTCAAAAATCACGTCGGCCGGTACGCCTTTTTCATTGGATACCGATTCAACAACCAGCAGTACTTCTTTGCTCATCGTACGCCTCGCCTTTCGCAAGCCATTGGATCCGCGGGATCCGCAGTATCTGGCACGTCTCAGTCAAACTTGGGAATGATGTTGGCTTTGTCGATCAGATCGATCGGCAGCAGGTACTCGTGTTCATCCACCTGGACCACGACGTCCTGCTCCTCCACCCCGCGGAGAAAGCCTTGAAAGTTGCGCCGACCCTCAAAGGGAGACCGCAGCTTTATCTTCACTTGTTCCCCGGCAAACGAAGCAAACTGCTCGATGGTGAACAGTGGGCGTTCCATGCCTGGAGATGAAACTTCGAGCGTGTATTCGGAGCTGATTGGATCTTCGACATCCAGAATACCGCTGATCTGACGGCTGACGATCGCGCAATCGTCCACCAAAACGCCGCCTTCTTTATCGATATAGACGCGCAACATCGAGTGCCGACCTTGAGACGAAAACTCGATACCCCAGCATTCATAGCCTAGGGCCACGACCACCGGGGCCAGCAAGGCCTGCAACTGTTCTAGCTTGCTCGACACCTGAACCCCCTCGTGCATGCTGCAAATAAAAAATGGGCAGAAGCCCAATCATGAAAAACGCCTGCGAAACGCGGCGCCATAAAGTGTCCAGCTAACAAAAAGCCCCTGAAAAGGGGCTCCGCTAAAACTGGTTGCGGGGGCTGGATTTGAACCAACGACCTTCGGGTTATGAGCCCGACGAGCTACCAGACTGCTCCACCCCGCGACAAAGCTGGGGCGGAAGTATACGACCGATCCAATTTTGGGTCAATCCGACACATCCACCTACAAGAAAGCCCGCTACTGCGGGCTTTCTTGTTAATTGGTACCGAGAAGGGGACTCGAACCCCTACACCCTATGGGCACAACCACCTCAAGGTTGCGTGTCTACCAATTCCACCACCTCGGCATTACAACTCTTTTGCAGCCCCAACAACGACTGCGAATCCGGTATTACTTTTGCTCTGGAGTGGCAGGAACATCAGCAGGAACTGCCGCTGGTTTCTGTTGCCCTTCCAGAACCGGAACATCATCTGCTGCCGGCTTTTGCTTCACTTCCAATACTGCTGGGTTTGGCAAACCTACTTGAGTCAGCTGGTGAGCTTTCTCTTTAGCAAAGTAACCTAACCCTAAGCTGGTCATGAAGAAACAGGCGGCAAGTATAGCAGTAAGTTTACTAAGAAAGGTAGAGGAACCTTGGCCACCGAATACAGTATTTGATGCACCTGCTCCGAATGACGCGCCAGCGTCGGCACCTTTACCCTGCTGCAACAGAACCAGAGCAACTACGCCCAGGGCACCCAGCAGATGAAGAACGACTACGACTGTTTCCAGCATTTTTTCAGTTTCCCGCGGCGCGAATGATCGCACCGAACTCATCTGCATTCAGGGAGGCACCACCAATCAGCCCCCCATCGATATCCGGCATGCCGAACAGTTCGACCGCATTGGCCGCCTTCACGCTGCCGCCATATAGAAGACGCACACCTTGTGCGACTTCAGAATTCTCTTTCATCAACTGCGCACGAATCGCTGCATGGACTTCCTGAGCCTGCTGCGGCGAAGCAGTCAGCCCGGTGCCAATAGCCCAAACCGGCTCGTATGCGATAACCGCATTGGCAAAAGCGCCGATGCCAAGCTCTTCGATGATGCTGTCCAGCTGCTGCCCGACAACCTCAAGCGTTTTACCGGCTTCGCGCTGTTCGAGTGTCTCACCGATACACAGTATTGGCGTAAGACCCGCCGCCTGAGCGGCTTCGAACTTGCGATTGAGGATTTCATTAGTTTCGCCCATTATCTGGCGACGCTCAGAATGTCCAACAAGCACATATTTGCAGGATGCATCTGCCAACTGAGTGGAAGAAATCTCCCCGGTCAACGCGCCCTGCCCTGCCTCATGCGCGCAGTTTTGCGCACCCACATCAATCGACTGCCCTTCCAGGCAATCAACCACAAAGTTGATGTGAAGACTTGGCGGAAACACCGCCACATCAACCCCACCCGGAAGGGCGAGATTTGCAAGACCCTCGATCAGCTCAGCGACGCTGGCGCGGGTACCGTGCATCTTCCAGTTACCAGCTACCATAGGGCGACGCATGCTGTACCTCGTCGATCAAAGTGGGCGCAGATGTTACCCAACACTTTCAACACTGGCAAGCCGAAATCAGGCGCAAACTTCAGCAACCAGTTTTGCCAGTTCATCGGCGTAGCCGGCGACCAGACTTTCGTCTTCGCCTTCAACCATGACGCGCACCAGCGGCTCTGTGCCTGACTTGCGCAACAACACCCGCCCACGCCCGGCCATGGCGGCCGTTACGCGCTCGCATGCCTCGATCACGGCGGGATGCTTGACCGGGTCCACGCTCCCACCGTCGAAGCGCACATTGACCAGAATCTGCGGGCATTTTTTCAGACCCTCCCGGGATTGGGCCAGGCTTTGCCCTGTACGCTTCATGGCGAGCAAAACCTGCAATGCCGCGATGATTGCGTCCCCGGTTGTTGTGTGCTGGAAGCAAACGACATGCCCCGAATTCTCACCGCCAACCTGCCAGTTGCGCTCAAGCAGCTCGGCGATGACATACCTGTCGCCCACGTTGGCTCGTACGAAAGGGATACTCAGATCGGCGAGAGCCAGTTCCAGGCCAAGGTTGCTCATCAGAGTACCTACAACGCCACCTTGCAGCTGGCCGCGTTCATGCAGGTCGCGGGCGATGATGTAAAGAAGCTCATCGCCGTCGACGATCGCACCGGTATGGTCGACCATCAGTACACGGTCACCGTCGCCGTCGAAACCGATGCCCAGATCGGCACCATGCTCCACCACAGCTGCCTGCAAGGCTCCCATGTGGGTCGAGCCGCAGTTGTCGTTGATGTTCAGCCCATTCGGTGCAGCGGAAAGCACAGTCACCTGCGCTCCGAGCTCGCGGAACACGTTCGGCGCCACTTTGTAGGTCGCGCCGTGGGCACAATCGACCACCAGTTTGAGCCCTGAGAAATCAGTACTGGTTGGGACACTGCTTTTGCAAAATTCAATATAACGGCCGGCAGCGTCGTTGATACGCGATACCTTGCCAAGTTTTTCGGACTCCTCAACTGTCATTGGAGAATCCAGAAGCTCTTCGATCATCAACTCGATATCATCCGGTAGTTTGGTGCCCTGCCCAGAGAAAAATTTGATGCCGTTGTCGTAATGCGGATTGTGTGAAGCGCTGATCACAATGCCAGCCTCGGCGTGGAACGTCCGCGTCAGGTAGGCGATTGCCGGTGTTGGCATCGGGCCAAGCAACATGACATCGGCGCCCGCCGCGGATAGCCCGGCCTCCAGCGCCGATTCGAACATATAGCCGGAAATCCGGGTGTCTTTTCCCACCAGAATTCGGCAGGCGCCCATTTTGCGAAACGCCATTCCCGCAGCCCAGCCAAGCTTGAGCATGAAATCAGGGGTAATAGGGAATTGACCAACGCGACCTCGGATACCGTCGGTTCCGAAGTATTTTTTTGTGTTCATGGGTGCTCCAGATTTCTTATTTTGCTGATTCAACAGCAGCAATCATACGCACAACATCTACCGTCTCCGGGACGTCATGCACACGCAGAATTTTCGCGCCTTTGACCATAGCGAGCGCCGCCAGCGCCAATGCACCGTGCAGCCTTTGGTCAACCGGCTTGTCGAGCACCTTGCCGATCATGCTCTTGCGCGAGACGCCGACCAGCAGCGGCCTCCCCAACGCATGCAACGACTCCAGGTGCTTGAAGAGGCTCAGGTTATGCTCAAGGTTCTTGGCAAAGCCAAATCCCGGATCGAGGATGATTTTTTCAACAGGAATGCCTGCTGCAATGCACGCCTCCATGCGCCCACGCAAGAACCCGCTCACCTCACCCACCAAGTCACTGTAACAGGGATCGTTTTGCATATCGGTAGGCTCGCCACGCATATGCATGAGGCAAACCGGCAAGCCCGTTGCAACAGCAGCGTCCAGCGCACCGTCCCGGCGTAACGAACGCACATCGTTGATGAGCCCGGCACCCAGCCGGGCAGTCTCGCGAATGACGGCCGGCGTGGAAGTGTCGACGGAAATAATGACATCCAGCTCGGCGTTGATCGCTTCCACGATGGGCGCAACCCGCTCCAGCTCTTCGACTGAAGACACTGAGCGCGCCCCTGGACGCGTGGACTCGCCACCGACATCGATCAGCGTGGCACCTGCCAGCATCATCGATTCTGCATGACGCAAGGCAAGGTCGCGCTGTGCAAAGCGGCCGCCATCCGAGAAGGAGTCTGGAGTGATGTTGAGAATGCCCATCACGTGCGTGCGGGACAAATCAAGAACCCGGTTGCCGCAAGACAACCGGGTTGGGTGTAGCGCAGAAATCATGTCAGGCCTTAGTGTTCAGCGGCAGGGCCACCAATGGGCGATTCCGGACGCGGACCCACTGGCGCGATGGGTGTCCCTGAATCTCCGGAACCACCTTCCCAGTCGCGAGGTTCACGAGGCGTACGCCCTGCCATGATGTCGTCGATCTGCTCGGCGTCGATTGTCTCGTACTTCATCAACGCGTCAGCCATAGCGTCCAGCTTCTCACGGTTGTCAGTGAGGATCTGCCGGGCGGTGCCGTAGCACTGATCAATGATGCTGCGAACTTCGGAGTCGATCAAACGCGCGGTGTCACCTGAAAGGCTGGCATTCTGCCCGCCACCGCCACGACCCAGGTAGCCGCCCTCTTCTTCATCCGAGTACATCAACGGACCGAGTTTTTCGGACAACCCCCACTTGGTAACCATATTCCGGGCGATCTGACTGGCACGCATGATGTCGTTGGAAGCACCCGTAGTGACGCCATCAAAGCCCAGAGTCATTTCTTCCGCGATGCGCCCGCCATACAGCGAGCAGATCTGGCTGATCAGTGCACGTTTCGACAAGCTGTAGCGGTCTTCTTCCGGCAGGAACATGGTCACGCCGAGAGCACGGCCACGTGGAATGATCGAAACCTTGTAGACCGGATCATGCTCAGGGACCACACGCCCCACTATAGCGTGACCTGCCTCGTGATAGGCCGTGTTGCGTTTCTCTTTATCCGACATCACCATCGATTTGCGCTCGGCGCCCATCATGATTTTGTCTTTGGCGAGCTCGAACTCTTTCATCTCGACAATACGCTTACCCGTCCGAGCCGCGAACAGCGACGCCTCGTTCACCAGGTTAGCCAGGTCAGCGCCCGAGAAACCAGGCGTCCCGCGCGCGATCACGCCCGGCTGGACATCATCGCCCATTGGCACTTTGCGCATGTGTACTTTAAGGATTTGTTCACGACCGCGAATGTCGGGCAAGCCCACAACAACCTGGCGGTCGAAGCGACCAGGCCGCAGCAGAGCAGGGTCAAGAACGTCTGGGCGGTTGGTCGCGGCGATGACGATAATACCGTCATTCATCTCGAAGCCGTCCATCTCTACCAGCAGCTGGTTAAGAGTCTGCTCACGCTCGTCATGACCGCCGCCCATGCCGGCACCGCGATGGCGACCTACTGCGTCAATCTCGTCGATGAAGATAATGCAGGGCGCGTGCTTCTTGGCTTGTTCAAACATGTCACGGACTCGGCTTGCACCGACACCCACGAACATCTCAACGAAATCGGACCCGGAGATCGTGAAGAACGGCACCTTGGCCTCACCGGCGATGGCTTTGGCCAGCAGCGTTTTACCGGTACCAGGCGGGCCGACCATGAGCACACCGCGCGGGATGCGACCACCCAGTCGCTGGAACTTGCCCGGGTCGCGCAGAAACTCAACCAGCTCGCCCACTTCTTCTTTGGCTTCGTCGCAACCGGCGACGTCGGCCAGCGTAGTCTTGACCTGATCTTCGGATAAAAGCCGCGCCTTGCTCTTGCCGAAGCTCATCGGGCCGCCTTTGCCGCCCGCTCCGCCTTGCATCTGGCGCATGAAGAACATGAACACGGCAATAATCACGAGGATCGGGAAGCTGGCGACCAGAAGCTGAGTCCAGATGCTCTGCTGTTCTGGCTGCTTGCCTTCGATCACCACGTTGTTATCAACCAGATCACCAATCAGGCCGTTATCCTGGATGGCAGGTCGGATGGTCTTGAAGGAGTCGCCATCGCTGCGCTTGCCAGTGATGACATAGCCGTCAACGGCAACCTTCTCTACCTTGCCGTCCTTCACCTGCTGGATGAATTCGGAATAGTTGAGGGTCTGTGGCTCGTTAGGACTGGAGAAGTTGTTCATCACGGTCACAAGGACTGCTGCGATGATCAACCACAGGATCAAATTCTTTGCCATATCGTTCAATTAGCTACCCTCTGAAGCAAGCTCCACGCTGGAGCGTGCCTCGCATGATATTCACCGGCCTAACTTACTACAGATCCTACAGGCGTGGCAGGCGGCGTCTGTAACCCTTTGTGAAACTTTGACTACACGATGTTGGTTACGCTCCCTTGATAAAGCCATTTGAAAAAAGCTATCGCTTATTCAAAGGCGCTCATCGCTTGCCGATCCTTCAATGCCACGAAAACCGCGACCCAACAGATACTGCTCTCTCGAACGGTCCCGCGATGACAACGGCTTGCGCATCTGCACCTTGTCAAACAGCTTGCGGATGTCTTTGTGGTATACGTCAAAACCCTCACCCTGAAAGACCTTGATGAGGAAATCACCACCTGGACGTAAGACGCGACCTGCCAGATCCAGCGCCAGCTCACAGAGGAACATGGCGCGCGGCATATCAACAGCGCTCAATCCACTCATATTGGGGGCCATGTCGGAAATCACAAGGTCCACTTGCGTATTACCGACCGCCTCAAGAATCTGGGCGAGCACGGCATCCTCGGTGAAATCACCCTGAATGAAGGTCACATCAGGGATGCTGTCCATCTCAAGGATGTCTGAAGCGATCAGTCGGCCCTGCCCACCAATCAGACGACTGGTCACTTGGGACCACCCACCCGGCGCAGCGCCGAGGTCGATGACGGTCATACCCGGGCGAATGATCTTGTCCTTCTCCTGGATCTCAAGCAGCTTGTAGCTGGCACGGGAACGGTAGCCGTCCTTCTGCGCCATTTTGACGTACTTGTCGTCGAAGTGTTCTTTAAGCCAGTTATGGCTGGTTTTGGAACGTGCCACGGAGCACCTCAAAAAATTAGGACGACTCGCGATTAACCGGGCGATCCCGGACTCGCTCGGGTAAACTGGCCGCCGCTTTTTACAGATCAGACGCAGAGGTCAGATTATGCCGCTCACTCAAGAGCAGAAGAAACAATACAAATCCATTGGCCACCATCTGAAACCGGTGTTGATCGTGGCGGACAATGGTCTGACTGAAGGTGTGCTGGCCGAACTGGAGCGCGCGCTGGGTGATCACGAGCTAATCAAGATCAAGCTCAACATCCTTGATCGCGAAAGCCGCCTCGGCGCCATTGCCGAGTTGTGCAAGGCCGGTAAGGCCGATTTGGTACAGATCATCGGCAAAATGGCGCTGATCTACCGCAAGAATCCGAAGGTCAACAAGCAGCTTTCGAACGTACACCGCTTCAATTGACCCTATCGGGTCCGGCCACGCTACTGGGTAACGCGCCTTTGGGTACCGACCTGTTCGACCCGGCTCTCATCGACATGGATGAGTCGTAACCCATACCAACAGCGTGTTGCCGGGGAGGCTCAATCAACGAGCCTCCCTGGCGGGCTGATTCAGCACCCACACCAGGCGGGTGCTGCTTGTCACACGTGGCGCACTTCCACGATCTCGTACTCGATGACGCCGCTTGGCGTTTTGACAGCCACCACGTCGCCTTCTTCTTTGCCAATCAACGCTCGGGCCAACGGCGAACCGACCGATATCTTCCCCAGTTTGAAGTCAGCTTCGTCCTCACCCACGATGTGATAGGTGACGCGGTCATCTGTCTCCACGTTGGCGATTTCGACGGTCGTGCCAAAAATCACTTTGCCCGTGTGAGGGATCGTGGTGACGTCGATAATCACCTGGTTCTGAATTCGCCCCTCGATATCACGAATACGCGCCTCGACCATGCCCTGCTGTTCGCGGGCTGCATGGTATTCGGCGTTTTCCTTGAGATCGCCCAGCTCGCGTGCAGTCCCGATGTCCTGGCTAAGCTTGGGACGCACGACTTTGGTCAGGTGTGCGTGTTCTTCTTCCAGGGCGCGAGCGCCCTGAACTGTCATTGGATACTTGATCATGCTTTAAGTCCTGCGTGTAGATCCTGCAAGCGGCGTACGGTCTTTTCCGGACCGAATTTCAGCGCTTCACAGATAGCCTCGCCCGCAGCAATGGTGGTGGTGCAGTAAATCTTGTGCTGCAAGGCGTTACGGCGGATGGAATAAGAATCCGCGATCGATTGGCGACCTTCGGTAGTGTTGATGATCAAGGTGACCTCGTCATTCTTGATCATGTCGACCACGTGCGGACGCCCTTCGGTCACCTTGTTGACGCGACGGACCTTCAGGCCCGCTTCTTCAATCAAACGTGCAGTTCCAGCCGTGGCAACGATTTCGAAGCCGAGCTCGATCAGACTGCGGGCGACACCGGCCACGAGCGGCTTGTCGTCATCACGCACGCTGATGAAGGCAGTGCCGCCTGTAGGCAACACTTCGCTGGCGCCCATCTGGGCCTTGGCGAACGCTTCGCCGA
This sequence comes from Pseudomonas lutea, assembly GCF_000759445.1. Classification (NCBI taxonomy): domain Bacteria; kingdom Pseudomonadati; phylum Pseudomonadota; class Gammaproteobacteria; order Pseudomonadales; family Pseudomonadaceae; genus Pseudomonas; species Pseudomonas lutea. The sequence continues at coordinate 939,035 of NZ_JRMB01000002.1, forward strand.
AGGTGTCACCCACACCCATCACTTCGCCGGTCGACTTCATTTCCGGGCCAAGGATCGGGTCAACGCCCGGGAACTTGGCGAACGGGAATACCGCCTCTTTAACGCTGTAGAAATTCGGAATGATTTCTTTGGTGAAGCCCAGCTCTTTCAGAGTTTTGCCTGCCATGACGCGGGCGGCAATCATCGCCAGCGAGACACCGATGCACTTCGACACGAACGGCACCGTACGCGATGCGCGCGGGTTGACCTCGATGACGTAGATGTCCTCGCCCTGCAAGGCCAACTGGACGTTCATCAAACCGACAACGCCGAGCTCCAGGGCCATCTTCTTGACCTGGTCACGCATCTCGTCCTGGATATGAGCCGGCAGCGAATACGGCGGCAGCGAGCACGCCGAGTCACCTGAGTGAACGCCTGCCTGTTCGATGTGCTGCATGATTGCGCCAATGACCACATCGGTGCCATCGCAGACGGCATCAACGTCCATTTCGATTGCGCAGTTCAGGAAGTGGTCCAGCAGCACCGGGCTGTCGTTGGACACTTGAACCGCTTCACGCAGATAACGCTTGAGCTCGTCTTCTTCGTAGACGATTTCCATCGCACGACCGCCCAGCACGTAAGACGGACGGACCACCAACGGGTAGCCGATCTTCGCCGCTGCACGAATGGCCTCGTCTTCGCTGCGCACGGTAGCGTTAGGCGGTTGACGCAGATTCAACCGCTCGACCATCTGCTGGAAGCGCTCACGGTCTTCTGCACGGTCAATGGCGTCCGGGCTGGTGCCGATGATTGGCACGCCTGCGGCTTCCAGAGCGCGGGCCAGTTTCAATGGGGTCTGGCCGCCGTACTGGACGATCACGCCTTTCGGCTTCTCGACGCGCACGATTTCAAGCACATCTTCCAGTGTCACTGGCTCGAAGTAGAGACGGTCAGAGGTGTCGTAGTCGGTCGAAACGGTTTCCGGGTTGCAGTTGACCATGATGGTCTCGTACCCGTCTTCACGTAGCGCCAGCGCAGCGTGAACGCAGCAGTAGTCGAACTCGATGCCTTGGCCAATACGGTTCGGACCGCCGCCCAAAATCATGATTTTGTCGCGGGTCGACGGGTTGGCTTCGCACTCTTCCTCGTACGTGGAGTACATGTACGCGGTATCGGTGGAGAACTCGGCGGCGCAAGTGTCGACACGCTTGTAAACCGGCAGCACGTCCAGCTTGTGGCGGTGAGTGCGCAGGTTTTTCTCGGTCACACCCAGCAGCTTGGCCAGGCGTGCATCGGAGAAGCCTTTGCGCTTGAGGCGATACATGAGATCGCGATCAATGGCCGACAGCCCTAGAGTTTTGACCTTTTCCTCATCCTTGATCAGATCTTCGATCTGCACCAGGAACCAGGGATCGATCATGTTCATGCCGAAAATCTGCTCGACCGTCATGCCGGCGCGGAACGCATCGGCGACGTACCAAATGCGCTCGGCACCCGGAACGGTAAGCTCGCGCTTGAGAATGCTCATGCTTTCCGGATTGCTCAGGTCCAGCTTCGGATCGAGGCCGCTGACACCCACTTCCAGGCCGCGCAAGGCTTTCTGCAGGGACTCCTGGAACGTGCGGCCGATCGCCATGACTTCGCCGACCGACTTCATCTGAGTGGTCAGGCGAGCGTCGGCCTTGGCGAATTTTTCGAAGGCGAAGCGCGGCAGCTTGGTGACAACGTAATCGATGGATGGCTCGAACGAAGCCGGGGTCTTGCCGCCGGTGATGTCGTTCTGCAACTCATCAAGCGTGTACCCGACAGCGAGCTTGGCCGCGACTTTGGCAATCGGGAAACCCGTTGCTTTGGAGGCCAGCGCCGACGAACGCGAAACCCTCGGGTTCATCTCGATGACAACCATACGCCCGGTGTCCGGGCAGATACCGAACTGAACATTCGAGCCGCCGGTTTCAACCCCGATCTCACGCAGAACCGCCAGGGAGGCGTTGCGCAGGATCTGATATTCCTTGTCGGTCAGGGTCTGGGCCGGCGCGACAGTGATGGAGTCGCCGGTGTGAACGCCCATCGGGTCGAAGTTTTCGATGGAACAGACGATGATGCAGTTGTCCTTTTTGTCGCGGACAACTTCCATTTCGTATTCTTTCCAGCCGATCAGCGATTCGTCGATCAGCAGCTCTTTGGTCGGTGAAAGATCCAGACCGCGCGCGCAGATTTCCTCAAACTCTTCACGGTTATAGGCGATACCGCCACCGGTGCCGCCCATGGTGAAAGACGGACGGATGATGCATGGAAAGCCCAGCTTTTCGAGGACCGCATTGGCCTCTTCCATGCTGTGCGCAATACCGGAGCGAGGGCACGCCAGGCCGATGGACTTCATCGCCTTGTCGAAACGGGAGCGGTCCTCGGCCTTGTCGATGGTGTCGGCATTGGCGCCGATCATCTCAACGCCGAATTTCTCCAGGATGCCTTCGCGCTCAAGGTCCAGTGCGCAGTTCAGCGCAGTCTGACCGCCCATGGTAGGCAGCAGCGCATCCGGGCGTTCCTTCTCGATGATCTTGGCAACGGTGGCCCATTTGATCGGCTCGATGTACGTCGCGTCCGCCATGGCCGGGTCGGTCATGATGGTGGCCGGATTGGAGTTGACCAGAATGACGCGGTAACCCTCTTCGCGCAGTGCCTTGCAGGCCTGGGCGCCGGAGTAGTCGAATTCACAAGCCTGGCCGATTACGATCGGGCCAGCGCCAAGAATCAGGATGCTTTTAATGTCTGTACGTTTTGGCATGGGTTGTCACTCGAATCCTGTGTCAGTCGGCAAGCCGTCTTGAACATCTCAGGTGCCGGGCGGGGTGTCGGATCTGGTCCAGTCCGCCGCGGTCACCTGCTCGCTACAGTCGCAAGGCAGCGTTAGCGGCGCTTGTCCATGGCTGTGATAAAGCGATCAAACAGCGGGGCGACGTCAGTCGGGCCCGGGCTCGCCTCGGGGTGGCCCTGGAAGCTGAAGGCGTCCTTGTCGGTACGCTCGATGCCTTGCAGGCTGCCGTCAAAAAGCGACTTGTGAATGGCGCGCAGGTTGCTCGGCAACGTCGCTTCGTCCACTGCAAAACCGTGGTTCTGGCTGGTAATCATGACGACGCCCGAGTCCAGGTCCTGAACAGGGTGGTTAGCGCCATGGTGGCCCAGATCCATCTTGATGGTCTGTGCGCCGGACGCGAGTGCCAGCAACTGGTGACCCAGGCAAATACCGAACACCGGGGTATCGGTCTCCAGCACATCCTTGATCGCCTGAATGGCATAGTCGCAAGGCTCCGGATCACCAGGGCCGTTGGAGAGGAAGATGCCATCGGGCTTGAGCGCAAGCACTTCACTGGCCGGGGTTTGCGCGGGGACGACTGTCACTCGGCAACCGCGCTCGACGAGCATGCGCAGGATGTTCAGCTTGACGCCGTAGTCCCAGGCGACGACATGGTATTTCAGGTCTGCTGCGGCAATTTCAGGGCAGCTGTCGGACTGCAGGTTCCAGACCGTGTTGCGCCATTCGTAGGTCTTCTTGGTGCTGACCTCTTTGGCGAGGTCCATGCCCTTCAGGCCTGGAAAACCTCGCGCCGCCGCGATGGCGGCTTCTTCGGAGATGTTGTCGCCCGCCATGATGCAACCGTTCTGAGCGCCCTTCTCGCGAAGAATGCGGGTCAGGCGGCGGGTGTCGATGCCGGCGATCGCAACGGTGTTGTTGGCTTTCAGATAATCAGCCAGAGGCATCTTGTTACGCCAGTTGCTCGCCACCAGTGGCAGGTCGCGGATCACCAGGCCCGCCGACCAGACACGGTCGGACTCGGCATCCTCCGGCGTCGTGCCGGTATTGCCGATGTGCGGGTAAGTCAGGGTGACGATTTGCTGGGCATAGGAAGGATCGGTAAGAATTTCCTGATAGCCGGTCATTGCGGTGTTGAACACCACTTCGCCAACGGTTTGACCGTCGGCACCAATGGCTTCGCCGCGAAAAATGCTGCCATCAGCAAGGGCGAGTATGGCTGGCTTAGTCAAGAAGACCTCCCGTAATAAAGCCTGAAAGGGCGATCGCAGGTTGTAAAAAAGCGGAATGACGTATAGACACGTCACCCCGCTTTTTTCATAGAATTATCTGCGCGCTTTTAGTGGACACACTAAAGCTGTAGCTTACAGAAAGAGGCTTTTTTTATCTACCGCTAAAATGCCCGGAGGGCGGAGACTGCGACGGTCCGTCGCGTAGCGGTGTGCAACTGCGGGCAGGATACAGGTAAACCCTCTGACCTGCCCGCATTGCTGACGGATACTTTCAGACCGCAGAACGGCTCAACGCAGATCAAGCACATCCTGCATGTCATACAGCCCCGGCGCCTTGCCATCAAGCCACAAAGCGGCACGTACCGCGCCCTTGGCAAAGGTCATTCGGCTTGACGCCTTGTGGGTGATTTCCACGCGCTCGCCATCAGCGGCGAACAAGACGGTGTGATCACCCACCACATCGCCAGCGCGCACGGTAGCGAAGCCGATGGTCTTGCGGTCGCGCGCGCCGGTCTGGCCCTCGCGACCATAGACGGCCACTTCGTTCAAATCCCGGCCCAGCGCCTGGGCAACCACTTCACCCATGCGAATCGCAGTGCCCGAAGGCGCATCGACTTTGTGCCGGTGATGAGCTTCCATGATTTCAATATCGACGTCATCACCCAGCACGCGAGCCGCCGTATCGAGCAGCTTCAGGCACAGGTTCACACCGACGCTGAAGTTTGCCGCGAACACAATCGGGATGTCCTTTCCTGCCTCGGCAAGACGCTGCTTCTCTTCGACACTGAAACCGGTGGTGCCGATGATCATTGCCTTCCCCGCCTTGCGGCAGAACGCGAGATTTTTCAGCGTCACGGAGGGGTGAGTGAAGTCGATAAGCACATCGAACTCATCGGCGACTTTCGCCAGATCACCCGAGAGTGGCACGCCGATACGGCCCAGCGCAGCCAACTCGCCCGCATCGGCACCGACCAGCGAACTGTCAGGACGGTCCACCGCAGCGGTCAGGCCGGCTCCCGCCGTCGCCTGCACCGCCTCGATCAATGTCTTGCCCATGCGCCCGGCGGCGCCCATCACAGCAATACGTCGCATGCCCTGCTCCTTAGAGGTCGCCGAAGAAACGCTTCACACCTTCAAACCAACCGCTGGCTTTCGGCGAATGAGAGCTGTCGCCTTCAAGCGATGCCCGGAACTCTTCCAGCAGCTCGCGCTGACGTCGGCCAAGGTTCACTGGTGTCTCCACCGCGACGCGGCACATCAGGTCGCCCGCACCACCGCCACGGACAGGGGCAACACCCTTGCCGCGCAAGCGGAACTGCTTCCCGGTTTGCGTGCCTTCCGGGATCTTCAACTTGACGCGACCGTCCAGCGTGGGCACTTCCAGTTCACCGCCCAATGCAGCGTCGGTGAAACTGATCGGGACTTCGCAATACAGGTGCTTGCCGTCACGCTGGAAGATTGCGTGCTCACGCACATTGATCACGACATACAGATCACCCGTCGGCCCGCCCTGAGTCCCGGCTTCGCCTTCGCCCGAGAGACGAATGCGATCGCCGGTGTCCACGCCTGGCGGTACCTTGACCGACAACGTTTTGGACTCTTCGACACGGCCTTCGCCATGGCAGGAATCGCAAGGGTCAGAGATGATCTTGCCGTTGCCGTGGCAACGCGGGCAGGTTTGCTGGACCGAGAAAAAGCCCTGCTGCATGCGTACCTGACCTATACCGCCACAGGTTGGGCAGGTGACAGGCGAAGAACCCTTCTTGGCGCCGCTACCGTCGCACGGTTTGCAGTTAACCAACGTGGGCACACGGATGCTGACGGTAGTGCCGCGCACGGCCTCTTCAAGATTGAGCTCAAGGGTGTAACGAAGATCGCTGCCACGCTGAGCGCCACCACGACCGCCGCCGCCAGCACGACCACCGCCGAAGAAGTCACTGAAAACATCACCGAAGATGTCGGAGAAATTCGCGCCACCGCCGCCGAAACCGCCGCCGCCCATGCCCTGGTCCACACCGGCATGACCGTACTGGTCATACGCCGCGCGTTTGCTGGCATCGGAAAGCACTTCGTACGCTTCGTTGGCTTCTTTGAAGGCCTCTTCCGATGCCTTGTCACCCGGGTTGCGGTCAGGGTGGTATTTCATGGCGAGGCGACGGTAAGCCTTCTTGAGGTCTGCCTCGCTGGAGCCGCGCTCGACACCCAGTACTTCGTAATAATCACGCTTAGACATAAATTTTCTGCACTCTTGAGGACGTCCGACATGACCCTCCTGAGTCTGCCGAACTCGTTGAGCCCCTTTCAGGCCCGGACCCAACTCACGTCAATTCAACGATCCTGGTCTTGGTTCGACGGCCTTGGATCGACCGAACAAAAGCGGCTGAACAAGCCGGACTGCAGGAGCATCCGGCTTTGCCACAAAGCCCGCGATACAGCGTCGCGTGCTTGAAAAATTTTGGGTATTCCAGACACGCCAACGCGGGAGCAAGCTCCCGCGCGGCGACATCCTACCAGCGACCACAACGAAGCGGTCAACCGGCGATCAAGTGAGCCTGCGCTTACTTGTGGTCTTTGACTTCTTCGAACTCGGCGTCGACAACGTCATCAGCCGGCTTGCTTTCTTCCTGCGCGGCTTGAGCGCCACCTTCAGGCTTTTCGGCTTGCTCGGCATACATCTTCTGAGCAACCGGAGCCGACACTTTCGACAGCTCTTCAACCCTGGCGTCGATGGCAGCCTTGTCGTCACCCTTCACAGCGGCTTCCAGTGCAACCACTGCAGCTTCGATGGCGGTCTTCTCTTCTGCGGTGACCTTGTCGCCAGCATCGTTGACCATTTTGCGAGTCGAGTGAACCAGCGCGTCGCCCTGGTTGCGAGCGGATGCCAGCTCTTCGAACTTACGGTCTTCGTCCGAGTTGGCTTCAGCGTCACGGATCATCTGCTGGATTTCTTCATCCGACAGACCGGAGTTGGCCTTGATCACGATCGACTGAGTTTTGCCAGTCGCCTTGTCCTTCGCGCCGACGTGCAGAATGCCGTTGGCGTCGATGTCGAAGGTCACTTCGATCTGAGGCACGCCACGTGGTGCTGGCGGAATCTCGGCCAGGTCGAACTTGCCCAGCGACTTGTTCTGAGTGGCTTGCTTACGCTCGCCCTGCAACACGTGAATGGTCACGGCGCTCTGGTTGTCATCGGCCGTCGAGAACACCTGCGACTTCTTGGTAGGAATCGTGGTGTTTTTCTCGATCAGCGCAGTCATCACGCCGCCCATGGTTTCGATACCCAGGGTCAGCGGGCTGACGTCCAGCAACAGAACGTCTTTGACGTCGCCAGCCAGCACCGCGCCCTGGATAGCTGCACCCATGGCAACGGCTTCGTCAGGGTTGACGTCCTTGCGCGCTTCCTTGCCGAAGAACTCGGTGACCTTCTGCTGCACCAGCGGCATACGGGTCTGACCGCCCACGAGGATGACGTCGTTGATAGCGCCGATGTCGATACCGGAGTCTTTCAACGCGATTCGGCAAGGCTCGATGGTGCGCTGAACCAGGTCTTCAACCAGCGATTCCAGCTTGGCGCGGGAGATCTTGACGTTCAGGTGCTTCGGACCGGTGGCGTCTGCAGTGATGTACGGCAGATTCACGTCGGTCGAATTGCTGGACGACAGTTCGATCTTGGCTTTCTCGGCAGCTTCTTTCAGACGCTGCATGGCTAGGGGATCGCCCTTGAGGTTCATGCCGGATTCTTTCTTGAACTCGTCAACGAGGTAGTCGATCAGACGGTTGTCGAAGTCTTCACCACCCAGGAAGGTGTCGCCGTTGGTGGCCAACACTTCAAACTGGTGCTCGCCGTCAACTTCGGCGATTTCGATAACCGAAACGTCGAACGTACCGCCACCCAAGTCATAAACGATGACGGTGTGGTCGCCCTTGGCTTTGTCCATACCGTAAGCCAGCGCTGCTGCGGTTGGCTCGTTGATGATGCGCTTGACGTCCAGACCCGCAATACGGCCTGCGTCTTTGGTGGCCTGACGCTGGCTGTCGTTGAAGTATGCAGGGACGGTGATGACCGCCTCAGTGACAGATTCGCCGAGGTAGTCTTCAGCGGTCTTCTTCATCTTCTTCAGGATTTCAGCGGAAATCTGAGGAGCAGACATTTTCTTGCCGTTGACTTCTACCCACGCGTCGCCATTGTCAGCCTTGGCGATTTTGTACGGGACCATCTTGATGTCTTTCTGAACGACTTCTTCGTCGAACTTGCGGCCGATCAGACGCTTCACCGCGTACAGGGTGTTGTGCGGGTTAGTGACAGCCTGACGCTTGGCCGACTGACCGACGAGGATCTCGCCGTCGTTGGCGTAAGCGATGATCGACGGGGTGGTACGAGCGCCTTCGGCGTTCTCGATGACCTTTGCAACGCCGTTTTCCAGAACCGAGACGCAGGAGTTGGTAGTCCCCAGGTCGATACCGATAATCTTGCCCATGCTTGAATCTCCTGAAACTGAATTTGGTTGCCGCAACTGCGTTTACAAATTGCGGTAATTCTTAAACGCTTGGCCTGTAAATGGGGGCCGCTCGGCTAATTTCAAGCCTGCTCGTCAATTGACGGCGAAACAGGCGATGGCGCCTTGCTGACCACAACCATGGCCGGGCGAAGCAAACGGCCATTGAGCTGATAACCCTTCTGGAACACCTTGAGCACGCTGTTGGGCTCGACGTCAGCGCTTTCCTGCATCGCCATCGCCTGATGGTGCTCGGCGTTGAACGGCTGGCCGTGCGGATCAATGGCTTCCAGGTTGTAGCGCTTGAGGGTGTCGTAAAACATTTTCAGCGTGAGTTCGATACCTTCACGCATCGGCCGGATGCTCTCGTCATCCGGGTTGGACAAATCCAGACCGCGCTCAAGGCTGTCGACAATCGGCAGCAAGTCACTGGCAAACTTTTCCAGCGCAAACTTGTGCGCTTTTTCGACGTCTTGCTCGGCACGCCGGCGGACGTTCTGCAGATCCGCAGCCACGCGCAGCGACTGGTCTTGCGCGGCGGCCAGCTGTTCTTCAAGCACTTGCACGCGGGTTGCCAGGTCTTCATGGGAAGTCGCAGCGTCGCCAGCCTGATCCTGAGCCTGCGTATCCGGGTTCTGTTCGTCAGCCATAAATTCTCTCCTTCTAATTACATCCGTGAGCTCAACTCACGCCTCTGCCCGGCTATATGGGGCCGTAATTTTCCGGTTCAAGGGCTTTGCGTGATGGTAACGCCGAATAACCCTACAAATTTTCCGACATGATTTGAGCCCGGTGGCAGGCTGGCGGAATGCGGGGGAGATGCTAAAAATGGGTCGTGACCATCCAAATCGAGCTAAGCCGGGGCATTGTCAGCCGAAACTAAAACACTGTATAAATAACCAGACAACTTGTTTGGGAGCCGCTCTGATGCTGGTCCACCTGTCCATACACAATTACGCCATCGTTGAACATCTCGACCTCGAACTTGATCGCGGCATGAGCGTGATCACCGGGGAAACCGGGGCCGGCAAGTCGATCATGCTCGACGCGCTTGGCCTGACGCTGGGTGATCGCGCCGACAGCGGCGTGGTAAGGCCAGGTGCCGACAAGGCCGATATTCTAGCGACGTTCGACGTGTCGGATATCCCGGAAGCGAGCGCATGGCTCAAAGAGCGAGACCTCGAAACCGACGGCCCCTGCATTCTGCGCCGCGTCATCACCACCGAGGGCCGTTCGCGCTCCTACATCAATGGCACACCCTGTCCCCAAGGCGACCTGAAGGCGCTGGGTGAGCTGGTTATTGATATCCACAGCCAGCATGAACATCAGTCGTTGCTCAAGACCGACACCCATCGGCGTTTGCTTGATGAGTACGCAGGCGCGACCGAACTCGCCCGTCAGGTTCAACTCGCCTCCCAGCGCTGGCGTCAGACGCGCCAGGAGCTGGAGCGCCTGTCCAACTCCGGGGACGAACAGCGCGCCAAGCATCAACTGCTCAGCTATCAGCTCGAAGAACTGGAAAGCCTGAGCCTCGGTGAAAAAGAGCTTGAGCACCTCGAGCAGGAACACACCACGCTGACCAACGCCGAGAGCTTGCTGGGTATCTGCCGGCAAGTGGTTGAGTTGTGCAGCGAAAGCGACTCCGGCAATGCCTTGAACGCGCTGACTGCCAGTCTCAACCGGCTTAGCAGCGTGAATAACACCCCTGATGCCCTGAACGAAGCCACGAACCTGCTTTCAAGCGCGCAAATTCAGGTGGAAGAAGCGGTGGGCGAAATCAATCGCTTCCTTGATCGCTTCGAAGCGGACCCGGCGCGCCTGCAACAGATTGAAGAGCGTCTCGACACGATCTACACCCTGGCGCGCAAGCATCGCGTGCAGCCAACCGAGGTTGCGGCTCTGCACCAGAAACTGCTCGACGAGATCGAAACCCTCAATGCGAACGACGAGGCGATCGAGCGACTGCAACATGAGGTCGGCTCGTACGCCCGGCATTATCAAGAGAAGGCGCGCGAGCTCAGCGATTTGCGTCACCGTGCCGCGCCAGAGCTGGCGCACAAGGTCGAGTATGAAATTCAGCGCCTGGGCATGCCCGGCGGTCGCTTCAACATCGCCCTGCGGGAAAACGTCGACAAAGAGCTTTCACCCAATGGCCTGGAGCAGGTGGAGCTGCTGGTGAGCGCAAACCCCGGCCAACCGCTCAAAGCGCTGGCGAAAGTTGCATCGGGCGGCGAGCTGTCGCGTATCAGCCTGGCCATTCAGGTCATCACGGCGCAGACATCGCGGGTACCCACGCTGGTATTTGACGAAGTGGACGTCGGCATCGGTGGTCCGACAGCGGAAATCGTCGGCCAGTTGCTTCGCCGACTGGGCGAGCGCGGGCAAGTGATGACTGTCACGCACCTGCCCCAGGTCGCGGCGCAGGGACATCAACATTTGTTCGTGCACAAGGTTCGTGAGGCAGACGCCACACGGACGGCGGTGTCCAAGCTCAGTAAAAATGAGCGTGTGGAGGAAGTGGCGCGCATGCTGGGCGGCATTGACCTGACGAAGGAGTCACTGGCTCACGCCAGGAAGATGGTCGTCACGTCCAAGTCTTGAAACGAGAAAGGCGACCCTAAGGTCGCCTTTCGCGTACATCACAAAAGGTTTAGACCTTTTGCTTGCGTACGTAGAGCACCAGATTGTGATCCACCAGCTCAAAGCCGTGCTTGCTCACAATGGCTTTTTGCAGCTTCTCGATCTCTTCGTCGAAGAACTCGATAACCTCACCGGACTCCACGTTAACCATATGGTCGTGGTGGCCTCCGTCAGCCAGTTCGAATACCGCATGGCCGCCATCGAAGTTGTGGCGAACCACCAACCCGGCTGCTTCGAACTGGGTCAAAACCCGGTAAACCGTTGCCAGACCGACGTCTTCATTGGCCTCCATCAGCGCCTTGTAGACGTCCTCCGCGCTCATGTGGCGCTGCTCTGCAGAATCGAGCATTTGAAGGATCTTGACCCGCGGCAGGGTCACTTTAAGTCCGGCTTTGCGTAGTTCGCTATTTTCAACCATGGTCAGCTTTCTCGCAGACGCTGCTTCGCAGCTTCTCTTAATGCAGGTATGATCGGGGTTTACGTTGTCCCAGCCAAGATAGTGGAAGTCGCCCACCGATGCAAAACACCAAGCTCTTGCTAACCAGTTTCACCTTCGTGGGACTGCTCGCACTCGCCGGTTGTTCATTCCCCGGGGTTTATAAAATCGACATCCAACAGGGCAATGTCGTCACGCAGGACATGATAGACCAGTTGCGCCCGGGAATGACCCGTCGGCAAGTAAGGTTTATCATGGGCAACCCCTTGTTGACCGACACTTTTCACCCTGAGCGCTGGGACTACCTGTACAGCCTGCAGCCAGGAGGCGGCGAACGTCAGCAAGAACGCGTCAGCCTGATCTTCAACGGCAATGACCAGTTGGCCAGCCTTTCCGGCGACTTCAAGCCGGGCGTCAGCCGCGACGAGGCCATCCTCGGCAAGGGCAGCGATACTACTGTCACCCCGGAAAACCAGGGGACAGAGCCGCCAAAGGAAGAGCCGCCGAAGCCTGGGTCCTTGCTGGAACAAATCCAGAACGACGTCGACAAGGTCGAAACAGTGCCGGTCCCTTCGCAGGAACCGATCGACACGAACTCACGCTGATCCAGCATTTTTTGCTGAAATCACTTGTATAAAAAAGCCCGGAATCTCCGGGCTTTTTTACGTCTGTCAATCGAGTCGATGCAAAGTTTAAATCGAGCCACTGGCCTTTTTCAGCGCAGCGGCCTTGAGCGCACGCAGCCGTCGGACCTCTTTTGGGTCTGCCAGCAGTGGCCGGTAGATCTCGACTCTGTCGCCGGCTTCCAGCTTTCGGATTTCCGGAGAGCTGACAAGTTGGCCAAAAACGCCTAGCGGGCACTGGGCTGGATTCAGTTCGGGAAACCTCTCAGCCATCCCTGAAAGAATGGCGGCAGCCCTAACTGTGGTGCCGAGAGGCACCTCCAGCTCAAGCAACTCCTGGCGGTCGGGAGTGGCATAGACCACTTCGACGCGTATCGACGTCTCAGCCATGCAGCTCTTTCGCGCGCTGACAGAACGCATCGACCAAGGTGTTGGCGGCTTGGTTGAACAGCGGGCCCAATGTGGCACGAACAATCGGGCCAGCGTAATCGAACGAGAGGTCCAGGCTGATCTTGCAGGCTTTTTCGTTCAGCGCCTTGAACGTCCAGACGCCATGCAACTGGCTGAAGGGCCCCTCTTCGAGGTTCATCTCGATGACCTGTCCAGGTGTGAGCGTGTTGCGTGTCACAAAGTGCTGGCTCAAGCCACCTTTCGCCACCTCAACGCGCGCACGCATCGAGGTGTCACTCTGCTCAAGCACGCTGGCGCCGGAGCACCACGGCAGGAATTCCGAATAGCGACTCACGTCGTTGACCAAGTCGTACAGCGCCTGAGCGGGATACGGCAAAAGGGCGGAACGTTGAATATGCGTAGTCATGTCAGCGTCATTTCCAAAGCTGAGCGGCAAAGACAATCAGGATGCCGATCGGCGCCACATAGCGCATCAAAAAGAACGTTAAAGCGAACAGGACCGGGCTGCGTACCGACAACTCGTCGCGCACTGCGCCGCGTCCCATCACCCAACCTGCGAATACCACAAAGCACAATCCACCCAGCGGCAGCATGATCCGCGAGGTGAAGAAATCAATCACGCCAAAGAAGTCCAGCCCCGACGTCGCTCCCCACTGATAGAGGTGAAACCCCGCGCCTTCGTTCACGAAAAATTTGGCCTGCTTCCAGATATTGAACGAGAAAACCGTCCCCAATCCGAAGAACCAGCAGATGAACGATAGCCAGAAAGTCACCCAGCCGCGGCGCACTTTTGTGCGTTCAACCAGGTACGCAACCATCGGCTCAAGCAAAGAAATGGCCGAGCTCCAGGCGGCAACCGCGACGAGGATAAAAAACACCACGCCCATGACGGTACCAAAGGCGACGTTACCAAATGCATAGGGCAAGGTGACGAACATCAGGCCTGGTCCCTCGCTCGGGTTCAGCCCTGCGGCGAACACAATCGGGAACAAGGCCATGCCCGCCAGCAGCGAAACGAACGTGTCGAGCAACGCCACACCCACCACCGTTGCACTGATGGAGGCTTCCTTGGTCATGTAAGCGCCGTAGATCATGATCGAGCCCACACCGACACTCAGTGAGAAGAAGGCGTGCCCCATCGCCGGCAGCAGGCCATCAAGAATCTTCTCGGGCGTGAAGTCGAACATGAAATGCAGGCCTTCCATGAAGTGCCCGGTTGTCAGGCTGTAGCCCAGCAGAATCACCATCAGCACGAACAGCAATGGCATCAGGATCCGCAAGCTGCGCTCAAGCCCGGCGTTGACACCCTTGGCGATGGTGATCGCCGACAACAGCATGAACAGCGTATGCCAGCCGACCAGGCGCCACGGATCGGAAATCATCTCACCGAAATAGGCACCGACGCCGTCAGGCGACACGCCTTTGAAATCGCCCTTCCCTACATTGATGATGTACTCCAGCGACCAGCCACCGACCACGCTATAAAAAGAGAGGATCAGCAGCGCAGTGACCATGCCGGCGAACGCGCCCCATGACCACTTTGAAGAGTGCCCCGCCTCCAGCGCCAGTGTGCGCAGCGCGTTGGCCGGGCTCTGCCGTGAACGGCGGCCGATCAGCGTTTCGGCAATCATCACCGGAATACCGATCAGGGCGATGCACGCCAGAAACACCAGCACGAACGCACCGCCGCCGTAGACGCCAACCATGTAGGGGAATTTCCATATGCTCCCCAATCCCACGGCAGAACCGGTGGCAGCCAGTATAAACACCCAGCGACTGGCCCAACTGCCGTGTACAGAAACCTTGTCCGTCGACATCGTTGACACGTCCAACACGCAAAAAAGATCGCGCATTGTCCGGGATTCACTCCCCCCGCTCAAGCGCGCAACTTCTCCGGTGTGAGCCCGTAGCGCAGACGCAGGTTGATCCCTATAATGCGTCGCCTATGGCTAAGCTCAAGAAACATCCCACAGGGACCATCGCGCAAAATAAAAAGGCGCGTCACGATTACTTCATCGAACACAAGTTCGAGGCCGGTCTGGTCCTGGCTGGCTGGGAAGTAAAAAGCCTGCGTGCCAACAAGGTGCAGCTGGTAGACAGTTACGTGTTGCTCAAGGACGGTGAGGCCTGGCTGATGGGTAGCCATATCTCGCCGCTGACGACAGCCAGTACCCACGTCATCGCTGACCCGACACGCACCCGCAAATTGCTGCTTAACAAACGCGAGCTGGAAAAGCTGACAACGTCTGTTCAGCAAAAAGGCTATGCCTGCGTGGCCCTTGCCCTGTACTGGAAGCAGCACTTGATCAAGTGCGAAATTGCGCTGGGCAAAGGCAAGAAGGAATACGACAAGCGCGACACCGAGCGCGAGCGCGATTCCAACCGTGAGTTGCAGCGCGCCGTACGCAACAAAGGCAAGGAAGATTGAGTTCTTTCGGTCTCTGATTTGACGCCCCGCCGAGCAATCGCGCCGAGCCTGTTGGTTTTCACGCGATGCATGGGAACCGGCTTGCTGGCGAATGGGGCATTTCGGTAAACATGGTGACGACTGAAGCGGCAGGTTCGCCAGCAAGCCGGCTCCTACAGCTTGGGTAGCCGCGTGCGATTGGTTTCGCAGCTACGCTGACTATTAAATCCGATTACGTCGCTCAGCCCTCGCGGTGCGCTGAACCTGCTGGCGCACTTCCTCCAGCACTTCCTGCACGTACAGCAAATGACGGCTCGAGACCTCCCGAGCATCGTCCGCACGCCCTTCGATGATTGCCAGATACAGCTCACGATGCTGATCGATGAGCATGTCGCGGGTTTCCGTGCGCTGTTTGTACATGCCACCGATGTTGGTGACCACGCTGCGTTTCAGTAGATCGAACAGGCCGCGGATGGTGTGCAGCAGCACGGCGTTGTGGCTGGCTTCGGCGATGGCGAGGTGGAAATTGGCATCGGCCGCGCCCTCCTCCGCCCTGCTCACCTCTTCTGCCCGGCTGTAGCAATCCTGCAAGGCGTCGAACGCTTCGCGCAGCCGCAGACGATCCACATCTGTCGCTCTGATGGCTGCGTAATAGGCGCATGACGCTTCCAGCGTGTGGCGAAATTCCAGCAAGTCGCGCTGGGCGTCCGGGCTGCTTTCCAGCAAATGCAGCAAGGGATCGCTGAACGTCGACCCCAGGCTGTCCACCACGTAGTTGCCACCGCCCTGACGGCTGACCAACAGGCCCTTGGCCGTGAGCTTTTGAATGGCTTCGCGCAGCGACGGGCGCGAGACCCCGAACTGCTCTGCCAGCGTTCGCTCAGCCGGCAGTCGACCGCCGGCGCGCAACGTGCCTTCCAGAATCATCCTTTCCAACTGCTCGACGATATCGTCAGACAAGCGGCGCTGGCGCACCTGATCAAAGCCCATAACACCTTCACTCCAGATCCCGCTGCCCCCGATATGGCTCGGCAGGGGGCGCGTATTCTCGCTGATCGCGATCCGACATTCACCCAACAGCGGTAGGAAAAATCGCACCATCAGGCAAAAACCGGGCTGGCTCCGACGAAAGTTCAACCCGCATAAATTGACACACTCTCCGCAAGGCTTCTAACCTAGCGCCAAGACATTGTAAATTGGTATTACCAATTTACAATGCCGGCGATGCGCGGCTTCCGCTGCTATCCGCCGCAGGCAATTCCCGAGAGCGGAATGCTTGAGCTGGTGAGCTGTGCGACTCGTTCGTCAGCACCGACAGGGAGACAGACACGAGGCTGTCACCTGCAGGAGCCGCGCACGTAAGACATGGACACCGGGCCTAACCAAAAATAATTAGGGGCCTCATACATGCAAACCTGGCAACAGCTCTACACACCTCTCGGCAGCCTCGGCCTTTCGGCGCTCGTGGCCGTCATCCCGATCGTGTTCTTCTTCCTGGCGCTGGCCGTCTTCCGTCTCAAGGGTCACCTCGCTGGCGCCATAACGCTGTTGCTGGCCGTATTGATCGCTATCTTCGCGTTTCAGATGCCTGCCGACATGGCCATCGCGTCCGCTGGGTACGGGTTCCTGTACGGCTTGTGGCCTATCGCGTGGATCATCATCG
Organism: Pseudomonas lutea; assembly: GCF_000759445.1. Taxonomy (NCBI): domain Bacteria; kingdom Pseudomonadati; phylum Pseudomonadota; class Gammaproteobacteria; order Pseudomonadales; family Pseudomonadaceae; genus Pseudomonas; species Pseudomonas lutea. The sequence continues at coordinate 955,737 of NZ_JRMB01000002.1, forward strand.
CTGCGGTGTTTCTCTACAAACTCACCGTCAAGAGCGGTCAGTTCGAGATCATCCGCAGCTCGGTCATGTCGATCACCGATGACCAGCGCCTGCAGGTCTTGCTGATCGGTTTCTGCTTCGGCGCCTTTCTTGAGGGCGCGGCGGGCTTTGGTGCGCCGGTCGCGATTACCGCAGCCCTGCTGGTCGGGCTGGGTTTGAACCCGCTGTATGCGGCCGGCCTCTGCCTCATCGCCAACACTGCGCCGGTGGCGTTTGGTGCCCTGGGTATCCCGATCATCGTGGCCGGGCAGGTTTCGGGCCTTGACCCATTCAAGATCGGCGCCATGGCGGGCCGTCAATTGCCGCTGTTGTCAGTCTTCGTGCCGTTCTGGTTGATGTTCATGATGGACGGCGTCAAGGGCGTCAAAGAGACCTGGCCGGCAGCGCTGGTCGCGGGTGGCAGCTTCGCCGTCGTGCAATTTCTGACCTCCAACTTCATCGGTCCGGAGCTGCCTGACATTACCTCGGCGCTGGTTAGCCTTGTGGCCCTGACGTTCTTCTTGAAAGTATGGCAACCCGCGCGCGCAGCCGATGCGCAGGTCGCTGGCACATCCGGCGGCGCAGCTGTCATGGGTGGCAGCACCGGCGGCTTCGGTCAGCCGCGCATTACCAAAAAATCCCCGTACTCGGCAGGCACCATCATCAAAGCGTGGTCGCCCTTCCTGATCCTGACGGTCATCGTCACGATCTGGACGCTGAAGCCGTTCAAGGCGCTGTTTGCCGCAGGCGGGCCGTTGCAGTCGCTGACCATGAACTTCCCGGTGCCACATCTGGATCAACTGGTCATGAAGGCCGCGCCGATTGTGGCCAACCCGACCGCCATGCCGGCGGTGTACAAGTTCGATCTGCTGGCTGCCTCGGGCAGTGCGATTCTGATCTCGGCCATTTTGGCGATGATTGTCCTGCGCATCGCTCCGAAGACCGGCCTGACCACGTTCAAAGAGACCCTGATCGAATTGCGCTGGGCCATCGTGTCCATCGGCATGGTGCTGGCGTTCGCGTTCGTCATGAACTATTCCGGGATGTCCTCGACGCTGGCGCTGGTACTGGCCGGCACCGGCAGTGCCTTCCCGTTCTTCTCGCCATTCCTCGGCTGGCTGGGCGTGTTTCTGACAGGCTCCGACACGTCGTCGAACGCGCTGTTTGGCTCGCTGCAGGCGACCACCGCGCATCAGTTGGGCGTCAGCGACGTGTTGATGGTCGCGGCCAACTCCAGCGGCGGCGTGACCGGCAAGATGATTTCCCCGCAATCCATCGCGGTGGCCTGCGCGGCGACCGGGTTAGTGGGTAAGGAATCCGACCTGTTCCGCTTCACCCTGAAACACAGCATCTTCTTCGCCGCGATCGTCGGCTGCATCACCTATGCACAGGCGTACTGGTTCACCGGCATGCTGGTTCATTAATCAGACGAGCGCCGGGTGTGCCGCTTGGCGCACCCGGCTGGCCCTGCTCACTCATCTGCGAGATCCCATGATCATTTCTGCCTCCACTGACTATCGCGCCGCTGCTCAGCGCAAGCTCCCGCCCTTCCTGTTTCATTACGCTGACGGTGGCGCTTACGCCGAGCACACGCTGCGCCACAACGTCTCGGACCTGGCCAGCATCGCCCTGCGCCAGCGCATCCTGAAGAACATGTCCGAGCTGAGTCTTGAGACGACGCTGTTCGGTGAAACGATGAGCATGCCCATGGCGCTGGCGCCGGTCGGCCTGTGTGGAATGTACGCCCGCCGTGGCGAGGTGCAGGCCGCGCGCGCGGCAGATGCCAAGGGCATTCCGTTTACGCTGTCGACGGTGTCGCTGTGCCCCATTGAAGAAGTGGCTCCGGCGATCAACCGTCCCATGTGGTTTCAGCTGTACGTCTTGAAAGACCGGGGCTTCATGCGCAATGCGCTGGAGCGCGCCAAGGCCGCAGGCGTCAAGACGCTGGTGTTTACCGTCGACATGCCGGTGCCTGGCGCGCGTTACCGCGACGCGCATTCCGGCATGAGCGGCAAAAGCGGGCCAATGCGCCGCATCCTGCAAGCCATGACCCACCCGCAATGGGCGTGGGACGTCGGCGTCAACGGTCGTCCGCATGATCTGGGCAACGTGTCAGCGTATCGCGGCAACCCCACCGGGCTCACCGATTACATCGCCTGGCTGGGCAACAACTTCGACCCATCGATCTCGTGGCAGGACTTGGAATGGATTCGCGATTCCTGGGACGGGCCGATGATCATCAAGGGCATTCTTGACCCGGACGATGCACGCCACGCAGTGAAGTTCGGTGCCGACGGCATCGTCGTGTCCAACCACGGCGGCCGTCAGCTCGACGGCGTATTGTCCAGCGCCCGCGCTTTACCTGCCATTGCCGATGCGGTGAAGGGCGATCTGAAAATCCTCGCCGACTCCGGCATCCGCAGCGGCCTGGACGTGGTGCGCATGATCGCCCTTGGTGCCGATGCGGTGCTGATCGGCCGCGCGTTCATTTATGCCTTGGCGACCCATGGAGAGGCTGGGGTTAAAAACCTGCTGGATCTGTTCGAGAAGGAAATGCGCGTGGCCATGGTGCTGACCGGCGCCAAGTCCGTTAGTGAGATCACGCGCGATTCGCTGGTCCGCGAGCTGGGCGCCTGACCGCAGAAACCTCACGCATGCGACCCGTTAAAGGTCGCAGCTCTACCGTGATGACCGCCCGAGGAACACCGCATGACCCTGCCCGCCGCTTTTGTGTCCGGCGTGACGCAACTCATCCCCACCGGGCGGCGCTTCGATGATCCGCTCTCGACGCTGGCTTTTGGCACTGATGCGAGTTTTTACCGGTTGATCCCCAAGCTGATCATCCGCGTCGAGTCAGAGGACGAAGTGGTGGCGCTGCTCAAGCTGGCGCAGGCCGAGAAAGTGCCTGTCACCTTCCGTGCGGCGGGCACCAGCCTGTCGGGCCAAGCCATCAGCGATTCGGTGTTGATCGTGCTCGGCGACAACTGGAACGGGCGTGAAATACGCCAGCAAGGCGCGCAGATCCGCCTCCAGCCGGGCGTCATCGGCGCCCAGGCCAACGTCTGGCTGGCGCCGTTCGGGCGCAAAATCGGCCCCGACCCCGCGTCCATGCATGCGGCGAAAATCGGCGGCATCGTCGCCAACAATTCCAGCGGCATGTGCTGCGGCACGGCCCAGAACAGCTATCACACCCTCGCCGGCATTCGTCTGGTGCTGGCCGATGGCACGCGCTTCGATACCGAAGACGCCGCCAGCGTTGCTGCGTTTCGTGCAAGCCACGGTGAACTGCTTGACCGTCTTGCACAGCTTTCGCGTGAGACCCGTGCGAACGCTGATCTGGCCGCGAAAATTCGCCACAAATACCGTCTGAAAAATACCTGTGGCTTGTCGCTCAACGCGTTGGTGGATTTCGACGAACCGCTCGATATCCTCAGTCATCTCCTGGTGGGCTCCGAGGGCACGCTCGGGTTTATCAGTGCGGTCACGTACAACACGGTGCCCGATCACCCGCACAAGGCCACCGCGCTGATTGTCTTCCCCGACATCGAAACCTGCTGCAACGCCGTGACGGTGCTGAAAACCCAGCCGGTGTCTGCCGTGGAGCTGCTGGATAGACGCAGCATGCGCTCAGTGCAAAACAAGCCTGGCATGCCGGCGTTCGTGCGCGAGCTGACAGAGGGCGCCTGTGCGCTATTGATCGAAGCCCGCGCTGCAAGCCAGCCTTTGCTGCACGAACAGCTGGCGCAGATCATGGGGTCCATCGCGCATTTCCCGGTCGAGAAACAGGTTGATTTCACCGAAGACGCGATCGAGAACGCGCGGCTCTGGGCCATTCGCAAAGACACATTTCCTGCCGTCGGCGCGGTGCGTGAGACCGGCACCACGGTGATTATCGAAGACGTCACCTTCCCCGTCGAACATCTGGCCTTGGGCGTTCGCCGCCTGATTGAGCTGTTTGAAAAACACCGCTACGACGAAGCGATCCTGTTTGGTCACGCGCTGGAGGGCAATCTGCACTTCGTCTTCACCCAAGGCTTCAACGACCCGCAGGAAATCGCGCGCTACTCAGCGTTCATGGACGACGTCACGCAACTGGTTGCCGTGGAATTCAATGGCTCGCTAAAGGCGGAGCATGGGACCGGCCGCAACATGGCGCCCTTCGTGGAGCTTGAGTGGGGCAGCGAAGCCTACGGGCTGATGTGGCAGCTCAAGCGGCTGCTTGACCCTGCCGGCATCCTGAACCCGGACGTCGTGCTCAGCGATGACCCGCAGGTGCACCTCAAACACCTGAAGCCCATGCCCGCCGCCGATGCGATCATCGACAAATGCATCGAGTGCGGTTTCTGCGAGCCGGTGTGTCCGTCAAAAGGCCTGACGTTGAGCCCAAGACAGCGGATTGTCATGTGGCGCGACATCCAGGCGAAAAAGCGTGCGGGCACTGACACCGCTTCGCTGGAGCGCGATTATCAATACCAGGGCATCGACACGTGCGCCGCCACTGGCCTGTGTGCTCAGCGCTGCCCGGTCGGCATCAACACGGGCGAGCTGGTAAAAAAGCTTCGCGGCGCGCAAGCGACTCACACAAAGGCGGCCAGTTGGGTTGCGCAGCATTTCTCGACCGCACTGCAAGGCGCACGGTTTAGCCTGCACGCCGCCAATGGCGCACGCATGCTGCTCGGCGCTCCGAGACTGGCGCGGCTATCCGGCGCGTTAAGCAAGGCGTCCTCAGGCCGAGTCCCGCAGTGGACGTCGGCCATGCCGCAGCCGGAAAACGCCATTCGCGTCACCTTGCCAGTTGAGGACCAGCGCCCTCGCGTGGTCTATCTGGCGGCCTGCGTGTCTCGTGTCATGGGCCCTGCAGCCAGCGACCGCGAGCAAATGTCGCTCATGGACAAAACCCGAGGCCTTCTGGAGAAAGCGGGCTATCAAGTCGTCTTTCCGCTGGATCAGGAAGACCTGTGCTGCGGCCAGCCTTTCGCGTCCAAAGGCTACCCCCAGCAAGCTGAAGAAAAACGCCAGCAGTTGCTGGCAGCGCTGATCAATGCCAGTCGCGGCGGGCTTGATCCGATCTACTGCGACACCAGCCCGTGCACCTTGCGCCTGGTCCAAGACCTCAAAGAAACCCGGCTCGACCTCTACGACCCGGTGCGCTTCATCCGCACTCACCTGCTGGACAAACTGGTGTTCACCCCGCAACAAGCGCCTGTCGCGGTCCACGTTACGTGCAGCACGCAGCATTTGGGTGAAAGCCAGGTGCTCATCGACCTCGCCCGGATGTGCAGCGTCAACGTCGTCGTGCCTGAAGGCATTCATTGCTGCGGCTTTGCCGGAGACAAAGGCTTCACCACGCCAGAACTCAACGCCCATGCATTGCGCTCGCTTAAAGACGCCGTTCAGTACTGTGAGGAAGGTATTTCGACGAGTCGGACCTGCGAAATCGGCCTCACCCAACACGGAGGCATTGACTACCACGGGCTGGTCTATCTGGTGGACCGGGTCACTCAACCAAGATCCGCTTGATGCACACAAATGGGGCGGATATGGCGCCAAAACGCTGCAACATCCTGCAACGTGGCTTTTTCACAGTATCGTGAAGAAAAAATAGAACCCCTGCGACGGCCGGTAGTCCATCTGTTTAAGCGCCACAATCCATTCGGCGCTTTTCCCTCTATCTCGGGCACCGGCCATTGACCGGCGATACCGAGTCAACAGGCTCAAGGAGATACACATGAAGCGCACCGCACTGACTGGACTGTTTCTTACCGCTGCACTGTTGGGCTCCCCGGTCTTCGCTGCCGATGACCTGTGCGGCGCGAACATCGCGGCGTTGAAAAATGCTGAAGCGTCGACCACCACCAATCTAACCGGCGACAGCAAGACTGACATCGAAAAAACCGTTGCCGATGCCACCGCCGCGCAAAAAAGAGGCGATGAGAAGGAGTGCATCTCGATCACTACCAAGAAAATCACCGAGCTGAAAACCGGCGGTGACGGTAGCGACGGCGGCGCAGCGAAGTAATTACCGAATCGCGAACAGCAACAGCTGGTCGCGAGCGGAATGTCAGGCGCGGAGGTCGACGCATCTCATGGATTCGGGTAGACTCCGCCGCCTGACTGCTAGAGCAGCAGAATTGGGGCCGATTAGGATTCGACGCCGGTGATGAAACTCTAGGGGCATGCCGACTTGGTAACAGAAGTCGTAAATCCACTGTTGCAACTTTCTATAGTTGCCAATGACGAAACCTACGGGGAACAAGCTCTCGCCGCGTAAGCGGTGCTAGCCTTCCTTCTGGTAGCTTCGGCTCCAGCAATCACCAGGGGATGCCTGTAAACCCAAAGTGATTGTCATATAGAACAGGATCGCCGTGCAGTACGCTGTGGACGAATCGGCTAAAACTTACACAGCTCGCCCAAAGCACCCTGCCCGTCGGGTCGCTGAGGGTTAACTTAATAGACACGGCTAAGCATGTAGGCCCGAAAGCGGAGTACTGGCGGACGGGGGTTCAAATCCCCCCGGCTCCACCATACAAGCATTACAAATCAAGCACTTAGCGTTTATCGCGAGTGCTTTTTTTGTGCCTAATGGGGCCGTTTTGGCTCTGGAATGACAGGGTAATGACAGCCTGTCGATCGTGAATCTCGAACGGAAGTGGGAGCGTATACGTTGAAGAACAACCCGGCGGGCGTGTTGCTCGAAAAAATGATGGCGGTTAAGGCTTCTGACCATCATCTTCCCATGACTACGATCTGGGCATCGGTTTTCAAGTGCGATGTTGCAGACACCAGGGAGATAGTCGGCGGCCTCGTAATGCTCATGGAGCTAATCAAGGATGCGAAAGCGGCAGTGCGGGCTTATGCTCCAGGTGACCCTAAGCTTTTCCTTGCACCCATTGACAGGGTCGAGATGTTCCTGACCACTCATCATCTAGCCAGTCAACTTGGGTCATATGTAGGCTTTCTGGATGCTTCCACTATGACTGCTCTCGAAATCACCGACCACATCCTGCAGCTAAATTTTCTGGACGAGCATCCAGGAGCAACCAAAGATGTGCGGGACTTCATCGTTACGCTGGATAATATACTTGAAGAGTGCTTGGCTTCGGATTTAAGCCAAGAGTTGAAAGATCTGTTTGTGATGAACCTTGAAGCCCTACGACAGGCTCTACTGAGATTCCGTGTCGGAGGCGAAGCTGTGCTTCAGTCGGCTTTGGACGGCGTTACGGGCTCAATCGTCAGAAATAAAGACTCAATCAAGAATGAGTATGAAATTGCCGAAGAATTCGTTAGCAAGACGGCAGGATTCATGGGAAAAATTGAAGATCTTATGAATAGAGGCCAGAATATAGTGGCCTTGGCTAGTCCAGTCATGAACGTTCTCCTTCCATTTTTCAGATGAACCTAACTGCAGGTTCGGCGGAAGCAGCCATGGCTTTGTGAGTAGCCGACCTGAGCCAGATTCGCTCCTTGGGGCAACCCCTCATGGCACTCCAGCTATGCGGAAATTGGACCATAACTACACCGCAATTTTCCGTAGGTTTTTCAGGGAATGCTGGAGTAGATAAGTCCAATAAAACAAGGGGTTTGCTTACCTTGGGGTACGCAGGAGAAACCAGCAAAACACGCAAGGCGGTACGAAAAATGGTACGAGAACCAATATCGGCGTCACCATAAGCCACATGTGCACGACTGCGTGGTCGGTGCGCTTTTACCAGCTATGCTGATTCTGACGCGCCATAGCTTTATGCATGACGTTGGCTGAATTACAAATCAGGAGGGAAGCTGATGGACGATTTGCACGACCAGTTATCTGCGCTGATGTTCCGGGACACAATCAGCACTGGAGATATATTCAGCGCTCAGGTTTTGAAGCGTCGCTACTTTCCTGCTGGGCTTTATAAGTATCGGGGTTGCTCCCAATACTCATTCGAAAACCTTCGTACCAAATCACTTTTTTGCGCTACCGCAGACACCTTCAACGACCCCTATGACTCAGCGATTAAGTTCACCATTCCGTCACTGCTCAGCGAGCCAGACGTGGTTGCGCTTCTAGATCAGATGGACGATGAACCGCCTATGGTTAAGGAAGCCCTGCTTGAAGTTCTGTCAGAGCGGAATAGCAAAACGAATAAGGAAATGGTCGATCAATTCAACAAGTTTATCCAATCCTCCTACAAAATTTGCTCCCTAAGCGAGCGGGTGGATTCGCTCCTTATGTGGGGACACTATGGTGCGAACCACACTGGTTTCGCAATGGAATATGATTTTCAGAGTCTGCCCGCAGACGATGTCATGGCCCTCTGCCTATGGCCCGTTTTTTATGGGGACACGATATTTGACGTGTCCACTACTATCAACATGGATCAGGGAGAGGGTTTCAACAACCTTTTCGCAATCGCATCCGCAATGCATAAGGCCGCCGACTGGTCCTATGAGCGAGAATGGCGGATCGTCATAGCGGATGGGCCCACCACTCCGAGCCGCAGTTTCCTAGCGCCCCTGAAGGCCGTCCATCTTGGCTCTAAGATCAGCGCGGAAAATGAGAAGACGATCATTGATATTGCACGAGCAATCAACGTTCCGGCCTACAAAATGCAGCTTTCTCAGCACGAATTCAAAATGGAGTCTGTGCCGCTTCAGCAAAAGGATGGCTGACTAGATCCGATCAATCGCCGTTAAGCTAAGGCTCAGGGCTCGTTAGCCCTACTATGAGATGCGAACCATGGAACACGAAAACCTCACCATGCCCGCTGCGGTCAGACAGGAGCTCGACAACCTCTTGGCGACAATCAAGCGCGCCATGACCAGCGACGAAGCGGAGCGCGCCGGGCTTCGTGCCGAAGGTTTCGTGCTGGGCGTAGAGCGATTGAAGGCGCTCCAACCTGCATCCATCGAGGCGCTTTACTTGGTCGTTGAGCAAGCCGTCGAGACCCGTACAGGCGAACTAGACGCTCAGGCGTAGCCGAACTGCCTTCTCAGGATGCAACTTGATTTTTTAGCGCGAGTTGCATGCCCTCAGACTTTCCTAACGCCTATCTGCCCGACTTTCACCTTTGAATCAAGCGCAATGCCCGCAGCTAGGTACAAGCCCATCCTCCAGCTGATCACCGCCTCAGTTAAGTCGAAACTGTAGCGCTGCGTCTCAAGCGCCCCCTTCCAGTTCGCCGGCAGCGTGAACGGCTCTTGATACTTGTCCATCGAGCGGTAATACACGAGCGACGACGCGCCCGCGATCGGCTTGGTGATGATCAGCTCGGCCTCCCATCCCAGGATGCCCCGAGTCGTTCCCACGATCTCCGGCGCTGCCACCATCTCGATGCTGTCACCAGCCGCAAGGTTGCTCAGAGTCAGGTTCGCCGCCGGCTGAACGTAGATGTACCCGCCGGCCGCAGCCGACGTTCCGCTGAGCTCGATGCACTGGGCTTCGCCGAATGCAGCGGGCTCCTTGTACCAGCGCGTAGAAACGCCAGCCAGTCCAGAGCCTGAGGCCTTGTGACTGTCCGCCAGAACCGATCCGGCGACCGGGTTGACCGATGCGTTGATCGCGCCGGTAGTGCCAGCCAGCAATGGGTTGGCGTTGAGGCATCCAAAGGGCCGGATAGCTGAGTACAGATCGGCGGCGTCCGTGGGCAGTGGTACGCCGAAGAACTCGAAATTGGCATTGATGATCGGCACGCAACGGGACTGGATGAAGTCTGCTCCGATCAGGTTCGGGTGCAAGTCATCGACGGTCATGGCCTGGGTGAAGCCGTCCCAGATGTTCACGACCGGCACGAACTGCTTGACGTAGCCAAGCACCCAGTCTTTGTAGGCGATCGCGTCCGCCAGCGCCTGACCGGTCAAAGCCTTGGTGCCGAACCGAGGCGTGCCCGTGCCGACGATCAGGTATTTGCCGGGCGTGTTCTGGAATGCGGTGATGGCCTTCATCACATTCGCTTTGCTGTCCGCCAGCGTCATGCCCGGGGTCGTGCTGTCGTTCGTGCGCGACAGCAGCATCCATAGATCGGCAGTCAGTGAAGTCAGGCAGGATGGTAGCCGCGCCATGAACTGTCCGGTGTGATCACCGACCTTTCCCTGATTGTCCAGGTAGCTCGGGAACAGCCCCGTCTTTGCGGCAATAGCGCCAGCGTATCCATAGGCCTCTGTTCCGAACGCCTTGGTGTCAACCGTGTGGCAGTTCGCGCTGAAGCTGTCGCCCAGCAGACCCAGACCGCGACGAATGCGACGGCGGGCCGGCTGCGCCTCGGCAAGAAGGCTCATGCGAACACCTCAAACGCGGCGCCGCCGGCCGGAACGAATCGGACCGTTGCCGGTGGGATGTTGAGTTGGTAAGCCCCATCGTTCCAGAGCGTGTCGGACGTCACCCAGGTATCGCCCATTTTGATCTGAATTGCGACCGAGCCGCCATTCGCCTTTACGCCCAGAGTGACGCGCATTGCGCGCTCATAGGCCTCTTCTTTTGTCGTCGTTTGCACAGTGCTCTCCGTTTGGGCGGTTTTAGGTCTTTCCGGTATCAGGGCACGTCGCGGAAGAAAACGTGGTTACCCAGCTTCAGCGTCAGCTTTGCCTTTGCCGCCCAGTGCGGTGCCTTGGCCATGGTGATCGCGTAGTAGTGGGTCGCGCCGCCAGTAGGGTCAGCCACCTTGCCGTCGATCACCTGGTCAGCAGCGATGCGACACTGCGCCAACTCGCGGAACGGGATCTGCCGAGCGCCGCTCAGGAACTGGTAGTTCGGATCGTTGCGATTCCAGCAGCTGAACTGGTACGGCTTCTGGCAAACGCCGGCGTAGCCCTCGCCCCACCACGACCTGTCCTTACCGTCATCGACGCGGTTCCGGATCGTCCAGGCCGCAGCCACCATTCCGGCCAGCCTCTCACCGCGCGCTTCGCCCCACAGGGTGCGCGCGAGTACATCGCGGTCTTTTTCGGTAACGGTCATCACATTTCTCCAGGCAAAAAAAATCCCGCTCAATGGCGGGTTGCGGTAAAGCTCAGGGCTGCTTAAGCCGGAGGCACTGGCCACTCCACAGCAGTGGGGTAGCCGGGCTGAAGCTGGATTTTTGCAAGCGCAGAACGGTATCTTTTCCAGGCGATCAGGAGCGCCTCGCCGGCATCGTCCGCGTCACCTGTATCGTGATCATCCTGAAGCGGCTGAATGGCATCGTCGGCAATCTTCTTGCGTCTGCTTTGATCGGCAATCACCTCACCCATAAGAGCGATAACCCTCTGTGTTTCCTTCATCTCTTTTGTGATGAGTTTGGACCAGTCGATGTTGCTCATTCTGGGAATACCTCAGGGTCTGTGGACACTGGAAGCGGTTTCGGGAATGCGACTGGTCCGTTCGGGACGCCAACCAGATCAACCGGGAATGCCTGTTCTTGGCTGTAATTGGCCGGGTTGGGAAACAGCAGCGTGACCACCAGATCACCGGCGATCATTTCCACGTCGCCCGCGAACCATTCTGAGTTGATCGCAGACCGCGGCAGAGTGGCGCCATCAGGCATCGCGGAAAAGTCGAAGTCTTCTCCGTTGATATTCAGAACCTGCCCGGTTTTGACGACTTCCAGAACGTCGTCTCGGCGCTGGGGGGAAAGCTTGATTATCATTAGAACCACCTGCCAATAGCTATCACGTGAACGTAAGGGGTGCCGACAGTTGCCGACGGGTGCGAGTTGCCGACGGCGATCGTCGTGCTGGTGCCAGTACCTGCGCTGTCCTGAGCGGCGTTCAGGAAACCGCCGTTCCCGCCGACGGACCCTGCGGCAGGGACACAGATGGGCTGCGCGGTGAACGGCGACGGGAACGACCATGCCGCCGCCGCTGCAGCACCTGGCGGCAAGGATGGGTATGCGATCCCGTGCCGGCAGATCATCGTTCCGTTGAGGTATTTCGTGAACGTACCATTGCCATTCGTGCCCTCTTCTACGATTGCGCCGGTGGGAACTCCGCCGGATTGGGAGACGGTGCCGACGGCATTGCCCTCGTGGTAGAGGGTGCGAGCAACCGCGCCCATCGAGAAGCCGCCGACCTTAAGCTTGTTGTCCGTGTCCAGGCCGAAGTGAATGGCATATGACGCATCCCTGATAAAGGTGATGACTGAGGATGCGCCGGCGTTTGCACCGTTTGAGATACGTAGTGCTGTTCTCCCATCTTTCCCGGATGAACTTATGCCCGCGATTCCGGGCGGCTCGCCAGACGAGAAAAACGTACCTGCGGAATTATTGTTGATTCCTAAGCCAGCTGCCCCGAGCGCCGTCAACGCACCAGCCGCCGTTGTCATCCCAGTGCCGCCCTTTGTCACCGGCAAAGTGTCGTAGTTGCCGGTGGTGCCCAGCGCTGCCATCTTCGTCCCGAACTGGTTCACAAGCGCCCGCAGAGCGTCGGCCGAGTCCTTGACGTAACCCTGCATCGGCGCCAGCGCGTAGGTGCCTGCGTTGGTTGCAGCGCCGAGGTAGTTCGGCGAGATCGCCATTGCGGTGTCGCTGGCTATGTTGGTGACTTCATACCAGCGGCCGTCCGGGCCGAGGAACGCGTCCCCTACCCGGCTGTTTGCGATGAAGGATGTGCCGACGCCAGTGACGGCGTTCGAATTTTGGGCGACGGAGACCGTCCCGGCTTTGTACCAGGGCATCAAACATTCCTTATTGCTGAGATCGGTGGGGGTTAAACAACCATCCGGGCGAATAGAGCGGGAAGGTTCATCGAGTTGGGATTTGCGGTTGAGGTTGTGACCGCATAGAGCGTTTTATTAGGAAAATCCCACAGGCTGGTGAGCAGGCGTCCAGGGTTGTTGCCCGCAACGAGGCTCATCCCAAAGTTGTTGATTAGCATGTAATCAGATTCGGGAAACGGGTTAGAAACGCTGAAGAAGTTGCTGTTACCGATCGCGAGTTGCTGGGTGAATCGGTATGTCCATGTCTGGAAAGCCGCGGTGAATACAGCACACGGTGTTCCGGTATCGAACAGCAGTTTCCCGGCCCCGTCCCAAAGGCGCATCCCATAGGCCGCGACGGCTCTCGCCTCAAACGCTGCGGCAAACCATTTACCTCTTGGCTGAAGGTAATCGACACTGCGGGTGCGCACGCTAAATCCCGTCCATGCCCCTGGTGTACCGTAGATCTGGACACTAGATATGGCAGCAGTGCCCGCCTCAGTAGTTGGCCGGGCGAATATGAGCGGTGGCTCTGGTGTGGTGATGGCTTGGGCAAAGCTGACGATGGATGTCAGCCCTCCGTCGCTGTTCGGAATGTAGTCGCCTGACTCAATTACCACTAGCCGTGCGAACTCAGAATCAAGAGTAACCACGCCACTGTTGTTTACAAACTGCAAGCCGTAGGCCATCAGGACGTCCTCATTACCATAAGCCTCATTGAGGATGCAGTCGCAGCCCACGTACCACTTGGGTAGTTTTTGTTGTAGTTGTAGACCCTCACAACTCCGTTCAGCACCTCAGCCTCGAACTGGGTGGCCGTCGACGCATAACTTCCTACCGGTAACAAAGTCGCCACCGCATTTGAGGCGGTGACGCCCGGCACACTGAAATCTTGGTACCCCAAGCCATATGTGCTGTTAGTGATCGTCCACCCTGAGTTGTTGACGACAGCCGAGAATGCTATTCGGAGGGTGAAAGAGTTCTCATCCATCTGCAGGGCGCCATTGGCGCCCCATATCCGCATCCCATAAGCCATTACTTACCCCAAGTAGCCGAGACGGACGCGCAAAACATTATTCGCGTCGTAGACGGAGACGTTTTGCGCGTTGATCACCAAACGCCCCTGCCCCGGCACAATCCCATTTATCTCGAGCGTCCCGTCTTTATTGAGTATCCAGCCCTGTTGGCCTGCGATGTAGTTGGTCGAACTGATATAGCTGCCAATCTTCGCGTTCGTGATCGTGCCATCTTGGATGAACGTTTGCCCCAGAAACAGCTGGCCGCCCTGCGACACAAATGGGGTGGAGATAGCCCCTCCTGCCAATGTGTTCACCAAGGCGAACCGATCGGCCGACATCAATATCTGGCTCTGCAGGCCAGCACCTGTGTTTTCAATACCGACTCCAATCCCCGCCATTACGTACTGGCCGTTGGCAGTGACCTGAAGTTTCACGGTGTAGGAGGCAGCCACCTTCCCATCCAGTGTTGCCACCGCCTGGCTGGTTTGCTGAACAGCTGACGTGTTGTTTCCCACCGCTGCCGAGAGCTGCTGAATGGCTGTGGCGGTTGATGACTGGTTGTTGCTCACCACTTGCCGCAGATCGGTCACTTGGGCGACGTTGTCGCCTACTGTTGCCGTCAGCTGGGTGACAGTCCTGGCCGTTGCCTCATTCTCGGTCGCGCGTACCTGGGACTCGGTCACGATGCTGGCGGTGCTGGTCCAGCCCTTCAGCGCATCCGCAAGTTCACCCTCTCCGTTGTCATCTCTCACCGATGCTCGCAAAGCCTGCACACTACTGGCCTGCGCGGTTACGGCCCCATCCAGCTCGGCGATATCGGCGGAGTTTGAGTTCACCTGTTGCGCCAGCCCACTCGCCGACTGCACCACTTGGCCAACGTCCAGCCAGTACGCGATGTTCGGCGGCGGCGTATTGATCGGCACGTTCTGAATCGCCTGATAAATCCGGCCGCCGCCAACTACCATTTGGCCGCTGAGGTAGGCCTGATCACCCTTGTAAGCGGGCAGGCCGTCCAGCGCGTCAATCTGGTCCTGCAGGTCGTCGATCTTCTCAATCTTCGCAAGCAGATCCTGACCCAGCTCAGTCTCGCCGATCTGGCCGGCGATCATGTCGAGGATCGGGCCTGGCTCTGAACTGCTCTGGCCCATCACACCAATACCGGCCGGGTACCAAGGACCGATATTGCCGGTGCGGTCGACCAGCCGTGCCCAGAAGAAGAACGTTACTCCGGCGAGCAGACCCTGCATGTTGTACTCGGACTGCGGGTAAGCCAGGTCGCTGAGTTTCGTGGCGGCAGCGAGGTCAGTTGTCGGGCCGTACCAAATCTCGGTGCGCTGGGTGTCCTCCGCACCTGGTGGGAAAGTCCACTTGAGGTGAATGCCGAAGATCAGCGCCGAGGCAGTAAGCGAGGTCACCGCCGGCGGCAGGCCCTCCTTGCCGTTCAGCTGTGTCAGGATCGAGCTGCGCCATACCGAGGAGATGTCATAGCCACTGACTGCACGGACGCGCGCCAGGTAAGCCCCGGAATATATGCCGACGATATCGACGCTGTTTGCGCCAGTGCGCTGCACCTTGATCCAGTTGCCGTTGTCCTTGCGCCACTCGACGTCATACCCCACAGCGCCATTCACCGCGGGCCAAGCGATCGTCATGGTGGTGACAGCGAGGCCCTGCGCGATTGCAGTGGTCGAGGTAAGCGTCACGCTGGCCGGCGCCGGAACAACAGTGAGCGGAATAACACTGATTGGCCGCTCTTCCAGGCGCGCGCCGGTGTCGATGTAGGCGAACTTGCCGGGCTCATATTGCAGCGCCGATATCTCGTAATCGCCTTCGGTAGTCCGTTTGGTGCTCAAAACACGGAACAGCGGAATGGCCAGATCATCTGCGTCGAGCGCCCACTGAAGCTCGGGGCCTGGAGTTTGGCTGTACGCGGTGGTGACCGTGATCGCACGACCATTTACAGATTGCACGGTGCGGGCTTGCGCCTGGCCGCTGGGCAGGTTGACGATCAAGCGGTCGCCGGCCTTGGCCATCGTGTCTCGGTCCAACGTCACCACGCGGCCTGCAGCGGCAGAGATACGGCCGCCAACCTCGCGGCCAGCCAGCAGCGAGTCAGCCACCGGAATGATGTAGCCCGGCAGTGGTATCGCCCCTTCCATACCTGTCTTGAAGGTGACTGTCCGATCCTGGTTGTTGCTCATCACCACCCACTTCCCGCGGCGCTGAGCTTCCGATGCTCTGGTGCAACCTATAGCGCTGATCTCGGTGGGTCTATCGTCGAAACGACGCTGCAGCGCCAGGTCAGAATAGGCGGTCACGTCGGTGTCGTAGTTGTTGGCCGGATTGTCGTAGCTGATGATCGCGCGCGTGTAGCGCGTCTTTGCCGAGGCGCTCCCGTAGTTCATCTCCCCGCCAATCACGTTGGCCCGGGTGAACACGTAGTCGAAATCCTGTGCGCGCGGCATGTCCGCTTGCATAACGAGCTGGCCCTGCGCCCAGTAAGTCATACCCCGATAAATCGCCGAGATGTCGCGCAGCAGCGTCCAGGCGTCAGCCTTGCCCTGAAGGTTCATGTCGCAGAGAAAGCGCGGCTCCTGCCCACCGATGCCATCTGACACCAATTGATCGCAGTACTGGGCAATCCGGTACAGCTCCCACTTGTCGACCATGTAAGGCTTGATGCGCTTTCCGAGCCCGAAGCGGTCTACGGTGCAAATGCCGTAGGTGACCCACGCAGGGTTGTTTGTCCATGCCTGCTTGAAGGTCCCATCCCAGACGCCGGTATAGGAACGTGCGACCGGGTCGTAGTTGCTTGGCACCTGCCACTTGCGACCCTTGCACTTGATGGTCACAGCGGGGATGTTGCTGAACTGTTCCGCATCGAATTCGACGTACAGGAGCGCGGTATTCGGGTAACGCAGCTTTTCGTCGATCACGTCAGTCAGACCAGCGACGAGCATCGTATCGGCGATTTTGTTGGTGTTCTGGTTTGCTGTCAGACGGCGCACACGGATCTGCCAGCCAGAAATCGCCGGCGGCAAATCAATACGGCGGGAGCGCTCGTACCGGGTCGTGGTCTTTCCGTCCACGGCCTCGGCCAGCACCTGTACATAAGCGCCGCCGTCGGTGGCCAGGTCTACGGCGTATTCGATCCGGTAGCCGCCGACATTACCCTCGTCATCCTGCCGCTGGAGCGCTGGCCAAGCGAAGCGAACACGTACAGCCGAAAGCTGGACGTTGGTAATTGAGCGAATCCACGGGCTGTCGCTGCGCAGCTCGACGTTGATGGTGGTCTCGTTCTCGACGGACGGAATACCGGGGATGTAATCCTGCTCAACGGAGCCGGAACGCCACTCCCACTTCACGTTCGGGAAATTGACGTTGCCGCTGGAGTCGTTGATCGGCGTGTTATCCAGGAAGATGTCGGCGGCCGTGGGCACTCCTTCAAACTCCCCCTCGCCCACCGCGATGAGGATCTTGGCCAAGTTGGTGGAACGCAGGCTATCTGTTGCCTCCGTCGGCGTTTTCGGGCCGCTGCTGCCGCCTTTGGCGCCCCAGATGTCCACTTGCTCAGCTGCGCCCATGCTTTCCTCCAGGCATAAAAAAACCGCCAGTCGGCGGCCAGGTCTTCCAGTTCAAATCAGGTCTTGTCTTCAGCGAGAATCGATGCCGAGATGATTGCACCGCCCCACCGGCGTTCGCCGATGCAGATAGCAACAGGGTTGCCGCTGGCAGTCGTGTTCTTGGCACTGCCAAACGCGTACGAAGGCAGGTTGTCGGGGGAAGCGCTTTGTTTTAATCCAGAGGCCTGAGGGCTCAACATTTGGATAACACCGCCCGCGACCAAGCCAATACCTGCCGGCGCGAGGTAGGGTGCAGAAGCAGGGAAAACGGCCGAAATCACAAGCAACACGACCCCAAGCACCGTTTGCAGCACCCCTCCTCGCTTGCGGCCCCCGACCACTGGAACAATCCGGATTTCTCTCGTTCCACCCAACTCGAAAGCAGACTCTCCAACGTTTCGGCCATTACGAAAGATGGCAAACCTCATGCCAAGCGCATCCAGTCGCTTCACCTCGCGGTCAAAGCCTTCCAGCGTGCAACTCAGGGACTTCAAAACTTCTCTAGTATTTCCGGAATCGATCTGCTTTGGATGATTTCTGCCAAATTTCAAAGCCAGCGAGCCGGACAGCTTAATATTCACCAACCCCGGGCCGAGCAGTGTGGGAGCGTGCATTTCCACCTCACATGAAAAAGCCGCCCCATGGCGGCTTCGAGTTATCTGCATTTCCGCATTGAATCTCTAATGGCTGATCGACCAAGTTGAGACCAGGCAACCCGCTGGTACAGTTTGCCGACAGAGCCGTCACGCGTATTAGTGATATCCAGAACTTCGTCCGTTTGTTGCCCGAAGCCGTTCACGATCCGATAGCCGTTAGAAGTTTCGCTCATGACCGCGGCGGAGCTGTGTTCCTGCCATTCTGGGAATACACATAAAGCATAGGCTTTTGCTGATTTTGACGTAGCTACGGTTAGATCAGCTGGCGAAGACATTAAGTCTGCAGGACTAGAACATCCAGCAAGCAGAGCAACTGCAAGCGCTCCAATTAAAATTCGCATGATGGTCCCTCATTGATAAAGGACTGAGCGTATCACTGGGCTGTGTGCCCATCCAGCGCTGGACAAACGCTCAGTAACTGGATTGGATCCCACCGTAGTAGCTTTGCGCTTCCAACGAATCGCTCCGGCCCGTTGCCTGCAAGGCCATGGACCGGGGCACTATGGCCTGGAGGTCAAATGCAAAACATAGAACACCGTTTGTCTCAGCTTGAGCAAGCAGCAAACACTGTGTCAGCCACAACACTTAATGTGCTCGGCGCTATCATAAGTTCAATCACGAAGCTGGAATCGATAGACAGACAAGCCTTGAGAGACGATCTTGAATCGTTCAAGGCAATTCAGATTCTAAATGGCAGTCAAGAAGAATACCAAAGAATGCTTACCTTCCTGCAGTCCCGTATCTACTAAACTGCAGTGAGCGCCGCCACCACCGGGGTTGGCGCTTTATTTTGACCAAGCCCAAGACCGGCCACCACCAACACGCCCGATTTTGTAGTCAAAAAAATAACTCTCATATTCAGCTCCTGCGGCATAGCCGCTCATTTTTTAGTGTTTTTGTGCCTGAGGATCAGGCGTGTTCTGTCTTGCCACGGGCCACCGAAGATTATGATCTCGGACGGCCTGCCGTACATGTGGTGGAGCAGGAAAGGGCCAGCGCCGTGCACGGCAGTCGGCTCGCTGGGCAAGGCCGGATCTGCGCCGAGGTAAATGCCAGCGTGATTCGGGTGCCTGGTGCGCCCCACTTCCATCACGATCATGTCGCCGCGCTGCGGAGTGCCGACACGCTCAAACCCCGCCGACTCGTAGGCTTGCTCGTATAGGCTCGGGCCATCGCCCTGCTCCCACCAACCGTCCTCACGCTTGAAGGCTTCGAACCCCAGCCCCCATTCGCGCTTGTACCAATCAGCGCAGACCTGCCAGCAATCCCAGGTACCATGCACAAAGGGACGCCCGAGCAGCGGCGTATTGCCGGTAGGAACGACCGTTCGCAGATCACCTTCAGGCCAGCTGACGATGTGCCAGGGCAATTCCGTCGCCTCGCACATTGCCAGATCGCGCGGAGACGGCCTGCTCGTGGCGTCCGGGTGCGAGTGGACGATTCCGATCACTTCGCCTAAGTCCTCGGCGGCAGCGTAATCCTCCGGCGAGATCCGAAACTCTTCATTGGGATCAGCCGCGGTGTTGGTGCACGGGATGTACTGCTGCTTTCGGCCGATGCTGATCAGCAGACCGCAACACTCGCGCGGGTAATCGGCGGCGGCGTGCGTCTGAATCGCCTTGAGAATATGTTTCAGCATGGTCAGCTCCTGGCGATCAGAGAAACGGCAGGGAAGCCGCCAAAGGGCAGCGAGTTGCCCTCACCGAAGCGAGGAACACAACCGCGCCCCAGAGTCGCATCGCACTCGTCCTTCTCCGGGTCGTCAGTGAGATTCCCGTCCTTGTCTCGGTACGGCCCGGTGTAATTGCAATTGGGCCCGCGGTAACCGCCGGTAAGGCACCAATGACACAGCGTCGTCATCTGCCGTCCGATGGATTCACCGCCGACGTCGCCCGGGCTCGCCAACTCCCACGACACGCTCGAGCCGTTTTCAGATGTCTTTTGGTCCAGATACCAGACTTCGATCGTCTCCTGCGAGGGGTCAGCATCCGAGTTCCCTCCCGGAAAGTTTTCCCCATCGAGATACGTTCCCAGCGTGTGCCGCATCGTCAGCTTGAACTCCAGCAAGTCCTCAAACGCGAGGCATAATGCGGTGATCCGGCCGTTAACGTTGCCCACCGAGAGTGTGGGGCGCACGGCCGTGCCGTCGCCGGTCGCCTCGATGCCGTCGATCTGCATCGGCCAGGCGCTGTACTCCTCTCCCTGCCACCAGATCGCCTTGGCGGGCAGCTGGTCGGCATCGGCGCCTGCGGCCATCAACTCCGCTGCGGTGTAGGGAATCGCATGACCGTGAAACCGTAGTACATCCGCGCCGTAATCAGACCCATCCAGTTCGAACAGCAGCACTTCACTCCCAGGCTCCAGCACCTGGATATCTTTGATCAGCGGCATGTATTACCTATGGGATGAATGACTGGGTAAACGTGGTGGTCAAGGTGTAGAAGCCCGCCCCGTTTGGGGATACGGTCGGAGCCGAAGCGCGATAGAAGCTCAGTTCGCCAAGCGGAGGCGTCCACAGGAACGACTTGAAACCAGCATGGCGATCGAGAAATGCTTTGATGTCACGGGCCACGGCTTCACGAACCACGAAAGACACCGGCCAAACATCCACTTTGTTGTTGGGCCCATCGCCCACCACCTGCTCGTATCCGTTGCCGAATTTGCTGGAGCGGGTCCGGTACTCGGGTGTGCTGGTCGTCTCCAGCTTCGGACACCAGGTGAATGTCTCAACGGCCATTAATGACCCTCCAAATTGCGCCGCCTGGGCGAAGCTCTTCAGCGATCGCCTGCTGCGCGCCGCGCTTGGCGGTATCGGCGTAAGCCTGCCCGACCGCCTGCATATCCTTTGCCGACGAGTCGTTTGCCGCGCTGGGCACTGTGAAGTTTTGCTGAATGACGACCGAGCCGCCGGCGGACGACGCGCCAGTGGCCGCGGAGGCCCCAGACGCAAGCCCTACGTAGCCACCATCGGCATAACCGGGCTTCCCGGACTTGTTCAACCGCTCAAGATACTCACGCATCCCCGGCTGCTGGACCACTTCCTTGCGGATCACCACCTCACCGCCGTGAACGACACCCATTGGCTCGTACTTGCCGCCGTCGCCGGTATACCCGCCGTCCCAGTGCTGCGAGGAAAGCCAGCTCTGGTAAGCGGCGCCGGTATAGCCAGCTTGAGTCGAACCAGAGGAGCCGCCACCGAAGTACGTGGTAGCTGCGGTTGTGGCTAGACCGAGAAGCGCGCTGGCGCCTGAAGAAACCGCCTGCCGGGCCGCAATACGAGCCAAGTCAGCAAGAACTGATTTGGCGAAATCGGCAATAGAGGCCTTGCCCGTCATGGCGAAGTTCACCACCGAGTCTTCAAGACCGCTGAATACACCGGTAAAGAGGCTCTTTGTTTGGCCGGCGACGTCCTTGGCGCTTTGCAGGTAGTCTTGGTACGCGGACGAGGCTCCCACTGTCCAGTCGCTCTGGGCCTTGTCGACGTCGACGTAATACTGCCGCTGCATCGCCAGGCGCTGATCCAGCGCGCTTTTCAGCGATGCCGTCTCCTTGTCGTAGAGGTCGGTGCTGAACTGGTCCTTGTTGCTCTTGTTGTAGTCGGACGTCAGCTTGTCCATCTGTGATTGATAGGACTGCTGAATGTTTCGCTGTTCCTGGAGCCGCTGCTTTTGAACATCGCCCAAACCGGCGCCGGCGAGATTGTTGTCCAGACCCTGCTGCGCGCTGTTGAGCTGACTGCGCACGTTCTCGTCGAAGGCAGCGAGCTTGCGTTGGGTTTCCACTGCCTTTTCGCGGAGTGTGTTCTCCGCCTCGAGCGCAGCGTTTCGCTTGAGCTGGGCGGTGTAAAGGTCAGAGCTCGCCAGCAGAGATTTCTGATCAGCCGTCAGCGTCTGCTTGTTCTTGATATCGGCGAGCTGCTGCTCCCACTCGACAAGCTTTTTGGCGTTCGCGCCCAAGGTCTGGCTGGCAGCGTTCTGGTCGCCGATCAGCGCGCCCTGCTGCTGAAGCGCTGCATATTGCTGCCGTGCCGCGTCCAGCGCCTTGGTGCCGGCGTCCTCGCGGTACTGAGGTGTTTTGGATTTCGCGGGGTCCTTGTACTTGTCGTTGATCGCAGCGATATCCTTCGCCTGCTGATCTGACGAGAGAAGCAGAGATTTGTCGCCCGTCTTGCGTGCCTGGATGATCCGGCGCTCGACCAGAAGCCGGTAATCAGCGAGCTCCCTGGCGCGCTTGTCAGCGTTGCTCTCCGTGTCCTTGCGGAGTTTGTCCAGCTTGAGTTGATCGTCCAGCGCCTGCTGCTGTTGCTGCTGTGCGAAGCCTTTCGCTGCGGCCCTACGATCCTCTTCCGCCTTCTGAACAAGCTTGTCGGTTTTGTCTCGCTCGAGCGCTTCCTTGCGGAACGAGTCATCCGGCGTCAGGTTGCTCATCGGGTCGACGAGTTGGCCCTTGGCATTGCGCTGGTTTCGTTTCGCAGCGTTGGCCGCAATTGCGTCGAGCTGCTCGTCCAGTTTCTTGATTTGCTGGTCGAGCGTGTCCTCCCGGCCGACATTGAGCGCGGCATCCCATGCCAGCTTGGCGGCGGACATTACGCCAGCCCATGCGGACTCAAGGGTGCCGAGGTTGTTCTTGATGGATGTCGAGGTCCGGTTCAGCCCATCTTCATAGGCCGCTGTAGCGACCGCGGCTGCATCTTGAGTTTTGCCCTGTTCCTGCAGCGATCTGATGTTCTCGTAGGTCGTCGCCGTCAGAAAATTCATCGACTCGTTGAGCTTCAGAATTTCCGCGACCGGGTCCTTGGCGATGCGCTCGAAGTTCTTGACCGTCTCGTCAGCCGCGACACCTGTCGCCGACTGGAACTTGATCGCGGCTTGCGCAATCGACTCGAAGGCGGTGACAGGAATTCGCGTGGAGCTGGCCAACCGCGCCAGAACCTCCGCTGCCTTGCCGACGGTGCCGCCGGACTGAGCGACTTGACGCGCCATGTCGGCCAGGCCGTTTGCGCTCGCGCCGGCTGTGTTGCCCGTCATCGCGAGTGCCGCGTTATAGGCCGTCGCCTCCTCGCTGCCCTGCTTGTAGGCCAGCGCCAGCACCGCGGCCGCCGCAGCGGCTACGGTGAAGGGGTTGATCAGCCCCATCACGTAGCCCGACAACGCCTTGGCTGCTGGTCCGATGCCGCCGAACATGTCTTTGAGCTGACCGCCCTGCTGCAGGAGGACCGTGAGCGGGGCCTGACCACCTTGCAGCGACACAGCGATATCGGTGAACTGAGCTGGCACGCCGCGCAGCGCAGCGTTGTACGCTTTGACCGACATCGTGCCCTTGGTCATGACCGCGTCAGTCTTCCCGATGGCGTCGCGCTGGTCGTTGAGCTTTTTCAGGTAATCATCGAAATCGCCCTTGTCCAGGCGACCGGCCGCGCGGTGCTTGCGCAACTGGTCTTCCATCTTGTCGAGACGGCCATAAGCCGCGACGACCGGGTCGATCTGGCCGACCAGCTTGTCGAGCTGGCCAGCCTGATAGGCCGCTTCCTTGGTCGCCGACTTGAGCGCGCGCTGCGCACGGTCCATCCCCTTTTCGAAGCCGCCGGTGTTCGCCACCAGGTCGACCGTCAATTGGCCGAGCGAATCAACAGCCATAAATCACCCCTTCACGCGCTGCAGCAGCGCCAACAGATCCTGCGGCGTGGCTTCTTTTGATGGAGCTTGGAAGCCGCGATCCGGCATGAAGTCGGAGAACTTGGCTTTGCCGCCCATGGCATTGTTGAACACGGTGGCAAGCAGCGCGAAACCTTCATCGAGACGAAGGCCCAGATTCAGCGAGCCGGTTTGAAGCCGGTACCGCATCCAGTCCATCGCCTCGACGTAGGTCATTCTTTGCTTTGCTTCGGCGATCGTCGTCCCGAGGACGATCGCGAGCTCGTGCCAGAGCTCTTCCTCGGGTTGGATTTTTTTTCGAGCGCGCCCTCCGGCACCTTGTTGACCTCACCGATTGCGGCAAGCAACACAATCGCCAGCTCCGCACAAAGCGGGCCATGCCCCGTTTCTGGCCCGCCGACTACGTCCTCGACGGTAAACACCGGCACACCGTCTTTGTCGGTGATGCAGGAGGCGATGCGCTGGGCGGCCAAGTCGCCGCCGCGGTCCTGAGCATCCCAGCGCTGGGTCAGCGAAATGAAAGACTCCTGCAGCACGTACACGGTGGCCTTCTGCGGCTTTCCGTTCGCGTGCCAGCTGACTTCCTTTTTGTGCGGTGCCGAGATGAACGCCCCGGACGCTTTGAGCGAAGCAATATTCAGATCCATGGAGGTTCCTTACGGCGCAGTCTTGGCGACCAGAACGGGTTCGCCCGAAACCTGGATGCCAACGGTGGATTTGACGACGTCGCCTAGACCGAACGTGAACGGGAAACTGTTCATGTAGCCTTCGAAGGTGAGCCAGGTGCGGGTGTTTGGCAGGTCGAAATCGATCTCTGTTTCCACCAACGCGCGCGCAGTCGCACCGGTACCAGCGCCACCTGTGAGCGCCACGGTCGGGGCGCTGGTGTAGCCGGCGCCTTCGTTCGTAATGGTGAATCCAGTGACCTTGCCGTTCGCGATTTGGGCCGTCGCCGTCGCGCCAGTGCCACCGCCGCCAGTGATAGCCACCGTAGGAGCAGTCGTGTAGCCGGTGCCCGCCGAGTTCAGCACCAGCGCTGACAGACCGCCTGGCGTGCCAATAAGAGGCTGGATGCCTTCTTCGGTATCGAAGTTGTAGCCGTCAGACCAGCCAACAACCCACTTAAGCTTCGTGCCAGCGGTCTTCAACTGGTGAAGGCGCAGGTGAACCGGGTTCTTTGGGTCGATGTTCAAGCCGAACGACGCGGAACCAGGTTCAGCCAGACCAGCTTCATATTCACGACCTTTCGATTTGGTGCACGTCACGTCGACCTGCGCGACCGAAGTGTCGATGCCATCGAGCGTGGTGAAGCAGCCCACATCGAGAATGGTGTTATCAGCCGGGTCGATGGCGAAAAGCTCCGTGCCCTGGACATTAATGGTCAAATTGGTACTCCCAGATTTCCTGCGAAATCTCACATTGGCGGGCATAAAAAAACCCGCCGGAGCGGGTCGTTCTTTCAGGTTTTCCGGCTATGCACTGACCAGCCAGGCAACATCGAAACCTTTGCGGTAGTTCTTCGTAACGGTGTCCACGGTATCGACGCCGAACCCGGTGATGTAGGCCCGCTTTCCAATGGCTTTGCGCATGGCGGATACCACCGAGTCCGCCGATATCGCTGTCGCGGCGTAGACATCGATCTGCAGGCCGTATCGGTCTGTTTCCGGCTGTCCGTTGATGTAGTTCAGGGGCGAGCCGCTCACCACCTGCCAAACCGCGTACGGCTTGGCTACGTCCTGCGGCGCTTCACCATGCGGATAGAGCCTGAGCGGGCTTTCGCCCAGCAGCGCAACCACAGCAGGATCGGATTTGCACACCTGGGTAATGGGCGCGAGCATCAGTTCACCCCCAGCTTGATCAATTGGTACTTGGCCGAGCCGAGGAACTCCTTGAACAGGGCCTCGCGGTTGTTGGCCAGCGCCGGGCGCAGGAACGGCCGGGCGCGGTTTTTCTCGGTGCCGAGCTCAACCCACCACCAATAAAAGGTGTTGCCGCCGCCCTGCCCCCGGCTGCGCTTGCGCACACCAACGGACATCACAACCGCGCCGACTTCCATGCCGATCGCCTTGCGTTCAACAATCGCGAGGTTCTTCGGGATGTAGTTCGATGTTTCCGGGTCATCAATCCGCGCTGCCCGGTCCTTGGCGTCCGCGAGAACGATCTCCATCGCATCCTTGGCCGCTGGCGTGACGACCTTGCGGCGCATTTCCTCGGTCAGCCCACGGAACCGGGCAGATAATTCGTCTGCTCCCCTGAGCTTGTACTCAACCCGATCACCCATCGTTCGTGCCCTCACTGGCTGGGAAGGTCAAGTACTCCTTGCCAGACACGGGATCTCTCAAAATCCCGTGCAAGTTGTAGATCCTGCCCTCATGGCGAGCGCGCATGGCAGCGTCGAAGCCGTCACGGTATCGCGTCACGATCCTGCAAGTGACCTCGGACTGGGTGGACTGCGCCGAGATGAACTCGCGCACGCTTAAATCCCTGATTGCGGCCCATACCGTGGCAAATTCCACCCACGACACCAGCTCTTCGTTAGAAACGGGGTCATTGGTGACGACCTTCTCCTCGAAGGTCACCCGATGACGGAGATCGCCGGCGCGCATGGGTATTCCTCCTGCGGTTTGCTGTCTGCCAGGCTGCGCGAAGACCACAGTAGCGGACCGACACCCATCGGCAGCACTGCCGCTGAGGTGCCGACCACCACTGCTTCACGATTCGTGTAGGAGTGGCCGATCAGCAGCAGAAGTGCAGATTTGAAGCTTGCCGGGATATCGCCGGCAGCGGCGAGTAGAGGGTTGTCGCAGTACCAGAGAGCCCAAGCCAGTGCCGACTCCGCATACAGCTCGATCAGATCGTCCTCATCCGCCGAATCGACGCGCAAGTGCTTCTTGATGAGATCCATCGCCAGCAAATCGGCAAGGGCCACGGTCATTTCTTAACCTTTTCCTTCGCCTTTCCCTGGCCATCGACCTGGGCGGACTGCTCAACATCGACCAGTTCGGCGAGCTTCATACCGACCAATGCATCGGCAACGTCGTCAGACACTGGCCGGGTCTCATATTGGTCAAAACTACCAGCGTGGTAGTGAGAGAACTGCCGCAACGCGCGAATAGTTTTCATAGTGAAACCGGGGCGGTTACCCGCCCCGCTCCTGTCATTATGCCGCCGGGGTGAAAGTGCCTTTGATGATCGCGGTCGGACGGTAGTGAGTTACCGCCAGGCGCTCTTCGCACAGGATGGTCAGCATGTTCTTGACGAAGTTATCGCGGTCCTGGTTGCTGACCTCGATGGTTGCGTCCATGCGGTCCCAGATCTGCGAGGCCAGGTCGAAGCCGCCTACAGTGAAGGTGCCCTGCGCCTGAGCTTTGGTTGCCACAACCGGCAAACCCCACATGACTTTCGCGGCAAACGCAGCCGGACCGCCGAAGATGTAGCGGCCATCGGCATCTTTCAGCAGCGCGATCGCGTGCCAGTCTCGCGGGTTGAGAATCAGACCGGAGGCCTCGAACTCGGACTCGCTGGTCTGGAAGATCGCGTGAGCGATCATGTCCGCGCGAGTGTCGCCCGTGGCGTTCAGCGCGGTGTCGTACGCAGTGGCGACCTTGTTCAAACCCAGCAAGTTGTCACCGGTACCATCACCGTTGAGCAACTGGCCTTCTTCGACCAGGTCCAGACCGAACAGCAAGCGGCCGTTTACATAGGACTCGAGCATCGGCGCGTCATCCATGATCTGGCGCGCAGCCTGAATCCAGTGAGCGATCGTTTTGACGTTCGCCGTTTCCTTGGTGAACGTCAGCTGGCTTTCGGGCTTCAAAGCACCCTCGGCGACCGGCGCGGCGCCGATAGTGAACACGTTCTCGCGCACGTACTCGATCGCGTTCGAGTTAGTGCGGCCCTGCGCCAGCAGGTCGCGGATGGTCAGACGGCGCATACCGGGCATCAAAATGCCTGGATTGCGTTGAGCCTGAACCAGCGCGCCAGCGGAACCGACACCGCTGCCCAGCGCCTTGCTGAAACTCTTGACGTCAACCTTGCCCGAGGTCGAGCCGTTCCAGCCCTTCTTGATGTCTTCGGCTGCGCGCTCGGCGAAGCTTTTCTTGTGCTCCGGGTTGTCCAGTTCGCCGCCGGCGAGCTTGGATTCCAAGTCGAACAGGCGAGTACCTGCGGTTTTCAGCTCGTCCTGCACGGTCTGCAGGTCGGTTTGAATTTTCTTGCTGACTTCACCCGTCGCGGTGATCTCTTTCTTCTGCGCATCGAACAGTGCGGTCATGTTCGCTTGCGCTGTTTCGATAGCCTTTTGAATTTGGGCCAATTCGGACATGTTTATTTTCCTACAGATGGGAAGGACTTGATGCGATCCAGGATCGCGGTGATTTCGCCACCTTCGGAATCGCTCCGAACTGCGGACTTGATGCGGGCGATCAACGCCTGCGCTTCGGATTTGGATAGCCCGGCCGAATCCCTCAGCCAGTGCTCCGCATCACGAATGGATTCGATGGCGTCCATGCTCTTCAACGAGGAAATCGACGCGTCTTCGTTGGCTGGCTCCGTGCAAATGCTGATCTCCCGCAGCCGCTGCATGGACTTGAAGGCCATGCCGGTCGCAATCCGGTCGAAGTCGGCAGCGCCAGCCAGAAAGCCCACCGACAGGCCGTTTACGGTTCCGTGCTGCATGGCGGACTTGAGCGCCTCGGACTGAGGATTACCCGGGGTGAGCTCGCCGCGCGCGAGCAACCCTTTGCTGTCCTCTTCAAGGTGCAACCACTTGCCAACAGGAATGGCATTTCTCTGGTGGTTGAAGAACATCGCCACGGCTCGGGACTGGCCGGTAAGCGCTGTCGCGAAGGCGCCCGGCAGAATGATGTCGCCATCAGCATCGACCTTGTTGAAGACGCTGGCATAGCCTTCGAAGATGCCCTGCGTACCCCCGCCGGAGAACTTGATTTCAGCCTGTTCGAAGGCGATGGTCTTATGAATATTGGACATTTACTGACTCCAGAAAAACTAAACCCCGCCAGGGGCGGGGTTTGTCTTGCCAAGTTGCTCAAGGGGCACGTTTTGGGATTGGCGCGTGGCCACGTCACCACCTGGAAGCGGAGGCTTGTTGTTCACTCGGCGCCCTTCGTTGATGGTCAGCAGACCGGTATCGACCAAAGTCTTCATGTAGTTCGCTCGGGCCGTCGAATCACCGCTAAGCAGCCCGTCGCGGTTGTGCTCGGCGTGGACCTTGCCCAGATCCGCAGGCTTCACCAGCCAGCGCAGGATGCTCGTCTCCCATATTTCGAGGTATGGGTCCAAGGTGTACTGCAGAAAGCCCAGGTTTTGCTGCTCGATGCCCGAACCCCAACTGGTAGATTTTTCGACATCACCCACCAGGTGCGGTGGCACACCGAAGAACCGCGCCAGCTCGCTGACTTGAAACTTCCGCGCGGCCATCGTCTCCGCATCCTGGGGACTTACGCCAATCGGTTGAGTGGTGAAGCCGGCCTCGATGATCCACAGCCGTTTCTTGACGGGACCGCCTGAGATTTCCTTGAAATTCTCCTCTACCTGATCGCGCTGGACCTTGTTAAGTGTCTTCTCGCCGGTGGACATGATTTGCGGCGACTTCGCACCGTTGGCATAGAAGTCGCGCTGCTGATCTTCCATTGCCACCGCTACGCCTGCGGTCTTGGCTCCGAAAGCAATCGGCGAGAGGCCGACTAAGCCATTGAAGCCAAAACCCTTCAGGTGAAAGATTTCGCTCTGCTTGAACTCCGCGTATTCAGTGTCACGTCGATATTTGTAAATCACCCGTTTGCCTTCCATGCGGACGTCCATGTTCACCGACATCATCGGAATCAGGCTGATCACATCGCCCGCCACGTTGCGTTCGATCAGCGCGTACGCGTTTCCGTAGAAGCAAAGCTGCATGGTCATCGCGACACGGAAGTCGAAGGCCGTCATGTACTGGTTGGGCATGTAGCGCAGGAGCCGCGCGAGCGGGTGCGTCAGCGGAGCCTTGATTCGGTCGTCGCCTCTGGTCTCGAACACGTCAAGCGGCATACAGGCCGTGACACTTGAGATCAGTCGAACGCAAGCGAACACAGTAGAGATTTGCAGCGAACGCTCGTCATTGACGACAGAATCGCCCACCACGCCAGACGCCGATATCGGCCCGGTCTGCGAGCCCTTTTCGGGGGTGGTGAGGCGGCCGCCGACAAAATAGCTCGCCATCCGCGCCCAGAAGGGACTGCGCGTACGCAGATCGATGCTGTAGTCGGTATCGGCCATTACATACTCATTGGTCTAGAAAGGAAGTCTTCGACATTGACGTCGTCCGGACTGGCGCCCGAGACGCCAATTGCCATAAGCAATGCGGTCATGTCGTCGATTTTGTCGGCTGACCGCTTCTTGTCAGGCGCCATGTTCATGTTGTCATCGCGCCGGGCGATGAGGTTCGAGGCGCACCAGTTCAAAAGTGGGTCAGAGCCGTGTGCAAACTGCCCAGAAATGTAGGCCCGTTCGAGAACCTGCATCGCCGGGTGATAGGACTTCGGCCCCTGGATGAACTCGACCATCGGTACGTCGCCGGCGACAAGCCGGTTCACGAGGTCCGAGGCGTTCCACTTGTCATAACCGATGGCCTGGATGTTGAACCGCTCGTTCGCGGCCTTCACGTCCGCTTCGATCACGGCGTAGTCCGTGACGTCTCCCTCGGTCTGTTTGAGCAGCCCCGACTCAACCCACGACGCGTAAGGAACCGTGCCGCGTTCGGTACGGAAGGCAACTGCGCTCTCCGGCGCCCAGCGCCAGGCGTATGTGTAGATGACGCCGTCCACGTTCCAAATCAGGCGAAAGCTTGTGAGGTCAGTTGTCGATGCCAGGTCGAGCCCACCCCAGCAGGGGAAGTCCGCCAGCCATTCAAGGTCAACCTCGCCGCCGCATTGCTGCCACTTGTTGAGGTCGATCCAGCCGTCTGCGGTGGACGCCGGCCGGTTCAGTCGCTTGATTCGAAACTCGGCCATCTTCGACGGCATCTGCTTCGCTTCCACGGCCTCCTTGCGGATCGCCGCCAGCAGGTGCGGGTTCACATCCATCAGCGGGTTGGCTTTGATCCAGCAGCGTTCGTCGAACTCCTCATCAGCCTTGATGCCGAGGGTTTTGTCCTCGTCGTCGACCGCGTAGAACACGACCAGATAGTGGTCAGCCGTGTGGCCGAACAGCCCGGCGAGCAACTTCTTGGCGAACATCCTGATTTCAGCCCACGGCCCAGGGTTTGTGTAGCCCTCGGTGGTCGTGAACAGCCACAGCGGGTTGCCCCGGGCGCCGGCAGCCGACTGCAAAACGTTGAGCAGGTCAGCTGTTTTGTGTGCGTGGATCTCATCGAGTCCGACGTGCGAAGGGTTCAGGCCGTCCTGCGTCGAGGCTTTCGCGTGAATCGGCTTGAAACTGGCGCCGGTTTCGGCCCGGCTGATCGACTTGGCCCAGACCTCAAGGCCGAAGTACTCGCGAAGGTCCGCGTTCTTTTCGGTCATCCGCTTCGCAGCGTTGAAGATGATCGCGGCCTGGCCGAACGTAGTCGCCGCGCTGACGATCTGCGCGCCTTCTTCCGGTTCGCAGCACTCGCAATACAGCAGGATGGCCGACGACAACGTGCTCTTGGCGTTTTTTCGCGCGACGGCAAACAGTGCCGAGGTGAAGCGGCGGGGATGGAACATCCCGTTGCCGCCCCACCCTTCGGTAAAGACAGCCTCGCGCTTGCGAAAGCCGAAGAGCTGGACCACGAAGAAAACGTGAGACGCGTGCATCACGATCGTGGGTTTCTCCCACTTGCCCTCGACGTGATGCAGTTTTTCGATGAAATCGCAGGGGTCGTTGGCGTGCCACGGGTCAAACATGAACGGGCAATCTTTCTTTTTCGCCCGTTTGAGGTCATCGAGAAAGCGCTGCGCAGCCTGGCGTATCAGCTTTCCATGCTTCTTTCGTTTCTTGTCCGCTACTGCGGCCTTGGCGTAGTCAGTCGCGATCTTCACGAAGTCACGCATGACCTACTCCACAGCCTGTCTATTCGATTATTTCCCCACTTGCTTGCGGCCATTCCCGGCAAACGCGTTGCCCTTTTTCTCGGTACCGCCAGATGAAACCTTCCGGCGACTCGCAGGCGTCATGCCGAATTCTGAAAACAACGCTTTGAGTGCCGTCGTTTCAGCGGCGGTCGATTCCATGTCTGCCTTGGCTTTCTTCCGGAAGCACTGCCAGGCATGGCAGAGCTGCTCGAGTGAATACAGGTCGACGACCTGCAGCACTTTCGCGCTGACCAACTGGCGGCCCAAGTTCCGCCACATTTCGGCGCCGTCTGCGTTCAGGTGCTGAGGCGGGTCTGGAAAATCTTCAATCAGGTCGAACTCTGGCGCGTCCTCCTCCCCCCGATCCGGGCGATCGGTACCGGCCAGGACCTTGAGGTGCGGCGCCGTCGGCTTCCGTCCTCTGGTCATTTGTCACCCTCTATTTTCAAATCCTAATTTCGACGGCGCGAAAAAAAGCCTCGGGCGCGGTCTAGGAGCGAAAAAGGCCAAACTTCTGCCCCTCCCCCTCCCTAATAGCGAAAACCTATCAAAACCGGTTAGATTTCGATCAAATCGCCAGAAACATGACCAAAACGTTCAATTTCGTCTCCATTTACGACCCATTCGAGCGAACCATTCTCATTTACCACGCTCGATGCTGAGTCATCGGTTCCGCCGGTTGCCCCAGCCACCATCTTCGGTCGCAGTCTTCACCGAGTGGCATGGATGGCACAGGCCTTGCCAGTTGGTACGGTCCCAGAAAAGATCCATGTCACCACGGTGCGGCACGATGTGGTCGACGTCCGTGGCTGCCGTCACACTGCCGCCCTGCTCGCAGTGGACACACAGGGGATGCTTGGCGAGGAAGCCCTTGCGCGACTGTTGCCATCGGTAGTTATACCCACGCTGGCTGCTGGTACCGCGCTCCTGCTCTGGTGTCCTGTGCACTGGAGTGGAAGCCGCAGCCGGTTGATGTCGCTTCGGCCTGACAGGCATCCGCTACTCAACCCGCTTGGGTGCTGGCACGTATCGCCGCACGCGGTCACTGGTTGCTGTGACTTCAAGGAGCTGCTCATCAGGACCGACCGCCTCGGCTGCCTCAACCACCATCACCTCGGCAGCGATGGGCTCGACCTGGTGCGGCATCACCGTGATGGTCGCCTTCCACACACCACAAGGCTCTGCCGTCATGGTGATGGACGTAATGCCTGTCAGCTCACTGCCGTCGCTCAGCATCACTCGGGTGCCCATCGTCGGCAGCGGGCTGTTCGGGTTCAGGCTGGCTGACGGGATGATCGTCGCCACGCTGACGCAGTTGACTGATTCGCTCACTGGCGATCCTCATAAACTTCAGGGCTCGATTGCGTACGGCCGAACATGTCGTGCAGGCCATGGTCTTCACTCAACTGTGCAGGTCGGCCACTTGCAGCGCGCGAATGCCAACGCACCGGCGTGATCGTGGTCTTCCTGCATGATCATGGGGAATGGTTTGTAGCCAAGCACTGAGACGTACCAGGACTTTTTCATTGGCTCACTGGTGCGTCCAGATTTGGACACATCTTTGATGGGCTGGCTTACTTGCTCTGGCTGCGCAGGATCTGCGCGTCGACCTGGTCGGCGCACGTGTCGAGCAGCTTGATGGCCTGATCCTTCAATTCCCACACGTCGCCGTTGTCACGCAGATCGGTATCGTCTGCATTGACTCGCTCGCAAGGGACCATCTCAGGGATTTCCAACCTTATTGTTGTGGTCGTTGTTACCACTTGCGGCTTTGCCGCGCAGGCCGTCAGGCAAAGGCTGAGCAGCCCAATCACGAACAGGTTTGCTGTTGCGCTTGAGATCATCGAATTCCTTCTTGGCCTTTTTGGCCTTGTCTTCGCTGGCCTTGATGCGCTTGTTGAGGTCGGCGGCGTATTTGGCGTTGCGCTCTGCCTCGGCACGGAGCGTGGTAATCGTGGCCTGGCTTTCCTTATTGGCATCGACGGCCTGCTGCTTTGCGTCGCGCTCGACGGTCACGGCGCCCTGGAGGGACACGACGCGGACCTGCTGGATGGCAATCAGCAACCCCATGACGATTGCGATGACGATGGCTGCGGCAATGGCGCGCAACGTGGAAACGGATTTCGCTACTGCGACGACGGGCTCGATGTTCATAATGAGTCCGCCTTACGCCCGAGGAACCTGATGATCAGCTCTCGGATCGCTGTCACGCCGATGAACCCGATGGTGCCGCCGGCGGCGACTGACAAGCTCGAAGGCCAGGCCATCCATTCGATGACGCTGCTGGCTGACAGGCTCAGCGCACCGCAGATCAGCGCTTCGAGCACGACGCGCCACTTATTGGCCTCTTTGCCCTCATACAGCACGCGCAATAGCGAGATCGTTGCGGCCATGATCGCTCCTTGCCAGAGCGGCGTCGTAATGATCAGCCAGACGTGCGCCCAGAGGTCAGGTGTTTTTTCCGGCATCGTCGACATCCGACAGTCCACCCTTGCGGGATCGGCATATGAAAAAGCCCCGACAAATGCCGAGGCTCGAAATGGGTGATGTCTTTCCATCAGTCCGCCAAAGCCGCCCCGTGCACACTCGAGGTATGGGGCTCATTGACTGCCGGTGTTATTTCCGTACGCCGCACTTCCGGCTATCGACGTCCAGGCCACTCCCGAAGGAACCACCCTGGCTGTGGCATCTCGCTCGAAACAAAAAAGCCCCGGCGAATGCCGAGGCTTGTGATGATGCGCGCCGATTGCTTATCTCTCCGGCAAACCGGGAATATCGTTCATGTCGAGAACTCACTTCTAAGGGCATCTAATAGGTCATGTCCGGACCACGTTAGGTGATAAGAATGAGTAAAGAAGTGATCATCCTCCTCGACTTTAAGGAGGCCACAGTCAACCAGCAATTTGACGTGGTACTCATCGATATCTGTAAGCGCACCTCGATGACCGTGCACAGCCAGCCCTATATCAGCCGCACTGACGCCCGTCCCCATATCCTCGGCCTCGACACAAGCCAATATCTCCATCGAAAGTCGCTTGTTCCGCTGCATCATCATTCCCCTGTGCTGAGACACTTGGAGTTCTGGGAGCTGCTGCGCTTGGCTATTTCCTTCTTGGTCTCGTTCCAATAACTCTGGAGATCCGGAAACCCATCACTGACACCCCACCTTTGCCCAAAGGACTTCAGGCGGTACTTGGTCCTCAGCTTTTCAGCCAGCAGAAAAGCTTCATATCCGAAGAATCCGACGACTTCGGCTTTATGGTCATGCACCTTCGTCGGATCGTATGACTCGTCGTAGACCGCGTGCAGATATTCACCGGCCAACGCCTTCTCTGTAGAGAGCCAAGCGACGTCGCTGGCGTGCTCGGCGCTCAATTTCTTCAAGACGTCGTTAGAGATATCCAGATCGGGATAATTGCATCCAGGCCAATTCTGGTAGTCGTTGTGCGGATTTAGGGGGGAGGACAATTCGTAGTACTCGCGAATATTCCTGCGAGAGTTAAGCGCGTATAGATCGAGCTTGGCGATGACCTCTATCGCGGAAAACTCCGCGTCTTTAAGCCGGTCTCGGTAACGAAAAAAAGAGTCTTTTGCGATTCCGATGAGAGCCGCTACCACACCACTCGCAAGAACGATCTTTGCGATGTCACCCCAGCCAAGGCTGGCGGCTACAACCTGCTGCGCAGTATCCATATTCAATCCCAAAAAAAACCCGACACATTGGCCGGGCTTCATTTGTTCGGTGGTTATCCTGTAACGCACCAAACCGCAGGTTCGAAATCTACGCGGTCACTCGGTCACAGTCAAGCGGCCAGTTGATGCAATAGCCCGCGCTCCTCCAGCAGTGCCTCGACGGCCAGGTGCGCGGCACTCACCTGATCATCGAGCCAGCGTTTCGTAATAGATCGCCACCGGCGCAGAGTCCGCTCGGGCGTTCCGTCAGCGTCCCAGCTGTGCAAGACATAGAACGAAGCTGGCAGGCCGTTGCGGCGCTCTGGAACGATCCACGCCATGACGCACTTGGTCTTGAACAGGTAGTGCGCAGGGCTGACCACCCGGGGAGTGAGGTATGCCGCCGCGTCTTTCACTTCGTTCTGGTTGATGGAGTATTTGCCTACCAGCGCCTGCCACTGAACCTCGGGCAGAGAGCGCTTGAGTGTGGCGCGCGTCATTGAGTCTTGGGTCAGGCGCTCCTCCGGCGACAGATCGTCGGTAATCGACTGGCCCGGCAATTCATCATCAAAGCTCGCCTTGTACATGCGCTGCCAAGACGCTTTCTTGGTGCCGTCATGGATCTCGATCGACATCACACGGCTGATGCAATGCGCTGCATCGCGGTAAACAGTCATCAGGCAGCCCTCCGGATGCGGCGTGGTGGCGGTTGATCCAGTCCCAGCAGGTTGCGTAGCAACTTGTCAGCGGGCGGGCTCTTGCTATTGCCCTCCAGCACCCATCGCTTGCAGTACTCGCCGAACTCGATATCGGTGCGCAACGAATGCCAACTGGCGACCATGTCGAGCAGATCCGCCAGTGCGGCGGGTCCTCCTACCTTCTCCTGCGCAAGGTAAGTGCCGGCTACCTTAAGAAACTTGCGCTCATGCTCCTGGAGGCTTTTGCGCGGCAGTGCCGCAGAAACTCTACTCATTGCCGTCTCCTGGCTGGGCTTGGGCGGCGCCTTTTCCAATATGGCTCCTCCCTTGGGATGGATGCTGGTTTGCGCTGGATGCCCCGGATTCAAATGGTTGCGCGGTATTAGGTGCCTCGGCTTGTCCCGCATATGTCCCACCGTGAAGCAGGGAAAAACCTTGGCTGTCGAGGTGCTGATGCCACGCCTCCAGCGCCTTGCGCTTCATGCCCTCGGCGGTGGTGTGGATGTAGGTCGCGTCCAGATCCTTCATGGCGTGGTTGAGCAGCATCTCGCCGACCATGTAATCGACGCCCAGATCTGCCCATGCCGTGCGGGCCACTTTGCGCAGGTCGTGGCTGGACCATTCGCCCTTGCTCACGCTGGTGAAGACGGTGCAGGCCTTGCTCGGGCTCAATGCCGAGCCGTTGCTGCCGGGAAACAGGAACGGCCCGCTGTAGCCCATTGCAACCTGTCGAGCCCGGTACCGCTGTAGGAGCGCGCAGGCCTGTTCGGTCAGCGGTAACGTGTGCTCGGCCTTGGTCTTCGTGTCGGCGAGGGGGAGAAACCACTGCCGGGTCGCAAGGTTGATGTTCTTCCACCGCGCCAGACGGGTCTCGCCGAGCCGCGTACCGTGACAGAGCATCATCAGCGGCAGCATGGCCTGCACCGGGAAGGCGTCAAATTGCTCGGCAAACGTCTGTAGGAGCGGCGGCAGGTCATCACCACGCAAGCGCGCAGCTTTGGGTCTGATCCGCGTCCGGACGAAGTCGGTGAACTTGAGATCCGCCATCGGGCTGACATCGATCAGCTTCAGCCGGGCGGCTTGCCGAAACGAGGCCGCCAACACGCCGTAAACCGAGCGCACGAACGACAGCGCGTACTTCTCCTGCAGGGGCCACATCAGCAGGCGGTCAAGCGTCGACCGATTGAGGCTGGCCAACTCTAGATCTTGAAGGCGCGGCACCAGGTGACAGCGCAGCGCCGACTGCGCGCTGGCCTTGCGTTTAGCCGACAAGCCACGGTCGCGGGTCATCCGATCGGTGTACCAGGTCAGGACGTCGCCAACGGTGCGCCAGCTGGTGGTGGTCGACGCCGCGGCCGAGTCCACGGCGCGACGCGCGAGGATGTCCGGCAACGTGGTTTGCATCAGCTTGGCGCTGATCCCGGGATAACTGCCGGCCTTACCCCACTTGCCGCCCACCACGACATGCCAAACGCCCTTGGCGCGGTCGACGGTCGAATAGCGGAAGCGCAGCTGTGGATAGCGAGGATCGCGCAGCTGGCGAACGCCGGTGGCCGCCTGCTTGCGAATCTCGGCATCGGTGATGGTGAGATGCACTGTTTGGGCTGGCTTACTCATCGTCCGCGGCTCCTCGATGGTTGCGGCCGGTAAACTTCACCGCCCGGCCCATCGCGACCTCTTCGTCGCTTGGCGGTTTCCCACCGAACGGTACGAACCGCACGAACTGCCCCTGCGCTTGCACAAGACACGTTCCCGGCTTGCCATGGCGGCACTTGCCCACGATCAACTCCGTGACGCCGTTCGCTCCCTCATCCGTGTCTTTGTCGACGTGAACCAGAATGACGACGTCGGCATCCTGCTCAATCTGCCCGCTGTCCCGGATATCGCTTGGGCGCGGTCGCTTGTCCGGCCGGTTGGTGGGGCCACGATTGAGCTGCGCCAGCACGATCACCGGCACCTTCAGCTCCTTGGCAAGATTCTTCAGCGCGGTGGAGATCTTGCCGACTTCCAGCGTGCGGTTCTGCCCGCCTTCGCCCGCGATCAGGGTGATGTAGTCGACGACGATCACGTCCAGCCCTTCGTGGCGCTGACACTGCCGCGCGATCGAGCGAATGCGAGCGACGGTCATGCCGGCCTGATCGCAAACGTACAGCCGGGCCTTGTGCAGGACACTTACCGCGCTGGTGATGCGCGGCCAGTCTTCATCTTTCAGCGAATGCCCTTCGTCCAGCCGGGTCAGGTCAACCGCGCCCAGCGAGGCGATGTTGCGCGTTACCAGTTCTTCCTTGGTCATCTCCAGGCTGAACACCAGGCCGGCGCCGCCAAGCTGGGTAGTCGCGTACTGGGCGATCTGAACGCCGAGAATCGTCTTACCTGACGCTGGCAGGCCGGCCACAACGACCATGTTGCCAGGGCGCAGGCCTCGGATCAGCTTGTCCAGATCCGGTATCCCGGTCGAGAGCCCTTTCGGCGCCGTGCCGGAAAACTTCGAGTCGATGGTGTCGATCACCTGGGGAAGGATGTCTCCGACCTTGTGGTAGTCCGGCTCGCCGTCGTCCAGGTCGCGCAGATCGGCCATGGCCTGCTGGCCCCGCGCGATGATCTCGGCCACCGGCAGGTCATCATTCGCTGATTGGCTGATCGTGTTGGCCGTCTCAACCACCTTGCGCAGCACAGCACGCTCACGAATCACCCGGGCGTAGGTCTTCCAGCTGGAAGTACCTTGCGCGCCTGATTGGATTGTCGCTGCATAGGCCAACATGCTACTGCCGTCGGGCAGGTACTGGTGGTGCTCGCTCACCATGATCACGTCAACCGGGTCGCCCGCCTCATGACAATCCAAAATGGCCCGGTACAGCGCCGCGTTCTCGATCTCATGGAAATCGGCGATCTCGACCGTTGAGCGGACCTCGTCAATCAACGTGGGATCGACAAACATGGCGCCGAGCAGCCCGTGCTCGGCGTCTACGTTGAACAATTCGCGACTCATGCGGCACCCCGCGCGGACGGCCAGCGGAACAGCACCACCAGACCACCTTTGTCCCGGAGACGATCGACAGCGCGGTCGCCCAGGCAATGGCGCAGATCGGCCATGCCGAGGTTGCTCACCACGATCGTTGGGCGCATCTGCTCGTATCGGCCGTTGATGACCTCGAACAGGACGGTCCGCTCGAAGTCGGTGCCGTGCTGAACGCCCACCTCATCGATGACCAGCAGATGCGGCCGGACCAGATCGGCGTAGACCTGCGATTCCGTCTTGCTGGCCGAGCCGAAGGTGTCCTTCACGCTGCGGATGATGCCGCCGGCGGTAGCGTACCGCCCGATCAGACCTTGCGCCCCGAAGTGGCGGATGACCTGCTGCAGGATGCCGGCCGCGAGATGCGTCTTTCCGGTACCGACTTGGCCAAGCAGCATCATCGAGCGACCAATGGGGAAGTTCTCGCTGAAGGCGTCGACGTAACCCGTCGCAGTGCTCCAGGCTTGAAGCTTGCCCTGATCATCGCCCGCAGCCCACGTATCCAGTGAAGAGCTCTGAAAGCGCAGCGGGATACCGGCATCAAGCAGGCGCTCGTTCATCAGCCGGTCACGATGCAGGGTAACGCCAGCGGTGCGGGTTTCGTATTCCTGCGCATGGCGTTTGTCGAAGTGGCAGCGCGGGCAGCCATACCAGACAGGCTCAGCGCCGAACTGTTCGACCAGCGAATCGGTGAATTGGCCGTGATCAGGACAGTCCCGAGTAACGGCTTCAAGGGTGTATTGGATTTTCATTGACCGCTCCCCGCGATTCGATAGTTGCCGTTCTCGTCACGCTCCAGACCTTCCTCGTAGTCGATCTGGTCGAATCCGCTATGACGGGAAGGTGCTGCGATGCCAGCGGGCAGTGGTGCGTCTTCCCAGCGCCGGCCATTCAACCAACTGGCAGGATGGGGGATGAACTGGCCCCCACTCTTCAGCCAGTCGAGGCTGTTCACCTGCTTGGCGAGGGCCGTCAAAATCTGTTGCTGCAGCTCCGCGTCAGGGGCGAGCTTCTTCCAAGCCTGTTCCGCAGCCGGTCGCTTTTGCTTACGTGGGTACAGTCGGTAGAACCGATCAAACCCATCCAACGCGGCAGCCTTGGGCATGGTTTTTTTACTGCTCAATGTATTGTTGTTGTTTGTATTGTTCCCCTGCGTGTTTTCCGAAGGGGGTTCACCGCCTTTTCCGAAGGGGTTCGCGCTGTTTTCCGAAGGGGTATTCGGGAATTCGAAGGGGTCTGTCATGCGGATTCGGCGCTCGACAATGCGCTTGCCGTCGCGGATCAACTCCACCCGAATCAGGCCACGATTCGCCAGGCCACTGATGATTTCAGACACGCGAGAAATTGACAGATCGAAGAACTCGGCAAAGTGAGCATTGGTCGCATAGCAGCCCCGAGGGCCGGTTTCGAGGCTGGAAATCTCCCCGAGCATCACCTTCTCGACCGGCGACAGAGAACGGTCAAGCCAGCGCTCCGCAGGGATCCAGACGCCTTGGAATTTGCGAGGTACATCGCTCATTGCAGGGTCTCCCCGTTCCGCCGGGCGACATGTGCTGCCATGGCTTCGATGCCACCAGACATACGCAGCACAAGTTGCCGCAACGCGGTTGTGGCGTTGATTGCTTCCACAGCCATAGTCGCCGCGATCTTAGCGTTGCTTGCAGCGAGCGTGGCATTGGTCCCCAACCGGACTTGGTCGCTATGGTTGAAGGCTGCACACGCAAGCGCGAGGTTGGTGTGCGCTTTGAAATACTCCGGCGGCAGGGCACGCGTGATTGAGCCTTCAATCGGGATATTCATGTCCGAAAGATGCGCCCCCTCCAGCAGATGCCGTCCCATCGCTTCCCAGTGATCTTGGGCAACCTGTTTGGCATCGTGCCCCGTCTTGCGTTTGAACAGCACCTTGATAGCCCAGAACGCCTCGATCAGGGCCATGTGGGTGTCGTCCTCCATTTCGATCGTGTATTCGGGCTCACAAATCACCTCAAGCGCGTCCTTGATTACTTCGAAACACTTGAGCAGGAGCGCGGCGTCGGCATACTTTTCGAAGTACGCCTCGTCGATTACCTCTGCCGCCTCCGATGATGGGAAATTGACTACGTTGTTCATCGAGGAACCTCCAGCAGATCTTGATTACGGCTCGACCAAAGCGCCTGCAGCTTGGTGAAACCCTTGCCTGTTACGCGGCAGGTGAATTTGGTTTTCCGCTCACCCGTCTCCTTGTCTTTGTAGGAATGAGGCTCAGCGACGAGATACCCCGAGCGGATCTTGTCCTGGTAAGGAGTGTTGAACCGGTCTACCCAACCTTTGAATCGCATGAACCGGAACAGCGTGTTTTGCCCCGTGCCGAGCGATTGCGCGACATCGCGCACATAGTGGACGTCGTGGGAAATGACGACGTGATCGTGGAACTCGACCTTGGAGGCGTCGGCGGCAACCTTCTGCTCGAGCGCCAGGTTCTCGGTGCTTAGTTCTTGGTTGTCAGCAGTAAGCGCCAGCACCTTGCCGACGTTCTCCAGAAGGAGCTCTTTCAGTACAGCCGGGTCACTGAGTGCGGCCATAACGCCGGCTTGAGGACTTTGGAGCTTCTGCTCCAATTCGGTCATGTAGTCGTAGACTGACGCCTGCAGGTCGTAGCTGTACGACATAGCGACAAGGCATGCCTCCCGCTTTGGAAAGCGGTAGCATTTTTGGCGGCGGTTCATTGAGTCCAGATAGATGTCGGAAAACTTTCCGGCATCTTTTTTCAGCACCTTTGGCACTTTCTTCATCAGGTCCGCGTGGTCGAGTATCGCTTCGCCCTCTTCACGCCTGGAATTGATGAAGTCGACTAATTCCACGCTGGTCATGGTGACGGCATCGCCGCCATTGAATTTGACGATGCTCATGCTGTTGCCCCTTCTTCAACCATCCAGCGCTCGGCGACGATCTGCTCTTTGAAGCCGAGGTCCACCACGTACTGCTTGAGCCGTTCAATCTCAGCCAAGGCAAATTCAGATGTGATCGAGCCCCCTTCCGCCTCGATGCGCACGGCTGACGCGCACAGTTGCCAGCTTGGGTAAAAGCTCAATCCGGTGAGCGCCATGATCTGGCGGTACAGGGTCAGGGAGATGTGCTCAAGGTCGAATTGCTGGGCACGATTGAGAGGGTGGCGGCGTGTGCGGGGCCCGTCCTCGGGCGCATCGATCAGGCCGTGAACTTGCCAATAGGCGCGGACAAGCGACACTAGGTCACCACCCGCAGCGGTCGGCTCCGCGACGCCAATATGCGCACGGAGAATGGCGGCAATTTGCTTAGCC
This sequence comes from Pseudomonas lutea, assembly GCF_000759445.1. Classification (NCBI taxonomy): domain Bacteria; kingdom Pseudomonadati; phylum Pseudomonadota; class Gammaproteobacteria; order Pseudomonadales; family Pseudomonadaceae; genus Pseudomonas; species Pseudomonas lutea. The sequence goes on from NZ_JRMB01000002.1 coordinate 998,092, forward strand.
AGGCTTGAGACGGTTGGCGAGTTTTTAATCATTGGGGTGCTCCCTCGGCGTGCGCGCCACGATTTGTCATGTCGGGGTTTTGTGGCGCGGATTCGCTACGGGCGATCTTCCCGAACATCTCGATCGCAGACTCGGTGCCCGGAGCACCTGTGTCGCCCAGGTAGTTCGCGAGGTGCGCCAACACGACTACATCGCGCCCAGCGTTATGCTCGACGTCCCGTGAGATTGCCCGGGCGAGAGCGGAAAACCATTCAAGCTGGTCCTTCGCTGCCGCCATTTGAAACTCGGCTTCTTCTGCGAGCTGTTTGAGGTTGGGAATGGTGCTGTTCATTGCACCGCCCCTTCCGCTTTTGGCGTCATGCCGCGCTGAACCGACCAAACAAGGGCTGAAACTGCCTCGGCGACGAACGCCAGGGTTTTCATGCCGTCGCAGTACGCCATTTCGCCCATGTTGAGCGAGTCATGCATGTGATCGCAGATCTGCCCCAAGCCGGACGACAAAGTCTTGGCTGTTTGAAGCGCATCTTCAGCGTTGATGCCGGCGGTGACGCTGAAGACCATCAAGCCGCGGTTGTCGATCGGTGTGTTGCTAAAATCAGCATTAGCTGTAAGGGGCAGTTGCGTTACTTCTGGCGTTTTGCTATTTTTCGGGTGCATTAATTCGTCCTCCACAGAACGAAGAGTTTTAAAAGTTGCTTGCTCGATACAAGCGATGGTTTTACAAAGGCCGGCCTCGATAGCCGGCTTTTTGCCGTCTGGGGTTTAGCCAGTAAGCAAAAACTTCCATTGGCGCCTCTTCATTTCAGGTCCTCATAAAATCGGCAAACGCCAGCTGTTGGAAGGCCCTGTCCAGGGCCTGTGTTTAAAGAATGCAGATTCAGCGGCTCCAATTCCATCGAACTCAGTGCAGTTACTCCGAGGGCGAAGGTGAGTCCGCTAAAGCAGCGAGAGATGGCAATCACTGAGCGCCTACGATACTGGATGCCTGAACAGCCCCACTGAGGTGCTGTGATTGAGGCGCCATCAGAGACACAATGGCTTCAAGGTCGGGGGAAGCCTTCACCGAGGATCCGCCGGATGGAAAGGGCTTCAGCTCGACAGCCTCAAAATTTCCCCCTTGCTTTTCCTGCACAAAAATATGGCGGCCGGTCTTCAGAGCCTTACTAACAGCTGCCTGAGTTGTTCCAAGGATTTTCGCGGCTTCGCCTTGCCCTTTCTGGGTTACGAATTCCGCCAAGGGAATGCGAGTCATGTACTCACCTGAATTTGGCTATTACACGAAATATAACCATAAGTATCAAACAGGTCAATACCGATGGTTTTTTGATTTCAAATACCTTTGGTATAGGATTGCGCGATGAAAAAACGATCTCTCAACCCAGAACAGGCCGCGGAATGCGAGGCTTTGAAGAATATTTTCAAAGCACGCGCCAAGAGCGCCGGCGTCACCCAAACCGATATCGCTGATTCGCTGAATGTCACCCAAGCGGCGATTTCCCACTATTTAAATGGCGTGAACCCGCTCAACGCCCGCGTTGCAGCAGTTTTTGCGAAGTTTCTAGGTATTCCTGTCAGGTCTTTCAGCCACCGGCTTGCCGATGAGATTGAAGCGACGACCGAAGCTGCCAGGCTTGGGCTTCGAGGGCTGGACGATGGGGAGAACTTCAAACTGGTCGAGCTTCCACAGATGGTGTATCGGTATCCAGTAATAAGCTGGGTGTCGGCAGGCAATTGGGCCGAAGCTGTACAGCCCTACCCAGACGGGCACTCTGACCGGTATGAGATCTCCGACTACAATTCGAAAGGTCCCGCGTTCTGGCTTGAGGTCAAGGGAGACTCGATGACTGCGCCTTCCGGAACTTCCGTTCCAGAAGGCATGATGGTCCTGGTGGATACTGAAGCAGAAGTCGCCCCGGGAAAGCTGGTGATCGCGAAGCTCGGCAGCGGGGAAGCAACGTTCAAGAAACTTGTTGAAGATGGTGGCAATCGATACCTCAAGCCTCTTAACCCGGCATACAAGATGATCGAATGTAATGAGGACTGCCGCATCATCGGTGTCGCAGTCCGGATGGCCGCTAAGCTGTAGCCTCACTCCCCTACCCTCCTTCCAGCAGACTAGGCCCGCCGCATGCGGGCTTTTTTGTGGTCCGCGAAAATATATAACCAGTAGTATTGACACCGAATTATAACCGCTAGTATCTTATCTCCATCGAAACCGGATTTGGAGAGCAACATGAGCATCGTCATCGGGAACTGGCAAGGAATGCTAGGCGGCGTATTGGCGCCACGTGAGCTGGAGGGGGTGTTGCATTGCGCCAATGACTGCACGGTGAAAGAGGCTTCAAAGGCAATGGGCATCAGTCCTGAGACCCTAAAGAAGAGACTCGAGAGCGCGCGCTTCAAGCTCAAGGTCTCGAGCATCAGAGCCCTAGTGTTGGAAGCGTTTCGGCGCGGGCTGATAGCTGCATCATGCGCGCCGGTTAACCCGGATCCGCAGCACGACCGCGAGCAGGATCACCTCGGCGTCTTCATCGCATGACCGCGTTTGCAGCGGCGTGCGCCTTCGAAGATTAGGACGCAGTCCGGTGCTCAGGCTGATCTGACCCCCTATCCAAATTGATTTTTTGCGAAGCCATGAACGCGGCGGGCTACCGGCTTGCCTGGAGAAAGCATATGTCGGCAACGAACCGAATCACCTTAGTACTGCGTCCGAATGAAGGCGCGTCACTGGAAGATCTGCAGCACTACGCGAAGCTGGGCATGCCTGTCGGCGTTGGCCGGGCACTTGGCGTTATTACCAGCGCCAGCGAAGGCGATGCGGTAAAGCGCGCCGAGCAGTTGGAGAACCAGGTGATTCTTGCCGAGGCGGCCATGCGCCGCGGCGTTCTGCTGACCGACAAAGAGTGTCAGCCCGCGCTGCGACGGGTTATAGACCAGGTGCCTGAGCTTTACCGCGAGGTGGCTGACTCTATCAAGCAGGCGGCACTCGATGACGGCGCCGACGCAGAAACGGCAGATAGAGCCGCAAGCCAAGCCATTCGCGTTCTAGTGATGTTCAAGCAGCGCTTAGAAAAGCAGCTGGAGACTATGGAGGGCGTGGCGTGAGCATCCTCACTCAGGGAACACAGCTCCACATCCGTACCGAGTTCGAAAGCCTGGGTGACCGGCTGATCCGCTTCGGCCAGGCTTTGAAGGAGCCGGACACAACTGTGGGCCAACTCACAAGCTTGGCCAACTCCTGTGGCATCGCATTGAAGCTGCGCGCGATAGCGGACTCGGGCGACAGCAATCCACAGCAATGACGCGTCAGTCTCACCAACAACAAAGAACCTGACGAGTCAGGAGTAAACCCAATGCGCTACATGACCATCAGGAAGTTCGCCAGCGAGTCTGGCTACAGCGAGGACGCTATCCGCTCGAAGATCCGTGATGGCATCTGGCGGCTTGGCGAGATCTGGTACAAGGCTCCGGACGGCCGGACGCTGATTGACACAGAGGGATACGAGTCATGGGTAGAGATGGGCGGGGAGTTCGGGCGATCTCCGATTCGAGTATCGAAATCACGTTCATGTATCGGGGCGTCCGGTGCCGCGAGCGCATCACGCTCAAGCCCACCGCCACTAATCTGAAGAAGGCCGAGCAGCACAAGGCCGCGATCGAACATGCGATATCAATTGGCACGTTCGATTATGCGGTCACCTTCCCCAGCTCGGCCAGGGCCGCGAAGTTTGCGCCGGAGGCCTCACGGGAAAAGGTTGCCGGCTTCCTCACTCGGTGGCTTGCGGCGAAGAAAAAACATCTTTCCAGCAGTACGTTCGACGGCTATCGCAAGCTTGTTGAACACCGCCTAGTGCCTGCGCTGGGAACGCACATGATGGTCGACTTGAAAAGGAAGATGATCAAGGACTGGCTCGACACGTTGGAGACCAGCAACAAGACGCTGAGCAATATCCAAAGCTGTCTGCGTTCGGCGCTCACCGAAGCTGTCGACGAGGAGCTGATCGAAATCAACCCTATGGCGGGGTGGACTTACAAGCGCAAGTCCGCTCCCACAGATGAAGATGACGTCGACCCATTCAGCCCTCAGGAGCAGCAAGCAATCGTCGGCGCGCTTTGCGGCCAAGCCTCGAACCTTGTGCAGTTCGCGTTATGGACTGGCCTGCGCACTAGCGAGTTGGTGGCGCTGGAGTGGGGCGATGTGGACTGGATTCGCGGCGAGGTGATGATCACCAAGGCCATGACTCAGGCTTCAAAGGGGGTGGCAGAGATCCCGAAAACTGCATCAGGTCGTCGCTCGGTCAAGCTGCTCGGTCCCGCGCTGACGGCTTTAAAGGCTCAGAAGAACTACACGTATCTCGCAGGAAGGGAGGTTTTTCAGAATCCGCGCACACTCGAGCGCTGGGCTGGCGACGGTCCCATCCGCAAGACCATGTGGGCACACGCAGTGAAAAAGGCTGGTGTGCGATATCGCCGTCCTTACCAGACTCGGCACACATACGCGTCCATGATGCTTTCTGCTGGGGAGCATCCAATGTGGGTTGCGCAGCAGATGGGTCACAGCGATTGGACGATGATTGCTCGCGTTTACGGAAGATGGATGCCGTCATCTGATCCCACTGCCGGACAAAAAGCCGAGTCTGCATTCCATGGTGGATTTTTAGGCGGTATCGGTAGCATCCGACAAGGCGAGCTATAGCTTTTTTGCATATCTACACCTAGCATGGGAATTTTGCAGCACATTCGCGCTGCACCGCATGCAGCAGTCAGGGAAGAACATGGACAGAGTCTCCGTTTTGCAAAACACGGTTTTGGGTAGCCGAATCGCTGAAGATGAGGTCGATGAGCTTCACGCGTATTTCGTAGAAACAGACCAGTGGCAAAAGTTAGTCTCTGGAAAAATTGACGTGGTATTCGGATCGAAGGGCTCTGGCAAGAGCGCACTATATTCCCTGTTAGTTGCAAAACGCGATGAGTTACGCCTGCAAGGAAGAACGCTTTTCATGGCAGCGGAAAATCCTAGAGGAACACCGGTATTTAGAGACCTTTCTGCGGAAGGTGACCTTACTGAAGATGGCTTTAGAAACCTGTGGAAACTCTACTTCCTTTCTCTCACCGCTGATTACGTACGTCACCAGATGCATACGGTCGGAAGAAAAGATGCTTCAGCCTTAGAAGTAATCGAATTGCTAACTGCTCAAGGGCTATTGATGCCAGATATCAGCCTTCTAACCAGGCTTCGAGGGGTGATGGAGTATCTGCGGAAATTTATGCCTGAGATCGAGGGCAGTATCACGGATCCTTCGGGGATGGTCTACGGTGGGAAAATCACATTTGGTGAACCGACCATTGAACAGCGAGGATTAGGATATCGCTCTCTTGATAACTTGCTAGCACAGGTAAACAAGTATCTCTCATCACAAGAAATCACAGTTTGGCTAGCATTAGACCGCTTAGATGTTGCATTTGCCGACTCGGATGAGCTCGAGGGAATGGCCCTAAAATCGCTATTCAGAACTTACATGGATATGATGGGCCTTTCTCATGTGAAGATAAAAATATTCCTGCGCGATGATATTTGGCAGAAGATCGTGAAAGGTGGCTTTCGGGAGGCAAGCCATTTAACACGATCAATGACGCTTTCATGGGATAGCAAATCTCTACTCAATCTAATCGTGAGAAGATTAGTATCAAACGCCGACATATGCACCTTATACAACGTTAAGAGCGAAGATGTACTCGCCTCCGAAGATCAGCAAAAAGCTTTCTTCAGCACCGTGTTTCCGCCACAAGTTGATATTGGAAAAAGCAAACCCCAGACGTTGGACTGGATGCTCTCCCGGACGGCCGATGGAACTAGAAGAACTGCACCAAGAGAATTGATTCATTTGCTTCTCGCTGCACGCGACGAGCAACTGAAGCAGGACGAACTGGGCAGTGCGGACCAAGATCAGACATTCTTGATCAGTCGGCACGCCATAAGGGCTGGTCTTCTTTCCGTTTCCAAGGCCCGCTATGAGCAGACGTTGTGCGCGGAAAACCCTTCTCTCCAACCATACCTGCAAAAGCTTGATAGACAAAAAGCACAGCAGTCGGTTGCTACCCTAGCGAGGGTCTGGGGATGTTCGGAGGTCCGGGCGGCTGAGGTTATCGAGCGCCTCGTCGAATCCGGCTTCTTCGAGCGAAGAGGCACGCGCGATGTTCCTATTTACTGGGTACCAATGCTTTACAGGGGCGCGCTCAACTTGGTTCAGGGCGCTGCGTGATCATGAAATGACAGGGTTATGCCTGCTTTTACTCTGCAAGCCGCAGAATATGGGGGTTGGCTGGGGGTTCAAATCCCCCCGGCTCCACCAAATCCAAAAAAGAAGACGTCTCCGGACGTCTTCTTTTGTGCCTGGAAATTCATGCGTGAATGCATTGGGATCCATCGGCCCGCGATACCTACAAATCACGAGCTCGATCACCCACCCACAAAAAACCCCGCTATCGCCAGCGGGGCTTTTACATTCAGAGCGCCCGGATCAAACCCCGCCCTTCCCCGGCAACGGCTCATCATTACCACGCCGAGTGGTCGGCTCTTCGGTCACTGGATCGTTCTCGGTCCGTGCTGGCTCGGTCGGGTCTACCTGCGGGTCGGACACATCAGGCGAGTCCTCATCGAAACCGAGCTCTTCATCCGGATCGGTATGTGCTGATGTTCCGGTCAGCGAAGCGCCATTGGCCATGAAAGTATCTCCTTGTCTACGCGCGGGTTGTCCGCACCATTTTTATGAGAAGCCTTTGAGCGCCAAGAGTGCCCCAGCTTAGACGGGCGGTTTCGCTTCTCCCTGCCCGGTCACGCTCACCAACTGACACGAACCCCCATGCTGCCGCTAGCCCCCGCCAAGTCATTGCTGTCCAGCTGCGCAGCGTAATCGACCGCCATATAAACGCTGACGCCCGGTGCGACGCCAACGACAACCCCAACGCCGAGCTCGCTCGATGAGGACGTGTGCCGGGTTTTGATCCGGTCGATGCCGTTGTAGGTGACGGTGTCTTTGCCGTCCAGCACATGCCAGAGGTTCGCCCGCACGTAGGGTTCGACAGGCAGATTGTCGACCACGTAGCGCCCCTTCACGCGCGCGCCAAGCCGAGTGGTCCAGTAGGGCTGGGAATCAAAGGCAACGTCGGAGATGCCGTCGTTGTGCCGGTCGAGATCGATGCGTTGGTGGATCACTTGCGCCTGCGGTTCGATAACCCAGTGCTCGGAGATTGCCATCGGGTAACCGGTCTCCAGGGAGAGACTGAGCGAGTGGCCGCCGGTGTCGAGCCTGACTCCTTGATGGGATCGGCTGCTGCCGTCGAGACGCGTGGCCATGACCACGGCGTCCAGATATGCGCCGCCGGGGTCGACCAGCGTCCAGTAGGCGCCAAAGTGATCGCCGTTGACTTTCATGCGCCCCGCCTTGGTGTCTTTGAAACCCTCGGCGAACCCTTTGACGCTGCCTTGCAGCCGGCTTTGCCCCACGAAAACTCCGGCGTGTTGCACCTGGCCGGAATCGGTTGGCGCGGCGTACAGGTCGTGGCCCACTTGGTAGCCCTTGGTCGACCCATCGAAGCGGGGCGACGCCGTGCCGGCCCACTCCCGGCGCACATCGCTGCCGTACAGCCGTGCCCACCCTGCCCTGGCGATACCGGTTTCTGTGAGCAAGCTTTGATCACCCTGGCGATCATGAAAAGTGCCCACTGCTTCACGGGCCATGATTTGTGCGGCAGGGGTGAACACCGAATAGATCGGCACCTCCAGACGGTACAACGGGATCGGCTCGGCGCCGGGCGATACGACGGGGCTTGGCGACGCCGATGGCGCAGGGATCGGAGACACTGCAGCCGGCGTGGCGGCAGCCGCGATGGGCGTGGCAGGCGCGACAGGCGCGACAGGCGCGACAGGCGCGACAGGCGCGACAGGCACCACTTCGGGAACTGCGGTAGGTGGTTCAACCGGCGGTTCATCCGCAGCAACGGGAATGGGACGTGCAGGCTCGGTGACGGCTGGCGGAATAACGGCCGGCGGCGTGACGGGATCCGGCACGGGATTTACTACCGGCCCCACCACGGGCGGAGGATTCGGTGGCAGCGGTGGCGCGCTCGCAGGAGGGCGGATCGCCGCCACGGATGAGCGCAGGAACCAGCTGTTTTCAGTGCCCGCCGTGAGTCCGCCCTTGAACAGCTGGTAGCGATAGGCGCCCGCCACGACGCGATTACCCAGCACGAATGCATCACTCGTACTCGTCGCGCCGTTAAGGGCCTGCACCACTTCGATGCCGTTGACCTGCGTCAGCCCGCCCAGCCCGTTGAGGTTACGGATACCGAGTTGCGTGCTGCCGCTGATGGTGCCCTGGGACACCACGAGGCGGTCACTGGCCGAGCGGTCATCGCCCAGCGTCGTTTGCAGCAATAGCTCACCGCCACTTCCCACGTAGTTGCCATCGACGGTCAGTGTGTCGATGGCAACGGAGCTGTTGGTGACCATGTCGATGATCCCGGCGTTACTCAACGTCGTTAACTGACCTGCGGTGTAGGGGCGAACGGACCCTTGGCTGACATCGAGAACGCTGGTGCCGTCGATCACGAACGTGCCGGTGCCGCTTACGCTGTCACCCAGAAAGAAATCGCCGTCCAGCGTGAATCGGGACTGCTCGGTGAGTTCGACCGTCTCCCATCCCGGGTAGCGACCGGCGCCGGCCGTTGATGTCTGAATGAAGGTCAGGCGGTCGTTGCCCAGACCACCGTCCACCGATGGGGTCGAGCTCAGCGAGCGCTCGTCCAGGTTGCCGATCAGGGCTCGGTCGTTGCCGTCGCCCATGAGCACCGAGGCGTCAATCAAGCCTCCCCCGCTCCAGCCAAATAGGTCGTCGCCAAAGCTGGCGCGAACCTCACCCGATATCGTTCCGCCGCTCACGCTGATGGTGTCGTTGCCACCGCTGACGCTGAGATTACCGCCGATACTGCCACCGCTGATGACGATGGTGTCCCGGCCGAAACCGGTGACGAGGTTGCCGACGATCCGCCCCCCCGACAGCTCGAACAGGTTGTTGTCGAGCTTCATGTCGACGCGGCCGATTATGCCGCCGCTCATGGTGGCGACATCGCCGTCCTCAAATGCGCCGATGATGGTGCCGCCGCTCATGGAGAACACGTCGCGGCTGTCACCTTGCGCCAGCGACTGGACGCTACCGCCGCGCATGAAGACGTTATCGATACCGGCGCCCTGCACCACCCGGCCTGTCACCGTCCCGCCGTCGATGACGAACACGTTCGCGCCGGCCCCTTGGTTAACCGCACCCTGGAGCGTGCCTGAGCTCATGATGATCCGGTCAGCGCCGCCGCCGTAGAGGACGTCGCCCGATACAACGCCGCTGCCGCCCTCGGGAAATATCAAAACGTTGTCGCCGGCCAGATCGATCAAGCCCGCGCTGGAGCCGCTGTCGCACACGGAGCTGTCGTTGCCCGGGCCGGACACAAGGGTGCAGGCCGCTTCGATGGGTGTGATTGGCAATAACAACGACACGCACGAAACGTGTAGAAAGGTGCCGAAGAGCGTCCGGCCGGCGAGGTTCATCACAGCATCCTGCGGGATAACCCGATTGATTAACGTCCTGTAAGGCGCACCTTCCTGAGTGCGTCCAATTGTCGCCCTGACTACAAACAGCGAAGGACAGTAACGCGGGTCTGTCAAACGGTGGCGCCTTGAGCACGGGGCGTTGGGCCGAAAACCCGACTGTCTGAATGACCTGCCAGGCCTCGCTTGCCAAGCCGCGCGCCAGCCCCTGCTTCGGTTGTGACAACGTTAACAAGGGCGTAGAATTCGCAACATCCAGTCGCACTTCCCCATACTCATAATATTCAGCTGACAGCACGCACCGCCCAGGTAAACACCTTGAGCGGTATTTTTGTTTGTCGGCGTTTTTATCGGGTAAGCGGCAAACCGAATTTTCAGGAGGGCATTCGATTTAATGAATACCACTAACGCACACACCGGAAGTTGGCTGAGCGTGATCGCGCTGGCGTTGGCTGCCTTCATTTTCAACACGACCGAATTCGTGCCAGTGGGCTTGTTGAGCGCCATCGGGCACAGCTTTGACATGACCACCGCGCAGGTCGGCCTGATGCTTACTGTGTATGCGTGGATCGTCTCGCTGACCTCGTTGCCGATGATGCTGCTGACCCGCAACATCGAGCGGCGCAAGTTGCTGCTGTTCGTGTTCCTCATGTTCATTGCCAGCCATGTGATGTCGAGCCTGTCGTCGAGCTTCGCCATGTTGCTGGTCAGCCGTGTGGGCATCGCCGTGGCGCACGCCGTGTTCTGGTCCATTACTGCCTCTCTGGCGGTGCGCGTGGCGCCGGAGGGCAAGCAGGTTCAGGCCCTCGGTCTGCTGGCGACCGGCACGGCGCTGGCGATGGTGCTGGGCATTCCTTTAGGGCGCGTGCTGGGCGAAGCGCTGGGCTGGCGTGCCACGTTCCTGGCCATTGCCATGGCGTCGGGCTTGACCGTGCTGGTGCTGATGAAATCGTTGCCGCTGCTGCCGAGCCAGAATTCGGGGTCGCTGCGCAGCTTGCCGGTGCTGTTCAAACGCCCGGCGCTGATGTCGTTGTATCTGCTCACAGCCCTGGTCGTGACCGCGCAATTCACGGCATACAGCTACATCGAACCGTTCGCGCAACTCGTCGCGAAGATGACCAGCGACATGACCACGGTGATTCTCCTGTTGTTCGGCGGCGCCGGCATTCTGGGCTCGGTGGTGTTCAGTCGTTACAACAACCAGTTTCCGCGCGGCCTGCTGATTACGTCGGTCGGGGCACTGGCTGCCTGCCTGGTGATGCTGCTGCCGCTGTCGGGCAGTGCTTCATCGATGGGAACGCTGAGCGTGGTCTGGGGCATGGCGATCATGTGCTTTGGCCTGGTGATGCAGTCCAAGGTGCTGGCGATGGCCCCGGACGCTACGGACGTGGCAATGGCGCTGCATTCCGGCATTTACAACATCGGCATCGGCGGTGGCGCGCTGCTGGGCAGCGTGGTCATCAGCCAGCTGGGCGTTGCGAACATCGGCCTGGTCGGCGGGATGGTTGCCATCAGCGGCCTGCTGCTGGCCTGCCTGGCCACGCACCGGTATGGCGAAACCATCCGCGCCTGAATCAAGAGCCCGTGCGGGCAGGCCGAACACGCTCTACTCGTTGTAGGAGCGCGCTTGCCCGCGAAGGCATTCTGTCAGAGGGTTCACATCCTCTGGCGCACCGAAATTCGCGCTCCAGCACGCTTCCAAACACGCCCCTCATCCTCTCGCATCAATCCCATCGATAACCAACATTCCCGCGAATGCCTTCCGCTAAAAATGGATGGGCGTAACATCGCCCTCACACCCAAACACGAACCGAGGGCAGGAAAATGGTTGTTCATCTCCTTACTTGCTTGACGCTGACAGCTTTCACCAGCTACGTCGTCGCCCTCAAAATTTTCGATCTGGCGTCGGTCGTCATGACCGCAGACGAAGAGGATTGTCGTGTTGTGGCACAGGCCAATTAAGGCCAAGTAGCTGACACTTATCAGCACCTTTCAAGCTTTCAACTTCTTGTTTGATGTGGAGCACCGACATGACCCGAGACGTCACCCTGAACGTTAGCTTTCCCCTCTTTGGGAAAAACTATTACTCACAACATGTCGTCCTCCGAAATAACCGCAACGGTCTCGTTGAAGACAATCGCTTCGACGCCTTCATGATGCCCGCGGCGGAAAACCACTTCAGCAATGAGGTGGTCGGCCTCAACGATCAGTTTCGGTTTTTGACTGACGTATTGGCCATGCATCTGCTGGAAGTTGAAGCGTCCCGACCGGCACGCAGAGCTCGTCCGTCAGCTCCTTCGCTCGGTCTGTGAATGCAGTTTTTTTGCATATAGCCACTCATGCAGTCGGTCATCCCGGACTCGCTGCATGAGTGGTTTTGTTTTATGCAGCAAATGCGTGGTGCCCCAGCAACCGGTTCGATTCAGGGCCCTGAACAAATCTGCCGTTTGCCTAAGCGGACCAATGTGTTGAAAATCCCCGCGCACTGCCCTCTCTCAAAGTCTTGATCGTGAAAAACCTTCTTCGTAGCTTCATTCCTCAATCGCTCAACACGCACCCTGCCGAATGGTCGCGCGCGGCCATTGGCGCCTGCCTGGGTATCTTCGTCAGCGCGGTGTTCTGCCGCGAGCTGTTCGGCATCGATATCACCCTGCACCTGTTGGGTCCGGTGGGGGCATCGGCGGTGCTGCTGTTCGCCGTGTCCACCGGAGCGCTCGCGCAGCCGTGGTCGATCCTCGGCAGCTACCTGATTGCCGCGCTGGTGGCGCTGGTCTCCGTCAAGTTGTTCGGCAACACCATCATTGCCGCCAGCGTGGCGGTCTGTTCGTCCATCGTGCTGATGTGCATCTTCCGCTGCCTGCACCCGCCTGCGGCTGCGGTGGCGATCTGTATCGTTACCTCGAAGAACGAACTCTCTCCCATGGGGCTGCACGTCCTCGGGCCAGTGATGCTCAACGCGGTGTGCCTGCTGGCCGGTGCTCTGATCTACAACAACCTGACGCGGGTGCGCTACCCGAAAGCGCACGTCGGGGAATTGCCGGCGCCGCAACAGGCGCCCATCGGCAATGAGGGTTTCAACGCTGAAGATCTTGAGAAGGCGCTGGAAGAGATGGGCGCGTTCGTTGACGTCTCCCGAGAAGACCTTGAAGCGATTTTGCACAAGACCGAAGCGCACGCCCTGCGGCGCAACCGGTCTGACATCGACGCCGCGCGGATCGTCTCGCGCAGTACCGAGAGCCTGTCGCTGGAGCACTCGATGGCAGACGCGATGACCCTGCTTGCCAAAAATGACAGCAAGTACCTGCCGGTTCTCGATGGAGACAAGAAAGTGGTGGGTATCATTTCGCTGGTCAAATGACCGTCAGCGCTGGGCATTCACTGGCGGAAAACCTGAATCTGAGGTCTGATGCGACAAGGCCCGCCCTGATAACGGGCCACACACTTACCTCTGCGGAAGTCCCCATGAAACATGCCTTGCTTGCTGGCCTGCTCCTGACTGCATTTGCCCTGCCCTGTGTGGCGAATGCCAATGACGACAACAATCAGTGCCAGATGAACCTGAGCAAGATTCGCGACGCCAAGGTCGCCAATCCGGACCTCAGCGACGCCGTGAAAAGCGACATCGACACCACCGTTCACCGCGCCGAAGCCGCGCTGGCGCGACACAACGATGACGGCGGACGCGAGTGTGTGGCACTGACCCAGCAGGCGCTGCAGAAAGCCCAAAGCCACTGAGCCTGAACGGTGCCCGGCGAGCTATTCCCGCCGGGCGAGCTTTGCTTATTTCAGCACCAGCATCCGATAGACCCCCGCCTCGTTTTCGATCCCGTGGGTGTCGTGGGTGAAGCCCGGGAACGACCGGTCGAAACTCTCCAGCGCGCGAAGATAGGCCAGCAAGGGCCCGTCCGCTGGACCGGCATTTTCGCCCGGCATCAACAGCGGAATCCCAGGCGGGTAAGGCACGATGCCGGTCGCGGCGATCCGTCCGGCAGCCTCTTCCAGCGTGACCTGTTCGATCTCATTCCTGACCAGCTTTTCGTACGCCTCCACCGGGCTGAATTCCGCCTTGGGTAACGTACCGAACGCTTTGGACATGGCCGCTGTGGTCCTGGTCTCTTTCATGGCGGCGAAAATCTCTTCGGCCAAATCCTTTAACCCCATGCCGGCGTAGCGCTGCTGGTTCGCGGTCAGCAAATCGGGCAGGCAAAGCTCCAGCTCAAGATTGGTGTCGTAGTCGCGCTTGAAGTCCAGCAAGGCGTTGACCAACGTTCCCCACTTGCCCTTGGTGATGCCGATGGAGAACAGGAACAGGATGGTGAAGTCGGTGGTTTTCTCAACGACGATGCCCTGATGCCCCAGGTAAGCACTGAGCACGCAGGCAGGAACGCCGAAGTCCAACAGGTTACCGTCATCGCCCATGCCGGGGCTGAGGATGGACACCTTGATCGGGTCGAGCATGCAGTAGCCGTCTTCGATGTCGCCGAAGCCGTGCCACACCTCGTTCGGGTGCAGGACCCAGCAGTTCGGATCGGTCTTCAGCCGAACCGGGTCGACTTCGTGAAAGGCAATCGCAGTGGCGCCGACTTGAACCGTCGGCGGCTGCCAGCAGGAGAAAAACCAGTCGTCATGACTGAGCATGTCGGTCTGCATGCGCGAAATGACCTGCCGAAACGCGATGGCTTCTTCAATGGATTCATTGGTCAGGATCTGGCCGCTGGGCGCCTCCATCATCGCCGAGCTCACATCACACGAGGCCATGATCGCGTAATTGGGTGACGTCGACGCATGCATCATGTAGGACTCGTTGAACCGGCCGTGAGGAATCGGGTTGCGGCCGTTACGGACGTGAATCATGGAGGCCTGGGACAACGCTGCCAGCAGCTTGTGAGTCGACTGCGTGGCGAACACGGTGGGTTTTGACGGGTCGTGATCCTCCGGGCGACCGTGCATGGCAAAGCGATCTTTGTACAACGGGTTGAACCGCGCATAGCCATACCAGGCCTCGTCGAAATGCAGCCGGTCGACGCTCTGCCCCAACAGCTCTTCGACGCGGGTGACGTTGTAGGTCAGGCCGTCGTAGGTGGAATTAGTGATGATGGCATGCACCGGCGTCGGGACAATGTGGCTCTTGACCAGCGGATTGCCGGCGATGGCCGCTTTGACCGCCTCGGCGCTCAGGGTCTGCGGCAGGATCGGGCCGATGATGCCGAAGCGGTTGCGCGTCGGTACCAGGTAGGTCGGGATCGCGCCGGACAGCGTCATCGCATGCTCTGCGGACTTGTGGCAGTTACGGTCGCACAGGGCGATCTGGTCACGCGTCACGCTGGCCATCAGGATCACGCGGTTGGACATCGACGAGCCGTTGGTCACGTAGTACGTGCGGTGAGCGCCGAACACCTTCGCTGCATAGCGCTCGCCCTGGCCGATAGGGCCGCTGTGGTCGAGCAGCGAGCCCAGTTCGCCGACGGAAATCGACAAGTCGGAGCGCAGCAGGTTTTCACCGAAAAATTCATAGAACGCGCGGCCAGCGGTGCTTTTTAAAAAGGCGGTGCCGCCGGCGTGGCCTGGGGTGTGCCAGGAATATTCGTAGCTGCGGGCGAATTTCAGCAGCGCGCCGAACATCGGCGGCAGCACCGCCTGACGGTAGCGCTCGATGGCCGCCATGATGCGCCCACTCAAAAAGCGACTGGTGTCTTCGGGTAGCCAGATAAAGTCATCGGCGTGCTGCATGACAATCAGCGGCACACTCGACGCGGTGCTGCGATCGCTGATCAAAAACACCGGCACGCGGGTGTTGCGCTCACGTAATGCCGTCAGCAGATCGATGCATTCCTTGTGGTCGTCGCTGTTGTCCATTTCCCAACTGAGCAGCACACACTGAATGGCCGGATCGCTGCTGAGGATTGACTTGGCGTCGCTCAGGCTTTCCGAGGTCAGCACGCTGATGGCGCGGTCTTCCACGTCGCTGATCAGCTGGATCAGCGCCCGGCCGAACACGCTGCGTTTGTCGGGCTGGCTGCTGACCAGCAGCGCCAGCATGCCGAGCAGGTGTCTGTTGTCGGTCATGGTCGAGTCTCCAGGGTGGCCAGGTTCAGGTTATTGACGGGGACAGGCTCGCCGACGATGTGTTGTGCGGCGACGGTCTGGGTGGGCACGCTGTTGTTCAGCGCTTCGAGTTTGATCAGGCGAGTGTTGACGTAGCCGAACAACGTGTAGCCGACAATCGTTGCCACACCGCCGAGCATCAACGCCTCGGCGCCGGAACTGTACAGCGCCAGATAGCTGTAGGCCGTCGCTACGCCCGCCACGATGTTGGTGATCAGGGCCTTGTTTGGCGGAACGTTCGAGACTTTTTGCAGGGTCATCAGCGTTGCCATCGACAGGATGTACGGCACCAGATTAGTGACCACCGCCAGATTCACCAGCGTGTCGAACTGCTTGGCCAGGTCAGGGCTGATAGTCAACAACGCCAGCGCAGTCTGGATCGCCAGCAGGATCAGCATGCTGATGATCGGCACGCCGTGCTTATTGGCTTTGGCGAATATCGGCAGGAAGTAACCGGTGTCTGCCGAACTCTTGAACACCTGAGCCACGGTGAACTGCCAACCCAGCAACGAACCGATGCACGCCAGCACCATGAGGCCCATCACCAGATTGCCGATCATGGGGTTGAACATCTTGGCGAACACCAGACCGAACGGCGCGGTGGAGGACACCAACTCTGCGTTGCCGACGATGCCGGCGATGACGTTGGTCGAGACGATATAGATCACCGCCGCACCGAGGGTGCCGCCGAGGACCGCGATCGGCACGTTCTTTTCGGGGTTCTCCACTGCATCGCCGTTAGCGCACGCAGACTCCAGCCCTAGAAACGCCCACAGGGTGATCGCCACCGAGGCGCCTGCGGCTTGGTACCACGGCATCTCATGGGGATTCCAGCCTGCGGCATAGGTGCTGCTGTCGAACCAGAACCAGCCAATCGTCGAGACCAGCACCACCGGCGCGATTACGCCCCAAACAGTCACGGCACCGATCTTGCCGGTAATGCTGGCGCCACCGAAGTTGGCAAACGTGGTAATCCACAATAGGGCGATAGTCGCCAGACCTACTTCCAGCGAACCCAGTTTGATATTGAACAACGTCTGGATATAACCAACAGCAGTAATGCTGATTGCCACATTGGCAATCAAAAGTGATAAACCGTAGGTGTAGTTAGTAATGTAGTTACCGGACTTACCGAACGTGTACTCCGCGTAACCGCCCATGCCGCCGGTCTTTCGGCTGAGCATGCCGCATCGCGCAAACGCGTACGCCAGAGCCAGCGAACCGGTGGCGGTGATCAGCCAGGACAGGATGGAGATACCGCCGACTTCAGCGAGTTTGGTTGGCAACAACACAATGCCGGACCCCAACATGTTGACCGCGGTCAGCATCGTAAGCTGCCCCACGCTCATTTTCTTAGCGACTGACATTCCGTTGCCCTATTGGAAGAAGTGAGAAGGTTTAGCTATAGCAAAGGATTCTTGTTAATCAAGAATTTGCCACGCAATAAACAACGTTTAACAGCCGCTAGTTACTGGCGTCAGGCCAGCTTTAATGAGCCATTCAAGAGTTTTAAATGCAGGTAGCGCTGGAAAGAACTTCCAGTTCAGAGGGATGGCGGCGGGTGCCCTTAGGCAAGAAGAATAGCGTCAGAAAACAGCGGAGCGTTGATCCATATCAACGAGATGGCGTTTAGGAAAAGGCTTGTCGAGCAGTGGCCTGAGAGAAGAGTTGGACATCGATCGGAAGACACCGGCAACCCCGGCGCCTTCCGACAACGCTGTTGTTATTGGATCAGACGAACAGCGTGATGAGCGCAAACCCGACATACCAGACGATGGCCGAGCGAATGAGCAGCTCCCACAAGACGTCAAGGCTGTTGACGCCCTCCACACCCACCACTGGCGCGGGCACTTCGCCTGCGACGCAACCGACCCTGGAGATCAACCGAGAGGCGCTGATGTTCCAGTTGAGCAGTTCGCTCAGCATTACACGGCTGACCGCCACAAAGTTACCGACGAGGGCAAAGCTTGCCGCCAGCAAGCGCACCGGCACCCAGTCAAACGCATGTCTGGCCTGAGTCGCGCGCTCAACCAGTGCCGGCGTCTTGCCGTGCTCCGAGGCAAGCGCCAGCAAGCGGTAAGCCAGCGCAGCAACCGGACCTAAAACGAAATACCAGAAGATGACCGCGAAAAAACCCTGATAAACCTGCCACAGCAGATAGGTCTGGGCACCGCCCAGCAGCTGCTCTTCATTCTCGGCCTGGACACCCAGGTCACGCTCGGCCACCAAAACGGCTGCTTCCTGATCACCACGGCGGCAGGCATCACGGAACGAACCCAGTGTGGCTTTAACGTCACCACGACCCAGGCTGTAAATCAGCACCAGCAGATGGATCGGCAGCACCAGCCAGCCGTACGCTACCGAGCCGACAATCGTCAGGACAAGTGCCAATACCACCAAAGGCAGCACAACGGTGAGGATCAAAATCCACCATGGCCGCCTGGCGGTTCGCGGATTGGATTCCAGCCGGCTCAGTTGATTGAGCCACGGCGCATCGCGCTGAACACGCTGGCGCAGGGCCGAGAACTTCTCGATCACGACAGCCAGCAACAAAACCAGAAAACTCATTAGCTGTTCCTCACTTCAAAGGTCCAGGGCGGCACGAAACCGCGCCCAGTCAAAACACGGACCCGGATCGGTCTTGCGCCCCGGTGCGATGTCGCTGTGACCACAAATGCGCTGCGTCGTAATCGCTGGCCACGCCGCCAGCAACTGACGCGTCAGCTTGATCAATGCGTTGTACTGAGCATCGGTGAACGGCTGATCATCGGTGCCTTCCAGCTCGATACCAATGGAAAAGTCATTGCACGTTTCACGCCCCTCGAACACAGACACACCCGCATGCCAGGCCCGGTCAAGGCATGACACAAACTGAGTGATTTCACCGTCGCGCTCGATCAAGAAATGCGCGGACACCCGCAGCTCGGCGATGCTTTCAAAGTAGGGATGTTCTGTGACGTCCAGCCGGTTCTGAAAGAACGCCTGGACCTTACCGGTCTTGAATTGCGCGGGTGGCAGGCTGATGTTGTGGATGACCAGCAACGAAATTTCGTTTTCAGGACGGGCATTGAAATTGGGCGAGGGGCAATGCTGCGCGCCGTGGCACCAGCCGGTGGCAGGGTCCAGATGCATGGGAGGGTCCTTAAGGCGTGAATCGACAGCGCGCAGTATGACCGCGACCGCAAAAGATGTGGATGACGAATCTACGTCCGGGTCACGCAGATTCGCAGTAAGGCGCCGTAGGACCGGTCTGGCCTTAGCCCTTGAGCTTGCGCAGATTGCCCAGCACCGACTCCAGCGCACGGTCGAACAGCAAGGCATCGTCGAGGACGCGAATGGTGCCGCGACGAAATTCCACCGCCAGGCCCATGCGGGTTTTTTCCAGCACCTTCATGCCGGTGCGATTGACGAAAACATAACGCCCGCTTGGTTCGACAATGGCCGCCAGCTTGCAGCGCAGCTTGTGGGATTCGTCTTCGTGAATCTCGACCCAACTGCCCAGACGCAGCTTTTCGACCTGCATCAAGCCTTCATCGTCCGCAGGCAACTGCAGGGACGGCTCGCTCTGGATCTGCTCGCCGGGCCCAACGAGGATGATTTCTTCAACGACCGCCATCATCGCTGTGCCGTTCTCGGGCTCGATCTCCTCATCACTCGCTGCTTCCGCCGGCGCGCGCGGTACGTGGCTGAACGCCTGGACGTGCAGCACTTCGAGCTGGCTGAAGAATTCACTGGTGGCAAACGGGTCGAACGCAGCGCTGCTAAGGCCGTCGCGCAAGGATTTCAGCAACCCTGGCACCAACTCAAGCAAACGCTGACGGGAATCCGGCTCATCGTGCGTCTCGACACTCCAGATCAGATCATCCATGGCCTGAAGGCCCGACTTCCATTCGACGGATTGATCGCCGTGCTTCAGGCACGTCAGCAACAGCACCTTGCTCCAGGCTTCCTGCAACAGACGCACAACTACTTGAGGCAGGGTCTTGCCTAGCAGCCGATCGTTGAGCGCCTGTTGCACCCGCTGACGCGCCAGTTCGGCCAGGGCACGGCCTTGCTCAGCGTCGCGGGTGCGCTGCTCAAGCAGCTCGCTGCGACGACGCTCATCGCTGGTGAATGCCAAAAAGTCCACCAGCAGCTCGGTGAAAATGGCCGGGTCGTCGACGAAATCGTGCAGCAGCCGCTGGACGATCTGATCGATGCGCGCGTAGAGCGAGTCCCGCTGGGTGTCGTCGCGGCCGCCCCAGCCCAGGGCTGCGGAGGCGATTTCATTGAGCAATCGGCGCGCAGGGTGACTGCCGCGGCTGAAAAAGCTTTTATCGATGACCGCGACCTTGAGCATCGGAATCTGCAGACGGCCAATCAATGCACGCAGCGAGCTCGGCAGGTTGCGGTCGTCGAGGATGAACTCGAACAGCATCGAGATGAGGTTGATGACGTCCTCATCCGTCGTACCAACGACGCGAAACTTCCCACTGCGCGCGCTGACCCGGCTGATCAACTGTTCAAGCTGAGCCCGCAGGTCAAAGTCATCGCTCTCTTCGGCTTTTGGCACGTACTGCTGCAAGTGCGACAGCAGACGCAGCAGATCCTGGCTCGAAATAGGCCGCGCATCACTGACGGATTCCGGCCGCGGCGTTAGATGGCCGCGGACATGGACGAGCAATTCCTGCAGAGCGGAGAACACGTCCTGAACGCTCTTGTCGAGATTTTCCGTGGCGTGAAGAATCGCGGCATTGTCGGCGCGCAAGGCCTCGCTCGAGGGCGGCGCACTGGTGGTGCGGTCAGTCGAGCGGCGCGACGGCAACACTTTGAGTTCCGGCAATACACCTGCGGAAATTAACAACTGGTTGGCTTCCTCATAGAGCTGGTCGGCGTTGCTCAAGGCGTACTTCTCAAACAGCTTGAGAATGATCAGCTTCACCTTGATTTCAACGCCGAGACTGCGGCCGGCCTGCAGGAAATATTCACACATCAGCGTAGGACCCAACGGATTGGTCTCGTCGGTCAGCGGCTGGGGGATCAGTACGTTCAAACGCGTGGTCAGTTGACCGAGGGCGACGCCGTCGCGGCTCATGACCTTCACTACCATGGCGTCTACCGCCACGGTACGTTCCAGATCATCATTGTGGACCAGCGCCAGTTTGTCGTAGGAAACGGGCTCGGGAAGCGAAGGCTCAGCGACTTCGTACTGACCCAGGCGCAGGAAGGCTTCAAAGAATTTGTCGAGGAAGTTGCGCTCGATGCTTTTGCGCTTCAAGCGCAGGTCGCGCATGGCTTCGAAAAAGATATTTTGCTCAGCGTTGTTACGCGCCCGGTCGGCCATCTCGAAAAGGGTGTCATCCGCATTATCGAACAGCGTTTGCAAGCTTTCCTTGAGCTGCTGAGCAGCTCGGTCACGCACTTGGAGCAGAACGACAGGCAGCCGGGCAAGGGGCGATGATCCCGGAGTTTCCGGACCTGCCTTAAGGGGCACCACCTTATTCCCGTCGTTCTGCATCAAGGACTCCTTCACCGTCGACACACCGCTCCACCAACAGCCACACTCCGCAGCGAATGAAGACTCGACTCCATTCGAACGGATCTCGAAATTTTATCCCTGGGGATGTTGCAGGCTAACGTCAACGCTATGACGTCAATTACAAGGCGAAGTATCGGGTAAATCTGTGCCGCTCGCCAGCGGACTCTTCGCCTTGATTAGAATAATAGAAGGCGGCGAAGCGACTTGTGGTGCGATAGACCACGAAAAACTCATTCTGTCGCACCAGAGGTGAAAAAACCGACAAAGTGCAGTTAATCCATCCGTCCGAACACTTGCCGCGCGTAGGTTAGTACAGGTCTCTGCCTTATACTCCGGCCACTTAGTCCGTGGAGCCTGATATGCCAAACCTACGCCTGGAAGCCCTCACCGCAGAAATCGACGCCAATGTACGGCGTGCGTTACTGGAGGATGTAGGCAGTGGCGACATCACGGCGCAGCTGATTCCGGCCGAGCGCCTGGCTAAGGCGACTGTCATATCTCGCGACGCCGCCGTCATTGCCGGCACCGCGTGGGTGGATGCGGTTTTCCGTCAGCTGGACCCGCGCGTTGCCGTGCATTGGCAGGTTATTGATGGCGATCGCGTTCAGCCCAACCAGCCACTGTTCCGCCTCGAAGGCCCTGCCCGCTCCCTGCTAACCGGAGAACGCAGCGCGCTCAACTTCCTGCAACTGCTTTCCGGTGTTGCCACCCGCGCCCGCTATTACGCCGACAAGGTCGCTGACACACAAGTCAAACTGCTCGACACCCGGAAAACCCTGCCCGGCCTGAGGATTGCGCAGAAGTACGCCGTTGCTTGCGGCGGTTGCCATAACCACCGCATCGGGTTGTACGACGCTTTCCTGATCAAGGAAAACCACATCGCGGCGTGCGGCGGAATCGCCAACGCAATCGACGCCGCGCACAAAATCGCGCCGGGCAAACCGGTTGAGGTGGAAGTCGAAAATCTAGACGAACTCAAACAGGCGCTCGAAGGCGGTGCCGACATCATCATGCTCGACGAATTGAGTCTGGATGACATGCGTGAAGCCGTGCGCCTGACCGCCGGCCGCGCCAAGCTCGAAGCCAGCGGCGGCGTGACCGACGCAACCCTGCTCGCCATCGCCGAAACCGGCGTCGATTACATATCCATCGGCACACTGACCAAAGACGTCAAAGCGGTGGACCTGTCGATGCGCCTGAGCGCCTGAGATCGGCCCAACGTCTTAAAGGTTGAACTGCGACGACTGCCCGGGCTCTGCTTGTTATCACCACAAGGAGAACGGGCATGAACTGTTATCTGTGCCAGACAGAAGCCGAACAGCGCGAATCAACCCAGAGCGGTCAGGTTGTTGTGTGCCGAGACTGCGGCGAGTACCTGATTTCTGACGTTGTGCTCAGGCAGCTTGAGTCGCGGCCGCTGAATTTCTCGAAAATGCGCGATGACCTGCATCGTCAGCGGCAGTACAACGCCACTTCGATGGCGCAGGTTAACAGCGAGACGGCGATCTGGGCTTAAGGAGTTTGGGCTTGGGTTGATTTGGTTTGAGACGTGTTAGGAGATGACGATGGCTGACGAAAAGAAATCGGAAGAGAAAGAACAACCTGAGAAGGATGTGCCGGCGCATTCGACCGAGGAAGAGAAGGAGCGGCTGAAGGATTTCAACAAGGACGGGATTCCGCCTGGGGTTTGGTGACTGGCCGATTGCCGCATTGCTGGATACGAAAAAAGCCCGGTCTTGAGGACCGGGCTTTTTGTGTTTCTGGTGCCGAAAATAGGAATCGAACCTACGACCTTCGCGTTACGAGTGCGCTGCTCTACCGACTGAGCTATTTCGGCGGTGGTCCTTGACCCTTGGCCTTAGAAAGTCAGCATAGAACGTGTCTTCACGTTAAACGGACCCTGACCGAAGCTAAATTCACTTACAGCTCGTTGGCCGATACTGGGCGTCAACGGTGCCCCCGCAAGTCCAGACGAGGGTACCCGTTGCGGAAGCAGCCGGGGCCAGAGTGATTGTTTTCTTCTGTATTGCCGTGTTGGCGTTGGTTTCATTAGCCGTTGCGGTGACAACCCCATCGGTGCCAACTGCTACGGACGCGGTGTACTTTCCAGTAGCGCCGGTGTAGTTCGCGGCGGTGTTGCTCGCGGGCAATGCGCCGCTGCTTTGATAAACTTCGGTAACTGGAACTTTAGCCCCATCCGCCAATGACATAAGCTCGGTCACTTGGGCGCGAATTGTGTAGTTTTGGTAAGCCGGGAGCGCAACCGCAGCCAAAATCCCGACAATCGCAACAACGATCATCAACTCAATCAGGGTAAAACCTTTCTGTGCGTTCATTGCTACTACTCCAAGCGTCAATTAGGTGTTGCTCGGATATCTCAAAGCACAGTGCGTGCCAGCTTTTAAAGCGCTGCGTTTAACCCAAAGCTGTGTCCTGTGCATGGCGACCAAGCTATAGCTACGCACAAAGTGACATTTTTGGTCACCTACATTCCGACCATTTGGCAGCACACTCCGACTAGGCTATAAACGCAGTAATGTTTGTATTTGGTGGCTGTAATGACTGATGTCGTCCTAACTGGTTTGGCGAAACAACTCGTTGTCGCTGAGTTGCTCACTGAGAAAGCTGCCCAAACGGCCCACGAACAAGCGCGTCGTGACAAGGTTTCCCTGGTACATCACCTGGTCGAAAACAAGGTGCTTAAAAGCATCACATTGGCCGAAATCGCGTCAGACCAATTTGGTATACCTTTCCTCGATCTCAGCGCGCTAGAGAAGGAAAACCAGCCCAAAGGATTGATAAGCGAGAAGTTAATACGTCAGCATTGCGCGCTGCCGCTCTGGCGTCGGGGCAATAAGCTGTTCGTAGGGATATCTGACCCGACCAACCATCAGGCTATAACCGACATTCAGTTCAGCACTGGGCTGACGACCGAAGCAATTTTGGTTGAGGACGACAAGCTCACCATCGCCATAGACAAGTTTTTCGACAGCCATTCAGGCATGGGCGATTTAGCCGACGTCGATCTTGGACTTGAAATCGAAGCAGTCGATGAGGCCAAGGAAAAAGCCATCGGCGGTCATGATTCCGATGACGCGCCTGTGGTTCGCTTTGTGAATAAAATGCTCATGGACGCCATCCGTCTCGGGTCATCCGATCTACATTTCGAGCCCTACGAGAAAATCTTCCGAGTGCGACTCCGTACTGATGGCATTCTTCACGAGGTAGCGAAACCGCCTATTCACTTGGCTGGGCGGATCGCAGCACGCCTAAAGGTTATGGCGAGCCTCGATATTTCGGAGCGTCGTAAACCTCAGGACGGCCGCATCAAACTAAGGATTTCGAAAAACCGCGCCATCGACTTCCGGGTCAATACGCTACCCACTTTGTGGGGCGAAAAAATCGTAATGCGAATTCTAGACCCAACGAGCGCGCAGATGGGTATCGACGCTCTCGGGTATGAGCCGGAGCAGAAAGCGCTATACCTAGAAGCTCTTCGCCAACCTCAAGGCATGATCCTTGTGACCGGCCCTACCGGCTCGGGCAAAACGGTATCGCTTTATACCGGACTGAATATTCTCAACACCGTGGACATCAATATTTCGACTGCCGAAGACCCAGTAGAGATCAATCTCGAAGGTATCAACCAGGTCAACGTCAATCCGCGTCAGGGAATGGACTTCTCTCAGGCGTTGCGGGCGTTTTTGCGTCAGGACCCTGACGTAATCATGGTCGGTGAGATTCGAGACCTGGAGACTGCCGAAATTGCGATTAAGGCATCCCAAACCGGCCACATGGTGTTGTCCACGCTGCACACTAACAGCGCCGCAGAGACCCTGACGCGGCTGCACCATATGGGCGTAGCGGCTTTCAACATCGCAACAGCGATAAACCTGATCATTGCCCAACGTCTCGCGCGGAAGCTGTGCGCTCACTGCAAGAAAGCCGTGGAGATTCCGCGGGAGACATTGATTGCAGAAGGTTTCCCCGAGTCACAAATCGGCTCGTTCCAGCTTTACTCCCCAATGGGGTGCGAGCACTGCAACAGCGGCTACAAGGGCCGAGTAGGTATCTACGAGGTGGTGAAGAGCACACCAGCGCTGGAGCGCATCATTATGGAGGAAGGTAATTCAATCCAGATTTCCGAGCAGATGCGCAAAGACGGCTTTAACGATCTGCGCACATCGGGCCTGATGAAGGCTATGCAGGGCGTGACCAGCCTCGAAGAAATAAACAGGGTGACCAAGGATTAAGCATGGCGACCAAAGCAGTCAAAGTCAGCGTCTATGCTTGGGAAGGGGTAGATAAAAAAGGGACGAAGCTCACTGGCGAAATCAACGGGCATAACCCTGCCCTAGTGAAAGCTCAGCTACGTAAGCAGGGAATCAACCCGACTAAAGTTCGTAAGAAGTCGGTGTCCATCTTCGGCAAGGGCAAGAAAATCAAGCCACTGGACATCGCATTCTTCAGCCGTCAGATGGCGACAATGATGAAGGCAGGTGTACCTCTGCTGCAGTCTTTCGACATCATCAGCGAAGGCCACGAAAACCCCAATATGCGAAAGCTTGTGGACGACATTAAGCAGGAGGTCGCTGCCGGGCATAGCTTCGCGACGGCCCTACGCCAGAAACCACTGTATTTCGACGATCTTTTCTGCAATTTGGTGGACGCGGGCGAGCAGGCTGGGGCCCTCGAAGCCTTGCTGGACCGTGTCGCAACATACAAGGAAAAAACCGAATCGCTGAAGGCGAAAATCAAAAAAGCGATGACCTATCCAATCGCTGTGGTCGTCGTAGCATTCGTTGTAACAGGCATTCTTCTCCTCAAAGTCGTACCCCAGTTTCAAAGTATTTTCGAAGGCTTCGGTGCGAAGCTTCCCGCATTTACGGTGATGGTGATTGGGCTCTCCCAAATCGTTCAGGATTACTGGTGGATATTGCTCGCAGGGATCGCTTTGGGCATTTTTCTATTTCGCCGAGCGTATAGAAATTCGGAGAAATTCAGAAATGGACTGGACCGAGCGCTTTTAAAGGTTCCTGTGGTCGGCCCGTTGCTCTACAAATCTGCAGTGGCCCGCTACGCGCGAACCTTATCCACAACCTTCGCCGCTGGCGTTCCTCTGGTTGAGGCGCTGGATTCAGTTGCGGGCGCGACTGGCAACGTCGTCTTCAAGAACGCGGTCAACAAGGTCAAGCAGGACGTTTCCACAGGCATGCAGCTTAATTTCTCGATGCGCAGCACCGGGGTATTCCCAATGCTCGCGGTTCAGATGACCGCCATCGGTGAAGAGTCAGGCGCACTCGATTCAATGCTGGATAAAGTTGCGACGTATTACGAAGATGAAGTCGACAACATGGTTGATAGTCTTACCGCTTTGATGGAACCAATGATCATGGCTGTGCTTGGCGTGATCGTCGGCGGGCTCGTCATCGCTATGTACCTCCCCATCTTCCAGCTCGGAAACGCCGTCTAATCATGCCCCTCCTCGACTTCCTGGCCAGCTCTCCGCTGGCCTTTGTTCTATGCACGCTCATCTTGGGCCTGCTCGTCGGCAGTTTCCTAAACGTCGTTGTCTACCGTCTCCCAAAAATGATGATCCGCGACTGGAAAATCCAGTCGCGCGAAATGCTCGAACTCCCCCCAGAGCCGCAACCAGAAACCTTCAACCTGATCCTCCCTCACTCGCGCTGTCCGCACTGCTCTCACAAAATCCGAGCATGGGAAAACATTCCGGTCGTGAGTTATCTGTTCCTCGGCGGTAAGTGTTCCCAGTGCAAAGCCCCCATCAGCAAGCGCTACCCGCTCGTTGAGTTATCGTGCGGCTTACTCTCGGCCTTCATCGCTTGGCATTTCGGTTTCGGCTGGGAGGCGGGGGCGATGCTGGTGCTGACGTGGGGTTTGTTGGCGATGAGCCTGATCGACGCCGATCATCAGCTGTTGCCGGACGCTATTGTCTTGCCTCTCCTGTGGCTGGGGTTGATCGTCAATTCGTTTGGGCTGTTCGCTTCGCTGACCGATGCGCTGTGGGGCGCGGTCGCGGGTTATTTGGTGTTGTGGTGCGTGTTCTGGCTGTTCAAGCTGGTCACCGGCAAGGAAGGCATGGGCTACGGTGACTTCAAGTTGCTGGCTATGTTGGGCGCCTGGGGCGGGTGGCAAATTTTGCCGCTGACGATCCTTTTGTCGTCGATTGTCGGGGCGGTTTTAGGGCTGATTCTGCTGCGTTTGCGCAATGTTGAGACCAGCACGCCGATCCCCTTCGGTCCTTATCTGGCACTTGCGGGGTGGATCGCGTTGCTCTGGGGTGATCAAATAACCACTTCGTATTTGCAGATCGCCGGCTTCAGATGACCTCTCCTGTTTCAAAATCCTGGATCCTCGGCCTCACTGGCGGTATTGGCAGCGGCAAGAGTGCGGCTGCCCAGTGCTTCGCTGATCTGGGCGTGCATTTAGTCGACGCTGACGACGCTGCTCGCTGGGTGGTTGAACCTGGGCGCCCCGCGCTTGCACAGATCGCAGAGCATTTTGGCGCAGGCGTGCTGCAAGCGGATGGGACTCTGAATCGCTCGGCCTTGCGTGAGCTGATTTTCAAGGATCCGCAGCAGCGGGTCTGGCTTGAGGGTTTGCTTCATCCGTTGATCCGCGAGGAAATCCGTCAGTACCTGGCGCGCGCGGAATCGGCTTACGCGATTCTGGTGTCGCCGTTGTTGCTGGAGACTTCTCAGCACCAGATGGTGCAGCGGGTGTTGGTGATTGATGTGCCGGAATCGGTGCAGATCGAGCGCACGGTGATGCGCGACAAGACCAACGAAGAGCAGGTCCGTGCGATTCTCAAGGCACAGGCCAGTCGCGAGGAACGCTTGAGTCGGGCCGATGACGTGATCGTCAATGACCGTGACCCGGCCTGGCTCAAAAGCGAGGTCGAGCGCTTGCATCACTTTTATTTAACTTTGCGTGGAGGCCAATGATGAGCCAACCAATGACCGTCAATTGCCCAACCTGCGGAGCGCCTGTGGAATGGACGCCGGAGAGTAAGTTTCGGCCGTTCTGTTCGGACCGTTGCAAGTTGATTGACCTGGGGGCGTGGGCATCTGAAGAGCATGCCATTCCGGTGGCGCCGGATGCGGAGGATGAATTGTTTTCGGGTGATTTGGATCCTCGGCAGCATTGATCTGCCTCGCGCGTCGGTCTGACGCCGAGCTGTGGGAGCGCGCTTGCCCGCGATGGCGGTGGGTCAGGTTAGACGATGCTGGATGTGCCATTTTTCGCGGGCAAGCTCGCTCCTACAATTAAGCGCTGATCAATCTCGCATTACCGTCTGACGCCGACCTGTAGGAGCGCGCCTGCCCGCGATGGCGGTGGGTCAGGTTAGACGATGCTGGATGTGCCATTTTTCGCGGGCAAGCGCGCTCCTACAATTAAGCGCTGATCAATCTCGCATTACCGTCTGACGCCGACCTGTAGGAGCGCGCTTGCCCGCGATGGCGGTGGGTCAGGTTATGCGATGCTTCTGGTCCCGGGTACAACGCACAGACGCCAAAAAAGCTTCGCGACAATCATCGCGAAGCTTTTTTGTAAGGCGTGGGTTTAGCCGAGTTTACGCTGCGGTGCGCCGTGGACCATGGTGTAGGCGTAGTCGACGCCCATGCCGTACGCGCCGCTGTGTTCCAGCACCAACTCCATCACGGCTTCGTAGGTTTCCTTGTGTGCCCAGTCGCGCTGGAATTCGAGCAGTACTTGCTGCCAGGTGACCGGCACGGCGCCTGCCTGAATCATCCGCTGCACCGACATGTCGTGGGCCTCTTTGGTTGTGCCGCCGGAAGCGTCGGTGACGATGTACACCTCGTAGCCTTCAGCCAGTGCGTCCAGTGTCGGGAAGTTCAGGCAGACCTCGGTCCACAGCGCGGCGATGATCAGCTTCTTGCGGCCAGTTGCCTTGACCGCTTCAACCAGTTTCTTGTCTTCCCACGAGTTCATCGAGGTCCGCTCGATCGGCTGCTGATCCGGGAACACCGCCAGCAGTTCAGGCCAGATGAAACCGCTGAAGCTTTGGGTTTCGACCGAGGTGTAGATGGTCGGTACGTTGAAGATCTTGGCGGCTTTGGCCAGGCCAACGGTGTTGTTCTTCAACGTCTGGCGGTCGATCGACTGAACGCCGAAAGCCATTTGCGGCTGGTGGTCGATCAGGATCAGAGCGGCGTTGGTTGGGTTCAGCAGTTCGCGAATGGACATGGGTAAATTCCTTCAGTGAGAGTCGTTCGTTAGGGGTCGCCGCTGCGCGGGTTGCGCTTGTTGGCTGGCTTGGGAGTGAATTTACGGACTAGTCGCTTAGGGAACAATCCCATAGAATCGGGACTCATTGTTTCAAAATCAGGAACGGTCATGGATCGTATCGAATGCATGCGCGCGTTTGTCGCCACGGTAGGAGCAAATGGCTTCGCTGCGGCGGCCCGGGCGCTGGACGTGCCGCGCTCGAAAGTCAGCAAACAGATTCAGGCGCTGGAAGAGGCCATCGGTGTGCAGCTGTTGCAGCGCACGACGCGCAGCCTGCATCTGACCGAGGCGGGCGCCGAGTACTACGACGCCTGTCGCGATGTCATCGCTTCGCTGGATGAAGCCGAACAACGCGCGCGGACCGGGATGGGGGAGATACGCGGCGTATTGCGGGTCAACGCACCCATGTCGTTTGGCTTGAGCCGGCTGGGGCCGCTGATTCCAAGCTTCAACGAGCTGCATCCGAACGTTGAGCTGCAAGTGGTGCTGAGCGATCAGCAGGTGGATCCGGTCAAGGGCGGGTTCGACGTCACGATCCGTATCGCCAGCCTTCCAGACTCATCGATGGTTGCGCGCTCGCTGGCACCAGCGCCGAGGATCATGGTGGCCTCCCCCGCTTACCTCGAACGCGAGGGCACGCCGCAAACGCCAAAGGATCTGGCAAACCACAAGTGTCTGAGTTACGGCTATCTGCAAAGCGGCGTCAGCCTGCAGCTGTGTAACGGCAAGGAAACCCAGCGTGTGACAGTCAGCGGGCCGTTGCATGCCAACAACGGCGATATCCTGGCGCAGGCCGCCGTGGCGGGAATGGGCATTGCGCTGTTGCCCAATTTCATCATTGAGCGGGCGGTCGCCGATGGCCGTCTGGTGCCGGTGCTGTGTGACTGGCAAGCGCCGGTGATTTCGGTCAACGCGGTGTACCCGTCGTCCCGACGCGTGCCGATGAAAACCCGGGCGTTTATCGATTTTCTGGTGCAGGAATTATCGGTTGAGTCCGGAGCGTTTTGAGAGCCTCCCTCGGCATTAATATTCACTTCGATCCGTAGGAGCCGGCTTGCCGGCGAAGGCAATCTGTCAGATACATCAAAGGGGATTGACATACCGCTTTCGCCAGCAAGCCGGCTCCTACAGACCATGGCCCGCCAGGACGTCTGTAAAGGATGCACGCTCCTACAATTGCGGCGGTGTCAGCCCCTTCAGACCACACTCCCCACCGGCACCTTCCCTGCGAGCCCATCCGCCAGGCTGGCCAGCACCATCTCGCCCATCCGTGTTCGGGTTTCGACGGTGGCGCTGGCGCGATGGGGTTGCAGGACGACGGTTTCCAGCTCAAACAAGACGTCCGGCACATGCGGCTCCTCGGCGAACACATCAAGCCCGGCGCCCGCGATTGAGCCTGCTTGCAGTGCAGCGACCAAGTCGGGCTCGTTTACGAGACTGCCGCGCGCCACGTTGATCAAAAACCCTTGCGCGTCCAGCGCTTCCAATACCTTGGCGTTGATGATGCCTTTGGCTTTGTCGGCGGCTGCCGCGACAATCAATGCGTCACTCTGCGCGGCCAACTCCACGAGATCGCTCACGAAGCTGTAAGGCACGTCGCTCATGGGCTTGAGATCGGTGTAGCTGATGGGACAGCCAAATGCCGCGGCGCGCGAGGCAACCGCCCGCCCTACCCGGCCCATGCCGACGATGCCGATGCGCATCCCGCTGAACCGCCGAGCCAATGGGAGCGGCACCAGCGGCGTCGCGGTCTTGGCCCATGCACCCGAGCGCACGTAGCGGTCGCCGGTACACAGTCCGCGACAGGCCGAAATCAACAGGCCGATGGCGAGGTCGGCGACGTCCTCGGTCAGCGCGCCAATAGTCGCCGTGACCCGAATGCCACGGTCCCGGGCGTAGGCCAGATCGATCGCGTCAGTGCCGACACCGTTGACCGCGATCACTTCCACCTTCGGTAGCTGCTCCATCACTTCGCGCGTAATACCGGTGTGGCCGCCGGTCACGACACCGCGAATATTCGCGCCGTGCTCGCGCAGGTAGGCGGCTTTGTCGGTCTGCTGAAAATACGGGCGAACGGTGTACAGCTCATTCAGGCGCGCGTTGATTTCAGGAATCAGAATCGGGCTCAGCTGGAGGATTTCAGGTTTCATCAGTTTCTCGCTTTTCTCGATGTCGAAAGAATCAACCACGGCCCACGAAAGGCATATTGGTTGCCATGACAGTCATGTTCAGCACGTTGGCGGAGAGCGGCAGCGCGGCGATGTAGCGCACGGCGTCGGCAATGTGTTTGACGTCGATCATCGGCTCGACCGCCGTCGAGCCATTGGCCTGACGCACACCTTGGGTCATGCGCACCGACAGCTCGGTCAGCGCATTGCCGATGTCGATCTGGCTGCAGGCGATATTGAATTCGCGACCGTCGAGCGCCAGGCTCTTGGTCAGCCCAAGCACTGCGTGCTTGCTGGCGGTGTAAGGTGCAGTGAAGGGTCGTGGCACGTGCGCAGAAATGGAGCCGTTATTGATGATCCGGCCGCCCTGAGGGGATTGCTTGCGCATCAGCCCAAATGCGCCGCGGCTGCACAGGAAAACGCCGGTTACGTTGGTGTCGATCACGCTCAGCCATTTCTCGACAGGCAGCTCGTCCATCGGCACGGCAGGTGCGTTGACGCCAGCGTTGTTAAAGACCAGGTCGAGCCGGCCATAGACCTCTTCGATGGTAGCGAACAAATGGTCGACGCTGGCCGGGTCGCGCACGTCGCACGACACCGCCAAGGCTTCACCGCCCTGCTCGCGGGCCTGCGCCACCAGCTCTTCGAGGGGCTGCAGACGACGCCCGGTGACCACTACCTTGTAGCCGTCTTCGAGCAGGCCGAATGCAACCGAACGGCCAATGCCGCTGCCAGCGCCGGTCACCAGGGCAATTTTTGAAACGGATTGATCAGTCATTATTGTTCTCCTTGTTGCTCATCAAAATGCTGCGGTTCTCGATGAACCGCTTAGCGGCGTTCACCGACCCTCACCTCAAATTCGCCGATACCCTCGATGCCGCCATTGATCACGTCGCCCGCTTCGAGCGATGCAACGCCGGGCGGCGTGCCGGTCATGATCAGGTCGCCAGCGCGCAGCGTGACGGAATGGGAAAGCTGGCTGATGACCTCGCTCACCGACCAGATCTGGCTTTCCAGATCGGAGCGCTGCCGTTCCACGCCATTGACGCTGAGCCAGATCGCGCCTTGCCGCGCATGGCCATCACGCCCTGACGGACGAATGGGGGTGATCGGCGCCGAGCCGTCGAACGCCTTCGCCGGCTCCCATGGGTTGCCCACCGCCTTGGCCGCGAGCTGCAAATCACGGCGCGTCAGGTCAAGCCCTGCGGCGTAACCCCACACATGGTCCAGCGCGTGTTCAGGATCGATCTGGTAACCGTCTTTGCCTATTGCCACGACCAGTTCGATTTCATGGCAGAACTGTTCGGTCTGGGTCGGAAATGCCACCTCGCCCACGGCGTCGACAACCGACGTCGCCGGCTTCATGAAGAACGCAGGAACCTCGCGTTCCCCGTTGGCCCCATCGCCCCATTGATAATTACGGCCCAGGCAAAACACCCGGCCCACGGGGAATCGCGCATCGCTGCCATTGACCGGCAAGCTGTGGGTTCGGGGAGGCTCGAATACAAAGTTGTTCATGGCGTTCCTTATCACTGAAAGCCGCCCTGTCCGGGCCGCTTCACATCCAGAGGCTTCAATTCAGACTAAGGGATCGAACGCCGGGAAAGTTGGACAAAACCGTGTTCGCGCTGGACTAAAAACCGCAGATCGCCGGCATTAAAAAAGGCGTATTCACATACGCCTTTGCCCACAGGGGCATAAGTTCACACACACATTCTTGAGGCGTTATTTGGCAGTCAGTTCGATGCGGTAAATACGGCCGAGCAATAACGAATAAGACAGCGTACCCACCAGCGCGACCCCGCCAATAAACCAGAACGCCCACGCAAAGTTGCCGGTGACGTGAAGGATCTGTCCGATGACGATCGGGGTAACGATGCCGCCAATGTTGGCCGCCAGGCTGGTAATCCCTCCGGTCAGGCCAATCAGTTCCTTCGGCGCGATTTCCGACACGGCGGCCCATGAAGACGAGGCGATGCCCTGTGCGAAGAAGGCGATCGTGAGCAGCGCAATGCAGACCTCATTGGAGTCGGTGAAGTTGACCAGCATGATCGACATGCCGAGCGCCGAGCCCACCACCAGCGGCAACTTGCGAGAGAAGGACAGCGAGAAGCCGCGACGAATCATCCCGTCGGCAATGAAACCTGCCAGCAGCACACCAACCGTTGCACCAATGAATGGCAGCACCGCGAAGATGCCGACTTTCACCATCGTCAGATGACGTTCTTCGATCAAATACGTCGGGAACCAGGTCAGGAAAAAGTACAGTGCCGATGTGCTGGCAAATTTGCCCAGACAGATGGCCCACACTTGGCGATATTTCAGCAATTCGGCGATCTGCGCCCACTTGAATTTGTTTCTTTCCTGACTGCTCTTGACCAACCCGCCGCCATCTTCGATGTAGGCCAGTTCTTCCTTGCTCACCTTTTTGCAGTTCATCGGGTCGCGATACAGGTACAGCCACGCGATCCCGAAAAGAATGCCGACGATGCCGGTGCTGTAGAACACGTGACGCCAGTCGTAAGTGGTCGCCAGCCAGAGCAGCAACCCGGTGAACAGCGCAGTGCCGAGATACTGGCCGCAGACGTAAATACTGCTGGCGGTGCCGCGCTCGCGCGCCGGAAACCAGACCGTGACCGCGCGACTGTTTGCCGGGAAGGCTGGCGCTTCCATTGCCCCGATGGCCAGACGCAAGCCGAACAACGAAGCGAAACCGCCCGCCATTCCCTGGCAGACCGTGACGGCCGACCATGAGATCAGTGAGGCGCCATAGGTAAATCGCGAGCCGAAGCGGTCGGCGATGAAGCCGGCAGGGACCAGGGCGAACGCGTAAGTCCAGGCGAAGGCCGAGAAGATCAAGCCCATCTGGACCTTGTCCAGCCCCAGGTCTTTGGCCATGAACGGCGCAGCGATGGAGATATTGACGCGGTCCACGTAGTTGATGATCGTGGCGATCAGCAACAGCGAGAGCATGAACCAGCGGCGATGGGACATCGGGCGGGCGGGTGCGGCGGTGGTGGGAGCGGCCACGGCGGCCTCCATCACCTGACTATCAGGGTTGCTCGACATGAGAATTCCTCATTGTTTTTATTGGTATCGAGTGGTGAAGCGCGCTTTCAACTTATCGTACGACCGGTTTTAAACAAGTCGTGGCTTAGAACGTTTTTGGATTTAAACCTGCCGTCCTAATGAAAAGTCCAAGAAATTTCCAGCGTGCCGAAAGGCAAACGAAGCGCCAATCGCTGGCGTAAAGCGTTGATCTAGAACAGTCACGGGTAGATGGCAGATTCCGATTTTTTTGGACATGAGCGGGTTAGCAGGGTTATATAAAAAATTGAAACGTGTCGTACGACGACTGGCAATAAGCAGCAATCACAGAGGAGCGCACGATGGAGCCCGCCAACCGCGTCCCCACTTATGGCATGCAGCAACGCAGTGAGCGGCCGGACTTTTACATACGTGGCAAAACCGAGGGCAAAGCAGAAACGGCGCCTCACCGGCACGAGTATTTTCAGATCCAGATCAATCTGGGTGGCGATACCGTCCAGCACATCGGTGGGGTTGTTCGCCCCTTCCCGCGCAATACGCTGGCCTTCATCCTCCCGCACAAGCTGCACCTCATACCGCATCCGCCGGAGGGCAACTTCCTGCTGATCAACTTTGCTCAAACCTTCCTGCTGCCCCAGTTGCAATGCGATCCGCTGGACCTGGAGGACGTGGCTATTGCCCTCGCTCCCGAGCTGTCACCTTTCCGTTTTCAGGAGCATCTGGATTTCACCTTGAGCGCCGCTGACTTTGCCGAGATTGAGCATCTGCTGGGCCGCATGCGTGTACTCGACGCAAACCGCCAGTTCGGCACGCGGGAGATACTCAAAGGCTGCCTGCTGCAGCTGATTGGCACCATCTGCCAGCTGTACGCCGAGCCGATCAAGCTGCTGGCCGATGACAATGCCGCGGAGCGTAGCCGCCGCGATGCTCTCGCGCGGATGTCGGAGTACGTGCGCAAGAATCTCGACGACCCGGACCTGAGCCTGAAAAAAGCCGCCTCTGCGGCGTTCCTTTCACCGAACTACCTGACCCACTGGTTGCGCAAGGAAGTCGGCAAGACGTTCAGCGAACTGGTACTGGAACGACGCATGCATCTGGCGCGCACGCTGCTGCTCAACGGCAGCAAACCGGTGCGGGAAGTGGCGCGGCTCTGTGGCTTTGCGGACGAGGCCTACTTTTCCAGGCGCTTCCGTCACGCCCACGGCATGCCGCCAGGGCAGTTCAGAAAGCAGCGGGATTTGTAGCCAGTGAATCTCGTTTCAACGCCGCGCAGCGAGTCACGGGAAGCGATCGTGCACGCGAAGGCAGGTACATCCGCTGAACATGTGTTGGTTGGTGATGACGTGTCGTGAGCAAGCTCACTCCCACAGTAGACCTGCGTTGTCCGAGATTGCAGGTAAGGCACATAACCTGTGGAGTCAGCTTGCTGGCGGAGGCATTAGGTCAGGTGACGCAGCAGTGAAGAATGAATCGTGTTCGCCAGCAAGCCGGCTCCTACAAGATGGATTAAGCTGGGCGCTATGGATGACTCCGATTATCTGCGTCTTCTGACGAGCCAGGCCGAGCAGGCCAGCGCGTTCCTCTCCAATGCGCGCAAGTGGGAGCGTGAGCGTTGGGTGTGCGAGCGGTTGCTGCAGGGCCTCAACATTCCCCATCGCGCCGACGATTTTCTGCCAGCCGGGCAGGAGCCGCCGGATGTGCTTTTTCGCGATGCGTGTTTTGAGGTGTTCTTCGTGCTGGATGAAGGTCGTCGGCTCAACGACGAATGGCGCGAAGAACTGCAGCGTCGACGCAGCGCTTTCTCCCTCAGCCAACTGGTGCGACGCGAAGCCAAACCCAAGCGCATTCCCGCTGCCGAGCTGCTTCGCCGACTGGCGCCGACGCTGCGCAAGAAGGCTCACAACTACAAGGAGCGGGGCCTGGAACTGAGCGAACTGGACATCATTGCGTTCGCCAGCCTCAAGCGTGAGGTGCTCGATCTGAACAGCCATTTTCCACCGCCCACTGAGTACCTGCGTCAGGGTTGGCGATCGCTGTCGCTGGTCGGACCGACCTTTGCCCGGGTATTGTTCGCCCATCCGGATGCGCCGGATTTTCTGCGGACCAATTTGGGGCGCAGTGTAGTGTTTGATGTAGGAATTAGTTTATGAGCCCGTTGCAGGAATTGATTGCCGATGTACCCCAGCGCGGGCGCGTTCGCTGGATCGGCGTGCGGCCGGAATCGCGTGGCGAGATGGTCGAGCTGGATGCTGTCGAAGCGCGGCGCGAAGCCGGCCTGACCGGTGATCACGCCCGCCCCGGCCCGCGCAACGCGCGCCAGGTGACGCTGATTCAGTGGGAGCATTTTGCGGTGGTCAGTTCGTTGATGGGCCGCGCCGAAGACAATCCTGTACTGCCGCAGGATTTGCGGCGCAACATCGTGATCAGCGGCATCAATCTGTTCAGTCTGAAAAACCGGCGCTTTCGCATCGGCCAGGCGATCTTCGAAACCACCGGTTGGTGCCAGCCCTGCGCCCGCCTCGAACAGCGTTTGGGCCACGGTATTTTCCAGGCGGTGCGTGGCCATGGCGGCATCACCGCGCGGGTGATACAAAGCGGCATCGTGCGCCTGGATGATGTTCTGTGTATCGAGCCGATCGAATCGAGCGTCCAGGACTTTAACGCAGCCAATACTGCCGCTTCGTGACCGGGGTCACTCATTTACCAGGCCCCACATGACCAGCTGCCTGAACTGAGACGACCATGAGTGTGTCGAAGACTGGCTTTGAGCATCCGCCCGAACTTCGAGCACCTCCAGGCTCGGGCCGACCATTTTTGTTTGGGACTGGTGGCGATTTCCAAGCCAGCCTCGTTGAACCGTTTGCCGTGCCATCTGACGCTCCGAGCTGCCTCGCGCTCGCGCAGATTGCACCGACACAGAATTCCTTAAGCCTTATGAGATATCCCCATGACTCATCGTATTGTAATTGTCGGCGGAGGCGCTGGCGGTCTGGAGCTGGCTACCCGTCTGGGTAAAACCCTGGGCAAGAAAGGCGCGGCCAGCGTCACGCTGGTGGATGCCAACCTGACCCACATCTGGAAGCCGCTGTTGCACGAAGTGGCTGCCGGTTCGCTTAACTCTTATGAGGATGAGCTGAACTACGTGGCGCAAGCCAAGTGGAACCACTTTCAGTTCCAGATGGGTCGCATGATCGGGCTGGATCGCGAGAACAAGCAGATCCACCTGGCTGAAACGCTGGACGAGCACGGCAACGAGCTGGTTCCGGCCCGCAGCCTGGATTACGACTCGCTGGTGATTTCCGTTGGCAGCACCACCAATGATTTCGGCACTAAGGGCGCGGCGGAACATTGCCTGTTCCTCGACACGCGCAAACAGGCCGAGCGCTTCCATCAGCAGTTGCTCAATCGCTACCTGCGCGCGCATGCGAGCCAGCACGACGCAGCCGAAGAGATCAACGTCGCGATCGTGGGTGCAGGCGCGACGGGTGTGGAGTTGGCCGCTGAACTGCACAACGCCGCGCACGAACTGGCGGCTTACGGGCTGGGTCACATCAAGCCGGAAAACCTGCGCATCACAGTGATTGAAGCCGGGCCGCGTGTCTTGCCTGCCCTGCCCGAGCGCATTGGTGGGCCGGTGCACAAGACCCTGGAGAAGCTGGGCGTCACAGTGCTGACCAACTCGGCGGTTAGCGAAGTGACGGCTGACAGCCTTGTCACTGCGACGGGTCAGGTGATTCCTGCCACCTTGAAAGTCTGGGCGGCGGGCATCCGCGCTCCGGCGTTCCTGGAAGGGATCGCAGGTCTTGAGACCAATCGCATCAATCAACTGCAGGTGCGCCCGACGCTGCAGACCACGCGCGATGACAACATCTTTGCTTTCGGCGACTGCGCGGCGTGCCCTCAAAAAGGCACTGACCGCAATGTCCCACCGCGCGCGCAAGCGGCGCATCAGCAGGCGTCGTTGCTGGTGAAATCGCTGAAGCTGCGCATCGAGGGCGGTCAGCTGCCGGAGTACCGCTACAAGGACTACGGCTCACTGATTTCGCTGTCGAAATTCTCGGCGGTGGGCAATTTGATGGGCAACCTGACGGGCAGCGTCATGCTTGAAGGATGGCTCGCGCGGATGTTTTACGTCTCGCTGTATCGCATGCACCAGATGGCGTTATACGGAATGTTCCGCACGTTGATGCTGATGCTGGGAAGCCGCATCGGCCGCGGCACCGAACCCCGCATGAAGCTGCACTGACGCCGCCGCGTTCGCTGCTGCCGAAGGCGTAGAAGCGCGCTGCCCGCGAACGGTCGGTACATCTGACATATCTCTGTCGGGTGTAAGACCGTCTTCGCGGGCAAGCGCGCTCCTACACGGGTAGGCGCTGATTCCTGCCGCGTGTCTGGAAGGCTGCGACGCATGCCGCCGTCTGTGGCCTCGGGCCAAACCGCAATCCCAAGATCACCGCAATCTGCCTCTACCGTAGGCGTAGGAGCGCGCTTGCCCGCGAACGGTCGGTACATCTGACATATCTCTGTCGGTTGTAAGACTGTTTTCGCGGGCAAGCGCGCTCCTACACGGGATGGCGCTGATTCCTGCCGCGTGTATGGAAGACTGCGACGCATGCCGCCGCCCGTGGCCTCGGGCCAAACCGCAATCCCAAGATCACCGCAATCTGCCTCTACCGTAGGCGTAGGAGCGCGCTTGCCCGCGAACGGTCGGTACATCTGACATATCTCTGTCGGTTGTAAGACCGTCTTCGCGGGCAAGCGCGCTCCTACACGGGTAGGCGCTGATTCCTGCCGCGTGTTTGGAAGGCTGCGACGCATGCCGCCGTCTGTGGCCTCGGGCCAAACCGCGATCCCAAGATCACCGCAATCCGCCTCTGCCGTAGGCGTAGGAGCGCGCTTGCCCGCGAACGGTCGGTACATCTGACACATCTCTGTCGGGTGTAAGACCGTCTTCGCGGGCAAGCGCGCTCCTACAAGGGTTAGCGCTGATTCCTGCCGCGTGCCTACAAGGGTTGGCGCTGATTCAACTGCCGCGCGCCTGCAACGATGCACGGGTGACGCTAGGGCATTACTCGCCCTTTGCCCATGTGCTTGGCTTTGTACATCCAGCGGTCGGCTTCTCGCATGAGCTCGTCCGGCGCTTTGCTGGAGCCGGGTTCGTACATGGAAAAACCGATGCTCGCGTTGCTGCGAATCTCATCGCCTTTGATGGTGATGGGCTGGGCGATGGCGGCGAGCAGTTTCTGCGCCACTTCGCGAGCTTCCTCCACACCCGGGGTGATGCCCTCGAGAATCACGATGAACTCGTCGCCGGCCAGCCGGACCAGGCTGTCGGTCCTGCGTATGCAGTTCTGCAAACGTGCGGAAATCGTGCGCAGCAAGTCATCACCCGCATCGTGGCCATAACTGTCGTTGATGACTTTGAAACCGTCCAGGTCGATAAACATCAGCGCCAGCTGCAGTCTGGATCGATCAGCTCGGGCCTGAGCGATGGGCAACAAAGAATCAAGCGCACGTCGATTGTGCAGGCCGGTCAGGGCGTCATGCCGAGCTTCCTGCTCGAGCTCTTTACGCGCCTGAATGTCCTGAATGATTGAAATGAAATATTCCAGCGCCCCCGCTTCCGAGAGTTTCTTGGTTACGCTCAGATTGACCCACACCGGGCTGCCGTTTTTGCGCAGGTAACGCTTCTCCATCTGGTAGCTGTCAATCTCACCAACACTCAGCTGATGGAGCATCCCGAGATCACCGTCCAGGTCGTCGGGGTGGGTGATGTCCTGAAATGTCAGGTGCTTCAGCTCATCTGGCCCATAGCCGAGCATGTTACAAAGCGCCGCGTTAACGCTGATCCAGCCACCGTCCGGCGCAACCAGTGCGATACCGACCGACGCCAACTCAAACATAGACCGATAGCCGGCCTCACTGGCGACGAACAACGCCTGGGAGCGATCCTTCTGAATGCGGGCCAGCATGAGGTTTTCGCGCAACTGCATCTCCCGACTGACGACATCGGCGAGGTCGCGGAGTATGGCCAGTTCCTGCGGAGAAAGCGTTCTAGGCCGCGCATCAATCGCGCACAACGTGCCCACTGCAAAACCCTTACTGGTCCGTATGGGTACGCCCGCATAAAAACGAATATGGGGATCACCCACGACTAACTGGTTATCGCAGAAACGCTGGTCCTCCGTAGCGTCAGGCACCACCAGTTCGTTGGTTTCCAGAATGGCATGAGCACAGAAGGCCGTTTCTCTCGGCAGCTCGACTACTTCAAGGCCCACGCGTGACTTGAACCACTGGCGGTCTTGATCCACCAGCGAAATCAGGGCAATGGGCACGTTCAGCACCTGCGCGACTAGCCGCGTGATGCGATCGAGCGTGGCTTCCGGCTGGGTATCGAGGACTTCAAGTTGATACAGCGCCTCCAGGCGCTGCTGCTCACACGAAGGAATTGGCGACTTCATATCACGGCCGATCCTGAAAAGACTGGCTGAAGTCTATACCGGGGCTGGTCAATCCGCACCCGGCGGGACCGGTAAATAATCGACCTCGCTGTCGCGCCGGATCGGTCAAACCGCTGGCCTGATTTACCTCACGTTGGATCATGGGGACATGCTTGTCGCCGTGATCACGTTAGCGCCGGTAGCCGCCAGGGCTAACCAAACGCCGGAAACGAAAAAAGCGCCCCGAAGGACGCTTTTTTGTAGCTTCAACACGAATGGCGTTGAAGCGGTATTTTCTGCCCGGATGTTGCTGGGGCGAAAATGGTCGGGGTAAGGGGATTCGAACTCCTGACATCCTGCTCCCAAAGCAGGCGCGCTACCGGACTGCGCTATACCCCGGTGAAACAAGGAAACACCCGAAGGTGCTTCCAGAGCGGGTGACGCTACTGACGTCACTCCCTAAGATTTAACCCGATGAAGCCAGGTCAAAAATGGTGGGTCGTGTGGGATTCGAACCTACGACCAATTGGTTAAAAGCCAACTGCTCTACCAACTGAGCTAACGACCCAAATAATGGTCGGGGTAAGGGGATTCGAACTCCTGACATCCTGCTCCCAAAGCAGGCGCGCTACCGGACTGCGCTATACCCCGACGGTACTACCTCTTGAAATTGGCTCCGTGACCAGGACTCGAACCTGGGACCCAATGATTAACAGTCATTTGCTCTACCGACTGAGCTATCACGGAACGATCTACAATTTCAGATGCAGCGTTTGATGCGCTTCAACACAACAAATTCAGTAAATCTTTACCAGACTAATCTGGCAAGCACCTCACTGAACGTACCGCATTTTCAGCCTCTTCGACCCGTCTGCATCGCTGCGTTCACGTCTCTGAGGCGCGCTATTCTACATTTCCAGAAACACCTGTCAACCCTCCAAATTGCTTTTAAGACAATGATTTGCGACTTTTTTGCCGATCGCCCTCAACCCGGCAAAATTCCTGCGGGTAAGGATAAAGTTTGCCCCGCATGAAAAGGGCCCTCACGCGGAGGGCCCTTTGGTGCTTCTATATAAAGCAGCGATCGGATCAGCCAAAGACAATCTCATCGTCCTGCACCGTACCTCTGATACTGGTACCCGGCGTGAAGCCACCCGACAGGATCAGCTGAGCCAACGGGTTTTCGATCCAGCGCTGGATAGCCCTCTTCAGAGGTCGCGCGCCATACACCGGGTCATAGCCGACAGCAATCAGCTTATCCATAGCCTCAGTGGACAGCTCCAGACGCAGGTCACGTTCGGCCAGACGCTGGCGCAGACGGCCAAGCTGGATCTCGGTGATACCGGCAATCTGGTCGCGGGCCAACGGCTCGAAGATCACCACTTCGTCTACCCGGTTGATGAACTCGGGACGGAAATGCGTGGTGAGCGCATCCATGACCGCCGCGCGCTGCGCCTCGCGGTCGCCGACCAGCTCCTGAATACGCGCCGAACCCAGGTTGGAGGTCATGACGATCACCGTGTTACGGAAATCGACCGTCCGACCGTGGCTGTCGGTCAGACGCCCATCTTCCAACACCTGCAGCAGCACGTTAAACACATCCGGGTGCGCCTTCTCGACTTCGTCCAGCAGAATCACCGAGTACGGCTTGCGGCGCACGGCTTCGGTCAGATAACCGCCCTCCTCGTAACCGACATACCCCGGTGGCGCACCGATCAGACGAGCAACGGAATGTTTCTCCATGAACTCGGACATGTCGATGCGGACCATCGCCTCTTCGGTGTCGAACAGGAACTCGGCCAATGCCTTGCACAGCTCGGTTTTACCCACCCCGGTCGGGCCGAGGAACATGAAAGAGCCGCTTGGACGATTAGGGTCAGACAACCCGGCCCGCGACCGCCGGACGGCGTTCGAGACCGCGACGACTGCTTCGTTCTGACCGATCACGCGCTGGTGCAGCAACGTTTCCATCTTGAGCAGTTTGTCGCGCTCACCTTCGAGCATTTTCGAGACGGGAATGCCGGTCCACTTGGACACGACTTCTGCAATCTCTTCCTCGGTCACTTTGCTGCGCAGCAACTGGTTTTCCGGTTTGCCGTGCTGGTCGACCATCTGCAGGCTGCGTTCGAGGTCAGGAATCACACCGTACTGCAATTCAGCCATGCGGTTGAGGTCGCCCTTACGCCGCGCAGCTTCCAGCTCCTGACGCGACTGCTCGATCTTTTGCTGGATCTGCGCAGAGCCGGTCACCTCAGCTTTTTCGGAAGTCCAGATCTCTTCGAGATCGGCATATTCGCGCTCAAGGCGCTGGATTTCTTCCTGAAGCTTTTCCAGGCGCTTGATTGCCGCCTCGTCATCTTCCTTCTTGAGCGCTTGAGCTTCCACCTTCAATTGGATCAAGCGGCGCTCAAGACGGTCGAGCACTTCAGGCTTGGAGTCGATCTCCATACGGATACGGCTGGCCGCTTCGTCGATCAGGTCGATCGCCTTGTCGGGCAGCTGGCGGTCGGTGATGTAGCGATGGCTGAGCTTGGCCGCCGCGATGATCGCGCCGTCGGTGATCGCCACCTTGTGGTGAACCTCATAACGCTCTTTGAGGCCACGCAGGATGGCGATGGTGTCTTCTTCGCTCGGCTCATCCACCAGGACTTTCTGGAAACGACGCTCAAGGGCGGCGTCCTTCTCTATGTATTGGCGGTACTCATTGAGTGTGGTCGCACCGACGCAATGCAACTCGCCCCGTGCCAGCGCCGGCTTGAGCATATTGCCCGCATCCATCGAACCCTCGGCTTTGCCGGCACCGACCATGGTGTGAAGCTCGTCGATGAACAGAATGATCTGCCCTTCCTGTTTCGACAGTTCATTGAGCAGGCCTTTCAAGCGCTCTTCAAACTCGCCACGGAACTTGGCGCCGGCGATCAACGCGCCCATGTCCAGCGAGAGTAGACGCTTGCCACGCAAGCCGTCCGGGACCTCACCGTTGATGATGCGCTGGGCCAGGCCCTCCGCGATGGCGGTTTTACCCACACCGGGCTCACCGATCAGCACGGGATTGTTCTTGGTCCGGCGTTGCAGCACCTGGATCGTGCGGCGAATCTCGTCATCGCGACCAATCACCGGGTCAAGCTTGCCTTCCTCGGCGCGCTTGGTGAGGTCGACCGTGTATTTATCCAGTGCCTGACGGGACTCTTCGGCATTGGGGTCGTTGACGGCATCGCCGCCGCGCAGGTTGCTGATGGCGTTTTCCAGCGCTTTTTTGCTGACGCCCTGGCCAAGCAGCAGCTTGCCAAGCTTGCTGTTCTCATCCATCGCCGCGAGCAGCACCAGTTCGCTGGAGATGAACTGATCGCCTTTCTGCTGAGCAAGACGGTCGGCCTGATTTAACAGCCGCGCCAGATCCTGCGACATGTTGACGTCGCCGGTGGGGTTTTGAATTTTCGGTAGCTGATCGAGCTCTTTGGCCAGCGCCTGACGCAGGCTGTTCACGTCGAAGCCCACCTGCATCAACAGTGGCTTGATCGAGCCGCCCTGCTGTTCAAGGAGTGCCTGCAT
The DNA here is from genome assembly GCF_000759445.1 of Pseudomonas lutea. NCBI lineage: Bacteria > Pseudomonadati > Pseudomonadota > Gammaproteobacteria > Pseudomonadales > Pseudomonadaceae > Pseudomonas > Pseudomonas lutea. The sequence continues at coordinate 1,042,795 of NZ_JRMB01000002.1, forward strand.
CAAGTGCGCAGGCTCAATGGCCGGATGGTCCAGGCCCACCGCCAGTGATTGAGAATCTGATAGAGCGAGTTGTAACTTGCTGGTTAAACGGTCAATACGCATTGGTCACCTTCCTAATGGGCAGGCCGGAGCAATGAACACACCTAAATAAAGAAACCTGCCAGATGGTCTTTAGATGCGGTCGATTAGGCAGGATTCAAGCACGCTCTGGTTGACATGGATCAACATTAGCGGCTGAGAGAGGATTCGGAAGGGGCTGGAGCGGAAATTAGCGGGCTTCGATCCAGACCAGCGAAGCAAACCGGCCGGTGCGGGCGCCACGGCGATAGGAAAAAAACCGTGCATCGTCGTAGGTTGAAAAGCCTCCGCCATACACCGCTGTCACGCCATGGGCCGCAAGACGCAACCTCGCCAACTGGTAGATATCGGCCATGTACTTGCCGGCGTTAGCGCCTGGCACGAACGCATCGGCCGTCTCGGGGTGGGTAGAGACAAACGCCTCACGCACTTCCGGGCCTACTTCGAACGCCTGCGGACCGATGGCAGGGCCAAGCCACACAAGGATTTCAGAGGGGGAATCGGCAAAGCTGTCGACAGCCGCTTCGAGCACACCCGCTGCAAGGCCACGCCAACCGGCGTGGGCAGCGGCGACCTGAGTGCCCGCCTTGTTGCAAAACAGCGCGGGCAGGCAATCAGCCGTCATGATGGTGCAGGCCACGCCCGGCGCCTTGCTCCAGCTCGCATCCGCCTGAAGCACCTTCGAGGGAGCAGCCTCGACCACGTCAATGCCGTGAACCTGCGTCAGCCATGCCGGCTGGACATTCAGGCGTGCCGTCAGTGTCGAACGGTTGTGCGCGACGGCCTGCGAATCATCATCAACGTGATCACCCAGATTGAAACTGTCGAACGGCGCTACGCTGACACCGCCCGATCGCGTCGTGACGCATGCCTTGATTCCGGCTGGCGCAGGCCAGTCAGGAATCAACCAGTCCGTCACGAGCTCAGTCATCCGATGAACGCTTCGCGGTCTTGCTTGAGGAGCGTCAGCAGCCAGACAAAGTCATCCGGGAGTGGCGATTCCCAGCTCATGCGCTTACCGGTCGTCGGATGGTCCAGCTCCAGGAAGCGTGCATGCAGCGCCTGACGCGGGAAATGCTTGAGCGATTCAACCATCGTGACGCTTGCCGCTGGTGGAATTCGGAAACGACCGCCGTAGGCAGGGTCGCCCACGAGCGGAAAGTTGATGTGTGCCATGTGCACACGGATCTGGTGGGTACGCCCGGTTTCGAGCTTCACCCGCACGTGGGTGTGCGAACGGAAACGCTCCAGCACGCGGTAATGACTGACCGCAGGCTTGCCGCCTTCCATGACCGCCATGCGCTGACGCTGCTGGCCATGACGTCCGATCGGTGCGTTGATCTTGCCACCAGCAGTCACCACGCCAATGACGATGCACTCATAAATGCGGCTGACGCTGCGGTTCTGCAACTGAGTGACGAGTTGGGTCTGCGCCTGGATGGTCTTGGCCACCACCATCAAACCGGTGGTGTCCTTGTCCAGACGATGCACGATGCCGGCGCGCGGGACATTGATGATGTCCGGCACGTGGTGCAGCAAGGCATTCAGCAGCGTGCCATCAGCGTGACCGGCGGCAGGGTGAACGACCAGCCCGGACGGTTTGTTGATCACCAGAATCTGGTCGTCTTCGTAGACGATGTCGAGCTCGATGTCCTGCGCGATCCACTCGCCCTGGGCCTCCTGCTCGGCTTTGAGGACCAGAACTGCGCCACCGTGCACGATGTCACGCGGGCGCAGAGCGCCACCGTCCACTGTCAGGCGACCGTCTTTGATCCAGGCGGAAAGGCGCGAGCGCGAGTGCTCTGCGAATAGTTGGGCGGCGACTTGGTCGAGGCGTTGACCGCCCAATTCGGACGGCACCTCTGCGCGGAGTTCTATGATCTCAGACATGCTCAAACTAGGAGGTGGCACTGGCCTTTGGTTTCGGCTGTGCGCTTGTGGTTAAATACGGCGTCTTTTGTCCCGGGGGTTCCACGGGGCGCCCATCATAACAGGACGGTCCTGCGCAAGACAGCAGGCCGTTATAGGGACGCAAGCCGCCATGCAAGTGAAACACCTGCTGCTGATAGCCATCCTCGGACTTACTGTTGCCTGTTCTTCGAAGAAAGAAGTCATCGACGAAAACCTCAGTGAAGTCGAGCTGTACCAGCAGGCGCAGGCCGATCTGGACAACAACAGCTATAACAGCGCCACCGAGAAGCTCAAGGCGCTGGAGTCGCGTTATCCGTTCGGTCGCTATGCCGACCAGGCGCAACTCGAGCTGATCTACGCCAATTATAAAAACGGCGAGCCGGAAGCAGCCAAATCGGCGGCCGAGCGTTTCATTCGTCTGCACCCGCAACACCCGAACGTCGACTACGCCTATTACCTCAAGGGCCTGACCTCGTTCGACCAGGACGTCGGCATCATCGCCCGCTTCCTGCCGCTGGATCAGACCAAGCGTGACCCTGGCGCTGCCCGTGACTCTTATAACGAGTTCGCCCAGCTGACCAGCCGCTACCCCAACAGCCGCTACGCCCCTGACGCCAAGCAGCGCATGATCTACCTGCGCAACCTGCTGGCGGCTTATGAAATCCACGTTGCCGATTACTACCTGACGCGTCAGGCCTATGTAGCGGCGGCCAACCGCGGCCGTTACGTCGTCGAAAACTTCCAGGAAACACCGTCGGTCGGTGACGGCCTGGCGGTTATGGTCGAGGCCTATCAACGTCTGCACCTGGAAGACCTCGCGGACACCAGCCTGCAAGTGCTGAAGACCAACTACCCGGATCACCCGCAATTGGTGGACGGCAAGTTTGAAGCACGTACTGCCGAGGCCGATAACCGCTCGTGGCTGTCCAAGGCAACGCTGGGCCTGATCGAAAGCCGTCCGCCACTGCCACCAGGCGAGACCCGCGCCAACCAGGATGTGATCAAGCAATATCAGGACGCCAAGGAAGCCATTCCTGCGGACCTGTTGCCTGAAAACCAGTCGGCCGACGAAGAGAAGAAAAACGACGACGATGACGGCACGCCAAAAAGCCGCTCGATCTTCAGCTACATGACCTTTGGCCTGTTTGACTGAGTTCAGTCCTTGCCAGCGTCAGCCAAAAGAGGCCCTTCGGGGCCTTTTTTCATGTCCGACCGTTTTCCGACAGCGTGCGGCGATGGAGATGACTGTGCGCCTGACAGCGGCTTGGCTACACTGCGCGCTCTTCACTTCATAAGCTGACAAACATGATTCGCTTGATTATGTGGGTCGCGTTGATCGCGGCGGCCATCTGGTTTTTCAAACGACTGGTCAAAGGCCCTGCTCCGCGGCCGAAACCCGCGACACCCGAGATCGACGCCGCGCCCATGGTCCGCTGCGCGCAATGTGGCGTGCATGTACCGCGTGATCGCGCCCTGAGTCAGGACCAGCAGTGGTATTGCACCCAGGCGCACCTGTTGAAAGGCCCGGCGGCACGTGACCGCTGAAAGCCTGTCGCTGACCACGCCTCAGGCCCAGCGCATCCTGCGGCTGTATCACCTGTACCGTCTCAGCATCGGGGTGCTGCTGGTGCTGTTGATCTCCAGCAGCCTGGACGCCGAACTGCTGGAGCTTGCCGATATCGAGCTGTTTCGAATCGGCTGCTGGCTGTACCTGGTGCTCAACATCCTCGTGGTCGTGTTGCTTGAACGACCGACCCGGCAGGGTCAGCTGTTCGCGCTGGCCATGACCGACACGCTCATGCTGGCCGCGCTGTTCTACGCAGGCGGCGGTGCGCCGAGCGGCATCGGTAACCTGATCATCGCGTCGGTTGCGATCAGTAATGTGCTGCTGCGCAAGCGCACCGGGTTGCTGATTGCCGCCACGTCGGCGATCGGCATCATTTACCTGACGTTTTACATCAGCTACCACACACCGTCCGCCGCCAACCATTTCGTGCAGGCCGGTTCGCTCGGTGCCTTGTGCTTTGCGGCGGCAATGTTGGTTCAGGCCCTTTCGCGCCGCCTGCAGCTCAGCGAGGACATCGCCGAACGTCGTGCGGCAGACGTCGACAATCTCGAAGAACTGAACGCGCTGATCCTGCAGCGCATGCGCACCGGCATCCTGGTGCTCGACGAAGACCACAAAGTGCTGCTGGCCAACCAGAGCGCGCTGAACCTGCTGGGCCACGAGCGCCTGCTCGGCGAAATCATCGACGCCTATTCTCCACAGTTGATAGAACGCTTGCGACAGTGGCTGAGCAACCCGTCAATGGCACCGCGCAGCATTACCACCTCAGCGATTGGCCCGGTGCTGCGCCCCGGTTTTATCGCATTGGCTCGCGGCGAGCATCGCCACACGCTGGTGTTTCTCGACGACCTCTCACAGATTTCACAACAGGCCCAGCAGCTTAAACTCGCCGCACTGGGAAGATTGACGGCCGGTATTGCCCATGAGATCCGCAACCCGCTGGGCGCGATCAGTCATGCTGCGCAACTGCAGCTGGAGTCGGACGAACTGAGCGGCCCGGACCGGCGGCTGAGTCAGATCATTCACGATCAGTCGCGGCGGATGAATCAGGTGATCGAGAATGTTCTGCAGTTGTCTCGTCGACGTCAGACCGAACCCCACCTGCTCGATCTCAAGCAGTGGCTGGAAGATTTCGTTCGCCAGCTTCGCGACGAGTTGCCGGTCGGCCAAGCGGTGCACCTGGACATCAGCCCGGGCGTGCTCGCCACGCAAATGGACGCCGAGCAACTGCACCAGGTGATGACCAATCTGGTGCAAAACGGTTTGCGCTACAGTGGTCACCTGCACCAAAGTGCCCAAGTCTGGCTAAGATTGTTTCAGGCCCCGCTCAGCGAACTCCCCACCCTGGAAGTCCTTGATGACGGACCGGGCGTCGCCCAGGAGCACCTTGCCAAGATTTTCGAGCCCTTCTTCACCACTGAAAGCAAAGGAACCGGCCTTGGGCTGTACCTGTCGCGCGAGCTTTGCGAAAGCAATCAGGCGAGCCTCAATTACACACCACGGAAAGGTGGCGGAAGCTGCATGCGGATAACCTTCGCCCATCCGTTCAAGCTGAGTTGAACATGAGCCAACGGCAAAAAATCCTGATCGTCGACGATGAGCCGGACATCCGCGAGCTGCTGGAAATCACGCTCGGGCGGATGAAGCTGGAGACCCGCAGCGCACGCAACGTCAAGGAGGCGCAGGAATGGCTGGCGCGCGAGCCCTTTGATCTGTGCCTGACCGACATGCGCCTGCCGGATGGCAACGGACTGGAGCTGGTGCAGCACATTCAGAAGCGTCACAACCAGGTCCCGGTGGCGATGATCACCGCACACGGCAACCTAGACACGGCTATTCATGCCCTGAAAGCCGGAGCCTTCGACTTCCTGACCAAACCGGTCGACCTGACTCGCTTGCGTGAACTCGTGAGCAGCGCCTTGCGTCTGCGAGTCGCACCCGCGGAAGATCATCGGATTGACCATCGTTTGCTCGGCAGCTCGCCGCCCATGCAGGCGCTGCGCAAGCAGATTGCCAAGCTGGCCCGCAGCCAAGCGCCGATCTATATCAGTGGCGAGTCCGGCAGCGGCAAAGAGCTGGTTGCCCGGCTGATTCACGAGCAGGGTCCACGCGCCGAGCAGCCGTTCGTGCCTGTCAACTGTGGGGCGATCCCGTCTGAGCTGATGGAGAGCGAATTCTTCGGGCACCGTAAAGGCAGCTTCACTGGCGCCCATGAAGACAAGCCCGGGCTGTTTCAGGCAGCCAACGGCGGCACGCTGTTTCTTGATGAAGTGGCCGATCTGCCGCTGGCGATGCAGGTGAAACTGCTGCGCGCCATACAGGAAAAGTCAGTGCGCGCCATTGGCGGTCAGCAAGAGCAAGTGGTGGACGTTCGCGTGCTGTGCGCGACCCACAAGGACCTCAATCAGGAAGTGGCCGCAGGGCGTTTCCGGCAGGATTTGTATTACCGATTGAACGTCATCGAGCTGCGCGTACCGCCGTTGCGCGAACGGCGCGAAGACATCGAGGAAATTGCCAACGCGGTGCTCCGCCGCCTGACCGAGTCTGCCGGCGAGCCTGCCACTCTCCTCCCGCCTCACGCGCTGGCGGCGCTCAAGGCTTACCGTTTCCCTGGCAACGTGCGTGAGCTGGAGAACATGCTCGAACGGGCCTACACGCTGTGCGAAACCGACCAGATCAGTACCGACGATCTGCGTCTGGCCGAACCCTCGCGCCCAGCCGAGCAGGACGGGCCGAGCCTGGCCGACATCGACAACCTGGAAGACTATCTGGAAAGCGTCGAGCGCAAGTTGATTCTTCAGGCGCTGGAAGAAACCCGCTGGAACCGCACAGCGGCGGCGCAGCGCCTGAATTTGACGTTCAGGTCGATGCGCTACCGGTTGAAGAAACTGGGGCTTGAGTGATGCGGTAAAGCGTTTGATAAGCCCCAAAAAGGGACCTATCGTTCCTTTTTTGGAACCTGTTCGTCCGCCGGACCCGTCATACGTTAAGCCTTCCCGCAGGCGCATAAGGCGTCTCATCAATGATCGGCGCTTCCCCCATCAGCAAATCTGTCAGCAATTGACACGACGCGGGCGCCAGCACCAGGCCGTTACGGTAATGCCCGCAGTTCAGCCACAAACCCGGGTGGCCCGGCACAGGCCCGATGAAAGGAATGCCGTCGGGCGAACCCGGCCGTAACCCTGCCCAATGCCCGACGACCTGCGCATCGGCCAACGCCGGGATCAACTCGATCGCCGATGCTTTCAAACTCTCAAGGGCCGTTTCGGTAGGCGTCTTGTCATAGCCTTCGTGCTCAAGCGTGCTGCCAATGAGGACATGCCCGTCACGCCGGGGGATGGCATAACGACCTTTGGCCAGGATCATGCTCGGCAAAAAGTCGGCGGCGCACTTGTAGAGGATCATCTGCCCTTTGACCGGCTCAACGGGCAGTGCCAGTCCCAAGCTGCTGAGCAAGTCCCCGCTCCAGGCACCTGCGGCCAGGACGACGTTGTCGCCGAGGACGTCGCCCTCCTCGGTCCTCACACCCGTTATCCGGTTGCCGTCACGCACGAAGCCAGCCACCTGGCAGTGCTCCCGAATCACAACGTTGGGCATCGCCATCAACGCGGCCTTCAACGACTTGACCAGACGCGGATTGCGAACATTGGCGACGTCGGCCATGTGCACCGCACGCGAATACCCACCGCCCAAGACCGGCACGGCATCGTACACAGCGGAAATATCCACCGACGTCAGCGGACGCTGCATCCTCGCTGCCCACTCAAGGGCCTTCGCTTCATCATCAAGGTCCAGCCAGTAAAGGCCGGTCTTGTGGACTTCCGGGTCGATGCCCGTCATTGCCGACAGACGCTCGGCAAGCCGCGGATAGAAATCCTGAGACCAGTGCGACAGCGCCGTGACGGCAGGGCTGTAGCGCCACGGGTACAGCGGCGAAACGATGCCGCCGCCCGCCCATGAGGACTCCTGGCCGACGAGCAAGCGGTCGATCAGTGTGACGCTTCGGACCTTGGACGCGAGGTTGAACGCAGTCAGGAGGCCGATAACGCCGCCGCCGATGATAACTACGTTTTGATCTAGCACAGCGGGCAGCGCTTGTTCATTTGCATGGATTCAACGACCCCAGCACTCTCTGTTCGACAGACCGGTGGAATTAGTGCGCAAGCCAGTGTTGGTGATCTGGAAGTTGCCGCACTTGTCGCCGTTCATCATGGAGTTGGGCGCTGGAGTGGCCGTCAGAATAAAAGTCGTATCGGTAGCCACCACAGCAACGTTGTACCACGCGTTCGAAGCTATCACGGTGGCGTCTTTGTAGGAACGATTCTGGGTGAAGTAACGCTCCAGTACCTGACTCTGCTCCATCAGAACCCCTGCGATTTCCGCGCGATGAGTGCGCCTCACATACTCTGTATAACTGGGGTATGCGATCGCCGCTAGAATGCCGACGATGGCGACCACGATCATCAACTCTATCAGGGTAAAACCCCGTGCCTTACAGCCAGCCATTTCTCTTCCTCATCTCGTTTGCCGCCACATGATGCGCCGGTTTGAAACGCCACCCAACTCTGTCGCGACAGCAGGGTTGGCCGGGTCGCCGCTTAGAACAATTTCCTGATTGCCGTTGTCCTTATCCAGTGCTGCGGCCAGATAAGGCACACCGCCGCTCACCAGAAAGCCGCTGGAATTGTTATCAGCGCTGTTAATCTGCCGATCATTGTTGGTATCCAACACTGGATAACTGAGCATACGCCCGCTTAACGCGTCCAAATCCACGAATCTGCCTGACCCCGAACTAGAGCAGGGATCACCCGTGTCGACGATGGCCGTGGTAAATCGAACCCGCCCAAACGCTAGATCCGCAGGGTAGATAACCCGTTCCCCCGTAGCGACGTTGTTGTAGATCAGCGGGAGGTAGAAGCCCTTCTTGGCGGCGTAGTTCACGTCGTTTTGAGTGGTGGTAAAGAACTGTCCATTCGGGCCGCTGGACACTCCATTGATGGACTGCGCGACGAGGTCAGTTTCTCGGTAGTTGGCACTCGTAGCGTCATTGTCCCACACGGCATAAAACGCTTGAGTCGTGAGAGAGGTTTTGTCGGCAGTTTCAAGTAATTTGCCTGTTCCGAAGTAAACCATCTTGCCGCCGTTCGGATTGTTCGAAACCACCGGTTGCGCAGTGATGGGTTGATTCGCCCCGCCAGCAGCGGTGAACAGTGGACTGCCCCCCAACGCCACTTTCCAGGAGGCGGCAGTCTGTCCCCTGAAATCAAACTTCCACATCTGCCCTTTCAGATCACCTGCATAGGCATACTGAACCATGCTCTGGGCATCGACGCGCAACCTCACTGAGGACAGGCCGTTGTTGCCGGAGGTATCGACCGGTATCTCTCTGATCAGGGAGCCGTTGCTGACATCCACCACAAACAGTGACGCCACGCCGTTAGTGCTGCCATAACCATTGGCAATGAAAGCGGCCCATCGACCATCCGGCAATTGGGCCACCTCGGGCTTGGCGTAGGCGTACCCCATATTGGCGTATCCGGTAGAACCGCTGCTTATGTCCCAAAGCGCCTTGACCGTGTTTGACTTATCGGCGTTGAACAATTGCAACGCATAAAACCCTTTCCCCCCTGCTCCAGTACCGCCAATGGCCAGAGTTTTCCATGACGAAGCGAACTGCACGTCAACGATGGATATCTGGCCATCCACCAAAAACTTGTGGGAATCGCCGTTGATGTAATCCGTATCAGCGACGTAATGCAGGTTAGGAAGAACCGTGGACGGCATGTAGGCGTACCGTCTGGTTCCCAAGGCCGGGTCGATGACATTGACCAGCCCATCGTTGGCATTGACGACGAGACTAGGCGTCATCGACCCAGCCTTTATATCGAGGTAAGTGGTGTAACTGTTATCGGCGGCCGGGTCCGAAGCAGGGTTTGCCGTGGGAGAGGCATAAGCGAGCGGGGAATTAATCACATCCCCCAAAAGCACCGTCCGCGTTTTTAGCCCTGTTTTGTTCGTTCCCTTGCTCCACTCAACCAAGTCTGAGCCGGACACTCCCAATGGGAGATTGAGGCTGAGTGCCAACTGCTGCGGTAAGGAAAAGCTGAGGAACGAGAGAGGGATGACTTTGTTCGTCAGGGTGTTCCAAGACTCATAGGTTGATTTGATACCCGGAACAATCTGTAGATCGGTGGACCAGTTGGGCTGCGCCGTGTTGACTGTGCCATCTGCTGCAATCGCCAATGACTTGATCGTGCCGCGCCAGTCAGTGGGGTCATATTGGGTTTGAAAGAAAACAGAACTGCTCGACAGCGAAGAGGAGTTCGAGGCTGCGCCGCCCCCGGTGCCTGCGCGAGAAGTAATGTCATTCAGCGCGGCCGACAATGCCGCGTTCAGGCCCGCGCTGTCGGTTGCCTGATAATAGGTTCCTTTGCCGTAAACGGCCGCGTCAGAAAGCATGGCATTCGCGGCGGTAAAGCCCACGGTGTAGGTGAACATATTCTGCTTGATGAAATCTGGCGCATCCCAACTCTTGCCTGCGCCATCGGTACCGCCGGTTCTCATATCGATGTCGTAGGCAAATTTCGCGATGTCGTCGAGGTAGAGCGTGTCACCCTCGCCATCGCCATTGAGGTTGTCCCCGTCATTATTTTTGCCATCCCAATTCGGCAAACTCGCGCCGCCCTGGGGATCGTTGGTGGGGAAAGTCCGGTCGTAAGTGGGCAAGCCATCGGTGATCACGACACCATAGTTGCGTTGGCAGCGGTACTGGATGGGGCTCGTATAAGTCGTTGGCGTCGTGTTGTAGTAGGGCGCCAATCCGCGGAAATACCGAGTTACTTCATAGTACGTCTCGGCCAACGGCGTATTCGCAATTGCCGACAGCCCCTTGATTGAATTAATCAAATCGTTGTAGTTCTTATTTGCATCGTCGGACGTGGTTAATTTCGTTTGCGTTAGGTCGCTGATTGCCCTCGCTATGTTGCCGCCTGGGCCGGAATTGCCGGCAGTAGGGGGGTTGAAGGTCGCCAAACCGATTCGCAAATTCCGATTACTTGCGACCAGGGCCGCAGAGACGCTGCGAGCAACGTTGATTCGGTAATCGTTGGGGACCGCTACTTTATCCAATGTGTAGTCTTTGGTGGACGAAGAAGTGGCGTAAAGCAAGTAGCTGATGTAGGCAGTGGTATATCGCGTATTGCCGTTACCCACAGGATCGGGGAGTTTAAGACAGACTCGGGTACGTGTGGTGAACTTATAGAAGCCATCAAATCCAGGATCACACCCGCCACTGCGTAGGTTTCCTACAAAAAAGTTGGTGTCGGTCATATCCAGAGAGGTGACGTTGTTGCAGTTGAAATCGGAACTGCAGCCGTACACTTGCACCGGATCCGCATTGGGATCGAACCCGGCGGCCCAGATGATGCTGTTCATACTGCCGGAGTCGTCCACCAGCAGCATGACATTCGGCGTGACGGAACCTGCAGTCAATAAGGGCGAGTCCGAAGGAATAAACGCGGCGTAAGCTGTCGCCGAACCATAAAGACCGAAAAATGCCCCCAGCAAGAGCCCGCAGACATACTGTTTGGCTTTGCGGTACCACTCAACGCTTGGCATAGATACTTTCCACTACAGTTCGCGAGTTACCGGAGACGCCAACACCTGTGATGCGATACAGGGTCCACGACTTGCTTTCATCCCACCCTACCGAATTGACATTCACCGGATCTTTGGTCGTGGCTATTTTCTGGGCTGCCCAAAATCCGTTTGTCACCGCTACCCACGTTACGCCGGACGCAGCGCTGACTCCCGCTTTTATATCAATGACGTTATCAGCCGGTGGCGCGCATTTCGTGCACGTCGCCAGCGTGTAGCTGCTTGCCTGCACGGCCGCTTCACCTGCACGCACGGCTGCTTCGGCAAACTGAAATGACTCATTGCGCAGCTTGACGCTGCCCGACATTTTTTCCTGAAAAGTCGCGCTCTGCATCGAAGATATGCCGACCAGCGTCAGGAGCAAGAGAAAAACGAGGCTTACGATCAGCGCCATTCCTTGCTCGCGAAAGGGGGTAAGTGGAAATGCTCTTTGTGTCGCTGCTTTCACTGTGGCGCACCTAGTAGAGACGATTACGCAACGCGATCAAAACGCTGAACGACTGACTTTGGACCCGGTTAGTCGGGTCTTTCAGCACGAGCGTGATACGCACACTGCGCACCAGATCAGTGTTGCCAGGGTTGGCGGTGTATCCAGTAACCACGGGGCCCGAGGCCGCGTTGGCCGTGCCAAACATCAACTGAAACTTATCCACGTTATTAACGATGGCTGCCCCTCCCAGCATGAGTTGGTTATTAACAACCTGATACTCAAGCTGCCGTATAGGGAACGCCAACTGTCCTGCCGCAGGAGCCACTGCCCCTGATCTGGCTGTCGCCGAGGATTTGCAGTCGGAGAGAACTGTCCAGGAAGGTGTGCCTCCGTTGTTTCCCACATCAGCGGTCACTAGCGTCAGCTTTGCAGTGGCGTTATCCCATCGAATCGGCGTCGCCTGCGCGGCTGCGAAATCAGCTTTAGCGCTCGCGTCAGTGACGGTCGCCAGGCAGCCGAACATGCCTACCATACGAATTTCCTGCGACAACTTCGTAAGAATGAAACGCGCATCTTCTTGCATCGCGGCGGACGCGTTCTGCGTCGAATAGGTATTTTTTGCAGAAATAAAGATCTGAATGATCCCGGCTACGATCAGCAGCCCCAACAATAACGAGATCATGATCTCTATCAGGCCGAAGCCTCTGGCACGATGCTTCATGGCGTCGCCTTAGGGTCTGCCACAACGCGACTCTTTACAGTGAAGGTTTGCTGCGCATTTGCTGTGTTGGTCGCACGCGCATCGTTCCAAATTACCGAAATCATGACCCAGCCGTTCTGTACTGTGATGACCCCCTCGCCAGTGGGTCCAGCGAAGTTAGTGATGTTGTTTTTAAAATCCACCAAATCCTGGGTTCGCGGTACGTTCAGGTTCGCCGCCGCAGGTGCGGCAGCCAAGGAAGACAAACGGTAATCCGCATCTGGATTGGCACGAATGCGGTCCATCATGTCGTAAGCCACAAAGCTGGCCTGACTGCTCATTGTCGAACTATCGGTGTACTTCAATGCGTTCAACTGCAGCGCAGCCGCTCCCAACAATCCAATGGCCAGGACAAGCAGCGCCACGAGTACTTCAATGAGCGTCATGCCTTGCTGCGAGTAGTCGATTTTCGCGCTCATATGCAATTACCCAATACGATGCGCCCGCTTAGGCAAATGTTGATCACCCTGCTGGTGGTGCCGCGGGTATATGTAATGCTCAGCGCGGCGGCAGGCGTTGGCACCGGGGCAGCCAAACCGCCCAGATTATTGAAATCGATAGCGCTCGGATTCCCGTTGACGGTCAGCACTGAGCCCGTGTCCATTGCGGATAGCACACGCAACGTCGTGACAGAAGGCGTTGCAGGGTCGACGATACTGAGTTGCGTATTCCATGCGCTTCCGGCAACCGTTGGCGTGATGCGAATCACAGTCCCACTGTTTATCGCCTGCTGACGTGCATAGTTGAGGAAACGCTGAAAGTCGCTGACTTCCGTGTCTGCCTTGGTGTTTTGAATCGCCGTGCTAAAACTCGGAACGGCGATGGCGGCGAGGATGCCCACCAGCGTCAGCGTCACCAACAACTCAATCAGCGTAAAACCCCGACACCGTTTGGGCATTTAATCTCTCCTTAATGGAGAAATTGTATCGCAACCGTTTGTTTCAGGATTTAACGAGGGGATGTGTGGCTGTTTTCGCCTGATGAACGCCTCAACCACCCTGTCCACGGAAGGCAGTGCCTCGCCAAACTCAACGCCCCCAACACCCTGACACACTGGCAGCCCCGGACATCCCGACATTGTCCCGCCTGCCGGTGTCACTCAGCACAAAGCTGCCGCAGGCATCTCCGGCCATCAGTCCTCCAGCCAGCGGCTGCGCTGTTAGCAAAAACACTCGCTCGCTCCGCTCTGCGGTTATCTGATAAAAACCGTTCCCCACGGACACTTCATGGCTAAACGCCGGCGGTCCGGTGACGTCCGAGTATTGCCCAGCCCGTGAGTGAAACCGCTCCAGCTTCTGCGCCTCTTCCACCAGCACCCCGGCGATCTCGGCGCGGCGGGTTTTGCGGGTGTATTCGGTGTATTGCGGGTATGCCACCGTGGCCAGAATCGCGACGATGGCAACGGCGATCAGCAGTTCGATCAGGGTGAAACCGGTGCGTCTTTTATTCATTGTCGCTGCCGCCACATCACGCGACCTGCTTGCGTGTGCATGCTTTCGAGCACGGTGCGAGAGTGGCCCGCGATGCCAATGGCGGTCACCCGATACAAACGCCAGATCTGGTCACCCCCGCCTCCGGCAGGCTGGTCAGTCTCGCCGACGTGCTGGACGCCGTAGTACCCGCCGCTCGTTTTAACCCAATCTATCCCTGAGGGCACACTGGTGCCGCTACCGGATAGGCTCAACGCTTCGGGCGGCGGGAGGCAATGGGCAGGCGTTGAGCAGGCCGGAAGGGCGAAAATGGGTGACAGAATCTTCGCTTCGGCGATGCGCAGCGCGGTCTCGGCCGACTGAAATGAAGCGTTGCGCTGCGTGAGGCTGCCGGCCACTTTTTCCTGAAGCGTGGCGTTCTGCATCGACGAAGTTGCTAACAGGGTCAGCAGCAACAGAAATACCAGACTTATGATCAACACCGCGCCACGTTGGGCATGCATGGTCATGCCCTCACCCCAGCCGATTACGGATGGCGGCGACAACATCGACGGTTTGCTCTTGCACCCGCTCTCCGGGGTCGAACAGGGTCAGGGGCAGTCGCACACTGCGGATCAGGGAGGGCTCGGCGGTGACGGTGTACCGGGTGATTGAGCGCTCGTTGTTCGAGTCGGCAACGCCAAACAACACGCTAAATGCACGCACATTGCTCACCAACGGCTGGCCGTTCAGGGACAGCTCGTTACGCGACGGGTTGAAGCGATAGACCTGTTTATGCACCGACATTGCCGTTTCGCTGGCTGCGGGTCGGGGTGCGCGGCCCGTTGAATAAGCGGTCGCGGTCGAAACGCAATCCGTGTGAATGACCCACGTGGACCAACCTCCGCCCTCCCCGGCGGCGGCCGTGGTGAGAGTCAGCGTCCGCGTGCTTGCGTCCCAGTGAATCGGCTCATCAAACGCTCTGGAGAACCCACTGCCGGCGCTTGCGTCGTCGATTTTCCCCAAACAACCGAACATGCCGACCAATCGCACCTCCTGCACGATTTTGCTGAGCAGGAATCTGGCGTCTTCCTGCAGGCTGGCGGACGATGCTTGACTGGCGTAGCTGCTCTTTGAGCCGATGAATATCTGCATCAGGGCGAGCGACATTACCAATCCCAACACCAGAGACAACATGACCTCGACGAGACCAAATCCCTTCTGCCACATGTTCATGGCTGTGCGCTCCGCCCAGCGGAGACATCGGCCGTCAGCGTGAGCGTCTGCTGCTGCGCGGCCTCCTGGCTGGCGCGGGAATCGTCCCAGCTCAACGTGAAGGTAACGGTCGAACCCGCCACCGCAATCGAGGCCTCGGCATCGTCGCCGACCGCGCGCTTCAACTGCGTCGAAAAGTCATACAGGTCTTGCTGGCGAGGCACCGCCAGATTGCCAGAGGTGGGCGCCTGGCTCAGCGAAGAGAGTGCATAGCTGGCGCCCGGGTTGGCACGGATGCGTTCGAAAAGATCGTTTGCGATGAAGCTGGCATGCATGCTGCGCATTGAGCTGTCGGTGTATTTCAGCGCGTTGAGCTGGAGCATCGCCACGCCCAATATTCCAACACTGAACACCAATAACGCGACCAGCACTTCGATCAATGTCATCCCTGACTGCATCGTCCTTGCTCCCATGACCCACCTCTGCCATCCGCTGTGCAGAGACCATTGAAGCCGATGCGCCGACACTTGCCCGGCGGATGTGTAACGACGGCTTGCAGACACACCGGTTCACAATGGGCCCGGTTGTCAGCGGCCGTGAGGAGGTGTTTGCTTGAGCGCCGCATTCAACGGAAGACGCTCGTGAAGCAGCAAGGACTGACACTGATAGAACTGCTGACAGGCTTGGTGATAGTGGGCATTGCTGCCTCGCTGGCCATTCCCGCCTTCGGACAACTGATCGACGCTCAGCGGCGGCAGGACACCGCTCAACAGCTGGCGAGCGGGCTGCGACTGGCCCGGGCCGAGGCGATTCTTCGCGGTCAGCCGGTGATGGTGCAGGCGCAAGACGGTGACTGGAGCCGAGGCTGGAATGTATTTGCGGACCTTAACCGCAATCAGGTCAGGGACGAGGATGAGCCGGCTCTGAGCGAATTCGTCACGCCCAGAAATGTTCGGGTGATAGGCAACAGCAAAGTGGCTGTCCGGATCGGTTTTGACAACACAGGCCGGCTGCTGAACAACGCCAACGGGACGCTGGCGGTGTGTCTCAAGGACGTACCCGCCAGTCACTACCAGTTGGCGGTCGCAGTGACCGGCAGGGTCACGCTGCGAACCGAGGGATTCGGCAGCGAACCTTGCGCATGATGCGGTGACAGGATGGGCGGATTACAGCAGCGACTTGACGCGCAATTCTTTCGGCATCGAGAAGGTGATGTTTTCCTCACGCCCGGCCAACTCGTCCTCGCCGGTCGCACCCCATGCGTGGAGCTGCTGGATCACGCCACGTACCAGCACCTCGGGAGCCGAAGCCCCGGCAGTGATGCCAATGCGCGCCGCACCATCGAACCAGCTGCGCTGCATGTCCTCGGCGCCGTCGATGAGATACGCCGGGGTGGACATGCGCTCGGCCAGTTCGCGCAGACGGTTGGAGTTGGAGCTGTTCGGGCTGCCGACCACCAACACCACGTCGCACTCATCGGCCAGCTGTTTGACCGCGTCCTGACGGTTTTGCGTGGCGTAGCAGATGTCGTCCTTGCGCGGGCCGCCAATGGCCGGGAATCGTGTGCGCAGGGCATCGATCACGCGGCTGGTGTCGTCCATCGACAGCGTGGTCTGGGTCACGAACGCGAGTTTCTCGGGGTTGTTCACTTGAAGATTGGCAACGTCTTCTTCGTCTTCGACAAGGTAGATCGCGCCGCCATTGCTGGCGTCGTACTGACCCATGGTGCCTTCGACTTCAGGGTGGCCGGCGTGACCGATCAGGATGCATTCGCGCCCATCGCGGCTGTAGCGCGCCACCTCGATGTGCACTTTGGTCACCAGCGGACACGTTGCATCGAACACTTTCAGTCCGCGCCCCGCGGCTTCAGTGCGCACGGCCTGGGAAACGCCGTGGGCACTGAAGATCACGATGACGTCGTCCGGCACCTGATCGAGCTCTTCGACGAAGATCGCGCCACGACTGCGCAGGTCTTCGACGACAAATTTGTTATGAACCACTTCATGGCGCACGTAAATCGGCGGGCCAAACACTTCAAGCGCGCGATTGACGATTTCGATCGCACGGTCCACCCCGGCGCAGAAGCCACGTGGGTTGGCGAGTTTGATTTGCATGATGTGCCTCGTGTCTACGCGCAATGAAACATAAAAACGAAAAGGCCCCGAACGGTGCCGGGGCCACGGGCTCTGGTGATACTCAGAGCGCCTTGACCTCGAAGATTTCGACTTCGAACGCCAACGTTTTGCCAGCCAGCGGGTGATTGAAATCGACGGTGACCTGATCCTCGTCAATGGCTTTCACCACGCCGGGCAGCTCGGTATTCGCCGCATCGTTGAAAATCACCAGCAGCCCTTCGGACAGCTCCATGTTCTGAAACTGCGAACGCGGCATGATCTGCACGTTCTGCGGGTTCGGCTGACCAAAAGCGTTTTCCGGTGGCACCTGAAGCGTGCGCTTGTCGCCAGCCTTGAACCCGAAAATCAACGCTTCAAAGCCCGGCAGCAGGCTGCCATCACCGACTTTGAAAGTGGCCGGGGCCTTATCGAATGTGCTGTCGACAGTGTCGCCGTTTTCCAGGTGCAGCGCGAAATGCAGCGTGACTTCCGTGTTCTGACCGATGCGGGTTTCCTGAGTAGCGTGTTCGGTCATCGACTGATCAGTCATTGACGGTTTCTCCGGTTTTCTTGCTCTTGAACATGTCCAGAGCCAGCATGATCGCACCCACGGTAATGGCGCTGTCCGCGACATTGAAGGCGGGGAAGCCGTGTTCCTTCCAATGCACGAAGATGAAATCTATGACATGGCCGATGAAGATTCGGTCGTACAGATTGCCCAGGGCTCCGCCGAGAACCAGGGCGAGGGCAATCGCCAGCCAGGTTTCGTCGCGCCCGAGGCGCTTGAGCCAGATCACCAGCACTACGCTGACTACGACGGCAATCAGCGCGAACAACCAGCGCTGCCAGCCGGAGCTGTCGGCCAAAAAGCTGAACGCAGCACCGGTGTTGTACGCCAGCATCCAGCTGAAGTAATCAGGGAGAATGACGATCTGCTCGTACAGCTCCAGGCGGTTTTCGAAGTAGAACTTGCTGGCCTGGTCAATGACCAGCACCAGCACGCTCAACCACAGCCAGCCCAGTCGGCCCATACGCCCAGCCGCTGCATTAGGCATAGTGACGAACCTCGCCCGCGCCGCTGATATTGTCGACGCAACGACCGCAGATCTCCGGATGCTCGGCATTGATGCCTACGTCCTCGCGGTGGTGCCAGCAGCGCGCGCACTTGGCGTGACCGGATTTGACGACCTTGAGCTTCAGGCCGGCCACTTCCGTCACGACGGCATCGGCCGGAGCGCTGACGAACGGTGCAACGCTCGCTGTCGAGGTGATCAATACAAAGCGCAGTTCATTGCCCAATTTGGACAAATCCGCGACCAGCGCGTCTTCGGCGTAAAGCGTGACCTCGGCCTGCAGGTTGCCGCCAATGGCTTTGGCCGCGCGCAGGTTTTCCATTTCCTTGTTCACCGCGACCTTCACCGCCATGACGCGCTCCCAGTAAGCGCGATCCAGCTCGAAGCCTTCCGGCAGCTCGCTCAGCGCTTGATACCAGGTATTGAGCATGACTGACTCGTTGCGCTCACCCGGCAGGTACTGCCACAACTCATCGGCAGTAAACGCCAGGATCGGCGCAATCCAGCGCACCAGCGCCTCGGAGATGTGAAACAGTGCCGTCTGGCAGGAACGACGCGCCTTGCTGTTGGCACCGGTGGTGTACTGGCGATCCTTGATGATGTCCAGATAGAAACCGCCCAGCTCCTGCACGCAGAAGTTGTGCACTTTCGAATAGACGTTCCAGAACCGGTACTCGCCGTAATGCTCTTCCAGCTCACGCTGAAGCAAGAGCGCACGGTCCACCGCCCATCGGTCCAGCGCCAGCATGTCTTCGGCCGGCAGCAAGTCGGTGGCCGGGTTGAAGCCGGTCAGGTTCGAGAGCAGGAAACGCGCCGTGTTGCGGATACGTCGATACGCATCGGCGCTGCGCTGCAGAATAGTGTTGGAGACGGCCATTTCACCGGAGTAATCGGTCGCCGAAACCCACAGGCGCATGATGTCGGCGCCCAGCGTGTCGTTGACCGTTTGCGGCGCGATGACGTTGCCCAGAGACTTGGACATCTTGCGGCCGTTCTCGTCCACGGTAAAACCATGGGTGAGCAGCTCGCGATATGGCGCATGATTATCGATGGCGCAGCCGGTCAGCAACGACGAGTGGAACCATCCACGGTGCTGGTCCGAGCCTTCCAGGTACAGGTCAGCGCGAGGGCCGCTCTCGTGGCCCATCGGGTGAGAGCCACGCAGCACGTGCCAGTGCGTGGTGCCGGAATCGAACCAGACGTCCAGTGTGTCGGATATCTTGTCGTACTGCGGCGCTTCGTCACCGAGCAACTCGGCAGCGTCCATCTTGAACCAGGCTTCGATGCCTTCTTGCTCGACGCGCTGTGCAACTTGCTCCATCAACTCAACGGTACGCGGATGCAGTTCGCCGCTTTCCTTGTTCAGGAAAAACGGGATCGGTACACCCCAGTTGCGTTGACGGGAAATACACCAGTCAGGACGATTGGCAATCATGGAATGCAGGCGCGCCTGGCCCCATGCAGGGACGAACTTTGTTTCTTCGATGGCCTTCACCGCGCGATTGCGCAAGGTGTCGCCCGACGTCGGTTGCTTGTCCATGCCGACGAACCACTGCGCCGTGGCGCGGTAGATCAGAGGGGTCTTATGCCGCCAGCAGTGCATGTAGCTGTGGGTGATGGTTTCGGTGTGCATCAACGCACCGACTTCGGTCAGCTTGTCGATGATCGGCTGGTTGGCCTTGAAGATGAACTGGCCGCCAAAGAACTCCAGCGACGGGCTATACACGCCGTTGCTTTGTACGGGGCTGATGATGTCGTCGTTGGTCAGGCCATAGCTTTTGGAGATGACAAAGTCATCCACGCCATAAGCCGGCGAGCAGTGGACAACGCCAGTGCCAGCACCCAGTTCAACGTATTCGGCCAGGTACACCGGCGACAGACGATCGTAGAACGGATGACGGAAGTTGATCAGTTCAAGCGCTGCACCGGGTGCCGTCGCCAACACCGAACCTTCGAGGTTCCAGCGCTTGAGGCAGGACTCAACCAACTCTTCGGCCAGCACCAGCAGACGCTCGCCGGTATCGACCAATGCATAGGTGAATTCAGGGTGAACGTTGAGGGCCTGGTTCGCCGGGATGGTCCACGGGGTGGTGGTCCAGATCACGACGGCAGCGGGCTTGCTCAGGTTGGCCAGGCCGAAGGCCGCGGCCAGTTTGTCGGCATCGGCAATCGGGAAAGCCACGTCGATGGTGGACGATTTCTTGTCCTGATATTCGACTTCCGCCTCAGCCAACGCTGAACCGCAATCGAAACACCAGTTGACCGGTTTCAGGCCCTTGAACACGAAGCCGTTCTTGACCATTTCAGCGAGCGCGCGGATTTCCCCGGCCTCGTTGGAGAAGTCCATGGTGCGGTAAGGGTTGGCCCAGTCGCCCAGGACGCCCAGACGAATGAATTCGGCCTTCTGGCCTTCGATCTGCTCGGCAGCGTAGGCACGGCACAGCTCGCGGGTCTTGTCCGCAGGCAGATTTTTGCCGTGGGTGACTTCGACCTTGTGCTCGATCGGCAGACCGTGACAGTCCCATCCCGGAACGTAAGGCGCATCGAAGCCCGCCAGGGTCTTCGAGCGGACGATCATGTCCTTGAGAATCTTGTTAACCGCATGACCGATGTGAATATTGCCGTTGGCGTACGGAGGACCGTCGTGCAGCACGAACTTGGGACGATCCTTGCCAATTTCGCGCAGCTTCTGGTACAGGCCAATGCTGTCCCAGCGCTGCAGAGTTTGCGGCTCGCGCTGGGGCAGGCCGGCCTTCATCGGGAAGGCGGTGTCCGGAAGATTAAGCGTGGCTTTGTAGTCGGTCATTTCAGGCTCTAAAGTTTAGCGGTTGGTCGTGCCAGTGGGCACGAGCGGCAGCGACATCCGCATCGATCGCCGTCTTGAGCGCCTCAAGTGAGGCGAAGCGCTGCTCATCACGCAGCTTCTGGTGGAATACCACCGTCAAACGCCGGCCATAGATATCGCCGGTAAAATCCAGAAGGTGAATCTCCAGGTGGGGACGTCCATCGCCCGCCACGCTTGGCCGCACGCCAATATTGGCGACGCCCGGCCAGACCTTGCCGTCTATTTGCGCGCTGACCAGATACACACCGGTCAACGGCACGCGACGACGCTTCAACTGCACGTTGGCGGTAGGCGTACCCAACTGGCGCGCCAGTTTCTGGCCATGAAGGACCCTGCCGGAAATCTCGAACGGGCGCCCCAGCAAATGGGCAGCGAGGGCAAAGTCTGCGGCAGCCAGCGCATCGCGCACTTTGGTACTGCTGACGCGGACGCCATCGATCTCGACGGTCTGCGCGGCCTCTACGGTAAAACCTTTTTCGGCGCCGACCTTCTGCAGGAAATCAAAATCACCGATTCGGTCGCAACCAAAGCGGAAGTCGTCGCCGACCTCAAGATGCCTCACGCCCAGCCCGTGAATCAGCACGGTGTCTACGAACTCGGATGCACTGAGCTTGCTGAAGCGTTGATTGAAGGCGAGACACAGCACCAGATCAACACCCTCCCCGGCGAGCAAATCGAGTTTGTCACGCAGGCGGGCCAGACGTGCCGGCGCCGCATCAGGGGTGAAAAACTCGCGCGGTTGAGGTTCGAAGATGACCACACAACTGGGCAGGCCCAACTCGACGGCGCGCTCGCGCAGGCGTGCCAGGATAGCCTGATGGCCCCGGTGAACACCGTCGAAGTTGCCAATGGTGGCGACGCAGCCCCGGTGCTGCGGGCGCAGATTGTGAAGGCCTCGAACCAGCTGCATAACGCGCTTCTTGCTCATAAAGTGGCCGATTATAACCACACACCGTCGCCAACGACAGGCGACACATCCGGGCAAACCACAACAATCGACGTTAACCGGCAGAAAACGACGACTGATCCTACAGGATCGCCTTGCGGGCAAAGTGCCTGACCCGGAAGCCCAGCAGCAGCAAAGTGCCGAAATACGCCACCACCCCCGCCAGGACCAACGCCCCCAGGCGCAGGAATCGTTGAAGCATTTCGCCATCGGACCAGGCCGGCATTACATGCATCAGCCCAAGCAGCACGGCGGACATCACCGCCACGGCAAAAATCAGCTTGCCCAAAAACATCGGCCAACCCGGCTGTGGCTGAAACAAATCCTGTTTGCGCAGCTGCCAGAACAACAGCAAGGCGTTCAAACACGCCCCTGCACTGATCGCCAGGGCCAGGCCGGCATGCGCCAGGTGAATACCGTAGACGAACAACACGTTGAACAGCTGAGTAACTATGAGGGTGAAGATCGCGATTTTCACCGGGGTGCGAATATTTTGTTGTGCATAAAACCCTGGCGCGAGCACTTTGATAACGATGATTCCCAGCAGCCCTACCGAATAAGCGACCAGCGCACGCTGGGTCATTGCCGCGTCTTCGCCGTCGAACTTGCCGTACTGGAACAGCGAAACCGTCAGCGGTTCGGCCAGCAACCCCAGCGCCAGGGTGCAGGGCAACACCAGCAGAAAACACAGGCGCAGCCCCCAATCGAGAATCCGCGAGTATTCATGGCGATCCCGGCTGGCATAGGTCTTCGAAAGGATAGGCAGAAGGATCGTGCCCAATGCCACACCGAGCACGCCGGACGGCAACTCCATAAGCCGGTCGGCGTAGTACATCCAGGACACCGAACCGGCGACCAGGAAGGACGCGAATATCGTGTTGATGATCAGGGAAATCTGACTGACGGAAACCCCGAGCATCGCCGGCAACATCTGCTTCATCACGCGCCACACGCCTGTATCGCGAAGGTTGAGGCGCGGCAGCACCAGCATGCCGATCTTCTTCAGGTGCGGAAGCTGATAAAGAAGTTGCAGCAGCCCGCCTGCCAGCACAGCCCACCCTAGCGCCATGACAGGCGGATGGAAGTACGGTGTCAGGAACAGCGCGAAGAAGATCATCGCCAGGTTAAGCAGCGTCGGCACGAACGCCGGGACGGAGAAACGGTTCCAGGTGTTAAGGATCGCGCCTGCCAGCGACGACAGCGAGATCAGCAATATATAAGGAAAGGTCACCCGCAACAGGTCGGAGGTGAGTTGGAATTTTTCGGGTGTATCGGCAAACCCCGGCGCAGTGGCCCAGATGACCCAAGGCGCAAAGATGATACCCAGCACGGTGACGATCGCCAGGGCCAGGGTCAGCAAGCCGGTGACATAAGCGACAAAGGTGCGTGTCGCTTCTTCACCCTGCTGGCTTTTGTATTCCGCCAGAATCGGTACAAACGCCTGGGAGAAGGCGCCTTCGGCAAAAATGCGGCGCAACAGATTGGGCAACTTGAACGCGATGAAAAAGGCGTCGGTGGCCATTCCGGCACCAAAAGCGCGTGCAATGATGGTATCGCGGACAAAGCCCAGCACCCGCGAAAGCATCGTAATAGAGCTGACGGCGGCGAGCGATTTGAGTAGGTTCATCGAAAGGTTGTACGCCTGACCAAAGGAAGCGCCAAAGCGCGTTCCATATATGCGATACTCCGCGCCGCAAAACAGCTCAGAGCCAAAGCCCGCGAGTTTACAGGTCGCACGCAGGAAAGAAATCACCTCGGCACCACACTGCGACCACTCAGCGGAACGCATCAACCGCCCTTGACAAGCATCAAACTCATCGGCATGATTCGCGGCCTATTTTGTTAGCTATTTCCCAAGTCTTTCGAGGAGCTCGACGGTGGCCAACACACCTTCCGCCAAAAAACGTGCAAAACAGGCTGAGAAGCGTCGCAGCCACAACGCCAGCATGCGTTCCATGGTTCGTACCTACATCAAGAATGTAGTTAAAGCCATCGACGCTAAAGACGCTGAAAAAGCGCAAGCTGCTTATGTTCTGGCTGTGCCAGTTATCGACCGTATGGCCGATAAAGGCATCATCCACAAGAACAAAGCTGCTCGCCATAAAGGTCGCCTGAATGGCCACATCAAGGCTCTGAACCTTGCTGCTGCAGCCTAAGCGATCAGCTTGTTAAAAAACCGACCTCAGGGTCGGTTTTTTATTGCCTTCGATTTTGATGCGTCAGCATCAAGGCGCAGGAGCAGGCGCCCACGGCAGAATCGGGATTGCGGTTACAGCGTTCTGCGGACTGCCCTCGATCACCTTGTCGCTATAGACGAGGTACACCAGCGTGTTGCGCTTCTTGTCGAGGAATCGCACGACCTGCATGGTCTTGAACACCAGCGAGGTCCGCTCCTTGAACACCTCGTCGCCGTCCTTCAATTGCTCCTTGAAGTGAATGGGACCCACCTGGCGGCAAGCGATCGACGCTTCAGCACGATCCTCAGCCAGACCCAGACCACCTTTGACCCCACCTGTCTTCGCACGGGACAAATAGCAGGTCACGCCATCGACCTTGGGGTCGTCGAATGCCTCGACCACAATCCGGTCGTTCGGCCCCACCATTTTGAACACGGTGGACACCTGGCCGATTTCTTCAGCCGACGCCAGCAACGGCAACATCAACAACGCGCCCACCAGCCCTTTTATGACTCGCATGTATGCTTCCTTTTCTAATGATGGACTTCAGACCAGAATCAGGTTGTCGCGGTGCACCAGCTCTGGCTCAGCCATATAACCCAAGGCCTTGACGATAGCGTCCGAGGGCAGGCCAATGATCTTCTGCGCTTCGAGCGCACTGTAATTGCTAAGACCCCGGGCAATCTCGCGGCCATCGGCGGCCACGCAAACCACCATCTCCCCACGACGAAAACTGCCCTGCACAAGCTTTACGCCAACCGGCAGCAGACTCTTGTGGCTTTGGGTCAGTGCAGTCACCGCGCCTTCGTCCAGCACCAGCGTGCCGCGCGTTTGCAGGTGCCCGGCAAGCCATTGCTTGCGGGCAGCAAGCATCTCGCGCTCGGGGGACAGCAAAGTACCCAAGCGCTCCCCTGCCTTGAGACGAGCCAGTACGCGCTCGATACGCCCCCCAACAATCACCGTGTGCGCACCGGACCGTGCAGCCAGACGAGCCGCACGCAATTTGGTCTGCATGCCGCCACGCCCCAGCGCACCGCCAGTACCACCAGCAACCGCATCAAGCGCAGGGTCGTCGGCCCGGGCCTCGTAGATAAGCTGCGCCTCGGGGTTGTTGCGAGGGTCGGCATCGAACATGCCATCCCGATCGGTCAGGATGACCAGCAGGTCGGCCTCAACCAGGTTGGCGACCAGCGCAGCCAACGTGTCGTTGTCACCAAAACGGATCTCGTCGGTGACAACCGTGTCGTTTTCATTGATGACAGGCACTACGCCCAACTCAACCAGCGTGCGCAGCGTGCTGCGTGCGTTCAGGTAGCGCTTGCGATCGGAAAGGTCGTCGTGGGTCAGCAGAATCTGCGCGGTGTGGCGCTGATGCTCGGCGAAACTGGATTCCCAGGCCTGCACCAAACCCATCTGGCCTATCGCCGCAGCCGCCTGGAGCTCGTGCATCGCACTCGGTCGTACAGTCCAGCCCAGGCGGCTCATACCGGCCGCTACCGCGCCGGACGACACCAGGACCAGTTCGACACCCGCCTCATGCAGGGCCACCATCTGCTCGACCCAAACGCCCATCGCGTTGCGATCAAGACCTTTGCCGTCCGCTGTCAGCAGCGCACTTCCGATCTTTACCACCCAACGCTGGGCACCTGTCACCTTGCTCCGCATGATCTTTCAACCTTAAGCCAGAGAGTCCGAATTCTAGAGACTAAAACGCCGCTTCAAGAGCGGCGCTGTAGTTTACTGCAGTCGATCAGTCGCGGACGTAAATGATTTCCGGACCATCTTCATCGTCGACGTCTTCTTCATCCCAATCGTCATCGCCGATGTCATGCACGCTCTTCACGCCGCTACGGCGCAAGGCACGCTGATCATCCAGCGCCTGCAACTGGGCGCGAGCCTCGTCTTCGATGCGCTGATCCAGCTCGGCGAGCTCGGCAGCGTATGCCGGATCGTTGGCCAGACGGTCAGCACGATCTTCGAGATAACGCATGATGTCGTGGGTCAGACGGTCAGTGCCCTCTTTGGCGATGGCCGAGATGACGTACACAGGACCGGTCCACTCCAGACGATCGATGATCTCCTGCTTGCGGGCTTCGTGCTCTTCTTCAAGGATCTGGTCGCACTTGTTGAGCACCAGCCAGCGGTCACGGTCTGCAAGCGCAGGGCTGAACTTGACCAGCTCATTGACGATGACTTCGGCGGCATCCGGCGCACTGCTTTCATCCAGCGGTGCCATGTCGACGAGGTGCAGCAACAGACGCGTGCGCGCAAGGTGCTTGAGGAAACGAATACCCAGGCCGGCGCCATGGGAGGCACCTTCGATCAGGCCGGGAATGTCGGCAACCACGAAGCTTTTCCAGCGATCGACACTGACGACACCCAGGTTCGGCACCAGGGTGGTGAACGGATAATCAGCAACCTTCGGCTTGGCCGCAGAGACAGACCGAATGAACGTGCTCTTGCCAGCGTTAGGCAACCCGAGCAGACCGACATCAGCCAGCACTTTCAGCTCCAGCTTCAGATCGCGTTGCTCGCCCGGCTTGCCGGGCGTGGTCTGACGTGGCGCGCGGTTGGTACTGGACTTGAAACGCGTGTTACCCAGACCGTGCCACCCGCCATGCGCTACCAGCAGACGCTGGCCGGCCTTGGTCAGGTCGCCTATCACTTCCTGAGTACCGGCGTCGATTACAGTGGTGCCGACCGGCACGCGCAGCACGAGCTCCTCACCCTTGCGGCCGGTGCAGTCGGTGCTGCCGCCATTCGAACCGCGCTCAGCATCGAAATGGCGGGTATAGCGATAGTCGACCAGGGTGTTGAGGTTTTCGTCAGCGATCATGTAGATCGAGCCGCCGTCACCACCATCACCACCGTTCGGACCACCGTTCTCGATGAATTTCTCGCGACGGAAGCTCATGCAACCGTTCCCGCCGTCACCGGCCTTTACTCGAATGGATACTTCATCAACAAATTTCATAGCGCACGCCTCCCGTCGCAAAGACGAGCAAAACAACATAAATTCATAAGGCTCTTGCAAAGATGAGCGTTGCGATACCGATCAAAAACCAGCGACTACACACCACAACGGCCCACACAAACAGCTTTGCAAGAGACTCACCAGAAACAGGACCTTTTACAAACGAAAAAGCCCTGTCATCGACAGGGCTTTTCAGCTCAGGGTTGTGAGGGCCAGGCCCTCACACGCCCTGAACGCAAGATTATGCCGCGACTTCAGTCTTTGGCACGATGCTTACGTAGCGACGACCGAAGGCGCCTTTAACCTGGAACTTGATCACGCCTTCGACTTTAGCGAACAGGGTGTGATCCTTGCCCATACCAACGCCGTAACCAGCGTGGAACTGGGTGCCGCGCTGACGCACGATGATGTTGCCCGGAACGATAACCTGGCCGCCATACATCTTCACGCCAAGGCGTTTGGCTTCTGAGTCGCGACCGTTACGGGTACTACCACCAGCTTTTTTGTGTGCCATGAGTCAATTCTCCTAGTGAGGATTAGGCTGAAATTAAGCCTGAATACCGGTGATTTTGATCTCGGTGTACCACTGGCGGTGGCCCATACGCTTCATGTGGTGCTTACGACGACGGAACTTGATGATGCGGACTTTATCGTGACGACCTTGGGAGATCACTTCAGCCACAACGGTAGCGCCGGCAACAACTGGAGCGCCGATGTTCACGTCGTCGCCATTGGCAACCAACAGAACGCGATCAAAGGTAACGGATTCGCCGGTAGCGATTTCCAGTTTTTCAATCTTCAGGTATTCACCTGGGGCGACTTTGTACTGCTTGCCGCCAGTAACGATTACTGCATAAGACATGGTGTATCTCCGATAATCCTGCTCACCCAGCTCTTTATAGGAAGAGGTATTGGCTGGCATGGCTGCACAAGGCTGGAAGGCCGACATGCAATTGCGTAAGGCAGGTGCTGCCCAGGAAGTTAGGGTGCGCGATTGTACGCAAGCGATCAACGCCTTGCAAGCTGCGTTATGTCACGCCTTGACAGGGTCGGGCCTGCAACCTAGCATGCCGCGCAACCCTTCTGGAGCACGTCTCGCTGATGCAACCCCAAGCCTTCTACACCGCTGTGGCCGACGACTTTACAGCCGTCGACCACATTATCAAGAAGCAGCTGACATCGCGCGTGCCGCTGGTCTCCAAAATCGGCGACTACATCACTTCTGCCGGCGGTAAACGTCTGCGTCCACTGCTCGTTCTGCTGTGTGGCAAAGCGCTGGGCTCTGGCGGTGACGATCTGCGCCTGTTGGCAGCCACCATCGAATTCCTGCACACCGCGACTCTGCTGCACGACGACGTGGTCGACATGTCCGGCATGCGCCGTGGCCGCTCTACCGCCAACGCCATGTGGGGCAACGCGCCCAGCGTACTGGTAGGGGATTTCCTGTACTCGCGCTCGTTCGAGATGATGGTTGAGCTGGGCTCGATGCCGGTGATGCAGATCCTTTCCAAGGCCACCCGCGTCATTGCAGAAGGCGAAGTGCTGCAGCTGTCCAAGGTGCGCGATGCCAGCACCACCGAAGAAACCTACATGGAGGTCATCCGCGGCAAGACCGCCATGCTCTTCGAAGCGTCGACGCACAGCGCTGCCGCCCTGGCCAATGCAGGGCCCGAGCAAAGTGAAGCGCTGCGCACCTTCGGTGATCACCTCGGTGTGGCCTTCCAGCTGGTTGACGACCTCTTGGACTATCGCGGCGATGCAGAGACGCTCGGCAAGAATGTCGGTGACGACCTCGCCGAGGGCAAGCCTACTCTCCCGCTGATCTACACCATGCGCGAAGGCACACCTGAGCAGGCTGCACTGGTTCGTCAGGCCATCCAGAAAGGCGGCCTGGAAGATCTCGAAAGCATCCGCGATGCCGTTGAAAAGTCAGGTTCGCTGGAATACACCGCGCAACTGGCACGCGACTACATTGCTCGCGCCATTGCCTGCCTGGATGTCCTCCCGCCCAGCGTTTATCGCGACGCACTGGTGGAGCTCAGCGAGTTCGCGGTGGCGCGCACACACTGACACCGCGCTGCTCGAAGACAGCCCGTCCATGTGACGGGCTTTTTATTGCACGCGATTCAGCACGCACATCCACTGCCGGGAAGAAGATGCGAACTAATCTCAAATAGATCCTTGCTATTCTACAGATAGGAATTATTCTCATCGAACCACTGAAGGAGAATCACATGACCTATCTGATCGATGCCTGGCTTGACCGGCCGCAACCCTACCTGCGCATCCTGCACCGCGAGACAGGCGAAGTATGTGCAGTGCTTGAGGAGGACGCGCTCGACGAGTTGCGTGATCAAGGGGATCTGGATGTCAGCAGCCTGAGCTCGAGCGAACCCTGCGTGCAGAAGGAGATGGTGCGCAGTCTGTTTCTGTTCTGCTACGCGCGGGCGTTGCGCCCCGCCAGCGAACTGCATTGATGAGAACAGCTAAAACGACAATGCCGAGCCAGCGCAGGGCTGACTCGGCATCTGTTGATGCGTGAAGCGATACCTACAAAGCCTTACAGAACGTCGAGCAGTTCGACGTCAAAAACCAGAACGCTGTGTGGCGGGATGCTGCCAACGCCCTGAGCGCCGTATGCCAGTTCGCTAGGCACATAAAGACGCCACTTGCTGCCAGCCTTCATCAACTGCAGTGCTTCAGTCCAGCCAGGGATAACGCCGCCGACCGGAAATTCAGCCGGCTCACCGCGATCATAAGAGCTGTCGAACACTGTGCCGTCGATCAGCATGCCGTGGTAGTGCGTGCGCACGTTGCTTTCGCGGGTGGGCTGTGCGCCTTCACCGGTGGTGATGACCTCGTACTGCAGGCCGGACGCCAGCGTGGTTACGCCTTCGCGCTTGGCGTTTTCAGTCAGGTATTCCTTGCCGGCGCCCGCTGCGGCTTCGGCCTTCGCAGCCGCTTCGGCTTGCATGATTTCACGGATGACTTTGAAGCTTGCGCCCATTTCTTCCTGACCAACGCGGCTTGGCTTGCCGTCGAAGGCGTCAGTCAGGCCAGCCAGAATAGCGTTCAGGTCTACACCCGGCGGCGGATTGTCTCGCAGCTGGTCGCCCAATTGACGGCCAATACCGTAGCTGACACGGGTTTCGTCGGTGGACAAATTGACTTCGGACATGAAACGGCTCCGCTGAAGAGCGCCCTTGGGCGCCCACATTTAAAGGCCGGGCAGACTAGCACAAAGCGTATTAACCGTAACCACTACCAGGCCGAGCGAAAAGCCAGGGGTATTTTGACGTCCTGATTCAGGTCGTCCTGCACACCGCACATTTCGTCGTGAACAACCGCGTGGACCAGATTGAACGGCATCGGCGTCACCGGCTGCAGCAATTCGCGCGCATGTTCGACCGAGCGCAGGTGCAAAGCCTTGCCCTGAGCGTCGACCACGCGATGCACTGCGCCCTGCATCCTGGCTTCCAGCAAGTAAATGCCACCCTCTATGGAAATCAGATTGAGCTCGTCAACACCCCCGCTGCTGGCGTGGAAGGTGAGTTCTTGCAGATTCATGGCAAATCCTCGCGAGGGCAGACAGTCGGTCAGTGCTTGGTCAGCTTGTCCAGATACCCCATCGCGAAAGCTGAGACGACGAAGGTCATGTGGATGATCACGTACCACATCAAATACTGGGGCTCGATGTTCTTGGCGTCCATGAACACCCGCAACAGGTGAATGGACGAGATCGCGACGATGGAGGCAGCGACCTTCATCTTCAGCGATGAGGAGTCCATCTTGCCCAGCCAGTTAAGCTTTTCCTTGTCCTCGTCGATGTCCAGCTGCGACACGAAGTTCTCGTAGCCGGAGATCATCACCATGACCAACAGCCCACCGACCAGCGCCATGTCGATCAACGACAGCAGCACCAGGATCAGGTCCGACTCAGCCAGTGAAAACACATTGGGGATGACGTGGAAAATTTCCTGGAAAAACTTCAGCGCCAGCGCCAGAAGCCCCAGAGACAAACCGAAGTAGATCGGCGCCAGCAACCAGCGCGAAGCGTACATGGCATTTTCGATAAAACGTTCCATTTAAACTCACAGATAACTGAAAGCTCGCGAGTATAGGGCGCAGGCCGATTAGCACAACCCACCGGGAAAAGAGTTGAAACAATAACGCTTCAGCAGGTCTGTGAAATGCTCGACGAATGCGCACCTGCGCCCTGCAGAAAGCCGTGCGGCAATCGTCGACAGGCATGTATCAGTTGGCAGGCGAGGTTCGCTGATTCAGGGCGGCGTCGCTGTTGACTCTTCGCAACTCCCCCTGAAGATGGACACTCCAGATAGGGATCTCTTCGGCGGTCTGATAACCATGGAGCACAAGGCTCTCGGCAATGGCATCCAGTACCGATTCGGCAGCTATCGGACCGTGAAAGGGCCCTTGCGCCTTGAGCGCGGAAGGTTGTTCGCCGGACATCCCGGCAGCAAACAACAATGTCCACATTCCCTTGTCGCCGGACAGCGGACGTACGACACATTCGATTCGGGTCACAAGACCCAGGCATTGGCGAGTAAGACAGAGGCTGCGCGGCATGGCGAGCTCCTCATTGATTGCAGTATTCATTTCCCGCGTGAAACGAAGGAAACGCGTCAGTCCCTTTGACCACTGCTGCAGCCCGACAATATCGAACAAATACCCTGTTGGAAAAGCGCGAAAATGAAAAGGGCGCCGAATGGTCATTTTGCCATCAAGCGCCCTGTTTCATTGACGTCAAAGGCCTAACTTTTCAGTTCAGGCTGTAATTGTGGCGCCTCTTTTTCGAGTTCTTTGAGGTCCTCGTCGCTCAGCATTTCAGCGATGTCGCGCAAGCGGTCCACCACCCTGCCGTTGACTGAACCGTCGGGGAACTGACCGTCTTCGTCAGCCTCGCCCACCGGCATACCGACCAACAAGCTCAGCGCTTCATCCACCTGACGCACCGCATAGACGTGGAACTGCCCGGCGCGCACGGCTTGCAGCACACGCTCGTCAAGCATCAGCGTCGCGACATTGGCCTGCGGAATAATCGCTCCCTGATCACCGGTAAGCCCGCGGGCTTCGCAGAGCCGGAAGAAACCTTCGATCTTCTCGTTAACGCCGCCAACGGCCTGAACTTCGCCAAACTGGTTGATAGACCCCGTGATGGCAAAACACTGCTTGAGCGGGGTTTTCGACAGCGCGGAAATCAATGTACAGACTTCACCCAGTGAGGCGCTGTCACCATCGACGTAGCCGTAGGACTGCTCCAGCGCGATGCTGGCGGAAATCGCCAGCGGGAATTCCTGAGCGTAACGGCTACCGAGGTAACCCGTGAGAATCATCACCCCTTTGGAGTGAATCGGCTGGCCCAGGTTGACCTCCCGCTCGATGTCGACGATACCGCTGCCTCCCGGGTACACCGTCGCTGAAATACGCGCCGGCACACCGAATGCAGAATCACCGACTTCCAGCACCGTCAACCCGTTGCACTTGCCCACTGCCGCGCCATCCGTGTCGATCAGGATGATGCCCGCAAGCATGTCGTCGAGGATTCGCGCGGATACACGTCCCGTCCGAGTGGCCTTGGCTTTAAGCGCCCGCTCGATGTGCCCTGCGTCCGTGCGCTCGTCACCCGCCACGCTGCGAATGAAGTCCGCTTCGCTCACCAGCTGGAACAAATCGCCAATACGCGCCGACAAGCGACCCTGGTGCTCGGCGAGGCGAGCGCTGTAAGTGGCCAGACGCGCCACAGCGTCAGCGGTCAGAGGTGCCATGCCCTCCTCCGACGTACGAGTTTTGAGCAGCTGAGCGAATTGCTCCAGGCTCTCGTCAACCATCGGAATGTCTTCGTCGAAGTCCACCAGCACCCGGAACATCTCCTGGAAGTCCGGATCGAGGTCCTGCAGCGTGTAATACAACGACCGCGCGCCAATGATGATGACTTTCACCTGCAGCGGGATGGTTTGCGGTGTGAGCGTTACCGTGGCGAGACGGCCCAGTTCGCCCAGCGGCGCTTCCATTTTCAGTTTGCGCGACTGCAGGGAACGCTTGAGAGCGTCCCATACGAACGGCTCGCTGAGCATTTTCTCGGCTTCCAGCACCAGGAAACCGCCGTTGGCGCGGTGAAAGGCCCCGGGACGCAATTGACGGTAAGTGGTGTAGAGCGCGCCCTGATCGGTGCTGTATTCGATACGGCCGAAGAGGTTGTCGTAAGTCGGATGCGGCTCGAAGACCACTGGCGCACCGCCGCTGGCGGAATGGCCGACGACGAGGCTCGGGCAGTATTGCTCCTCCAGCAACTTACGCGCCTGGGCGTCAGTCTTGCTGTCGTCGACCAGTTGCTCAACCACGGTCTTGAGCAAGTTCACCTGCATGGCCTGCAGGTAAGCGCACACGGCGGCATTTTCAGCGTAGCGCTCGGAAAGAGGAGCCAGCAGCGGCTGGAGCGCCAGAATGATGGTCTCCTCGTTCAGCTGACGCATCTGGTTGTTGGACTCGCGCTTCCACTGCGGCAGGCTGGCCAGCTCTTCGTTCAGCCGCTCTTCCAGCGAGGAGATGTCGCTGTGGAAACGCTCACGCTCAGCTTCGGGCAGTTGGGAAAATTCGGCCTCATCCAGCGCCTTGCCTTCGAGCATCGGCGTGAAGGCGATATTGCTGCTGTCACGATACAGCGCGATGTCTTTTTCCAGGGCCAGACGCTCGATGACATCCAGCGCGCGGTCATAGCGCTGATTGAAAGCTCGATCGATGGCGCTTTTCTTTTGCTGGTAGGATGGATGCTCGAAGACCGCAGGAAACGTCGACAGAAGGTTGTCGATCAGTCCGTTGATATCGGCAATGAAGGAACTGGCGCTGCCGGGCGGCAATTCAAGCGCGCGCGGCTCGCGGGCGTCATCAAAATGATTGACGTACACCCAGTCCGAGGGCGTTTGCATGCGCTTGGCTTCGGCCTTGAGGTAACGCTTGACGAAGGAGAAACGGCCAGTGCCGGGCTCACCCATCACGAAGACGTTGTAACCCGGGCGCGGCATGGCAACGCCAAATTGCAAAGCCTCTACGGCGCGTTCCTGGCCAAGCACGCCACGAAAAGGTTCGAGATCGTTGGTTGTCGTGAAGCTGAACTGTTCAGCGGAAAAGGGACGGGTAAGCGCTTCGGGCGCAAGTCGCAGGCTGGCAGCAACAGAATCGGGCATCGGACATCCTTACATCAGGCGGGGCAGATGAACGCATTCTGGCGCTCGCCGCACCGCACTGGCAAGGCAAGAACCTTTTGGAGGCCGTGGCGCATGACGAACTTGCCTACACGGCTGAGACCAATGGATTACACGTAACAATCCGAATAAACCACGGAACGTTCATATCGTGGCTAAACTCCAACTTGCGCGACCGGCAACAATCCAAATAACCGGTTCGCCCTGGCGCCTGAATGGCCAGGAATCCGACCCTTGGTTGAAATAACAGAGACTAAAGCTATGAAACGGATTCTTCTTGGTACTCTCTTTGCCGCTGTGTCCATCAACGCCATGGCTCAAGCGCCTGGCGGTCCGGACTGCGGCTGGGGCAACATGCTGTTTGAAGGTCAACGTGGCACGCCAGCCCACTTCCTCGCTTCCACCACCAACGGTACTTCGGGCAACGCCACTTTCGGCATGACCTCTGGCACCAACGGCTGCTCCACCAACAGCGCGCTGACCTACGGCGGCAAATCCTGGATTGCCATGAACGGCATGATGGATGAGCTTTCCAAGGACATGGCCATGGGCCAAGGCGAAGCACTGACCACTTATGCGGTCGTGCTGGGCGTTGCACCGGAAGACCGTGCGCATTTCGCCGCAGTCACCCACCAGCACTATCAGCAGATCTTCACCAAAGCTGATGCCACTGCAGAAGATGTTCACACCAACACCATCGACGTACTGAAGAACGATCCGACTCTGGCTAAATACGCGACCCAGGCTTAAAGTCGTGCCGCCTGCCTTCCTCCCCGGAAGGCAGGTTCTCTGCCCTGCCCACTTCTGACTAGTTGCCACTCTATGCTCAAACGCCTTGCCTGGCTGGCGCTCTGCGTCTGCGCCCCGCTTTATGCCGCGCCTCACGTCGACAATGATCGTTTGCAGCAATTGGCCCATTCCAGATTCTGGATATCCATCGGTCACTATGAAGCCGGCAAGCTCGGCGGCTGGCGCAGCTATGTCGATGATCCAAAATTTTTCCTGGCCGCCAATGGCGCGCATGATCCCGAAGCCGAGCTCGCCTCGACGCTTGAGGCGATCTACCGCCCGGTTACACAAGGGCAGGAAAACGCCCACCCGCAATGCGTTTACCCCTCCCGCACGCGATTTTTGCGCGACCAATTAAAGCTCACCGATCTGCCTGCGGTTGACTGCAAAGAATTCAACAAGTGGTTTTCCGATGTGGCCCCGGACAGCACGGTGCTGATTTTTCCGGCGGCCTACCTCAACAGCCCGTCGTCCATGTTCGGCCATACGCTGCTGCGCATCGATCAAGCCGACGTCCAGGCCAATAAAACCGCCCTGCTCAGCTATGCGATCAACTTCGGCGCGTACATCGAAGGTTCGGACAACAGCATCCTGTACGCCTGGAAAGGCTTGATGGGCGGCTACCCAGGGCTATTCGCGCTGGTGCCCTACCAGGAAAAACTTTCCGAGTACCGTAGCCTGGAGAACCGCGATCTGTGGGAATACCGCCTCAACCTGACGCCGGAAGAAACCCGGCGCATGGTCGAGCACGTGTGGGAACTCAAACAGATTCGATTCGGGTATTTCTTCTTCGATGAAAACTGTTCATATCGCCTGTTGGAGCTGCTGCAGGTCGCCAGACCTAGCCTGGACCTGACGCCTCAGTTCCGCCTGACAGCGATTCCCACTGACACCGTGCGCGCGGTCAAAGACGCCGGTCTGGTAGAGAAAATCGACTATCGCCCCTCCAGAGAGCGTGAGCTGTTGAGCCGCGCCGAGCCGTTGAATCACGACGAGCAGCAATGGGTTCTCAAGGTCAGCGCCGATCAAAAACAGATGCAGAGCGCTGATTACATCGCGCTGCCAAAGGAACGGCGCGCGCTTATTCAGGATGCGGCCTACAGGCTTGAGCGGTATCGCGCCAATGGCCAGGAGCGCGATCCGACCAGTGCGCAACGTAGCTATGACCTGCTGCGCGCGATCAGTACCAATCCGCCACCTGCGCTGGACATCGAGCGACCGGGTCTTCCCGAAGACGGCCACGAGTCGCGCACCTGGCAGCTGGGTGCGGGCACGCGGGATGACAAGGCGTTCGCCGAATACGGCCTGCGCATGGCGTACCACGATTTGAATGACAACGCGTATGGCTTTCCACTGGGGGCGCAGATCGAAATTCTGCAGCTCAAGCTGCGTCAATACGAGGACAGTCGTTGGCAGGTGCAGCGGCTTGATTTGGCGACGATTCGCTCGCTGACGCCGCGCAACGAACTGTTGCAGCCTTGGTCGTGGCAAGTGGCGGGTGGTCTTGAGCGGGTGCTGGGCAAGCACGGCGACGAGAATCTGGTTAGCCACGTCAATGGTGGCGCAGGTGGCACATGGAAGCTGGGGGACGACGTGCTGGGCTTTGCGCTGGGCACTGTTCGGGTTGAGCACAACAATGACTTCTCAGCGCTGGTTTCGCCGGCGGCGGGCTTCAACACAGGCGTATTGTGGCGCAATGCACTGGGGAACCTCAGCCTGGAGACCAAAGGCGATTACTTCACCAATGGCGAAGTGCGGCGCAACATCAGCCTCAATCAACAATGGGAACTGTCACGTAACCTCGGCCTACGGCTCAGTGCGCAACGGGATTTCAGCCAGCTGACTTCGCCGGTGAACGAAGTGATGCTGGAGTTGAAGTGGTATCACTATTGAGTAGCGCAAGATTGTAGGAGACCCCTTGCCCGCGAACCGCGGTGTGTCATCTCCAGGTTGATACCTGGAACAATGCATTCGCGAGCAAGCTCACTCCCACAGGGATCGTGTTTGCTGCGCGACAGCGCGGCGTCTGGACGACGGTGGATCTCCTACAGGATCTGCGTCAGGCTGGGGTTGCTGTGTAGCCTTCTTGCTCGATCAATCCGGTGACCTGCTCGGCACCCAGCCGGCTTTGCACTCTCACCTCACCCTTCGCCAGATCGACCTGCACCTGCGCTGCAGGGTCCTCCTCCTGGATGGCATTGGTAACGGCTCGAACGCAATGAGCGCACGTCATACCCTGAACGTTGAATACTTGCATGTGCTGACTCCTCTACTCATCGAAAACCGTTGTGGTGTCATCTAAGACCTTCCCGTCGGGGCAAGGTCAAGTTTTCGATGGATCTGCCGGGCTGGCGTTCAGCGGCACTCTGCGCCAGAGTGCGCCTACAACCGTCTTATCAGGAGATTCAGCCATGCGCTGGTCCGCCTTTCGTATCGCAGGTTTCGCCGGCCTGTTGGCCTGCGCATCCTGGGCCCACGCCGACCAGGATTATGGCGTGCTGATCATTTCCCGCGAGCGGCTGGAAGTGTCCACGTCCTGCGAAATCGGCATCTACATGCAAGACCAGCTAGTAGGTCGCCTGTATCAGGAAGAGTCGCGCTCGTTCAACTTGCCTGCAGGCGACCTGTCCGTGCGTTTGCGCGTGCTGCCGGGACAGACGCCGGGTTGCTCGCCGGGCATTGAGGCCCAGAACAACACGCGGCTGCACATCAACGCGGGCGACGTTTTGAAATATCGGATTGCGTCCGGGCCGAACGGGATGTACCTGAAAAAGGCGGACTTAAACTACTAGCGCCCAATAAAAAACCCGGCCGGAGCCGGGTTTCGCTAACCGATCACTGCATCCAGGGCGGAGGCGGTTCTTCGGTTTTGTTCGGCGGAGCATCATCCGCCGCACGCGCGGCCTGACGCCTTGCATCATCCAGTCGCGCCGCTTCGATCTCACGCAGCACACCGCCCACATCGGCATCTTCTTCCGGTTCGTCGAACTCGCCGGTCAATACCGTCGCGGGCGACAAGGTGCCGGCTTCGTAGTAAGACCACATCTCTTTGGCATAGCGAGTCTTCTTGAGCTCCGGCGCAAAACGACCGAAGTACGAGGCCATATTGCCAACGTCGCGCTCCAGCATGCTGAAGGCGTGGTTGTTGCCTGCTGCATCCACGGCCTGGGGCAGGTCGATGATGACCGGCCCGGTGGGCGTCAGCAGCACGTTGAACTCGGAAAGGTCACCGTGCACCAGACCGGTACACAGCATCAAGACGATCTGTTGAATCAGGTAGGCGTGATATTCACGCGCCTGGTCCGGCTCCAGCGTAACGTCGTTCAGACGCGGCGCTGCATCGCCATACTCGTCGCAAATCATCTCCATCAACAGCACGCCTTCGAGGAAGTCGAAGGGCTTGGGCACCCTGACGCCTGCGCCCGCCAGCCGGAACAAGGCGGCCACCTCGGCGTTCTGCCATGCGTCTTCAGTTTCCTTGCGGCCGAACTTCGAACCCTTGGCCATCGCCCGAGCCTGACGGCTGTTACGGACCTTACGGCCTTCCTGATACTCCGCAGCCTGGCGGAAACTCCGTTTGTTTGCCTCCTTGTAAACCTTGGCGCAGCGCAGCTCATTGCCACAGCGCACCACATAAACAGCTGCCTCTTTACCGCTCATGAGCGGGCGCAGCACCTCGTCGACCAGACCGTCTTCGATCAGCGGTTCAATGCGTTTAGGAGTCTTCATCAGCTTTTATTGGGGGTCCTTCGTTGCCAAACACGCGGTTGTCGCTCGTTATACGGCAATCCTTTGCCAGCGAGTAGGGGTACGTGGCATGCAGTCATGATTGGGCTGCCGATGATGCGCCCCCTGAGTCCGAGCAAGCACCTTTCATGCCGGGGCGAGAATGAGCCTTTCGGGAGGGCGTGAATCCTGTGCTGCCGTTGTACCCTCTCGACGAACGGCAGGTTGCAGGACAGGTTGAGCCAAGCGACACGCGGAAAAAGGGGTCTTCGCAGACCCCTTCCATGACCACAATGGGTCGCGTCTTCACTACCAGTTGTAACGAAGCCCTACATTCACGCCCCATGGCTGTTCGATGTTGCGACCGTTCATGTAGTCCAGATCAGCATGCACCTGAAGTACATCGGTCAGTTGCGCAGCAACGCCGGTGCCCACTTCCAGGCGCGAGCCTGACAGATCATTGCTGAAGCGGTTGTCGTTAATGGTCACCCGGTTGGCGGTCACGAACTCTTGAGCGCCTGCGACCTTGACGTAAGGCTGTACGAAACCGCCGCTCTCCAGCGCAAAAGTCCGACCCACCTGCGTGCCGACCTTGCCCAGCAACGAGTTCGCCTGGTTGCTGCTGGCCTGCATGTCGTTGTCCAGGTCGTAGTCCTGACCGCCGACCCACAACCCGGTGACCTGGGCGAAGGGCTCGACGAACCATTGATCGTCCAGCTTGATGTGCTTGCCGGCTTCAACCGACACGCCCACGCCATGATTGACGTAGTCGCCTTTGGATTTCTCGCCGTCGCGCATCATGACGTCAGACGAGTTCTGAAACCGGTTGGCCTTGATCAGCGCATCGACATAAAAGCCATCGTCCGCCAGCCAGGTGCTGTAGGCGCCGACGTAGTAGCTGTTGACCTCGCCACGGGTGCCTTGCTTCAAGTCCAGATCAGATTGGCTGTAGCCGCCGAGCAAGCCGACCAGCCACTGGCCGTTGCTGCTGGGCAACGGCGCATCGGCACCGAAGGTAATGCCTTGCTGATTCTGCTGATACGCAACGCCACCGCCTGCCGACATGTTGTATTTGTTGCCGTAGCCGCGCATCCAGCCACCGCCCTGATCGTTGCCGTTGCGCAACTCGCCCATGCGAGTGCGCAGAGTCGCGGATTCGCCATACCAGACGGTTGGCGCGGCGCTGAACAGCCCGATCACGGCTTGTGAGGACTCGGAGAGCTCTTCGGTCTTCACCAGCGACCAGTCAGTGCCACCTTCGCCCGCGTTCTGCTCGAGCTGATAGGCGTAGGTGCCGAAGTCGACCTTGCCGCCAATCAGAGAATACTGCGCATCGCCGCTGGCGACATGCACAAGGGTATGGGTATCGTTGGCCTGAACCGGATCGACACCGGTGTTTTGTACCAACAGTCGGTGATTACCGGTGGCGGTCCCTGTCACTTCCAGGAAATCACCCTCGCCAGCCGCCAGATCGGTGCCCATGGCAAAAGTGCCCCCGCCTTCCAGATGGCCCAGTGTCAAGCGGTTGAATCCGGGGGTCGTGCCCTGCAGATCGACAGTGCCGCCGTTCAGAGTCAGCGTGTTGACCGACGAATCGCCCTGCATGATCCAGGCAGAGGAATGATCGATAGCAAGGCTGGTAGCGTTAGTCACCTTGCCTGTCAGGCTGGCATTGTTATTGAGCGACAGCCTGGCGGTAGAGCCCTCTTGCACCAGAACATCGCCTTCGAGCTGGCTGGCGCTGACGTTGAATGTGGCGATAGCAGCGTTCTCAACCTCGAGAATCACGCCGTTGCCACCTTTAAGGGTGGAGCCGTTGGCGATGTCGATCCTGGTTTCGACATCTGCAGAATTGCCATGGCTGACCAGAATGGCACTGCCCTTCTCACCCACGACCGCAGAACCCTCGGCCACCACCAGGCTGGCCGCAGAGGACTGCGCCCCTGCTCGGCCCGACATGATTACGACGCCGTTGTTTGCTCCTATGACAGTGCTCCCCGACATCGTGGCGCGACTGCCGCCCAACACCATCCCGACACCACCGGAAATAGGCCCCACCGTGTCGACGCCAGCATTGCCTTTGACGCTTGTGTTCACCAGAGAAACTTCAGCGCCGTCGAATGCGTTGATCCCGCGACCGGTACCGGAAATGACGCTGTTGGTGACAACCGCGCCTGAACCGCCCGTGGTCGCATCGTAGCGATACAGATGAAGTCCGAAGCTGGTTTCCGACGTTGAGGAAGTAATGTTCTGCGCGGTGATGAGTGCGTTGTTGATGACGGCACGGCTTGTCTCCAGTAACACGCCGGCGCTGCCCTGGCTTATTGTTGTGCCACCGTCGATATCAACGGTGGAATTCCAGCGGGCATCAATGTTTCCTGTTTCTCCCCCCGGTGTTAGGACAAGTCGCGCGTTATCCAGCTGCCAGTCTTGGGGGGTATCGGCGTCACGTACTGTGGCCCCACTGCCTGGGCCAAGGTAGCTGGCCCATATCCCTTCGCTCGTGAGCGCAGTCCCCAGAAAAACAGCGACGGACCAGGGCGCAGCTCGCTTAAATATTCGTTCGGAATTCATCAAACAGTTCCTTCCCTTCATGCACAACGATGTGCGGTTTCAAAGGGAGGCCATTTGATAGGAGAGCTTCGCAAATTTCGGCAAGAAAGGTCCCACAGTTATGTAGGACATTTCCTAAACAATCTTATCTTGATACACAAATTGTCGAAGGGCCGAAAAGTTTCCCCCGCCGGAGACGCAAACGCGCCAAGCAGCGCATCACCACGAGTATCGCAATCCGACATTCATACCCCAGGGTTGCTCGATATTTTCGCCACGGCTGTAGTCCACATCAGCATGGAGCTGCAACACATTATTGAGTTGAAGGGCCATGCCCGCGCCCACCTCACCGCGGCTGCCGGACAGATCGTCGCTGAAGGTTGTGCGATTGACCCTGACTTCGTTGTTGCGTGCGAACTCATGGGCAGCAGCGACTTTCAAATAAGGCTGGACGAATCCTCCCCCGTTCAACGGAATATTTTTGCCCAAGTGGATTCCCGCTTTGGCAATCAATGAATCGGCTTTGTTGCTGCGTGCCTCCAGTCCGTTATCAAGTCCGTAATCCTTTCCCTGTACCCACAGGGCCGAGACCTGTGCGAACGGTTCGACAAACCAGTCCTCGGCAAACTTGATGTGTTTACCCACCTCGACTGAGCCGCCGACGCCGTAATTTTGATAATCGCCCTTCGACTTTTCGCCGTCGCTCATGCGCACATCCGCTTTGTTCTGGAAGCGGTTGGCCTTGATTAGCGCGTCAACGTAGTAGCCACTTGTCGACAGCCAGGTGCTGTACACACCCAGATAATAACTCTGGACCCGACCGTCGCTGCCTCGCTGCAAGTCGAGAGCCGATTCGCTGTAACCACCCATCACCCCTAGCAGCCACTGCCCGTCCACTTGAGAGACCGGGGTGTCAATGCCGAACGAAATGCCAGACTGGTTCTGTGTGTAATTGACCTGGTCGGTTGCAGAGACCCTGTATCTGTTTCCATAGGTTCGCGCCCAGACGCCGCCCTGATCGCGCCCGTTGCGCAGTTCCCCCATGCGGCTGCGCAACGTAGCAGTCTCGCCGTACCAGACGGTGGGAGCGGCACTGAACACTCCGATGACAGCGCGCGCCGACGGCGAGATGATCGGCTTGCCAGGATCGACTGGCGGTTCGCCTCCGCCCCCTTCGCCTGGATCCACCGGTGGCTCACCGCCCCCGCCATTTCCCGGATCCACCGGTGGCTCGCCACCCCCGCCATTCCCCGGATCCACCGGTGGCTCACCGCCCCCGCCATTTCCCGGATCCACCGGTGGCTCACCGCCGCCGGTAGTCGCTTGGGCGAGAAACCACTCGCTGCCTCGTTTCTCCAGCTTGTAGACAAACGTCCCTACATCGACCTGACCGCCCGGGACAGAGAACGCCGCATTGCCCCCTCCCGAGTGCACAACCTTCTGCGCGTAGTCCTCCTGAATGGGCTCTACACCCGTATTCTGGATACGCAGCGCATACGCGCCATCGGCGTTGCCCGTCACGTTGACCAAGTCACTGAGGTGTCCGGCCAGGTCCGTTCCCATCGCGAACGTGCCGCTGCCCACAAGGCTGCTGGCGTTTAGCGTGCGAAAGCCTTGGCCGCCCGTCCGCATGTTTACCGTGCCGCCAGCCAACGTCAGATCGCCCACTGAGGAGTCGTTGACCATGTTGAATGTGGAGGTTCCGTCCACGCTCAACCGTTGCCCCTGAACCACTGTGCCGGTCAGTTGCGAACCGTTATTCAGAGCGATGGAAACCGGCGTGACAGCGTCCTGCACCACTTCGCCGGTCATTGTGCTGCCATCAAGGTCAAGGCTACCGATGTTGCTTAGTGTGCCGGTGAGGTTCGCACCATTGGTCATGGCAACCCTCGCGGCTGATCCACTGCGCTCGGTCACGTTGCCCGTCATGGTGCTCTTGCTGAGGTCCAGGCTTGCGATGTCGGACATGGACCCTGCGAATGTCGAGTTGTCTGCCATGACCACCGCAGTCGGTGAACCAGGCAATGCGATGATGTTGCCGGTCATGGCGGCGGCATTCATGTTCAGCGTGTTGATATTGGTCATGTCGCCGATGAAAGCAGCGTTGTTACGCAACGTGATGTCGGCGAGCGAGCCCTGGACGACATTGACATTACCAATGAGTCGGCTGTCATCGGCAACAAAGTTCACGTTCGATGCCCGAGATGCCGTCGCCGCCTGCCCAACCTCGAGAATCACTCCATTGCCGCTATTAAGCGTGGAGCCGTTCTGCACGGTGACCGTAGCGTTGGTCACCGTGCCGACGACCGTTCCGATCAGAATCGCACTGCCGGAGGTGCCTGTAAGCGTGGTCCCATCCAGGGTGAGCGAGGGGGTGATTCGGCCGCCGTTGTCCGTCGTCAGAACCGCGCCCCGGTTACTGCCGGTGGCCGTCCCCCCTTGCAGCGATAACGATCCACCAATAACCGTCAGCCCTACGCCATCGGCGATGACGCCCCCGGCCCCGCTGCCGCTGCTCGTCACTTGGGTGTTGATCAGTGTGGCCGTGCTGTTGCCCACGACATTGACGCCTCGGCCAATGCCGCTGATTGAGCTGTTGGTGACGCTGGCAGTCGACCCGCCTCCTGCACCGGAGGTCAGACGGTTGACCGACAGGCCGATATCGTTGGCCGATGAAATGGTTGAATCGTTAATCACGCCGTTGCTGATGAACAGGTTGACACCGGGCGCATTGGGGCGTGTGGCAGGGTCAATCGCCGAGACCGAGCCACCGTTGAGATTCAGCGTTGATCCTCCCTGAGCGCTGATCCCTTGAGTTGCCCCACCCGGATTGACCAGGAGAGTGGCGCCATCAAGCGTCCAGAACGTCACGGGTGTGCCGGCATTGACGACACCTGTTGTACCCGGACTCAAAGTTGCTGCGCTTGCGCAATGGCCAACCGCCAGTCCAAACAACATGAGAACAGGAAAAACGTCAGTTTTGAATCCATTGCGCACCATCGTGACTCTCCCTGTCTACTTGAGTCGTGCATAAGAAGTGGACGATCCCTGAAAATGTTGAGTGCAGTCATGAACGCTTAATGATGATCAACAAACACTCCGTCAAAGAGTATGCAGCATTTCGTTATTTAGCCCGGCCG
This sequence comes from Pseudomonas lutea, assembly GCF_000759445.1. Classification (NCBI taxonomy): domain Bacteria; kingdom Pseudomonadati; phylum Pseudomonadota; class Gammaproteobacteria; order Pseudomonadales; family Pseudomonadaceae; genus Pseudomonas; species Pseudomonas lutea. Next base: position 1,087,381 of record NZ_JRMB01000002.1, read on the forward strand.
TTCTCGGCAGTTTTAAAAATCATTCGAAATAACCGTTACTTCGAATGGTTCTAAACGAGCCGCTAGTCCGGCAACATATTGATCTTATTACTTTCAGTGATCTTCACCCATCGCCCGTGAACTGCACTGTCACTTATGACAGCAGACAGCCTCTTGCAAACCCAACATCCTGTGGACGGCATTCACGCCATATCGTCAAAGGGAGTTGGACATGCGAAACATCACTAGTTATCAGTCGGACATTGAGCCGGGTGCGGAACGCGCCCTCCTGCAATTGTCCGTGCCTCATAGAGACGACACTCATAGAATTCCGCTGGAGTTTCTGGAGGCAGACCTCGAGGTGAGAATCCCCGATAGCGAAGACATCCTTGTCGGCCATTTTCTGGAACTGTATGTAAGAAATACCCCCCTCGGAAACCCCCGCCAGGTGACCGTTGTCGATAAACAAGCCGCCGAGGGCAACCCCGATTTCTACTACTCAATGAGCATCGCTAAAGCGCTTTTCCCGTCAGAGGGTACAAGCGTGACGTTCAGCGTGGACTACTCCGCGGCGCCAGCGAGCGAACAAGCCTTATCCAACCTGCCGCTGGAAGTGATTCTTGACCGAGAACCGCCAGGTGGAGAGACGCTTCCCTACTTGAACTTCACTCCCGAGCAACTCGCCGGCATCGCGCAGAGCGACCTGACGGGCGATTATCTCGAAGTCTCGGCACCTTTCTGGTATGGCAAGCTCGTCGGGGATGTTCTCACGCCATGGCTAGGCACGTCCGAGACGGAAGGTATGCTGATCACGGACAGTGAAGTCGAGGTTCAACGCGTCGAAGATACTGTCATCGCTCGCTTCCCCAAGTCTCTGCTGCTGAGCAACGGTGATGTCCCTCAATATTTCGCATATAAACTGCGAGACGCGTTGGGGAACAAGTCCGAGGTGGCACGTAGCCGCAAGATTGACGTGTCATTGACCCGCTCACGGCCTAAAGCAAACGAGCGCTTCAGGAAAACCGGTCGCGCAGCGGTCGATAGCGACATCGGCACACTTGCTGCCTCCCTGCTCCCCCCACTCCAACCGCCGGCCACGATCTTTCCAGACGGCATTCTTCCTGTCGCGTTACTGGCTGCGGACCTTCAGATCCGTATCCCAAACCTGGTTCCCGAGTTTCCGGAGCGTGCGGTCATTCAGTTGTACCGTGTGGACGAAGGCGGAACGACGACGAAGCTCGGAACGGAACGCCTTATTTTCGAGAGCGAGTCAGAAGATGGCACCTTCGTGTTCGAGCTGGCAATTCCTGTAGCAGATTTTCCTAAGGCCGGCACAACGCCATGGAAACTCGACTACAGCGTTTTTGACCCGCTTTCGGGCGGAGGGCCGCTGTCGGGCAAGCCAGTAACAGTGGTTTTCGACCTCGAAGCCCCAGGCGGAGAGTCGGCTGAGGCCATGCCAGTGCTGGAGTTCACCCCGGAGCAACTGTCAGGTATTACCCTGGCAGATGTCGTCGGCGATGCCATCCCGGTCATCCTGCCCGCCTGGTTTTTGAGCGACGGGTTGGATGTGGCTGAACTGTGGCTGAGCGACACTCCGGCCGAAAACGACACTAAATACCTTGCCAACACTTTTGAGCTGCCCGAAGGAGATAAAGGCAAAGCATTGGCTGTGGCGTTCCAGGTCGCGGACATCGAGCCACTGGGCAACAAAGAACTTTACTTTGCCTATCGGCTAAGGGACAAGGCCGGCAATATCAGCACGCGTTCGAACCCCATCAAAATTGAAGTACTCCTGAACAAACCCCCAAAGGATCTTTTTGCTCCTGTAGTACCAGACTATGTCGACCACGGCGTCGTGACCCAGAAAGACGCGGCGGAACTGGTGGAAGTCGAAATACCGGATTACACCAATGCAGCAGAAGGCGACAGGATCTACGTGATATGGGGCGCAACGAGAATGCCGCCCGTGCCGCTGCTTGGTACTGACCTCAACCCCACTCCACCCGCCCCGTTAAAGGTGATCAAACTGCCTTATGCGGACGTTCTGACCGAAGGAAGCGGCTCCGCTAAAGAAGTGAAATATGAGGTATGGCGCGGAAGTGTGAACGCTGCCACCTCTCCCTCAACCACCGTCGACGTGAATCTGGACAGCCCAGGTCCGGGTCCGGACCCAGATCCAGGAACGCCTTGGCATGAAAACCTCGAGCCACTGGTGGTCGTCAGTGACAGCGGTAACGGCTCTGGCGGTGATAACGTGATTCCACCTGGAGACTTCAACAAGGAAGCTGTTGCCACTATTCCCCATCTCGGCAAGAACGGGCAGCCAATCTGGAAGGTCAATGATCGGGTGCAAGTCAGTTGGGATGGAACACTGGTTGGAACGCCCTTCCCCATTATCAATGCAAATGAAAACCAAGATGCGAAAATCGCGATTCAGGCGGGGACGGTGGGCGCCTCGACAGGCCTCAAAAACGTCTTTTATGTCGTCAGCCGAGACCTGCTCCCAAGCACTACTGAGGTGGCAACAGCAGAATCCGAACCGACGCCGGTCGATGTGCAATCACCAGGCTTACTGCCAGGGGACGGCTCGTTAGCGAAGGTAATATTCACCGAAGAGAATCCTGCGCTGAACGTGGTGAACCGGACGACAGGCGGGCTGGACGGAACGCCTGTCCGAATTACGTTGAAGGATGTGACCAACATTGCCAAGGATGACCTCATCGACTTGAGGTTTGTGGGTCGCAATAGTCTGACTGATCCAACGGCTGCAGAAATCCCCGGGACTGAACTTGTTGTCACAGACCACAAGATCACCCAGCAGGAAATGGACAGAGGCTATTACGAACTTGATATTCCGTATAACCCCTATCTGCAGAAAATCTGCCGCAATGGCTGCACAGTGGATTACTCCATTACTAATGGCGTCGGCACCCCAGTCGATGCGGAGCAGAAGTTTATCCGAATCGTGCTGGATCAGCCTGGGTCGATTGGGGTTTGTGAGATCAACCCAACATAACCGGCCAGGTTTGCGCCAGGAACACCTGTAACTCTGGCGCACTTGAATCTTCCTGCAAAAGAGCTCGCAAGGGCTCTGTTGCAGGAAGACTTACTTCAGAACTGTTCGCTCTTCAAGGACGGGTGATATGACGACTTTAAAGCACAGTAATGTTTCGCCCACCTCATCTGGCATATTGGTGCTTAATCCATTAATTATTCCCGCGATGGATTACGGATCTGTCAGGCCTGGCTTGGGCTGGGATGACTTAAACGACCCCAGCAGACCCGTACTTATGCAGGTTCAATTAAACATCCAGGCCTATGCACCGGGCAACTTTGTCACGCTCTATTGGAACGGCATAGCTGTACAGACCTTCATATTGGAGGAATTTCATTTTCAAAACAGCTTCATGGCGTTCAGCGTTTATTCTATCTCGATCACCGAACCCAGCGGTGAAGTGTATTACACCGTATATGATCAAGTCAGCGGCTCAACTGAACCGTCTACCAAACGAACGGTGCTCGTTAAACTGTCCGTGCCCGGCGGCCCTGATACCGACACCGCAACGCCTTACCTTAATGATCGACTGGCCGCAGCCAGCATTTCGCCCCCAGGTAATATTACTGACCCGGATACACCGGTGAGCGTCACCATCGCGCCATGGGACAACATGGCAGTAGGCGACGAACTCACGGTCATCTGGAATGGCATTCGTCTCAAACAGCCTCCATTGACCGCCACGCAGGTTAATCAGAAGCAGATCATTGTTATCTCAAAAGATACGCTCATTGCAGCAGGCGACGGCAGCCCAGTGACCGTGAATTATGAGATCAGGGACATCGTCAACAATTACTCGCTCGTGTCCCGAGCGGCTTCGGTCAATGTCATCGTTGATCCGAACGCTCCACCCGCACCGTTCGTCAAAATGGACGGCGAATGGGTGACCGAGATCGATCTCGACATGCTCGGCAATGAAGATGTTCAGGTCGAAATCCCCCACGACAATGGCATGCCTGCTCCCGGTGACTCGATCACACTGATCTGGACTGGCAGGACAGCGGACGGCACAGAAAAAAAAGTGGTGTTGGGACCGATTGACTACCCGAGCGGAGGGCGCAATCTTGAATTCAATGTCGACAATGCAGAGATCGTCGCCATTGCCGGAGGTGGGGCAGTTGCCAACTATTTGGTAGAGCCGAAAGCAGGGAACGCCAAAACGTCGAAAAGTACGACGGTGACTGTCATCGGCACCCCGGTGCAACTTGCCGCGCCTTTCATTCCGGGGGTTATTGGCGGCACGCTCGACCCAGGGGCGATCGGTGACCCAGTGATGGTGCGCATTCCTGTCTACACCGGCAAGGCGCCGGACGATGAAATCTACCTTTCGTGGGAGGGCCTGACTGAAGCCGGTAACCCACTCGTCTACACGGACGTCTACACCGTGCAGACCGGCGAAGAAAATTCCGTAACCGATATGGAGGTTCCCCAAAGCATGCTCACCCCTCTGGCGGGTGGGTCGTTACGCGTCAGCTATCGCGTGAAGCTCATAGCGACGGGCACCCTGCTGCAGTCGACTGCTACCGAGTACAAGGTAGGCGCCGGCCTGTTGCTTCCGCTTCCGACAGTAACGAATGCACCTGATGACATATTCGACCCAGTCGCCAGCCCCGACGGCTCATCGGTGCATGTGGACGGTAGGGCTGCCGCGTTGAAAAAGCGTGATGTGGTAACCCTCTACTGGACGGGACCGGTTCAGGAAGGCAGCGCCTCGCAACCGTTCACCGTTTACGCCGATAACCAGTCCATTAATTGGACAATCCCGATCGAATTGATCGTTCCGAGCCGCGGCCAAACCGTCGACGTATTTTATGAAGTGGCTCGCGCCGCAGGCGGCAGTGAGAAATCGCAGACTCGAACACTCAGCATTATTGAGTCAATGCCCAAGGTCATCACTGATGACTTCTCCACGCGGACAGGCACGATGATCTCGGCCGGCGGAACGCTCAGCACTGCTTACACTACGATCAGTTTTGTCTCGGGCAACGGGCAAATCGGCTTTCCCATGCGTGACGCCGTACCACCTGATGGTGAGATCTCATTAAAACTGCCGTTGCTTCATGTCTGCTACCAACATCCGGTAAACAACCCCGGCACTCAGATCGTTTTGATCGACTTGAAACGTGATTGCAGCAAGGTCGAGTGTGATGTGTATGGCGCAGGCACTGGGAGCGGCCGAAACACCACCGTCACCCTGCTGAATGCGGCCCAGGCTGCCGTCGAAACGGTCGTACTGCCTGCCGTCACAAATCAGCACTTTAGCTCTACAGCCGCACAACCCATTCATTACATACAAATTACCGGCGCCACTGACTGGACGCTCTGGGACAACATCACGATGACAACCCAGAACCTTGCAAGGAGCAAAAGAAGATGACAACTACCACTGTAACCTCTGAACAACTGGCCCAACTGAAAACAGCACTCGAGAATGCCGTTTCGGGGAAAGCCGGTGTGCAAAGCGCAAGCTATCCCGCTCCCAAAGTTAAACCCGTCAACTCGTTAGGAGTACTAGAGCCCGATACCAACGATGCGGTGAACAACACCTACATCGTTATTGATCCAGCACCGACTGCGACCTCAGTGGTCAGCTTTTACTGGAATGGCGATTACACCATACCTGCCGAGACCTCCGACGTTTCGCCGATGATGGTGAAGGTTCCGCCCGCGTTGGTCATTGCTGCGGCGAACAAGACGATTGCTGTGATATACGCCGTTGTAGGACCTGATGATCCTCAAGGGGTGGCGTCGAGCCCGCTGTCCCTCGTCGTCGGCAAGTACACCGAGCCTGCTTATCCAAAGCCTGTTATTACACAAGCGCAAGCCGGTGATCCTTATCCACTACTTGACGTTAGTAAACTAACTGCAAACGCCAATGTCACTGTTCAACCCTGGACGGGCATTGCAGTGGGTCAAATGTTGTGGCTGAACGCAGTGTCAAGTCCACCGATCAAATTGACCAAATGGCAGGGCTTCAGGATTACTTCCACGGGTGTGCAATCGACTGTTATCGGGCTTGCTGCCCTGCAAACGCTTGACCACGATACGGACCTGACGTTGAAGCTCGAAGTTTCTTTCGATGACGGCGCTACAAAAAAACCATTCCCGCTCACCACCTACAAAATCATCAATGCCAAAGATCTAGACCTGCCCGCGCCTGTCGTAAAAGAAGCAAGCGGCGGCGTGTTGAACCCTATGGCTGCCTTGAGCGGCGCGACGGCGACGGTAGCCTATGCCGATATGCTGTTAACCGACAGCATTACGCTTATATGGAACGGCGATAAAACGTCAATTGGCGCGGCGTCGGGTAATGCCGCTAAAAGCGTCGACTTCAATGTGTCCGTGAATCTAATCGCGGCAGCGATGGGCAAAAGTATCGAGGTGAGTTACGAGGTCACCCGCGACGGGAAAGTGCTGCCGTCGAGGAAGCTGACGCTGAGTATCGGTACGTTGTCGGAAGCAGATCTAGGCCAGTCCAAACCGGTTATCGTCGAAGCAAACGGCACAACCGTTGTGGACTTGAATACATTCACAGGCGATGCACACATCACGGTCGCCAAGTGGCCGCTGGCAGCAGTGGGGCAACGCGTCTGGCTGACGGTCTATGGGCCAACCGGGGCGCCTCTTGCGCAGTTACTCACCGGGTTTGCGATTACTGGCGCGGACGGGCTCAACGGCATCGACCGAACGCTGGCGCGTGCGCAACTTGAAAGTTTGTCAGCCGGGCCCACCGTCAGGGTTGAGATCAAGGTCACTTTTGATGGGAGCACTGTTGAAGCAGGTGCCATTCGCTTCCCGGAATCTGTTTATTCAATTGTCCCTGTCATCGTCATTCCACCGTTGACAATAGATGCATCAGTGCTAGTTCTCAGCGGCCGCATGGTGCGCTTCGGGGGTACTCCCACCACTCCTCCGCCGGGCACCTCGGCGACCCGGGTCGCATCTGGTGGCGTTCCGCCCTATAAATACTCGGTCGAGCCCTACGCCGTGAACATAAACGCGACTACCGGGGAAGTCATTGCCTTCAGAGATGGCCAAGGCACGGTGACCGTAACCGATGACAGCGGGCAAACGGCCCAGTACGTCATTAGCGTTTCAAATGTGCTTGATATTGACGGCTGGACTGGGGATCAGACGTACGACACTGCCACTAACTTAGCCGCCAGATACGGCGGGCGGTTGCCGACGCTGGAGGAGTGGCGTTTCTTCCGTGCCGCTTACAACGGTGCGCCGCGAATCGAAAATGGAAGCGGGCATGCATGGACCAGCACCTCTGCCGGAGGAGATAACTATTACACGATAAGCCCTAACACCGGAGCCGAAGCTACTATTAGCAGCCGAGGAATCGCAAAGGGATGGGCCATCCTTCGACGCTTGATATAAGGGATGGTAAGAGACGCCTGCCTCACTGTGGGAGCGACCGATATACATGATCGGCACCACTGACTGGACGCTCTGGGACAACATCACGATGACAACCCAGAACCTTGCAAGGAGCAAAAGAAGATGACAACTACCACTGTAACCTCTGAACAACTGGCCCAACTGAAAACAGCACTCGAGAATGCCGTTTCGGGGAAAGCCGGTGTGCAAAGCGCAAGCTATCCCGCTCCCAAAGTTAAACCCGTCAACTCGTTAGGAGTACTAGAGCCCGATACCAACGATGCGGTGAACAACACCTACATCGTTATTGATCCAGCACCGACTGCGACCTCAGTGGTCAGCTTTTACTGGAATGGCGATTACACCATACCTGCCGAGACCTCCGACGTTTCGCCGATGTGGGTGAAGGTTCCGCCCGCGTTGGTCATTGCTGCGGCGAACAAGACGATTGCTGTGATATACGCCGTTGTAGGACCTGATGATCCTCAAGGGGTGGCGTCGAGCCCGCTGTCCCTCGTCGTCGGCAAGTACACCGAGCCTGCTTATCCAAAGCCTGTTATTAAACAAGCGCAAGCCGGTGATCCTTATCCACTACTTGACGTTAGTAAACTAACTGCAAACGCCAATGTCACTGTTCTACCCTGGACGGGCATTGCAGTGGGTCAAATGTTGTGGCTGAACGCAGTGTCAAGTCCACCGATCAAATTGACCAAATGGCAGGGCTTCAGGATTACTTCCACGGGTGTGCAATCGACCGTTATCGGGCTTGCTGCGCTGAAAACGCTCAAAAACGATTCGAGCCTGACGCTGAAGCTCGAAGTCTCATTCGATGGCGGGCTGACTAAAACACCCTTCCCGCACTCAACCTACAAGATCATCAATGCCAAAGAGCTGGATTTACCGGCGCCGGTTGTAGAAGGGGCAAGCAACGGCGTGCTGAATCCTATCAATGTTCTGAACGGCGCGAAGGCGACGGTGGCCTATACCGATATGCTGTTAACCGACAGCATTACGCTTATATGGAACGGCGATAAAACGTCAATTGGCGCGGCGTCGGGTAATACCGCTAAAAGCGTCGACTTCAATGTGCCCGTGAATCTAATCGCGGCAGCGATGGGCAAAAGTATCGAGGTGAGTTACGAGGTCACCCGCGACGGGAAAGTGCTACCGTCGAGGAAGCTGACGCTGAGTATCGGTACGTTGTCGGAAGCAGATCTAGGCCAGTCCAAACCGGTTATCACCGAGGCAAACGGCACGACACTGGATCTGAACACGTTCACCGGTGACGCACATATAACAGTTTCCAAGTGGCCGTTGGCGGCGGTCGGGCAGCGGGTGTGGCTAACGGTCTATGGGCCAGCTGGAGATCCTCTTGCGCAGTTACTTGCCGGGTTTCCGATTACCGACGCTGACGGGCTCAACGGTATTGCCCGTGCCCTCGCCCGCGCATTACTGCAGGGTCTGGCTGCAGGCGCCACCATTAAAGTAGAGATAAAGGTCACGTTCGACGGAAGCACGAATGAAACCGATGCCATTCGTTTCCCGGAGTCTGTCTATTCGGTGGTCCAACAAGTCGTACAGGTCAAACCGACCATCACATCGGTCGTCGACGCGTATGGCTACGGTATATCGAACGGAGGCATGACTTACGCAAGCTCGGGCAGAACCTCTGGCAGGGGTACACCTTCGGGTTCGATCGAGCTGTATGACGGGAACGCCTTTATTAGATCCGTACCTGTGGACGGCAACGGTCAGTGGAGCACTGAGTGGGGTGCGTACGCCGCACCTACCGCTCATTCATTTACTGCAAGAAACCCGGGGGGAGGGCTGAGCTCCAACGCGTGGACTTTCCGCATTGAAGTAACTCTTGTGCGAGACCATACCAGCTTTGAAAACAACTCACTGAATGGCTGGCAATACGGGTCGATCGTGTCTCCCAATGGCGCCGGTTTTGGCGGATCTTATCCAAGTAGCTATTGGTATAACGTGACGGGTGGCGGCAGCACACACGCCGGCGTCGTGATGACTAAGACTTTAAACAATATGAAAGTGGGGGCCTTATACGAAGTTGGTATGTGGGCGAATCGTATCGGTACTGCATACGCAGCACCGGTTCTGTCGTGCGGTACAAGCCAAGGCGAAACTTCGGGACCTGTCACCCTGACCCAAAGCGGTGTGGCAATAACTCGCAATTTTATAGCGCACTCGAACACTATGATCTTTAACATCAAAAGCCATGTTGCGACCGATCTGGGTAACGATTATGCGATTCACGGCATCGACGTAACATACGTCTCCGGCTAGGTTATATCGCGTGCCGACGCCCCGGCGGCCTTTGGGCGATCCACTTCAGGGATCGCCCAGCGGAGCAGACAATTGTTATTACCGAGCACCGCGCGTTAAAACAACTCCCCCGGCGTAAACCCAAACAACCCCTTGAACGCCGCAATAAACGCCGACGTCGAGTCATACCCGCACGCCAGCGCCGCAGTGGTGACGCTGGCACCCTCCTCCAGCGCATTCAATGAAGCCAGCAACCGCGCCCTTTGCCGCCAGCCCCGAAAACTCAAGCCGGTTTCGCGCTGAAAAAGTCGCATCAGGGTCTTCTCGGAGACGTTCAGCCTCTGCGCCCACTCGCCGAGGGTGGTGGTCTGACTTGGCTGTTCAATGAGTTCGTAGCAGAGGGAAAGCAGACGAGGATGGCGGGGCAACGGTAACGAAAACCCGACTTCCGCCAGCGTCGCCAGTTGATCCAGCAGCACCTGCACCAAACGGCTCTCGGGGCTGTCTCCTTGGGGGTAATCCGGTGGAAGGAGGCAAAACCTTTTAATCAATTCCCGCGCCAATGGGGTGACTTCAAGCACTCGGCAACGCGCCGGCGCCCAGACACAATCGTCTCGACGCACATACAGGCTGCGCATCTCAGCGCGGGCCGAGGTGATGATCTCGTGATCAAGGCCGGGAGGAATCCACACGCCCCACTGAGGCGGCGCAAAGAAACTGCCCTGCTCGGTATGAACGCCCAATACACCGCTGATTGCGTATGAGAACTGCACCCAGTCATGACGGTGAGTCGGTGTCCACGAGCCCGCACCCAGGCTTTCGGCCCGGGCGTGAAGCGGGCGCAATAGATGGGAAAGCGCTGGAATGACGCGCCGGGTGTCTGCGGGACGCGATAGGAGGTGAGGATTGTTCGCCATGAGCAGGCCTTGCTTTAGTGAGGCCGCAGTTTACGTAATCCAATCGCCGCACAGGTCAGTGGATAGCCTATGTGACACATCGAGATGTCCGAAAACATCGACACTGTCGAATCGCTACCCTGGACCTTGCGCTCATCGCTCCAGAATCGCCGTCACACCTTGACCGCCCGCCGCGCAGATAGAGATCAACCCGCGTCCTCCCCCTTTCTTGCTCAACAACTTCGCCAGATTCGCCACGATCCGCCCACCCGTCGCAGCAAACGGATGCCCCGCCGCCAGCGAGCTGCCTTTCACGTTCAGCTTGCTGCGGTCAATCGACCCCAACGCCGCATCAAGCCCCAAGCGTGTTTTGCAGTAATCCGGATCCTCCCACGCCTTCAACGTACACAGCACTTGTGCGGCGAAGGCTTCATGGATTTCGTAGTAATCGAAGTCTTGCAGCGTCAGGCCGTTACGAGCCAACAGCCGGGGGACGGCATAGACAGGCGCCATCAGCAGACCTTCATTACCGCGCACGAAATCCACCGCCGCCGCCTCGCCGTCGCGCCAGTACGCGAGAATCGGCAGCCCGCGCTCCTTTGCCCACTCCTCGCTGGCAAGCAGCACCAGCGAGGCGCCGTCGGTAAGCGGTGTTGAGTTGCCCGCCGTCAGCGTGCCTTTGGCGCTGCGTTCGTAAGCGGCCTTGAGTGAAGCCAGCTTTTCCAGACTCGCATCGGTGCGCAGATTGTTGTCCCGCGTCAGACCGAAGAACGGCGTGAGCAGATCGTCCTGCCAGCCTTCCGCGTACGCCGCGGCCATTTTCTGGTGACTTTCCAGCGTCAATTGGTCTTGTGCCTCGCGGGGGATGTTCCAGGTCTGGGCCATCAATTCGCAGTGCTGGCCCATCGACAAGCCGGTGCGCGGTTCGCCGTTGCGCGGAAGCTCAGGTTTCAGGTTATGGAGGCGCAATTGCGTCAGGGCTTTGAGTTTGTCGGCCGTGGTTTTGCTGCGGTTCACCTGCAACAGGATCTGCCGCAGGTCTTCGTTAACGCCAATAGGGGCATCAGACGTGGTGTCGACGCCGCCGGCGATGCCGCATTCGATCTGGCCAAGGGCGATCTTGTTTGCCACCAACAGCGCTGCTTCAAGCCCGGTGCCGCAGGCTTGTTGAATATCGTAAGCCGGAGTTTGCGGCGACAGCCTCGAGCCGAGCACGCATTCGCGGGTGAGGTTGAAATCACGGGAGTGCTTGAGCACCGCGCCCGCAGCCACTTCCCCCATGCGCAGGCCATGCAGATTGAAACGTTCGATCAGACCCTCCAGCGCAGCGGTCAGCATTTCCTGATTGCTGGCCGTGGCATACGCGCCGTTGGAGCGAGCGAACGGAATGCGATTGCCGCCGACAATGGCCACGCGTCGTATCTGAATCATCGAAATCTCCCTGCCGTGAATGCGTCTATCGTTAGAAAAGCGCTGCCTGACAGCGTAGGACCTATTACCCACCCGTGCGGTCCATTGCTTCGAACCCCGACTCAAGGAGAGTGTTCCATGGCATCCGATCGCTACATTGACTTCGTCAACTCCGACCTCGGCCGCAAGCTGGTCGGCGCCGTCGGCTTGCCTGCCCCCGCACACTTGGAACGCTGGCAGGCGGGGCGTCTGCGTCCGGTTGAAGGGGCGCTGCTGCTGAGCTCCGGGCCACTGGCCGACCGTGTGACTGGTTTCGCCCCGCGCCTCACTGACGTGCTGTTGAGCATGGGCGGCGACGTCACCGGCGCCCACCCTTGGAATGCGGAGCAAGGCACGAAGATCAAAGCCGTGGTGTTCGATGCCAGCGCATTGCTACACACCTCCCAGTTGAAGCAGTTGCGCGAATTCTTTCAGCCGATCCTGCGCCATCTGGACAACAGCGCGCACGTCGTCATTCTTGCGCGCAACCCCGACGCGCAAACCGATCCGTTGGCCGCCAGTACACAACAGGCCATTGAAGGCTTCAGCCGCTCGCTGGCCAAGGAAATGCGCAACGGCGGCACGGTCCAACTGTTACAGATCGAGGATGGCGCCGAGGATCAGCTCGAAGGTGCGCTGCGCTTTTTCCTGTCGCCCAAGAGTGCATTCATCTCCGGTCAGGTCATCCGCCTCAGTGCCTGCGCTCGGCAGGTTCAGGACTGGACACGCCCTTTGGCCGGGCGCAAAGCGCTGGTGACGGGCGCAGCGCGGGGTATCGGCGCGGCCATCGCCGAAACATTGGCGCGCGACGGTGCCGAAGTAGTGCTGCTGGATGTGCCTCAAGCCAAATCGGACCTGGACGCCCTCGCTGCACGCCTTGGCGACCAGTCCTTGGTCCTGGATATCTGCGCTCCCGATGCAGCCATGCAATTGATGGAACACCTGCCGAACGGGCTGGATATCGTCGTTCATAACGCCGGCATCACGCGGGACAAGACACTGGCGAACATGCCGGCCGACTTGTGGGACTCAGTGCTCGACGTCAACCTCAATGCCCCGCAAATTCTCACTCAAGCTCTGATCGACAGCGGCGCGCTGCACGACAATGGCAGCGTGATTCTGCTGGCGTCGATCAGCGGGCTGGCCGGCAATCGCGGGCAAACCAACTACACCACCAGCAAGGCCGGGTTGATCGGCTTCGCCCGGGCCATGGCGCCGACGCTCAAAGCTCGGGGCATCAGCATCAACGCCGTGGCGCCGGGGTTCATCGAGACCAGCATGACGGCGCACATGCCGTTTGCCATTCGTGAAGCGGGCAGGCGCATGAGCTCCCTGGGCCAGGGCGGCCAACCGCAGGATGTGGCCGAAGCAGTGGCCTGGCTCGGGCAACCGGGCTCAGGCGCCGTGAGCGGCCAAGTACTGCGCGTGTGCGGGCAAAGCGTTCTTGGGGCCTGAGCGGGTTTCCAAGACGAGCGATTGAACAGCCGCCCGGTCGACCTGAACCGGGCCTGATTGCAGCATGTCCTCTGGAGAAACTCGATGAGTGTGCATTGGCGGTATCTGGACACGCCTCCGGCCCTGCCCGGCCTGTTCATGCAAGCAGCGTTGCGGCGCAAGGTCAGTGGCACCCAATTGCCGGATCAAGGGCTGCGGTGCTGGATGTCGGTGGATCCCGACAAGGTCAAGGCGTTTGCCCACGTGTGTGGCTTCGTCCCCGGTAGTCTGCTGCCGCCAACCTATCCGCATGTGCTGGCTTTCCCGCTGCAGATGAAGCTGCTGACCGACAAAGACTTCCCCTTCCCGTTGCTTGGGCTGGTACATCTGCACAACCGAATCAGCATTCGCCGCCCGCTTGGCAACGTGATCAAGGCGCAGGTCAGCGTGCGCGTCGGTCATCTCCAACCTCATGCAAAGGGTGCGACGTTTGGCGTTATCACACAGGTCGAAGATGCGCTGGGCCTGCTGTGGGAGGAACAGAGCACGATGCTCTGCCGAGGCGTCCACATCGAAGGCGAGATCGAAGAGGCTGACGAGCCCGCGCCGTTGCCAATGACGGAACTGGCGACCTGGTCCGCACCCGCGGACATCGGCCGCCAGTACGCCAAGGTCAGCGGCGATTACAACCCGATCCACCTGAGCGACAGCAGCGCGAAACTGTTTGGTTTTCCTAAAGCGATTGCCCACGGGCTGTGGATGAAAAGCCGGGTGCTGGCAGCGCTTGAAGATCATCTGCCGCCGGCAAATGTTCAAGTCTCGGTGGGATTTCACAAGCCGGTGCGGCTGCCCAGCGGGGTGACGTTGTCTGCCAGCGCAGCGGGGGCGCACGGGCAATTCAGGGTTGAGGGAGAGGAAGGGATCGTGCATATGGTGGGGAGCTGGCGGCCGGCTTCGGAGTGATGGCTGCGCTTGGGCCATCACTTTTGCGATATGGCATCTGCCGCTTTCCCGGCTAAAGCCGGTCCCACCAAGTACGCCAACTGTAGGACCGGCTTCACCCGGGAATCGACGCACCGCCGTAGCGGGTATTAAACCTGAGTCCCGGAGCATCGCGACCTCTTGCGCCAATCCCTCATCCCCCTGAAGCTACGCACCTTCAGGAGACCCCCATGAACCTTGATGAACTCACGCAACGCCTGCATCGCATCCGCGACAACAACGACTGGCGGCAATTTCACAGCCCGAAAAACCTGGCCATGGCGGCCAGCGTCGAAATGGCCGAGCTGGTGGAGATCTTCCAGTGGAAGACCGAGGAGCAATCTCGTCAGCTGCCTGCTGATGAGTTGGCGCACGCCGGGCAGGAAGTGGGCGACATCGTGCTCTACCTGCTGTTGTTGTGCAGCGAGTTGGGTCTGGACATGAACGAAGTCGTACGCGCAAAACTGGTGGACGGCGAACGGCGGTTCAGCAAATGAGTGACCGTCACTTCGATCACCTAGCGACGCGTTTCGCTGAAAAGATTTACGGCGGTGCCAAAGGGGCGATTCGCCTCGCGGTGCTTCAGGCTGATCTGACCGAGAGCCTGCCGCAGCGACCCTTGCGCGTGCTGGACATTGGCGCGGGGCTGGGTCACATGTCGTTGTGGCTCGCGGAGCGCGGCCATGATGTCACCCTCGCTGAGCCTGCGGCGCCCATGCTCGAAGGCGCCCGTCAGCGTTTTGCCGACGCCGGTCAGAGCGCCACGTTCATCCAGGCGCCGTGGCAGGACCTGAACGAGCAACTGGCCGAGCCGTATGATTTGGTGCTGTGCCATGCTGTGCTGGAATGGCTCGCCGAACCCTTCACGATCCTCCCGGTTTTGCGCCAACTGACCAAGCCCGACGGCTTGCTGTCATTGGCCTTCTACAACCGCGACGCGCTGATTTACCGCAACCTGCTCAAGGGCCATTTTCGCAAGATGCGCAAGAACACCCTGGCCGGCGAAAAACAGAGCCTGACGCCTCAGGAGCCACTTGATCCACGCGAATTGGCGGCGCAACTTGGCGCAATGTGGCGAGTCGAAACCCAGAGCGGCGTTCGTGTTTTCCACGACTACATGCCGATCGATTTCCAGAAGAAAGCCGAACTGACGGACCTGCTCGAAATGGAACTCGCGCACCGCCGCCACCCGGCATTCGCCGGACTGGGACGTTATCTGCACTGGATGTGCCGGGCTGTATGACCCACGCTGCTTAACACACGCTGCGGAGACCCTCATGAAACGCCGTCTCGCCATGCTTTCTCTCTGCTTGGGCCTCGCTGCCTGTCAGAGCCCAAATCCTTACCGCGCCGTTTCGGCGGCGATCCCACCCGCCCCGCCTCAGGCGGCGAATGCGATCGACATGAGCGCCTACCCTGCTGCGCCGCGCGATTACGGCCGTTATCGCAACTGGACCTGGCTTAACGGTCAGCTACCGCCCGGCACTGTGTGGGCCGATTCTGCCCAAGTCGCCGAAGCGGTCAGCAATGGCCTGGATCAGCGCGGTCTGAGGCCTTCCCGCAACCCGCAGGCGGCCGACCTGCGCGTCGCCGCCAGTACGCGCACCGAGACCCGGATACGGCAAGTCCGCGAGGATTATTACGATCCATACTACGGCGGGTCCGGTGTGGGTTATTACGGTGGCAATGGCTACCGCAATGGTTATGGCGGGTACGCCAGCGTGCCAATCGTGCGCACCTATCAAGAGCAGGTGGTGGTGGTGAACATCAGTCTGTTCGATGCCCGCAGTGGCCAACCGGTGTGGAGCGCAAGCGCCGAAACTGGCAGCGGCGGCGACCAGTCCGCTCGCGCCAAGGCCTTGCGCCAGGCGGTGCAACAGGCCCTGTCGGCCTACCCGCCGGCATAACTGACGCCGCACGGCCTTTGATTACACTCCGGAGAACCCCCATGTATCGCCACATCACTGTCCTATGTGTCGCCTTGCTACTCGGTGCCTGCCAGACCGATCGGGTCAACCGGGACTTCGACGCCCAGCGCGACTTCGGCGCTTACCGATCCTGGGCATGGAAGGAGCCCGGCCTGCAATATCAGCCCAACGACCCGCGTATCAATAGTGACCTCACCGAGCAGCGCATCCGCCAGGCAGTTGGCGAGCAACTCGAGCAGCGTGGCCTGCGCATGGCCGCGCCCGGTGCGAAAGCGGACCTGCAATTGCAGGCATGGCTGATCGTTGAAAACCGCCAGCAAACGGTGACCACTAACTACGGCGGTGGCGGTTATTGGGGCAATCCGTGGGGCGGCTACTGGGGCGGGCCGATCGGCACCGAAACGCGCAACGTCGATTACAAAGTCTCGACGCTGCAGATCGACATGCTTGACGGCAAAGACGGCAAACTCGTGTGGCGCGGGAGCACCGAACAGATGGTCAGCGACAGTAATGCCAATCCTGCTGCGCGCCAGCAGGCCTTGCGCCAGACCGTGCAGAACATCCTGCAGCAATATCCGCCGCATTGAGGGTCGTCGCATGGCCAACACAGCGAATCCGAATATGCCGGCGAACTGAATGGATACCATGAACCTGCATATGCCGCCGGCCCAATGAACACCGCGAAAACTGAACATGCCCACGACGCAATGAACACCGCGAAATATGAACATGCCGCAAACCCGGTGGGCGCTGCAAATCCGTAGGAGCCGGCTTGCTGGCGAACCCGATGTGTCATTCACCATCGTGGTGCTTGAACAACAGCGTTCGCCAGCAAGCCGGCTCCTACGGTAGATCCGGTCATTTGGGCCGCGTCCGCGCCGGCGATCGGGTCATCCGCAGGCCGTATTTCGTCTGGCAAATGGATTACAGCTGCCACGGCGCTTCACTCCACCACACTGAACCCCACCCGGGCGGTCTGCCCGCTTTCATCCAGCACGCTCAGCTGATAGCGGCCCAGGCGCGTAAAGGTGTGGATATAGCTGTCCTGACTGGTGGTGTCGCCCACCGGCAGGCCGTCGATGAACCACCAGCGCCGCCCGCTCCCGCCCAACGTCGACAGCTTGAGCCGCAACAACTGCTGGCTGCCGGCCGGCAACCGCAGTTGATCACCCTCCCTTACCCCGACCACTGACAATGGCGGCGCCAGGTTCAAACCTGACGGCGGGCATGACGGGTCGATCTCCGGCAAACGCGCCTCGCGCCGTTCGATTCTTGGCAGCCAGGGCTCAAGCGGCGCTGGCCAGAGTGCGATGTCTTTTGCGTGAGCCTGTGGACAACTCGCCGCGACGCGCAAGCCCTTGTCGTTGACCCAGATCTTTTCCGTCAGGCCGAGCCCCAGCGGCTGATCGGTGGCTTGCAGGGTTGGCGGGGTTGTACCGTCGAGCGTCCAGGCGAAGCGCTGGCGTCGGCAATTCGGGTCACTCTTGCTCATCGGCTGCCCAAGCGGCCAGCAGATTGCCGCCACGCCAACGTTGAGCGGGACCGGCTGCACGGGCGGCAAGATGTTGCGCTGGGCATCGCGGTTCACCAGCAAGTCATGCACCTGCAGCATCAGCGGCGCTGCCGATGCCAGACCAAACTGTCCGGGAACGGGCGTTCCGTCAGGCCGGCCGATCCACACGCCGATCAGAAACCTCGGCCCTACGCCAATCGACCACGCATCACGAAAGCCGTAGCTGGTGCCGGTTTTCCAGGCCAGTTGCGGCCGCTGAACGAGTTCTGCGTGGGGGTCGAGATCAGGCCGTGACAGACCACTGAGAATCCGCCGAATGATCCACGCGGCGCCCGGCGACATCATCGGCCGGTCACGCAGTCGGTCGTCGGGTTGCAAACGGATATCGGCGCTGCGCCCGCCCCGCGCGAATGCGCTGTAACCACCCACCAGATCTTCCAGCCGACTGCCCGCGCCACCGAGGATCAACGCCAGGTTGGGTTCGGCCAGGGGTGGCAAGGTCAGCGGCACCCCGCCGTTGCGCAGTTCCGCCGCGAAGCGTTTCGGGCCGTAGGCCTCCAGCAATTGCACCGCCGGCAGATTGAGCGACATCGACAGCGCCGAACTCGCCGCTACCGCACCATTGAAGCCTGAGGAGAAATTGCCGGGACGGTAGTCTCCATAGCGCCGGGGCACGTCTTGCAGCAAGGACTCGGAATGTATCAGCCCGGCGTCGATGGCCTTGCCGTAGAGAAAGGGCTTGAGCGTCGAGCCGGGCGAACGTAAAGCGCTGACCATGTCCACATGACCGAAGCGTTTCGCGTCGCCGATGTCCACCGAACCGACGTACGCGCGCACGGCCATGTTCTGCGCCTCCACCACCAGAATCGCGGCCGACGTGCGCTCGGGCAAACGGGCGCGCCAGCCCAGCAGCAGGTCTTCGAGACGACGCTGCAGACCGGCGTCCAGCGTGGTACGGATCAACGGCGGGCTGTTGGGGCGATTCAGGCGTCGGGCCAGCAAGGGCGCCAGGCTTGGTTCCTGACGAGGCGCGAGCAGGAGCGGTTCTTCCAGCGCCTCATCGACCGCCTCTTGCGGCCAAACTCCGAACTCGGCCAGGCGCCGCAGCACTTTGTCCCGAGCGGCCTGGGCGCGTTGCGCATGGCGATCAGGGCGCAGACGACTCGGCGCCTGCGGCAGCACCGCCAACAGCGCTGCGTCGGCACGGGTCAACTGTTGCGGAGACTTACCCAGATACGCCCAACTGGCGGCCGCAACGCCCTGCAACGTGCCACCAAACGGCGCGCGGTTCAGATACAGGATCAGAATGTCCTGTTTGGACAGATGCCATTCCAGCTGAGCAGTGCGCCACAGCTGTCGCAGCTTGCCCGCCAGCGTGCGCGAATGCGGGTCGAGCAGCCGGGCGACCTGCATCGACAGCGTGCTGCCGCCGGATACCACATGGCCACCGCTGAGGTTTTGCCAGGCGGCGCGCACCAGCGCCATGGGGTTCACACCCGGATGCTGGTAAAACCAGCGGTCTTCGTAGGTCAGCAGCGCTTCAAGGTAATACGGCGAGACTTGCTCGACCGTGACCGGGTAGCGCCAGACGCCGTTGGCATCGGCGAACCGCCATAAAGGCGTGCCGTCTTCAGCGAGCACCACGCGGGCCAGATCATCCTTGGGCAAGGGCAGCGGCCAGATTCGGTCGGCGAGCCAGAGCAGCAGGCACATGATGAGCAGGCTGCCAATGAGCCAAGCGGCAGTGCGCGCCCAGCGTCGCTGCATTCGCGAGCAAGCTCGCTCCCACAACCCTGACGCGGTCTGTCGCCGCAATAATCCAGCGATCTTCACAGAAAGCCTTTACCCGGCAGGGAACTCGCCCAGACAATCGACAGCCAAAGCGAGCAACACCGTTTTTGGTCCACGCCCCTCATCAGGAAGCAGATATGCAGGTAGAAAGCGTTTTCGAATGGCTCGGCCAAGTGATTGGCGCCGTGATCCGCTTCGTCGTCGACGGTTTAAGCTGGTTGTTCAACATGTTCACTCACGCGGGGGGCAATTTCGTTGACGGTCTGTCGCGCACGTTGGGGATGGACACCTCGATCGTCAGCATCATCGCCCTGATCGTCGGGCTGATGCTGCTGTATTCGGCCATCCGCGCCTTTATGCGGGCCTCGATCATCATGGGGATCATCTGGCTGTTTCTGGGGTTGTGGCTGTTGAGCTGGATTATTCATTGATTGCCGTGCAAGGCTGACGCCATCCACCGTAGGAGCGCGCTTGGTCTGGGCCGCATCCGGACGATGGCACTTCTTCAGTGAACATTTTCATTTCAGACCCACCGCAATCGCGGGCAAGCGCGCTCCTACAGGGAACAGCGCTGTCCGCGAGTTTTTTGATCGTTCCCACGCTCCGCGTGGGAATGCCGCCTCAGACGCTCGGCGTCAACTGACGCAGAGCGTCAAGCCAGTGCTACCACGCAGAGCGTGGGAGCAATCAGGCCCAAGAGCGATCACTTTTCTTCTACTTCTTGCCCTTCACCACCAACTGCGCCGGCGCGTCGCCCAGTGCCTGCCAGTTCGGCCGATACATCGACTCCACCTGCGGCGGCGGTACGCGGTACACGCCCGGCGTCACAGCCCGCGCCAGGTACAGCAGGTGCACGGTGTTGAAGCCTTCCAGGTCCACCGCAGCCACATAACGATCCCCGCGGAATTCCTGATGCTTGAGCCCGGCGTTTTCCATCGAGTCGCGCCACTGCTTCACGGACTCGCTGGCGTCCTCCAGGCTCGCCGCACTCTGCGCCAGGTTCTGGTTCTCGATCTCCAGACCCGCCGGCAGCAAATCCACCACTAATGCATCCGGCACGCGCTCCTTGGCCTTGATCTCCAGATGCACCAGAACCAACGCGCCGCTTTTCAAGGCGTTCAGGTTCAACGCTTCGCCGTCCATGCCGAGATAATCACGACGAATCGACAGGTTCTCGCCCCCGGCCGCGGGCGGTTGCGATGGATAACCGGAAATGGTCATCTGCTGATACAGCGTTTCGCCGCCGGTGTTCTGAACGGTCAATGGCGTGGCCAGCACTGAGCTGTCCAGCTTGACGCCTGGCTGGTCGTTGCTCAGCTCGCGATTATTGCTGCCGCTGGTCAATGTCGCCGCCCATTTGGCTTCGGGCTTGCCGAGCAGGTCGCGGCCGGCGAGGAACAGCGAGTTGCGCTCCTGCGTCGACAGGTAGCGATTCGCCGCGACCTGATCGGACAGCGCAAACAGCCGCTCCTCGACCTTGTCCGGCGCCAGTTTGTTTTCTTCCAGCAGCGACAGAATCAGCGCCTGATCACGCAACGGGCTGCCGTAATCAGCGAGCCAGTCGTTGGCCTTGCGGCCCACCGCCAGCCCTGCAAGCAAGGCCTGATCGGCACGCGGTTTGTCGCCCATCTTCTCCAGCGCGATGGACAGCTGCACCAATGGCAGGCCCGAACGCGCGTCGCTACGACGGTCGAACAAACTGCGCAGCGCACCCAGTGGCGCTTGCTGGCTACGCGACAACACCAGACCGGCGTAAGCCTGCACAGCGAAGCGAGTGTGATCCGCGTTTTCGCTGTAATTGACCTCGATCTGATTACGCTCCTGCAAGTAACGCAGCAGCCGCTCGTTGGCCTTTTTCAGCGCGTCCGGTGGCACGGCAAAGCCCTGGTCGCGAGCGCGCAGCAGGAAGTCAGTGACATAAGCGGTCAGCCAGTACTCTTCCTCTCCGTCCGCCGCCCACAAGCCGAAGCTGCCGTTATAGCGCTGCATGCCAATCAGCCGCTCGATGCCCAGTTCAATCTTGCGCTTGCGCTCGGCGTCGGATTCGCCCTCCAGCCCCAGACGTTTCAGCGTCGCCGCGTCGGCATACAGTGACGGGTAAAGGCCGCTGGTGGTCTGTTCGAGACAGCCATATGGGTAGGCTTTCAGCGCGCGGATCTGCTCGCCGAGATTCAGCGGCGGACGGCTCGACACCGACAGCAGCGCCTCGCGTCCTGCCGGCTCGAACGCATCAAGCGCGCCTTCCGGCAGGTTCCAGGCCTGATCCTTAAGCACCGCGCGGTATTGCTTGAGCATCGCCGGGTATACAGGGCGCACGCCGATGGTCCATTCGCGGCTGAACGCCGGCAGGTTTTCGCCCGGCAGGTTTTCGCCCGGCAGATCCAGGCCGTTGACCGTGACCCGAATGACGCCCTGGCCGAAACCGCCCAGCGCCTTGACCGGAATCTGCAGCGTCGTGCGCTGACCCTGATTCAGGCTGACAGCCTTGGCGCCGTCGCCTTCGGCCAGACTCAACTGCCCATCGGCAACCACCTGCACGCTGAGTTTTTGCGCTTTGCCGGACAGGTTCGACAGGTCCAGCGCCAATTTGGTCTGATCACCGCCAGCAAGAAAACGCGGGGCTGACAGCTCGGCAATCAACGGTGCCGCGACCACGGTTTTGGCCTCGGCCATGCCGTAGCGCTCATCGGTCCAGGCCTGGGCCATGATGCGCAGCTCACCGTTGAAATCCGGGATGTCGACGCTGACTTCCGCATCGCCCTGCTCGTTCAGGGTCACGGGCGCGCTTTGCAGTGCGACGATGGTGACGCTGGTTTCCGGGCGTTTGCCGCCTTTGGTCAGCGCTGCGTCGCCACCGAATGCCAGGCTGGCGAGACGGTTACGCCCGGCCTCGATCAGTTGGCCATAGATATCCAGCTGATCGGCGCCGTACTCCTTGCGCCCGAACAACGCGGCGAACGGGTCCGGCGTTGCGTATTCGGTGATATTCAGGATGCCCACGTCCACTGCCGCGACCAGCACATGCACGTTCTTCGGAATCGTGCCGTCGGCGTTCTTCGCGTTGACCTTAAGCTTGAGCGGCTGCTTGGGCCGCATCTTCTCCGGGGCTGTCACGGTCAGCGCGAGCTTGCGCTGCGAGCGATCAAGCGGCAGGTGCAACACGCCCACGGCGCGCTTGGGCGTGACATTGGCCTTGCGCTCACCCGGACGAATCACCAGCGCGCTGACATACAAGTCGTGCCGAGCCCACTTTTTGTCCATCGGGATGTCGTAGGTTTTGCCTTCAGCGGGCACATCGATCTCTTGCCACCACAGCGGCCCCTCGCTCGACTCAACCAATAGATAACCCTTGCCCGCCGACGGCGGCGTCACCGTTACCTTAGCGGTATCGCCATCGGCATAGGCCGGCTTGTCCAGCGCCAGCTTGACCTGATCGGGACGCACGGCACCGCCTTCGGCGTTATCCTGCCAGCGATAACCGGCCCAGAAGCGCATGCTGCTGATCAGGCCCGTGGTTGGGTCCTCGACTTCAACGCGGTACGGGCCCCACTCCACTGGAAAGCTGATTTTCGCCGTCGAGCCCTTCTTCACGCTGAGGGTTTCTTCGGACAGATTGAGAAACTTCTCGTTGAAGTGGTAACTCCAGCCATCGCTGTCGGAGTAGTTCCAGTAGTAATCGCGGCGCTCACGGACCAGCCGCACCTTGAGGTTGTCGGCGGCCAGCTTGTTGCCCTGGGCGTCGGCCATCAGCACTTCGAACTCAACCGGGCCGTCACCGTCAGTGGCTTCGCCGTCGAACAATCCGCGCAGGCCCGGCATGGCGTCGGCAGGCCAGACCGGCTGGGTCAGACGCCGCGTGATCGGACGTCCACCCGACTCCTGCAGACTGGCCTGCAGCACCAGTTCCAGCGGTGAACGGGCCTTGGCCCACTGGCTGTCCATGCTCAGGTCGAGCTTGCCGTTGGCATCCAGGGTGCTGTCTTCGATTTCCAGATCCTGCTTGAGATCTTCTTCGGTCACCGAGCCAAACTGATAACCCGGCAGGCCAGGCACGGCTTCTCGCAGCGGGCGCACATACAGCTGACCGCTCAGGCGATTGCCCGACGCCGGCGCGCCGTAGAGGTATCGCCCGGTAATCGCCACATCGAACGGCGCATCGGGGGCCAGCGGCGTGTCGCTGCCCTTGAGCTCCAGCGCCATACGCTCCGGCAGGAAGTCTTCAACCTGGAATTCATACAGCTGCGGCTTGCCGTCGCCCAAGTCGAAGACCAGTTGCCAGCGACCCGTCGGCGCTTCCTCCGACAGCTGCAATTGATATTGGTACAGCCCGCTGGCGTCAGCGTCCCACACGAATTTGCGACTGATCTGCTCGTCAGGGCGACGCACTTCAACGGTGATCGGCTGGGGCTTGACGCTCTTGCCGTCGCTGTCACGCAGCAAGCCGTTGAGCAGCACCACTTCGCCCGGGCGATAGAGATCGCGTGGGCCGAAGATGAAGAATTGCAGCGGGTGCGCCTTGGGGCCAGTGATGTCGAATTCGGCCAGATCCAGCGCGGCACTGTTCAGGCGCAGCATGCTGGTTTGCTCGCCCTGATGCGCCAACAGCACCTCAGCCTTGGCCGGCAGTGGCAGTTCGGCGTGGCCGGCGTTGTCAGTCTTGCCCTGCCCGATCACGCGGCCCTTCTCGTCATACAGCTCGACGTCGACGCCGCTCAGGGCTTTGCCGCCTTCGAGCGCCTGGGTGAATACGTCCAGTCGGTTGGCATAGCGGTGAGCTGACAGGCCGATGTCGCTGAGGGTGAACAGCGTCGCAGGCTGCGTGTAGTTGTAAGTCCCCGACGCGCGCATCACCGCCAGGTAAACGCCCGGCTGTTGCAGCGGTTTGAGGCCCGAGATCGGCAGCAGAACGGTTTCGCGTGTGTTGCGCGCAGGGTTCAGGTCGAAACGGCCGCTGTAGACCAGATCGGCCAGGGGCAGCAGCTCTTTGGACTGGTAACTCTCGAGACTGGACGAGCCCTCCCACGAGC
The DNA here is from genome assembly GCF_000759445.1 of Pseudomonas lutea. Lineage (NCBI taxonomy): Bacteria > Pseudomonadati > Pseudomonadota > Gammaproteobacteria > Pseudomonadales > Pseudomonadaceae > Pseudomonas > Pseudomonas lutea. The sequence continues at coordinate 1,112,103 of NZ_JRMB01000002.1, forward strand.
CGAGAAACGCAGGCAGCGACTCGGGCTTGATGCGGAAGAATTCGACGTCAACCTTGTCGACATTCAGCGCGATGACTGGAAGGCCCTCGGCCAAACGTGTCGGCAGCAGGCTGCCGCGACTGGCGAAGCCCACGGTTGCCTGCAGGTCAGCCGTTTCCAGCCGCGCGGAATATTCGGCTGCGAGGGCATTGTTGTTCACTGCCAACAGCCCCGGATCAATGGTCAGCACCAGCTTGCGCTTGGGCTCGAGGTGACGAAGCCGCAGCTCCATGAGATTGTCGGAAAGCTCCCAGGCGCCATCCACCTTGCCATCCTTGCTGTCGACCAGGTGCAGCTTTTCAGCGAACTTCTGGTCTGGGTTCAGTGGCACCGAAAAACTCAACGACAGCGTGCTGGCGCCATCAAGCTGAACTTCCGAGACGTCCACCACCGTCAACTCACGCCCGGCGTAACGCTTGCTTAGCGCAGGAATGTCCACCGCAGGCTTGGGCTTGGCATCGGGGCCCGGTTGCGCAGCTGTAGCAGCCGGCGACGCGGGGACAGGCGCGGGTTTATCGGAAGTAGAGGAATCGCAGGCACTGAGCAGTACCAGCGCGCAGGCCAGGAACAATCCTTTGTTTAGCATGAGGCACTCATTTGGACGGCAGCGATGAGGGAGCAGAAGTTATAGCACCGCTTTGGCAATCGTAAAGCGCGGCGCGCACATAGACCGTGGGTTTGTGTGTTTGTTCTCGCTACACTCGCGCGCTTGCCCGGGAGCCTTCATGTCCAACTTCTTCAACGACTGGCGCCAGCGCGCGACGCATCGGCAGGTGTGGGCGCTGGCCGCACCCATGATCCTGTCGAATATCTCCGTGCCGCTGGTTTCGCTGGTCGACAGCACGGTCATCGGTCACTTGCCCCACGCTCACCAATTGGGCGCCGTGGCCGTGGGTGGCACGCTTTACAGTTTTCTCGCCTGGGCCATGGGCTTCCTGCGCATGGGCACCACCGGCTTCGCCGCCCAGGCTGCCGGGCGCAACGATGGCGCGGCGCTGCGGCAGGTGCTGTTGCAGGGTTTGTCGCTGGCGCTGGGATTCTCCGTGCTGCTGGGTCTGATCGGTCTGCCATTCCAGCACCTGGCGCTGGAGATGATGCAACCCTCCGCTGATCTCAACGACCTGACCCGGGACTTCTTCCACACGCGGCTGTTCGGGTTGCCAGCGGCATTGGCGAGTTACGCGCTGGTGGGCTGGTTCCTTGGGCTGCAAAACGCAAGGGCGCCGTTGGCGATTCTGCTGACCACCAACCTGGTCAACATTGCCCTGAACCTGTGGTTCGTTATCGGCCTGGACTGGGGCGTGGTCGGCAGCGCGCGGGCATCGGTTATCGCCGAATGGACTGGCGCACTGCTCGGGCTCGCCCTTACCCACCGAGGCTTGCGCAGGTACCCGGGACAGCTGGCATTGTCTGCGCTTAAACGCTGGCAGAGCTGGCGACCGCTGCTCACAGTCAACCGAGATATCTTCATTCGCAGCCTGATCCTGCAATCGGTGTTCTTTTTGATCACCGTTCAAGGCGCTCGCTTGGGCGATGCCACGGTGGCCGCCAACGCACTGCTGCTCAACGGTCTGCTGCTCATGGCCCACGCGCTGGACGGCTTGGCGCACGCCGTTGAAGCCCTCTGTGGACACGCGATTGGCGCACGGGATCGCGAGGCATTGCGGCGCTCGCTCAACGTCTCCGCAGGCTGGTCGCTGATTTGCAGCGTCGCGTTTGTGGGGCTGTTTCTGCTCGGCGGGCGCCTGTTCATCGAGATGCAGACCGACATCACCGCAGTGCGTGACATCGCCTTCGTTTATCTGCCTTACCTCGCCGTGCTGCCCTGTGTGGCGGTCTGGAGTTATCTGCTCGACGGTCTGTTCATCGGCGCCACCCGCGCTCGCGAGATGCGCAACGCGATGATCGTCACGGCACTGATCACCGCACCGTTCGCCTGGCTGGCGAGCGGCTTCGGCAATCACGGGTTGTGGCTGGTGTTTCTGCTGTTCATGGCATCAAGGGCGCTGACGTTGGGGTATCTGGCCAGAGGCTTGAATCGCAGCGGCGGATGGTTCAATGGCTGACCGAGACGCTTGATACCTGAGCCTGATCCTGGGCGTGAATAAACGCTACGACTTCTTCCAGCACCGGCGCAAGGCTGCGTAACGGCCGGGCAAATGCTCCCACCAGCGTGCGATGGGTGGTGCGTGAGAAATACACCTCGCGCACTGACACGCCCTGAGCGCGCAAACCAATGGCCATGCCCCCCGTGTTGCGTTGCGGGTTCACTTCCGTATCGTCCACCGAAGCGATCAGCAGCGCAGGCGGTGACGTTGCGCTGACATGGTTGATCGGCTGGGAGTCAGGTGGCGAATTCGGGAAGTAGAACACTGGCTTCACCTCCGCGTCTTCGATAGGCAGAAAATCATAGGGCCCGGCCAGACCGATCCAGCCCTTGATGATGGAAGGCGTCGCACCCGCCGTCGCCAGCCATCGCGGATCGAGGGCCAGCATCGCCGCGTTATACGCCCCGGCACTGTGGCCCATCACATACAATTTCCCCGGGTCACCGCCAAACTGACGAATGTGCCCGCGTGTCCAGACAACCGCCTGGGCGCTGTCCTGCAGCAGCTCCTGGTAATGCACTTGTGGGTACAGCCGGTAATCGGCAAGCACAGCAACGATGCCCCGTGACGCGAGCGCTTCACCGACAAAGGCGTAGTCACCCCGCGATCCGCTGATCCAGCTGCCGCCGTAAAAGAACACGACAACGGGCGCATCCGCAGCGGCGTCTTTGGGCGTGTAGACATCGAGTTTATTGCGCGGGTCAGGGCCGTACGCCAGATCGGACACTCTGCTGAACGTGGTGCCTGGGGTAAATGCGTTAAGCACCTTCAGCGGCGAGCAGGCCATCAACAAAACCATCAGCCCGGCGGTGAACACTGATTTGAGCGCCAGTTTGGTCATGGTTCATGCTCCTGAAACAATGAATGACACCTTACTGTGCAGACAAACGAAAACGGGCCACCAGGGCCCGTTTTTGAGAGGTGCTACATCATCACGACGACAGGTAGGACGACCGCGTCAGGCCCAGACGCAGCGCATCCAGGAACTGGGTACGTTCGCGCGGGGTGATCTTGGCGCTGGCAACTTTGTCCCGGTAGTGGGTCATCAGCTCTTCGGGCGACAAATGCACGTAACGCAGCATGTCTTCGATGGTGTCGTGGGTTTCGATCCCGGCGGAATACGCGCTGCCATCCTGGTTCTGATAGATATTCACCGAGTCGGTGTCACCGAACAGGTTATGCATGTCACCCAGAATCTCCTGATAGGCACCGACCAGGAACACGCCCAGCAGGTAATCCTCGCCCTCGTTCAACGAGTGAACCGGCAGGCTGGTTTCGATGCTCTGCTCGTCGACGTACTGATTGATCTTGCCGTCGGAGTCGCAGGTCAGGTCTTGCAGCACGGCGCGACGCAGTGGCTCTTCGTCCAGACGATGCAGCGGAATGATCGGCAGCACCTGATCAATCGCCCAGGTATCCGGCAGGCTCTGGAACACCGAGAAGTTGCAGATGTACTTGTCAGCGAGCTTGTCATTGAGCTCGTCGAGCACCTGACGATGAGAACGCTGACGCGCCTTCAACGAGTTGTGCAATCGGCGGCACACCGCGAAGTAACACTGCTCGCCCAAGGCCTTCTGCGCCAGGGTGATCTTGCCGTCCGAGTACTGGGAAGCGATGTCGCTCATGTAGTGGGTGGCGCGCCAGTAGGTCTCGGTGACCATTTCAATGTCAGTCGGACCCAACAGGTCGATCAGCCATTGCAGCGTTTCGGGCAGGCTTTCCTTGTCGGTGATTTCCGGCACTTCGTCGTTGTGACGCTCGACGTCAGTGACCTGAATCACCAGCATGGCGTGGTGCGCGGTCAGCGAGCGGCCACTCTCCGAGAAGATATGCGGATGCGGCAAGCCCTGCGCATCACAGAACTCCTTGAGCATCCCGACCACTACACCGGCGTAGTCGTCCATGTCGTAGTTGATCGAACTGGCGTTGCGCGAGTGCGTGCCGTCGTAATCGACACCCAGACCGCCGCCGACGTCAATGTGATCGACCGGCAAGCCGAGGTTGCGCAATTCGCCGTAATAACGGATCGCTTCCTTGAAGCCGTGCTGATAGTCGGCCAGGTTGGCGATCTGCGAGCCCATGTGAAAGTGCAGCAGACGTATGCCCTGATCGAGCCCAGCCTTGGTGAAACGGTCGACGACCGACAGCAACTGTGCAGCGGACAGCCCGAATTTGGACTTCTCGCCACCTGTATCGGCCCACTTGCTTGAGGCCAGCGAAGACAGACGCACGCGCAGACCCACCTGCGGGGCAACCTTCAGCTCGGCGGCTTCTTCAATGACCAGTTCGACTTCGGATTCTTTCTCGATGACGATGAATACGTTGTGACCCAGCTTTTGACCCATGAGGGCCAAGCGAATGAACTCGCGATCCTTATAGCCGTTGCAGACGATCGTGCCACCCTTGGGCGCCAGGGCCAGCACGGCCATCAGCTCAGGCTTGGAGCCGGCCTCCAGACCAATGGAAACGTTTTGCGTGGCGATGATGTTCTCAACCACCGCCTCCTGCTGGTTAACCTTGATCGGGTACAGCGCGGTGTATTTGCTCTGGTATTCCAGACGGGCGATGTTCTCGTCGAACGCACCGGTCAACTGACGAACGCGGTCCTGCAGAATGTCAGGGAAGCGCACCAGCAATGGCAGGGACAAGCCGCTCTTGCGCAACTGATCGACCTGCTCGTAAAGATCGATGGGTGAGCTGTTCGGCCCATTGGGACGAACCTCAACGCGGCCGGCTTCATTGATTGCGAAATAACCGGCCCCCCAATGACGGATCCCGTAGACACTGCGGCTGTCCGCCACGGTCCATTGGCTGCCATCGTCTTTGCGTGTGCGTCGTACGGACATCAAAGTCCCCTATAGAAAAGTCATAAAGCCCCGGCCTGACCGGCTGGGCGCAGTGTAGAGCGTGGAAATGACGGTTTGGCGCCTGCTCGCCATGGGGCAATAGACCCGCATTGCGCAGCAGAGTTTGCATGGGTGACTGCGGCCAGACCGACGACATAAATCAAAGGGCTTGAAACCGATGGCTCAACCGCCGGACTTCTTGGCCTTGAAGCCCTGCTTCACCAGTTCGGCCAGCAAGGTTTCAACGTGATCGCCTTGAATCTCGATGACCCCCTCCTTGAGCGCGCCGCCGGTGCCGCAACGACGTTTGAGCGTGGTCGCGAGCTCCTTGAGCGCGTCCTCGGCAAGCGGGACGCCTGTGATGGTGGTCACGGTTTTGCCGCCACGGCCTTTGCTTTCGCGGCGCACGCGAGCAATGCCATCACCTTGCGGAATGAGTGTGCTCTTGCAGACGCAGGCATCGACAGGCTGACGGCAGTCGGGACAATGCCGACCTGCATCGGTTGAAAACACCAGGCCGCCGAGTGCGGCGAAGGATGCGGCTTTTTTGGCCACCGGCAATCCTCTTGTTGAGGAGCGAAGTCTGGCCGACGGGAGCCGACCGCGAAGCCCCACTCAGGCAGGGGCGGCGCTACCGGATCGCTAGGCGGTCCGGCGTGAAAAGTCGCGCAGTGTAACGGCAAAAGGCGCAGTTGCTAAGTGCAAATATGCGCCAATTTACGGAACATTTGCGACGCCTTCCAAATAGCGTTTCAGAGCGGCCAGAGAGTCGGGACAATACGGCTTTTCAGCCGATTCAAGCAGGGCTTTTTCAACGCCAATGAAGCGCGCCTCGCAGACCTCTTCGGGCTGCAGGTTCAAGGGGCCGTCCCAAATGGCCGAGAAGACCGCGCACCACAGCCGATTGCCCGGTTGGTCGAAAAAGAACCGCTCGTGGGCAGTCAGCTGCACACCGGAAACGCCCAACTCCTCTTCGAGTTCACGCGCGGCGGAGAGCTCGTAGCTTTCGTCTGCCTGCACCATGCCGCCCGCTGCCACATCCCAGTATCCGGGATAGATGGCTTTGCTCAGCGTGCGGCGATGCACGCAGAGCTCTCCCGCCGAATTGAAAAGCAGAATGTAGGTCCCGCGGCCTATGAGCCCGCGTTCGCGCAACTGGGCGCGAGGCATGGAACCCAAAGGCTGATCGTGATGGTCGACCCAGGCAATCATTTCCTGATCAGAGGCCGCCCGGTGAGCGGCCTCACGTTGTGACACCTTCATTAATCAGCCTTGAGACAGTAGCTGGCGCAGGTCGATCACTGCTGCGTTGGCACGCGACAGGTAATTGGCCATAACCAGCGAGTGGTTGGCGAACACACCGAACGGGCTGCCGTTGAGGATCATCGGGCTCCAGATGGGCTCTTGCGAGGCCTCCAGTTCACGGATGATTTGACGCACGCTAACGGTCGCGTTCTTTTTCGCCAGGACATCGGCGAAGTCCACCTCGATCGCGCGCAGCAAATGCGAGAGCGCCCATGCCTGACCGCGTGCTTCGTAGAACACGTTATCGATCTGCATCCATGGCGTTTCCACGATCTCTTCATCGACCTGCGGGACTTCGCCCGGCTTGACCGTGACGGTCGATTGCGCCTCGGTTTTCAACGTGCTGTTCAACTTGACCCGACCCACGCTGGCAGACAGCCGTTGGGAAAGCGAACCGAGTCGGGTACCGACGTCGCCCAGCCAGTTATTCAGGTTATCGGCGCGGGTATAGAACAGCGCGCCTTTCTGGTTTGGATCGGAAAGGCGCGCTTGGTAGCGGCTCAAGGCAGCGATGCCCTCACGGTATTGAGACTCGCTGGAAGGCAGCACCCAGCTCTTGTTATCAAAGTTGAACAGTGGCTCGGCGCGTGCGAGATCACCGTCTTCCGCGGACTGCGACTGCGAGCGAGCGAAGTCCTTACGCAAGGCACGACTCAGATCGCGCACTTGAACCAGCACGCCGTATTCCCAGCTCGGCATATTGTCCATCCACAGGCCAGGCGGGGAGCGGTCGTTGGAAATGTAGCCGCCTGGCTTGTCCAGCAACGTGGAGGCCACGGTCTTCAGCGTTTCGACGGTGGTATAACCCAGCACCATCTGCTTGCCTTCACCCTGCGCCGCAGCCTGGGCCTGCTGCTGGACGGGGAACAGCGCCGGTTCGCTGCTCCACCAGATACCGAGGACGACGGTGATGACCAGATAGATACCCACCACGGCGCCGACAGCGCGACTGAACAACAGGCCTCCCCAATAGCTGCGGGAGCCGCGTGGTGCCTTACCCATCGGCTTTTCGTCAGCGCGTTCAGTTCCCGCGCTGCCCGGGCGTTTCTTCCAATCCAGCATGGCCTAGTCCTTTCAATCACGGAATTCAGTGCTTCTGACCGCAACCTTACAGCAAGGTGCGTTTGTCAGGAATGTGATGGCAGCGGCAATTGTTTAGCAGCTGAGTCGGGCACTTGCAGGGATAAAGCGGGAACCACAAATAGCTAAAGCTGGAAATTTGAACGACATGGCAGTCAAAAGGACCGGAAACTGACTTAAGGCAATTCGGATGAGGGTAACAAGTGATACCATAGCGCCATCATTTGTATCGGCGTCTCCCTATAAAGAAGTCAGCCATGACCGAAGCTGCAGACCCGAGCCGCGACCGGCTCAAACACCACTTTGCCCAGCGCGTTATCCATCAGGCCCGTCAGATTCTTGAGGTGTGGCAGCGCCTGCAGCAAAGTGAATGGTCTGCTACGGATATGGTGGAAATCACCGAAGCCAATCAGCGGCTTCTGCGCTTCGCTGAACGCTTCGAACAGGTCGAGCACGTGCAACTGGCCACCGCGATCAACCTCTCGCTGGTGGACATCGAAGCCAACCGTGGGCGCTTGAGCAGCACGCTGATTACAGACCTCAATCGTCTGATGCAGCGCCTTTCCCGGACAGGCTTGCGACACGGCGACCGGCTGGAACAAACGATCTTGCCGCCCCTGCGCAAGCCCATCTACATCGCTTTACAGGATCCCGAGCGGGGCGAACGGCTGGCCCAACAGCTGGAATTTTTTGGGCTGAGTGCGCAATCGCTTGGCAATGTCGACACTTTCCACATGACCATGGCCGAACGCTTGCCGGCCGCGGTCGTGATGGATGTGGATTTCAATGGCGCAGGCGCGGGTTTGACTCTCGCCACCCAGATGCAGGAAGGACTCGAACAGAAACTGCCGTTACTGTCTTTCAGTCACCTCGACACTGACACGCCGACCCGCCTGGCTGCGGTGCGCGCCGGCGGCGAAGAATTTTTGACCGGCACGCTCGACGCGTCGAGTCTGCTGGAAAAGATCGAAATCCTGACTCGCGTTGCGCAATACGAGCCTTACAAAGTGCTCATCATCGATGACTCCCGAGCGCAGGCGAAGCACACGGAAGGCCTGCTGAACAGCGCCGGCATCGTCACCCGCACGCTGCTTGATCCGATCAAGGCCATGCTGGAGCTGGCGGAGTTTCAACCTGACCTGATCATCCTCGACATGTACATGCCCGGCTGCACAGGCACCGAACTGGCCAAGGTGATTCGGCACAACGATCGCTACGTCAGCGTGCCGATCATCTATCTTTCAGCCGAAGATGATCTGGACAAACAGCTGGACGCAATGAGCGAAGGCGGCGACGACTTTCTCACCAAACCCATCAAACCCCGCCATTTGATCACCACCGTACGCAATCGCGCGGCACGGGCCCGCAACCTCAAAGCGCGCATGGTTCGGGATAGCCTGACTGGCCTGTACAACCACACGCACATCCTGCAATTGCTGGAGGACTGCAGCTTCCGCGCGCGGCGCGAAAACAAGCCATTGAGTTTCGCAATGCTGGACATCGACCACTTCAAACGGGTCAACGACAGTCACGGCCACCCCATGGGCGACCGCGTGATCAAAAGCCTGGCACTGTTCCTGAAGCAACGCCTGCGCAAGACCGACTACATCGGGCGCTACGGAGGGGAAGAATTCGCGGTGGTGATGCCAGACACCGACCTGCCGGCCGCCTATGGCGTACTCGACGAGATTCGCCAGCGATTCGCCGAAATTCACTACCCTGCGCAGCCCGCCGATCTGTGCTGCACGTTCAGCGCCGGCGTGGTGGAGATCGCCGCAGACGATGATGCCCTCATGATGGCTTCCCAGGCAGACGAAGCGTTGTACCGCGCCAAGAAAGCCGGTCGCAATCAGGTGCATGGGCTCAGCCTTGCCGCCTCGACGCCGAGCAGGCACCGTCATCCCGACATCGTGTGACGGGATAGGTCCTACACCATTTTCAGACCGAAGAAATTCAACCCTCTCAGCATGTGCCCAGACACTCCGCTATCATGCGCGGACTTTTGTGATGCGAGACCGCCATGCGCCGCCTGCTTTGTCTGTTGCTGCTGATCTGTGCCCTGCCCGCCTTCGGCGCGAGCTTTCTGGAGAACAGACCGAGCCCCACTCTCGGCGGCCCAGCAGTCGATAACAGCAAGGATTTCCTGCCCGTTCGCCAGGCGTTCCAGCTGAACCTGTCCGACACAACACCCGACGCCATCAAGCTGCAGTTCATTGCCACCGAAGGCTACTACCTTTACCGCCACCGCTTTCAGTTTCGCACCGAGCCCGCCGACATCGGCCTGGGCGCTGCGCAATTGCCGGACGGCGAGAAAAAACATGACGAGTACTTTGGCGACGTCGAGGTTTATCACGGCATCCTTGACGTCAGCCTGCCACGCAAGCGAGGGGACAGCCGCCATTTCACGCTGGTTGTCACTTACCAGGGCTGCGCTGACAAGGGCCTGTGCTATCCACCGGAAACCGAGCGGCTGAGCATTGGCGGCGCCAGCCCTGCCGAGTCCGATACACCACTCGCAGGCGATGTCACTCAGGTCGAGTTGAGCTGGAAACAGCTGGTGCTTTTTTTCCTTGCAGGCGTCGGACTGACCTTTACTCCCTGTGTACTGCCCATGCTGCCGATCCTTTCGGGCGTGGTTCTGCGCGGGCAAATCGGCGGGCTGCGCGGGTTTTCCCTGTCGCTGGCCTACGTGTTACCGATGGCGGTCTGCTTCGCGCTTTTGGGTGCGTTGATGGGCATGTTTGGCGCCAGCCTGAATCTACAGGCGCGCCTGCAATCGGCGTGGGTTCTGGTGCCATTCGCCGGGTTCTTTGCGCTGTTCGCCATCGCCATGTTCGGCGTGTTTGAATTACGCCTGCCCCGCGCCATCAATGAACGGCTCGACCGCATTGCCGGCAATACGCAAGGCGGTTCCTTATGGGGCGCAGCGGTGCTCGGGATCGTGTCGAGCCTGCTAGTCTCGCCTTGTGTTTCCGCTCCCCTGGCCGGGGCGCTCCTGTACATCAGCGCAAGCGGCGATGCGGTGGGTGGCGCGATGAAGCTGTTCGCGCTTGGCCTGGGCATGGGTGCCCCGCTGGTCATGGTCGCAACGGGCGGCGCGGCGTGGCTTCCGAAAAGCGGGCCATGGCTGGTGGCGGTAAAAAATGCCATCGGCGTGCTGCTTCTGGGCCTGGCCATTGGATTGCTCAGCCGAGTCATTCCCGGCCAGGCCACCTTGCTCCTAATCGGTTTGCTGGGAGCTGGCGTGGCGTTGTTTCTCGGCGCCCTTGAGGGTGGCGCGAAGACCACCCGTGGCCGACTCGCCCAGCTGCTGGGGCTGTTCTTGCTGATGTATGCGCTTGCCTGCTGGTACGGCGCGTTCAGTGGCCAGACCGACCCGCTGCGCCCGTTGGGCCAGACGCAAACAGTTTCGGGCATTACCCGGCAGCCCACGGACGACCGCTGGCAAACAGTGACCGAACCAGCCGAGCTGGACCGTATCCTCGAAGAATCGAAAAACGCAGGCCAGCCAGTGCTGGTCGACTGGTACGCCGACTGGTGCATCAGCTGCAAGGTCATCGAACATGAGGTTCTGCCTCATCCCGAGGTCGTCGCGCAGTTAACGGCCTTCACACTTGTTCGCTTTGACATGACCGACAGCAACGAAAAGCAACGGGGATTGCTGGACCGCTACAAACTGTTCGGTCCTCCCGCACTGCTGTTTTTCGGAAAAAACGGCAACGAGCTGAGCGATGTACGTGTCGTCGGCGAAATTGACGCCAAAGCGTTCTCCGAGCGGCTTTCTAGAGCAAATGACCAAATCCGGTGACGCGGTCACAAACTTCGCGCGAACATCGGACAACGTGCTGAATATTGTGGGTAACTGGACAGTCCATCGCACTTTCCGGCATAGTCGCTGCCCATCAGCGGCTCATGCTGCAAGTGAGCGCCGTAAAAGCGAACAACAAGGAACACACGATGGCGACTTTCCTGGTTCTTCACGGACCCAACCTGAACTTGCTAGGTACCCGCGAACCGGGGATCTATGGCTCGATCACGTTGGCCGATATCAATCAGGATCTGGAGCAGCGTGCGCGTGAAGCGGGTCATCATCTGATGTACCTGCAAAGCAACGCCGAATACGAGTTGATCGATCGCATCCACGCTGCCCGCGATGAAAGCGTGGATTTCATTCTGATCAATCCGGCCGCTTTTACGCACACAAGCGTCGCCATACGTGACGCGCTGCTGGGAGTGAGCATCCCATTCATCGAAGTGCACCTGTCGAACGTGCACAAGCGCGAACCTTTCCGCCATCACTCCTACTTTTCAGATGTTGCCGTAGGTGTGATCTGCGGCCTTGGCGCCAGCGGTTACCGACTGGCCCTGGAGGCCGCCCTGGAACAATTGGCCAAGCGTTCTACGACGTGAACGGCGCAGTCCCTGACTGAGCCAGACCGCCGGAACCGGCCACCAAATCCCCCTGACCGTCCCTTGGGAGTTGATGATTAATGGATATCCGTAAAGTCAAGAAACTGATCGAATTGCTGGAAGAGTCCGGCATCGACGAACTGGAAATCCGTGAAGGCGAAGAGTCCGTACGGATCAGCCGTCACAGCAAGACTCCAGCACAGCCTTACTACGCACCTGCGCCAGTAGCAGCTCCAGCGCCCGCCCCGGTTGCAGCACCTGCCGCCGCCGTCGCCGAAGCGCCTTCCGCACCAAAGCTGAACGGCACTGTCGTTAAATCGCCAATGGTCGGCACCTTCTACCGCACCCCGGCGCCTGGTTCGCCAGCGTTTGTCGAAGTCGGCAAAACCGTGAAAAAAGGCGACACCATTTGCATCGTCGAGGCGATGAAAATGATGAACCACATTGAAGCGGAAGTGAGCGGCGTTATCGAATCCATCCTGGTAGAAAACGGTCAGCCGGTTGAGTATGACCAGCCGCTGTTCACCATCGTTTGAACCGGGGAGAGCCTGCGATGTTGGAAAAAGTCCTGATCGCCAACCGCGGCGAAATCGCCTTGCGCATCTTGCGTGCCTGTAAAGAACTGGGCATCAAGACCGTCGCGGTCCATTCCACGGCAGACCGTGAGCTGATGCACCTGGGCCTGGCAGACGAAACCGTCTGCATCGGCCCGGCGCCAGCCAACCTGTCGTACCTGAACATCCCGGCCATTATCTCGGCTGCGGAACTCACCGGCGCCACGGCGATTCACCCTGGCTACGGTTTCCTCGCGGAGAACGCAGACTTCGCCGAACAGGTCGAGAAATCGGGTTTCGCGTTCATCGGCCCTAAAGCCGAAACCATTCGCCTGATGGGCGACAAGGTTTCCGCCAAAGACGCCATGAAACTCGCCAGCGTACCCACCGTTCCTGGTTCTGACGGCCCGCTGCCCGAAGACGAAGAAACCGCGCTGCGCATTGGTCGCGAGGTCGGCTACCCGGTGATCATCAAAGCCGCTGGCGGCGGCGGTGGTCGCGGCATGCGCGTGGTTCACAAGGAAGAAGACCTGATCGAAGCGGCCAAACAGACCCGCGCCGAAGCGGCTGCATGGTTCAGCAACCCGATGGTCTATCTGGAGAAATACCTGACCAACCCACGTCACGTGGAAGTGCAGGTCATTTCCGACGGTCAGGGCCAGGCGATCCACCTGGGCGACCGCGACTGCTCCCTGCAGCGCCGTCACCAGAAGGTCCTGGAAGAAGCGCCGGCCCCGTTCATCGACGAAGAGGCGCGTCAGGCGGTGTTCGCCAGCTGCGTGAAGGCGTGCATCGACATCGGTTACCGCGGTGCTGGCACGTTCGAGTTTCTTTACGAGAACGGCCGCTTCTACTTCATCGAGATGAACACCCGCGTTCAGGTTGAGCACCCGGTTTCGGAGATGGTCACTGGTATCGACATCGTCAAGGAGATGCTTAGCATCGCCGCCGGCAACAAGCTGTCGTATACCCAGGATGACGTCGTCATCACCGGGCATTCGCTGGAGTGCCGCATCAACGCAGAAGACCCGAAGACGTTCATCCCGAGCCCGGGCCTGGTCAAGCATTTCCACGCACCAGGCGGCAACGGCGTCCGTGTGGATTCGCACCTGTACAGCGGCTACAAGGTTCCGTCCAACTACGACTCCTTGATCGGCAAGCTGATTACTTGGGGCGCCACCCGCGACGAAGCCATGGCGCGCATGCGTAACGCTCTGGACGAAATCGTGGTCGACGGCATCAAGACCAACATCCCGCTGCACCGTGATCTGACCCGTGATGAAGGCTTCTGCGAAGGCGGAGTCAACATTCACTACTTGGAACACAAGCTGGCTGCTGACAAGCACTGATTCGCCAGCAAGGTGCCGTACCCGCAAAGCCGCTTTCGAGCGGCTTTGTTGTTCCCGGGGTGGGCAATCTGAGTATTTCGGGACGCGCCCATCCTGTGGAACTCGCTTCAGCCGGGAAGAGGCCGGGGTGACCGACATCATCTTCGCGGTTTGAAGCCTGACGCCTTCCCGGCTAAAGCCCGCCCCACTTTCCCGACCTCACTGCGACACCCACTTTGTTGTTTCCCCGCGAACCCCGTAAACTTGCCGGTCTTTCGTGGCCGTTGCGCCGCTTATCAACTTCCAACTCGAAGGTCACCCGCCATGCCTTGGCTGCAAGTCCGTCTCGCCATTAGCCCCGAACAAGCCGAAACCTACGAAGACGCCTTGCTCGAAGTCGGCGCCGTATCGGTGACGTTCATGGACGCTGAAGACCAGCCGATCTTCGAGCCAGAGCTGAACACCACGCCACTGTGGTCGCACACGCACCTGTTGGCGCTATTCGAAGCCGACACGAATGCTGATCAAGTACTTGCCCATCTGCAACTGCTGACTGACGCGCAATTGCCGGAGCACACTCATGAGGTGATCGAAGATCAGGATTGGGAGCGCAGCTGGATGGATAACTTTCAGCCGATGCGTTTCGGCCAGCGGCTGTGGATCGTACCGAGCTGGCACGCCGCGCCGGAGCCCGAAGCGGTCAATCTGCTGCTCGACCCGGGTCTGGCTTTTGGCACCGGCACTCACCCGACCACCGCGCTGTGCCTGGAATGGCTTGACGGCCAAGACCTGAGCGGCTGCAACGTGCTGGACTTCGGCTGCGGCTCCGGCATTCTCGCCATCGCCGCATTGCTGCTGGGTGCAGAGCAGGCCGTCGGCACCGATATTGACGTTCAGGCCCTTGAAGCCTCTCGCGACAATGCCGGGCGCAACAACATCGCGGCCGAGAACTTCCCGCTGTATTTGCCTGAAGACTTGCCACACGTGCCCGCCGATGTATTGGTGGCCAATATCCTCGCGGGGCCGCTGGTTTCCCTGGCGCCGCAACTGGCAAGCCTGGTCAAGCCCGGCGGCCGTCTGGCGCTGTCCGGCATCCTTGCCGAGCAAGGCAATGAAGTGGCCACCGCTTACGCCGAGGCTTTTGAGCTGGACCCGATTGCCAACCGTGATGGCTGGGTACGGATCACTGGTCGTCGCCGCTGACAGCCCGTTGCCCTAAGATTCTGCCACCAGGCGCTCTTTAACCCCGGATACCCGCATGACCGACAGCTTCGTCACTCAGTGCCCGCATTGCCAGACCAGTTTCCGCGTCAGCCACGCTCAGCTGAGCGTCGCCCGAGGCACGGTACGCTGCGGCTCATGCCTCCAGGTTTTCAACGCTGCGAAACAGTTGTTGGAACAACGTGCCGGGACGTCATTCCAGTCACCCACAGCAGCATCCCTGTCGACCACCCTGGAGACTCCGCTGGAAAGCCCGGTCGAGAAGCCGGCAGAGCAACCGTCGACTCCCTTGCAGCATCCCGACACCGTCGAGAAAAAACCGGAGATCCTCGCAACACAGTCGCTGGTGGTGAAGCCGCCAGCGTCGATGCCGGTCAAGCGTGACGCCCCCAATGTTGATCTGGACAGCCTGGATCTGGATGACCTGGACGTGGAGCTTGCTCGCCTCGAACAGCGTGAAATCCAGCTCCCGGAGTCATTTGGGCGGAGCCATACAGCCCGCGACCGCGATGACACTGAATCTTTCAGTGCCCGGCGCGACGAACCGGATGTCGCGCATGAGTCGTGGAGCGAAGGGGCGGGTCGTGACGACGTCGAACAATTGCCCGAGCTGCGCGCTGAAGTGGTCGATGAGCACGACAAACATGCGCAACAGCCCCCGCTGGACGACGATCTTGACCTGCGAGACAGCCATCGTACCGAGCCCTCGTTTTCATTGACCCCGGCTGACCTCCACGACGAGCAGGATCGCCCCCACTCTCTCAAGCATGACGAATCTGACGATCAGCCGCCGTCTGAACGCTTTTCCGCGTTGGACACCCAAGATGATCCTGAGCACTTGCGCGCCCTTTCGGACGATGAAGACGAGCTGCCTCGAGACCGAACCATGGGCAAACGCGGCCGCAACGAACCGGGACTGCGGGATCCGGCGCTGCTCGACCTGACAGATGACCCGTTGCAGCTCTCCTGGCAAAAACCCAAACCTCGCTGGGGAAGGCGTTTGCTGTGGATGCTGTTGATCCTGATTGCGCTGGGCGCATTGGTCGGTCAGTACATTGCCTATCACTTCGAAGAGCTGGCGCGACAGGATCAGTACCGCCCGATCTTCACAGAGCTGTGCCCGACCCTCGGCTGCAAGGTCCCCTCGAAGGTTGACATCAAACTCCTCAAAAGCAGCAACCTTGTGGTGCGCAGTCATCCAGAATTTCAGGGCGCCTTGATCGTTGACGCGATCATTTACAACCGCGCATCGTTCTCCCAGCCCTTCCCTTTGCTCGAACTGCGCTTCGCCGATGCAACCGGTCAGTTGATCGCCAGCCGGCGCTTCAAACCGGGTGAATACCTGAGCGGCGAACTGGCAGGCAAAGACGAGATGCCACCGCAGACGCCGATACACATTGCGCTGGACATCCTCGACCCGGGTCCCAAGGCTGCGAATTACAGCCTGAGCTTCCGCTCCCCCGAGTAACCACGGCGGGCAGGACGCGCGTGCGCACTGTTATGCGGCACCGATGCATGCACCGTAACGCCCGAAATCCGACGACACTTTTATGACAATTCGCGCCCCGGGCTGGCAGATTGCAATAAGAACGCAGCTGTTCAGATTTTATCCAATTCAGCCTTTATCCAGTCATCGAGAGCGGGTATCATGCCCACCCTTTTTCATACTCTGGGTCCCGTCTGAATTGGCGCTGAAGCACTTTTCGGACCAGACCTCGTGATTCGGCCCCACAACAGGTCACCCTATGTCGGCGGTACGCATCGGCCCTTACACATTGCAAAACGGCTTGATCCTCGCCCCGATGGCGGGTGTCACTGATCAGCCCTTCCGGCAGCTTTGCCGCCAGCTCGGCGCAGGCCTGGTGGTGTCGGAAATGGTCACCAGCGACATGAGCCTCTGGAACAGCCGCAAATCGCGGCTGCGCATGATTCACGAAGGCGATCCCGAGCCCCGCTCGGTGCAGATCGCTGGCGGAGACCCGCAGATGCTTGCGGACGCGGCACGCGCCAATGTCGAGTTCGGCGCGCAGATCATCGACATCAACATGGGCTGTCCGGCCAAAAAGGTCTGCAACAAGGCCGCCGGTTCCGCGCTGTTGAAAGATGAGCAGTTGGTGACCGAAATCCTGCACGCGGTAGTCGCTGCAGTCGAGGTACCGGTCACACTGAAGATTCGCACTGGCTGGGACAGAGCGAACAAAAATGGCCTGAATATCGCCCGAATCGCCGAGCAAGCCGGCATTCAGGCGCTGGCGGTTCACGGGCGAACCCGTGCCGACCTCTACACCGGTGACGCCGAGTACGACACCATCGCGGCCATCAAGCAGGCGGTGTCCATTCCGGTGTTTGCCAACGGCGACATCGATTCACCGGAGAAGGCCCGTTACGTCCTCGACGCTACCGGTGCCGACGGGCTGTTGATTGGTAGGGCCGCTCAGGGGCGCCCGTGGATTTTTCGCGAGATAGAACACTACCTGCAGACCGGGGAGAAACTTCCTGCGCTGCCGGTGAGTGAAGTGGAACGCATTCTGCTAGAGCATCTGGCCGCGCTCCACCTTTTCTATGGCGACGTAATGGGCGTGCGGATCGCACGCAAACACGTCGGCTGGTACCTCGCAACGTTGCCGGGCGCCCGGGAGTTTCGCGCCCTTTTCAACCGTTTGGACGATACAGAAGCACAGTGCGCCAACGTTCGGGAGTTCTTTTCCCGGCGCGATAAATCCCGCCCAGCCGGGAACGAAGAAGAGGTGGCCGCATGACGATGATGACTGAGACTTTAGTGAGTGGAACAACACCCGTGAGCGACAACGTCAATTTGAAACAACACCTCAATACGCCAAGCGAAGAGGGCCAGACCCTGCGCGGAAGCGTCGAGAAGGCGTTGCACAACTACTTCGCTCATCTGGAAGGTGCGGCCGTCACCGATGTCTACAACCTGGTGCTCTCGGAAGTCGAGGCGCCGCTGCTCGAATGCGTGATGAACTACGTCAAGGGCAACCAGACCAAAGCCTCGGAAATGCTGGGGCTGAATCGCGGCACCCTGCGCAAGAAACTCAAGCAGTACGACCTGCTGTAAGCATCCGAAAGACAAGCGACCTCACTTCAATGCGGTCGTTTTTTTTGCAAAATTCTTTTGCTTTTGATGGAAGTTGAGATGACCGACCAGACGACCCGCCTGCCGATCCGCCGCGCCTTGATCAGCGTATCCGACAAGACCGGCATTCTTGAGTTCGCACGTGAACTCGAAGCCCTCGGTGTCGAGATCCTCTCCACCGGCGGTACGTTCAAGCTGCTCAAGGACAACGGCGTTGCAGCAGTGGAAGTCGCGGACTACACCGGCTTTGCTGAGATGATGGACGGCCGCGTCAAGACCCTGCACCCCAAGATCCACGGTGGCATTCTGGGCCGTCGCGGTACCGACGATGCCATCATGAACGAGCACGGCATCAAGCCTATCGATCTGGTCGCCGTTAACCTCTACCCGTTCGAAGCCACGGTATCCAAGCCGGGCTGCGACCTGCCGACCGCCATCGAGAACATCGACATCGGCGGCCCGACCATGGTCCGCTCTGCTGCCAAGAACCACAAAGACGTGGCTATCGTCGTGAATGCCGGTGACTACACGCAGGTTCTGGAAAGCCTCAAGGCAGGCGGCCTGACGTACGCCCAGCGCTTTGACCTGATGCTCAAGGCCTTCGAACACACCGCTGCGTACGACGGCATGATCGCCAACTACCTGGGCAGCGTCGATCAGACCGCCGAGATCCTGAGCACCGAAGGCCGCAGCGAATTCCCACGCACCTTCAACACCCAGTTCATCAAGGCGCAGGAAATGCGCTACGGCGAGAACCCGCACCAGAGCGCGGCGTTCTATGTCGAAGCCAAACCAGCCGAGGTGGGCATCGCGACGGCAACCCAGTTGCAGGGCAAAGAACTGTCCTACAACAACGTGGCAGACACCGACGCCGCGCTTGAGTGCGTCAAAAGCTTCGTCAAACCTGCCTGCGTGATCGTCAAGCACGCCAACCCGTGCGGCGTTGCAGTCAGCCTGGATGCCGAAGGCGGCATTCGTCAGGCTTACGAGCTGGCCTACGCAACCGACAGCGAGTCGGCGTTTGGCGGCATCATCGCCTTCAACCGTGAACTCGACGCCGAGACGGCCAAAGCCATCGTCGAGCGTCAGTTCGTTGAGGTGATCATCGCCCCGAGCGTCAGCGCCGAAGCCCAGGCCGTCATCGCCAGCAAAGCGAATGTAAGGCTTCTGACCAGCGGCCAGTGGGACGCAGAGCGTGCGCCGGCCTGGGATTACAAGCGGGTCAACGGTGGCCTGCTGGTGCAGAGCCGTGACATCGGCATGATCGGCGCGGACGACCTGAAAGTGGTCACCCAGCGCGCGCCGACCGAGCAGGAAATCCACGATCTGATCTTCGCCTGGAAAGTCGCCAAGTACGTCAAATCCAATGCCATCGTCTATGCCAAGAATCGTCAGACCATTGGTGTCGGCGCAGGCCAGATGAGCCGCGTGAACTCCGCCCGCATTGCAGCGATCAAGGCAGAACACGCCGGCTTGCAGGTGCAGGGCGCGGTGATGGCCTCCGATGCGTTCTTCCCGTTCCGCGATGGTATCGACAACGCTGCCAAGGTTGGCATCACTGCCGTCATCCAGCCCGGCGGTTCGATGCGCGATGCCGAGGTGATTGCAGCGGCGGACGAAGCCGGTATTGCAATGGTCTTCACTGGCATGCGCCATTTCAGGCACTGAGTGCAGCGGCAAGCATCAAGCTGCAAGCGGTAAGTAAAAGCAGAATCGCGTGGCTTTACTCGCCCTTGCAGCCTTATTAATTCAGAGCAATGAGCCGTGATTAAGAGTTGTGCTATCGCTTTTACTTGCCGCTTGTAGCTTGCAGCTTCTCCAAAGGAGTCTTTCTTTGAACATTTTAATCATCGGCAGCGGCGGCCGCGAACACGCTCTGGCCTGGAAGGTTGCGCAGGATGCTCGCGTCGAGAAAGTCTTCGTCGCCCCCGGCAACGCCGGCACGGCCACTGAAGCCAAGTGCGAGAACGTGGCGATCGACGTGTTGGCGCTGGAGCAACTGGCCGATTTTGCGGAAAAGAACGTCACGCTGACCATCGTTGGCCCGGAAGTCCCCCTGGTCGCGGGTGTCGTCGACCTGTTCCGTACCCGTGGTTTGAGCTGCTTCGGTCCGACCCGTGGCGCCGCCCAGCTTGAGGGCTCCAAGGCGTTCACCAAGGATTTCCTGGCGCGTCACAAGATCCCGACAGCCGACTACCAGAACTTCACTGAAATCGAACCGGCCCTCGCGTATCTGCGTGAGAAAGGCGCACCGATCGTCATCAAGGCCGATGGCCTGGCGGCGGGCAAAGGCGTCATCGTTGCCATGACCCTTGCCGAGGCTGAAGAAGCCGTGCGTGACATGTTGGCCGGCAACGCATTTGGCGATGCAGGCTCGCGCGTCGTGATCGAAGAATTCCTCGATGGTGAAGAAGCCAGTTTCATCGTCATGGTCGACGGCAAAAACGTACTGCCAATGGCGACCAGCCAGGACCATAAGCGTGTGGGTGATGGAGACAGCGGCCCGAACACCGGCGGGATGGGTGCGTATTCCCCGGCCCCGGTGGTCACCGCCGACGTACACCAGCGAGTGATGGACCAGGTCATATGGCCGACCGTCAGGGGCATGGCCGATGAAGGCAACATTTACACCGGCTTCCTCTATGCTGGTTTGATGATAGACAAGGCCGGCAACCCGAAAGTGATCGAATTCAACTGCCGCTTTGGTGACCCGGAAACACAGCCCGTGATGTTGCGTTTGCAGTCGAGCCTGGTATCGCTGGTCGAAGCCGCTCTGGCGCAAACGCTGGACACAGTGGATGCTCAGTGGGACCCGCGTCCGAGCCTGGGCATCGTGCTGGCGGCCGGCGGCTATCCCGCTGATTATGCCAAGGGCGACGAGATTCAAGGGCTTGAGGCTGCAGCGGCACTGCCGGGCAAGGTGTTCCATGCTGGCACCACGTTGCAGGACGGACGGATCGTGACCTCCGGCGGTCGCGTGCTGTGCGCGACGGCGCTGGGCGAGACCGTTGGTGACGCCCAAGTACACGCTTATGCATTGGCTGCAAAGATTGACTGGCAAGGTTGTTTTTACCGCAAGGACATCGGCTACCGCGCTATCGCCCGGGAACGTGGCGAAGATCTGGCGTGAGCCTTGGCCCGGTCAGTGACACCCTCAGGGGCCACTGACCGGTCAGACGGTGCGGCATAGTTAACAGGGTTCATTCACGAAGGGATTTCGCCGTGCGCTGGCTCAGGATTGCCACTCGTTTGACTGTCACATTGCTGACCCTGCTCTGTATATCCCCGGCCGTGGCCGAGGTCGGTGCAGGATGGTCAACGCTTGTCGACGATCAGGCGAACCTGAATCTCGGCGATATCCGCTCGCCCCACTACGAATCCCAGTTCAGCCCTGTCGAACTCGACAAGGTGCGCGCGACCTCCCGGAATGCGGCCCTGTGGTTGCACTATCGCCTCCCCCCCGCCAATCACGAACAGCTGGTGCGCATCTTCGCACCTGATCTGGCGACCGTTGACATGTACGTGCTCGACGGCGACCGCCTGATCGATCACTCCCGCTCAGGTAACAAAGTGCCGCGCGAAGCCCAGCCCTTGCCCTCACTCGACTTCCTGCTGCCGGTCCCGTATAGCGAAAAGCCGCTCGACCTGTACCTGCGCCTTAAATCGGAACAGGAGTTGCGCCCGAACATCACTCTGCAGTCGGCCGTTTCGAGCGCTGCCGATGAGCGACGACCGCTGTTGCTCGGGCTGTTCTTCGGCTCGCTGGCCATGCTGATTGTGCAGAACCTTACGCGCTACGCTCAATCGCGCTCAATCAGCAGTTTATGGCTGGCCGCGTGCGAAGCCTTTTTGGGGCTGAGCGCCCTTCTTTTGCTCAATCTTCAGGCGCCATGGCTACCGCACTGGCATCTGGCGCAGACGCCCAGCGCGCATCTCGCTTTGCTGCTGGCGGCTGCAACGGGGCTGATGTACACGTATTGTTTCTTCATTCAGCGCGGGGTCGAAATACTCAACCGTCTGTTGATGGGCGTCTTGCTGATAGTCGGTTTTGGCGCCCTGCTGGTGCTGTTCGTGAACACGCTGCCGCTGAACATCCTGACCTTCCTGCTGGTTGCACTGACCACCTTCAGCATCACGGCTGTGTCGATCTATCACCTGCAAAAAGGCTATTCCCCGGCCCGTCCGTTCGTGATCGCCATGATCGTGTTCAATCTGGGCAATCTCGTGGTACTGCCTGCCATGCTCTGGCTGACCAGCATTGCGGCGCAGACGTTGATCATCGGTGTGTTGGCGGTGTTCTGCCTGTGCGGCCTGCTGATGAGCATTGCCCTGAGCGAGCGCCACCGCAGCATTACCGAAGACAACTTCAGCGTGAGCCGCGAGCTGGCGGCGAGCACCGCGGAAATCAACGCCAAGGCCGAATTTCTGGCCAAGATCAGTCATGAAATCCGAACGCCCATGAATGGCGTTCTGGGCATGACCGAGCTGCTGTTGGGCACGCCACTGTCGGTCAAACAACGCGATTACGTGCAGACCATCCACAGCGCAGGCAACGAGCTGCTGACGTTGATCAACGAGATCCTCGACATCACCAAACTCGAGTCAGGGCAGATCGAGCTGGATGATGTGCAGTTCGACCTCTACGCAATGATCGAAGATTGCCTGAGCATCTTCCGCGGCAAAGCCGAGCAGCAAAGTGTCGAATTGATCAGTTTCATACAGCCGCAGGTGCCGCGGGTCATCAGCGGTGACCCGACGCGGCTGCGTCAGACGCTGCTCAGTCTGCTGGAGAACGCCTTAAAGAAGACCGACGAGGGCGAGATCCTGTTGGTCGTCGCCCTCGACTCCCGCGCTGGCAAACCCCGACTGCGCATCGCCGTGCAGGACAGCGGCACCCCGCTGACCCCCAACGAAAGGGATGCCCTATTGCACGCCGAGCTGCACAGCAAGAACTTCCTTGCCGCCAGCAAGGTGGGTGGGCATCTGGGGCTGGTCATCGCGCGCCAGTTGATCCTGTTGATGAACGGGGAGTTCGGCATCCAGAGCGGCACCAACCAGGGCAGCACCTTGTGGCTGAGTTTGCCGCTGGATGCCGAACGACTTGAACAGCCGCCCGCCGATCTCGACAGCCCGCTCAAAGGCGCTCGGGTCCTGGTCGTCGATGACAACGACACGTGCCGCAAGGTGCTGGTCCAGCAGTGCAGCGCCTGGGGGCTGAACGTCAGCGCGGTGCCGACCGGCAAAGAGGCGCTTGCCCTGCTGCGCACCAAGGCTCACCTGCGTGATTACTTCGATATCGTCCTGCTTGATCAGAACATGCCGGGAATGACGGGCATGCAACTGGCCGCCAAGATCAAGGAAGACCCCAGCCTGAACCACGACATTTTGTTGATCATGCTTACCGGCATCAGTAATGCGCCGAGCAAGGTCGTTGCGCGAAATGCCGGGGTCAAGCGCATCCTCGCCAAACCGGTCGCCGGGTATACGCTAAAGACCACGCTGGCCGACGAACTCAATCAGCGCAACAAGGGCAATGCCCCCTTCTCGATGGTGCCCGGGCTGATCGGCGATATAGACGTGCCGAGCGACTTCCGCATTCTGGTGGCCGAAGACAACAGCATATCCACCAAAGTCATTCGCGGCATGCTGGGCAAACTCAACCTGCAACCGGACACTGCCAGCAATGGTGAAGAGGCGTTGCAGGCGATGAAAGCCCAGCGCTATGACCTGGTGTTGATGGATTGCGAAATGCCGATTCTGGATGGTTTTTCGGCGACCCAGCAGTTCCGCGCCTGGGAAACCGGTAATCAGCGCATACGCACCCCTGTGGTGGCCCTGACGGCGCATATTCTGGCAGAGCACAAGGATCGCGCTCGCCAGTCCGGAATGGACGGCCATATGTCCAAGCCGGTCGAGCTCTCCCAATTGCGCGAGCTCGTGCAGTATTGGGTGGAGCAGCGTGCGCGGGATCAAGCGACGCGCTCGCTCCGAGACGATGACCGTTTTGAGCAAAACTGACCGCCAGGTCCACGTAGCGGGCTGATAGACTTGGCGCCGTCCCAGTCTGCTGCCATGAGCTCAAACCATGCTTCACGTGCTGTTCAGCGTTTATCTGAAGATGCTGGTGCTCTATAGCCCGTTCTTCGTCCTGTCCTGTTTCATCTCCCTCAGCCGCGGTTATTCGCGCAAGGAACGCAAGCGCCTGGCGTGGAAGATCGCGCTCGCAACGCTGGTGTCCAGCGTGCTGTTGTACCTGTTCGGCCGGGTGATTTTTGGGGTATTTGGCATCACTGCCGACGCCTTCCGCATCGGCGCGGGCAGTGTGCTGTTCATCTCCGCGCTGGCCATGGCCCAGGGGAAATCAGGCGTACAGACCGACAACGTTCAGCAGGACGTCGCCATCGTGCCGTTGACCATCCCCATCACGGTAGGCCCTGGCACCATTGGTGCGCTGCTCGTTATGGGCGTCAGCCAACCACACTGGGACGACAAGCTCACCGCCATCGTCAGTATCGCCCTGGCCAGCCTGACTGTCGGCGTGGTGCTTTACCTCTCCAACAGCATTGAGCGGGTTCTGGGCGACCAGGGCCTGCAAATAGTCAGTCGGCTGATGGGGCTGTTTGTGTGTGCGTTGGCCGCCCAGATCATTTTCACCGGCATCAAAGGGTATCTGTTGACGTAAGCGCGCGAGCTATAGCCTTGCAATGGCGTTATTTGCTGCAACGGCCAGCCGCCTGCTGATTTCCTCTCGATGGGGCGCGTAGCTTTGTTCGGTGAGCAGGAAGGAGGCGCCGTTGGTGCGCACAGTCATGTCACCGGACAAGGTTTCCCAGAATGTCAGCGCCGGCTTCACCGCACGGGTTGTCATCTGCATGCCGCAGACCAGGATTTCCACCGCCCCGCTTTCCCTCGCCCTGCACGGTACGATCTGGAAACTTTCGGATTGGCCTGAAGAAAACCACGAATTGAAAAACCTGCTTGCATGCTCGCTTTCCAGCAGTGTTTGCAATGCACCGGTCATCAACGCGTGCAGTTCCGGCGTAGTGGCGCTCCCGAATGCACCAGCAGGAAGTCGGCGTAAATCCCGCAAATGCCCGATAGTGGCTATCCCGGGATTAATGGCGCCGGTCAATTTGCCGCCATTTTTATAGAGGGTGCGCTGATACTGATCAATCCAGGGTTTCCAGTTGCGTCGACGATCATGCTTCTGGTCTGCGGATAACTGCGCATAAAGCAGGCAGTCGAGGATGTCAGCACGCAACTGCGCTGAGACATCTGCCGCAAACGATACAAGGTTTCTGCTCTGCAGCAGGTTTATCCTAGCCGACATGGTCTACCCCCATTAATGCAGATACCCGTTCCGCTCGGCGATGATCCAGCGCTTCGCTCACCTTGAGTCTCAGGGGTGCATAAACCGACTCCATCAAGCGCAGGGAGTAAAAGTGCAGCTGGACATCACTCAAGAGATCGGTGACTTGCAGGGGCTCGAACAGAACGTTGCCTTTGAATCCAGAAGCCTGGGTAAAAGTGATGAAGCCCACCGAGAGCCCACCGTTTGCGTCCAGCAAACCCAGCTGCAGCACCACTTTCTGCGCAGCTTGCGGCTCGTGTCTTACACTGGCGACTGCTGGCTCCAGCGCTTCACGAAGGAGGAGCCCTATGGCGGGCTGGTCCGGGTGGCGCTCGAAAGATCGCACACAGGCGGATTCAGCCGCCGACAACAGCGCAACAGGCATGAATGCCGGCAGGCTGTCCTGGAGCAGTCCCCACACCGAATAAGGTAAAGGCCGCTCGGGCCTGTGACAGCAGGACTCGTGAGCTTCAAGCGCCCATCCAAAACGGGTAATTGCCACCAGCCAGGTCTCGTTCCAGGCCGAGGTGTTGGCAAAGCGTGAGTGTCTTTTGGTTGCGGCCAGTTGTGTGTACAGCACGCTGTCAGCGGTATCGCTTTTGCGCAGTGCCGAACATTCGCTGTGCATGAACAGCATGCACCCTGCGCTGACTTGCGCTTCAATCAATCCCTGATTCATCGCACATCTCCATCAAAAGGAGGCGCCGTGCGCCCCCAGTCCAGCGTTTAGATGTCGAATTCTTCGATAGCCGCCAAAGCACTTTCGCTTAACCGCTTCTGGATACCTGCACGAACATCCGCATACAGGCGACTGTTCAATACCAGGTGGTCCTCCCCTCGGAAGGTCTCGACCTGCGCGCTGTTCCATTCCCAAAAAAGCACATTGGTGACAGTGGAGGTGGCGGAGAAGTTGACCGCACCCATCGCCAGATTGACGGTTCCATCGCCGGACTCGATACAGGCACCCATACGGAAGTTGGCGCCGCGGTGAGTTTTGGCCTGGCTCTCGAACACACGCAGCGGTTCATCGTTGGTTTTCAGCGCTTCGACAGCATCACGGGCGACTTCAAGCATGGCAAACCCTGCGGGGCCTGGAAGGGCTGCGGCCAAGATAGCAGAACCGATAATCTCCAGACCGGCGCGTTCCATGCTGAAGCGCCGATGAGCGGAGCGATAACGGGAGTACTTCCAGTTGGTCGACAACCAACCCAGCGTCGCCAGCACTTTATTGAAGTGGGCGTACCACTGCTGGCTTTGAGTTTCCGGGTTGAACTTGAAATTGGCTGCTCGTGTTGCGAACAGAAAGGAATCCATGACGTCTTCCTTGTTCTGCCGTGATACGCCCTCGGCGAAGGCCAGCAAGTTGCCAGCCACTACTGCTCCCTGTGCCGGGTCTTCAATGGGCATCAGCATGGACGCATCCATCTGCGGCGTATGCTCACTTAACGAGTGGGTGCAATCAGCGAGCTGGCATCGGTCTACAAAGGCGCTGCGTTCGGCGTGGGTCATGCGTGCTTCATGGTTCATTTGTTAATCCTTTAACTGGCGAGAATGTCCGTCGTGGACAGAACGAAGACTAATCGAGAAGTCAGCGCTCGCCCAACGACATGGCAATGCCCCTTATCCCGGAACGGGCAGCGTGGGTCCTACACGCTGGCGGGGAGCCCGCTCGAACCGAGTAGCAGCAAACTTCAGGCAGGTCAGGAGGTTGCGTGTGACGCGATGGCGGACGATGGATGGGGATCACAAGCCTTGTGGCTCGAAAGCCGCCATTTCGACGAGACCAAGGACGAGTTTCATCATTGACTCATCGAAATGTGCGCGTCAGCTATCAGAAGAATCCGACGCAGCGAGATCCCGCATCACTCAAGCCGGCTTGGCGCCGTACCACCGCGGCGTATAGACCCACTGCTGGCCATCGGCACGGGGAAACACGCAGGTTAGCGAGGAGCCGATCAACACCATGGTGCGCATGTCTACCAACTCCGGGCTCAGCTCGCCGAGGGCGATGACGCGCAGGGTCTGGGCAGGTCGACCGACGTCCCGCCCCAGCGTCACGGGGGTCTCAGGCGTGCGGTGCCGGCGCACGATTTCCAGTGCGCGCCCCAGTTGCCAGGGCCGGGAACGTGAGATCGGGTTGTAGAACGCCAGCGCCAGATCCGCCTGACAGGCCAGATCAAGGCGCTTTTCGATGATGTCCCACGGCTTGAGGTTGTCCGACAGGGACATGACGCAGAAGTCATGACCCAGCGGCGCTCCTGCCAGCGCGGCGGTGGCGAGCGATGCGGACACCCCTGGCAGAATGTGCAGGTCAACCCGATGCCAGTCGGCATTGTCTGATTCGTGCAGGGCTTCCAGCACCGCCGCCGCCATCGCAAAGACGCCCGGATCGCCCGAAGAAACCACCACCACCGAACGTCCGGCAGCGGCCAGCTCGAAAGCATGCCGAGCGCGCTGCATTTCTTCACGGTTGTCGGTGCGGTGCAGCACTTGATCCGGCCGAAACGGGCCGGCCATGCGCACGTAGGTTTCATAACCCAGCACGTCATTGGCGCGCGCGAGCTCGGCTTTTACGGCGGGGATCATGAAGTCGCTGGCGCCCGGGCCCAGGCCAATGACGGCCAGTCGCCCCCGTGCACGGCCTATCTGCCGAACATCCAGCGGCTGCGGCGCAACAGCGACGGCAATACCCTCCGCCGGAGTCAGGGGTGGCAACAACTGCGGCAGCACTTGCTGGATCATCTCGGCCGGAGTTGCGGTGTCTGTAAAGCGTACCGCGACGCCCAATGTTTCAGCGGCAGTGTGCAACGCCGGATTGGCCATTTCCTCTTTGCTGGCAAGCAGACAGCCCAACGCCTGCAGAGCAATACGCGAATCGTGCAGCGCGGTTTTCACAGCCCCGGCGGCATTGGTGAGGTCCCCCTTCAGGGCCACCAGCACATTGCGCGGGTAAATCAGCAGCTCGTGATCGCTGGGTTCACGGTCGGCATAACCGACGTGGATTGCCGATTGCGCCTGATCATCTTCGGGCAGCTGCGCCTGAGCCAGCCAGGGTGCTGCGCCCTCCACACGTACTTTTTCGCCCGACAGCAAATCGCTGACGAAGCGCTTGCCCAGCTCCAGGTCGCCCAACGCATAGCCCGCAGGCGGGTTGAGCAGGCAGGTACCGAACCGCAGCTCGCCGCTGGTGGTGATGGCAGCTGCGGTGCCCAGCGCCGAAGCGATTTCCCGAGCCATGACGTTCACGCCGCCCAAGCCGCCGAGCAGTGGCACGACAGCACTGCCATCCTCGGCGACGGCGAGTACCGGCGGCTCAGCGCCCTTCTCCAACAACACGGCTGCCAGGGTGCGAATAACGATGCCGGCTGCGCACAACGCAATGATGGGCGTGTTCTGCTGGTAAAGCTGACGCAGGGTCGCGCCAAACTCCGAGTAGCTGCGATCAGCGTCATCGACGCGTTCGGCCAGCCCATGGATCAGCGCTTGCGGGTAGAGCTGCTGAATGCGTCGCGCCGTCATCAGCGCGCTTTTGCCCAGAACGACGATCGCCGGGGCCGTGAAGTGGGTCGCGGCCATCAGCCTTGCCACCGTTCGCCAGGGACGATAATCAGCGAGAAATAAGGCGAGGACATCGGATCGACCTCGGCAAGCGGGACAATCTTCTGGTTGGCCATGGTTGCGCGCTCGACGTAAAGCGCGCGCTCGGCCAGGCCGGTTTCGACCAGCACCTGACGCACTTTGTGAAGATTACGGCCCAGCTTCATAATCACCGCAGCGTCGGCATCCTGAAGTTTGCGTTTGAGGTCGTCGGCCGACAGTACGCCGGACAAAACCGACAGGCTCTGATTGCGATACACCAGCGGCGCACCCAATACCGAGGCACCACCAAGCATCGAACAGACGCCCGGGATGACTTCGGCTTCGTAGCGCTCGGCGAGACGGTCGTGCAGGTACATATAAGACCCGTAAAACATCGGGTCGCCTTCGCAGATCACCGCCACATCACGACCGGCGTCGAGGTGCGCCGCGAGGTCGGCGCTGCATCGGTCGTAGAAATCGCTGATCACACTTTCGTAAGACATCGGCGCGGGCAGCGCCTCGGTGGTGACCGGGTACACCAGCGGCATCAGTGTCTGGGCTTGCTGCAAATGACCTTCGATGATGCCGAACGCGTTGCCCTTCTTGCCTTTGGCGACGAAATACGCCACCACCGGCGACTCGCGCAGCAGGCGCAGGGCCTTGACCGTAATGAGTTCCGGATCACCTGGCCCCACGCCAAGGCCAATCAAACGACCGCGCGGTGGCATCATTCGATCTCCGTGGCGAGTGAGTTGACGGCCGCGGCGGCCATCGCGCTGCCGCCACGGCGCCCCTGCATGATCACGTAAGGCACGCCGCGGCTGTCGGCGGCGAGCATGTCCTTGGATTCGGCAGCGCCGACAAAGCCCACCGGAAAGCCCAATATCAGCGCCGGTTTCGGCGCGCCGGCATCGAGCATTTCAAGCAGGTAAAACAGCGCGGTCGGCGCGTTGCCGATCACCACGACGGCGCCTTCAAGATGCGGGCGCCACAGTTCCAGCGCTGCAGCGGAGCGAGTATTGCCCAGCTCGCGCGCCATCTCGGGAACGCGCTCGTTTTTCAGGGTGCAGATCACCTGATTGTTGGCCGGCAGGCGCGTGCGGGTGACGCCTTCGGCAACCATGTGCGCGTCACACAGGATCGGCGCACCGGCCGCCAGCGCGCGGCGGCCAGCGGTGCCCGCGCCCGGCGAGTAACGCAGGCCTTCGACCGCATCGACCATGCCGCAGGCATGAATGACCCGCACGGCGAGTTTTTCCAGGTCGGCCGGGATGGAATCGAGCCGGGCTTCGGCACGAATGATCGCGAAGGAGTTGCGGTAGATCTCCTGGCCGTCGCGGATGTAATCAATCATTGGTGTTGCTCCGTGAGTCGGCGGTCAACAACGCGCCGACTGCATCAATAGTGAGGTCACGTGCATGCAGATTGCCGAATCCGGCTGCGTCTGCATGACGAAAATAGAGATCGTAACGACCGGGCGAGGCTGCCAGCAGCGTCACCGGGGCTATATGCGCAGCGGCGCACGAACGCCGGCAGCCGGACAGGTGCACTGTCTGGCGGGTGGTGTTGTTTTGCAGCAATGCGGCCAGGCGCAATGCGTCGGCTTTGGTGTCGGCCAGACCTTTTGCGCAAGCCGCAGAGCCTGTGCACGCGATCATTCTGGCCAATGAAGCATTCGCATCCGAGAGCAGACCGGCTTTGCTCAAGCCATTCGTCACGGCAAGTGAATCCTCCATCGCAACGTTTCGCAGCGTTAGGCTCTGCCAGGGCGTCATGCACAGCTGACCGTCGCCATAAGCACGCGCCAGCCGCGCGGCTTCGCGCAACATAGACGGCCCCATGCGTCCCAAGGGCACGGCTGCGCCAATGGCGACGACGCCGTGTTGCGCCTGCGCATAAGTGCCAAGGTGCGCCAGATGACGTATCGGCTCACGTCGCCATCCGGTTATGTCCTGATTAACCCAAAGAGGCTGCGCAAAACGAGCGGCGACGTGCTCCATGAACCGGACGACAGGCACTTCTTTAAGCAGGTCACGCATGCGCGCGTGCTCAGGCCGCGCAAGGTCCAGAAACGTTTCCAGCACTGCCACGACCAATGCGTGCGCCGCTTCTGGTGCAACGGCCGCCAGGGGTGAATCATTTGCCGGGCAGCCTGCGAGCCCGAAGCCCAGCAACGTCTGGCCGTCGATGCACATCGCCGACAACCAGAGGTCATGGGGATGTTCGAGCATGGCCAGGCCCTCACCGCCGTCCAACGACAGCGCGAATTTAGGCGATAGCTCGTGAAAGCGCGGGTGATGCTCGAGGGTGTGCAGAATCTGCCCGGCCAGCGGACGTACATCGAGCAATTGCTGTGGATCAAGCCCTGCGGTCGGACTCAGCATCAGGTTGCGCACGTCATCACTGGCCGGATTGCCAGGGCCCAGGCCGGCGTCCAGCAGGCTGGCGATCAACCCGTCGCGGTCGGTGCCGATGCCGCGAATCTGCAGATTGCCGCGGTTGGTGGCCTCGATCACGCCACCGGCGAACCGCTCTGCGGCCTGCGCCACGGCCAGCGCCTGATCGGCGGTGATCAGCCCGCCCGGCAGCTTGATCCGGCAGATGCCGCCGTCCATCGCCGGGACGATACGCAGCAACCCCGGGCAAGCCGAGGGGCGAATGGGCGTAGCGGAAAGGCGAGCGGACAACGGCTCGGTCAATGGATCACCTGGTGCGACGGGCAGACGCGTAAAGAAACGAAACGTTACAGGGGCCGTATTATGCCTGCTTTGGCGGCAGGCATGAAAAGACGGTCTGTCGGATTCACAAAGCCATACGAACCGGGCCCTCTGGCGCGGTATCATGCCGGCTTCTTTTACAGGCCGATCGATCGGCCTGTCGCACGAATTTGGTTGAGGGCAATTCATGTCGCCGTGGCTGACAGTCGTGGGAATCGGTGAGGACGGCTACAAAGGGCTGGGCCGCAACGCTCGGCACGCGCTGTTGCAGGCGCAGCAGGTGTTCGGCGGCGCGCGACAACTCGGGTTGTTGCCACCCTGCATTCAGGCCGCGCATCGCCTGTGGCCCAGCCCGTTTTCCCTGGCCCCGGTGCTGGAGCAGCGCGGCACGCCGGTATGCGTGCTGGCCAGCGGCGACCCCATGTTGTTCGGCGTTGGCGCAAGCCTGTCGCGCCAGGTCTGCGATGACGAGATGCGCGTGATCCCTGCTCCATCGTCCTATTCTCTCGCGGCAGCCCGCCTGGGTTGGCCGTTGCAGGACGTGGTAACCCTCTCGGTAGTCGCTCGCCCGGTCGCGGCACTGAATGCTCAATTTCACAACGGCTTGCGCCTGCTGGTGCTGAGCAACGACGGTTCCAGCCCCGCAGCCATTGCCGCACAGCTCCAGGAGCGCGGCTATGGCCCGAGCCGCATGATCGTGCTTGAGCATCTGGGCGGCGCCGCCGAGCGGCAAATTGAAGGCACGGCGGGCGAGTGGAGCGCAACCGACATCGCCGCGCTGAACCTGGTCGCCATCGAATGCCGGGCGCAGCCCGATGCGCTGCGTCTGTCGCCGCTTGGCGGCCTGCCGGATGAGGCGTTCCGACACGACGGTCAGCTCACCAAGCGCGACGTACGTGCCATCACCCTCGCCCGACTCGCCCCAACGCCTGGCGAATTGATGTGGGACGTCGGCGCAGGCTGTGGCTCCGTCGGGATCGAGTGGATGCGCGCGCATCCGTCTTGTCGCACCATCGCCATCGAAGCCGATGAGGGACGGCAGCAGATGATTGAATTCAACCGCAATGCGCTGGGGGTGCCGGGCCTTCAACTGGTGCGTGGACGCGCGCCCGATGCCCTTGCCGGTCTGGAGCAACCGGATGCGGTTTTCATCGGCGGCGGTGTCACGCGTGAAGGCGTGTTGAGCGCGTGCTGGCAAAGCCTGCGGCCGGGCGGTCGGCTGGTTGCCAATGCCGTCACGCTGCAAAGCGAGGCGACGCTGGTGAACTGGCGCGAGCAGCACGGTGGCGAACTGACCAGAATCCATCTGGCACATGCCAAACCGCTGGGCGACTTTGACACGTGGCGCCAGGCGCTGCCGATCACCCTGCTTGAAGCGATCAAACCCTGATGCGCGACGAAACCGCCGAGCAACCCGCGCCATTGCGCAGCGGTTTGACCACGGGCAGTTGCGCCACCGCGACCTCCCTCGCCGCCGCGCGGTTGCTGCTGGCTGGCGAAACAAACGATGCGATCGAAATCACGTTACCCAAGGGCAAATGCGTGCAAATGCGCCTGGAGTTTTGCCGCTTGATGGCCGACGGCGCCGAAGCGGGCACGCTCAAGGACGCCGGGGATGACCCGGACGTAACACACGGCGCGCTCGTTTACGCTCAGGTCAGGTTAACGAGTGAGCCCGGCACACGCTTTATCGCGGGCGAAGGCGTCGGCACCGTGACCCGGCCGGGTCTGGTGCTGGGCGTGGGTGAACCGGCAATCAATCCGGTGCCTCGCAGAATGATGGCCGAACACCTCTCTCAAGCAGCGCAGGAGTTCGGCTATGACGGCGGCTTCGAGGTGACGATTTGCGTCGAAAATGGCAGCGCGCTCGCCTTGAAAACGATGAATCCGCGTTTGGGTATTCTGGGCGGATTATCGATCCTGGGCACGAGCGGTATCGTCCGGCCTTTCTCTTGCGCGGCGTACATTGCCTCCATTCATCAAGGTATCGACGTCGCGCGTACCAACGGCTACCAGCACATCGCCGCCTGCACCGGTAACGCCAGCGAAGACACGATGCGTCGGGTGTATCAGTTCCCGGATATCGCGCTCATCGAGATGGGGGATTTTGTCGGCGCGGTGCTCAAGCACCTGCGCAAGACGCCGGTGGAACGGCTTAGTGTGTGCGGCGGCTTTGGCAAAATCAGCAAACTGGCGGCGGGCCATATGGACCTGCACAGCCGCCACTCCAGCATCGATTTGAATCAGCTCGCTCAGTGGGCCGCCGATGCAGGCGCGGACGCCGCGCTGCAGCAAAGCATCCGCGAAGCCAACACCAGCCAGCAAGCGCTGGCCATGGCCGCCGCCGTCGGCATCGCGCTCGGCAACACGGTATGCCAGCACGCGCTTGATTTCGCCCGCAGCGTGGTGCCTGCGCAGGTAGAGGTCGAAGTGTTTGCCATTGACCGCCAGGGCGGGATCGTCGGCCATGCGGGAGGCTTTTCTTGAAACCATCTGCTCTGAAACGCGTGCTGCTACTCGGCGGTGTCACCGAAGCGTTGGCGATTGCCCGCACCCTGGGGCCTCAGCATGTTTACAGCCTGGCAGGCGTGGGCCGCGTGCCGACCGATTTGCGCTGTCAGGTACGAGTCGGCGGGTTTGGCGGCGCTGAAGGCATGGCCAACTTTGTGCGGCAATCGGGCATCGATTTGATTCTCGATGCAACGCATCCCTACGCCGCGCAGATCAGCCACAACGCTGTGGTTGCGGCGAAGGCCGCCGGAGTTCCGTGTTGGGCCTTGCGACGACTGCCGTGGCAAGCGGGCCCCGAGGATGACTGGCGCGAGGTCAGCGACTGGGCTGAGTTAATGTCCGCGCTCGCGCCTTTTCAGCGCCCGCTGTTCACCTTGGGCCGTGAGCCGTTGCAGCATCTTCATGATATTCCACAGCATCAGTTCTGGACGCTTAGGGCGCTGGATGTCTACCCCGGCAACGAGCGCTGCGAGGTGATTGGCGCGCGCGGACCGTTTCGCCTGGAAGACGAGCGCGAGCTGTTCCAGCGCCGCAATATCGACGTCCTCATCAGCAAGAACAGCGGCAGCACGGCGACCGAGCCCAAGCTGGAAGTGGCCCGCGAGTTGGCCCTGCCCGTGTTGGTATTGAAGCGACCCGTGCTGCCTGAAGTGGACCGAGCCTTCTGGAGTGTCGGAGAGGTGTTGGCTGCATTGCGTGAGATTGTGAATCAGTAGGTGGACGCGTTTTTGAAATGCGCGTTCACTACGGGCCCGGTTATCGAATTTACCTGACGCGGCATGGAGACGCTGTCTATCTCCTTCTCGTGGGTGGCGATAAATCGACTCAGAAAACGGATATCAAACGTGCCAGGGAAATGGCCGAAACCCTCACGGCGAGGGATCATTAATGAAAGAAGAATTCAAACCGTTCGACGCATCCGAATACCTGGAGACCATCGAGGATATGGCTGGCTATCTAGACGCCTGTCTTGATGAAGATACGGGTGACGGTATGTTGGTTCGTCTGGCTCTTAAGGACATCGCACGCGCATACGGAATGACCCAGATTGCACGCGACACCGGCCTGGGGCGGGAGAGTTTGTACAAGGCGCTAGCCCGAGGTGGCAACCCCGAATTCGCCATAATCATGAAGGTGATAAAGGCGCTGGGCCTGAAACTCCACGCCTGCACTGCCTGAACCCCTGCTGAACGCTGACTGAACCAACATCTGCTGCGCGACATAACGTCGCGGGCAGGGTTTTTACATCGGGCGGCCAATCAGGCTAAATGGCCCACATGACAAAACAACAAAATCAAATCCTCACGCCACAGCGGCGGCGCGCCTTTGCCTGGGTGGCCTGCTTCGCCCTGCTGTTCGGGGCGTTGGCAATGCCGCTGACACCGACCATGCCGCGTCCCCAGGCTGAGCGTCTGGTGTGGGGAAATGCGTGTACGGGGGCTGCGCCTCTATTGGCCATGACGCCCGTTGAGGTCATCGACCGACAAGCTCCCCATCACCCCGATATCGCGCTCATGCAGCACTGCGCCTGTTGCACCGGCGCCATGCCGATGGTTGCGGTGCCAAGCGGTATCGGTTTTGGATTGTTCGCCCTCATCGAACCGGTGCGTTTCCCTGTGGCGATGGTGGTGCTGCGCACTGCGCACCGTCCGCAATGGCCGAACCGCAATCCGCACGCATCCCCTCGGGTCTGATTGATCGTGCCGTCGCGTACCTGAACGAATTGGAGCCCCAGCTTTGATACTGAACAAACTTGTCCTGCTGGCCGCTCTCGCGTTGCCGGTCTGTTACGTCGAAGCGCACGATTACGCCGCGGGCTCGCTGACGGTTACGCAACCGTGGTCACTGGCGTTGCCCCCGAACTCACCCACCGCCGCTGCCTATTTTGTGATCACCAACGAAGGTCAGGCGCCTGACCGACTGGAGGCCGTCGACAGCCCCATCGCAGGTGGCGCACAGTTGCACGAGCACGTGAGCAAGGACGGTACGATGAAAATGCAGCACGTCCAGTCAGTGGAGATCCCGGCGGGCGGCAACCTCGTTTTTGCGCCAATGGCGTATCACGTCATGTTGCTGGACTTGAAAGACCGCAGCAAACTCGTCGACGGCCAGACCTTCCCTTTGATCCTGCACTTTGAAAAAGCGGGTGATCTGACGGTCGACGTTACGGTACAAAAACAGCCACCCGAATCCGCCCATTCGGCCCACGCTTACTGAAGCTGCCTAATCACGACGCTGCCCCATGAGCCGCCTGCCCGCGATCCGCATCAGCTCCGCATTTGCCCCTCGTAAATCTCAGGGCGCGTGGCTGAGCCTGTTCGCCATGCTGATGATTTTCGTCGGCCCGCTGATCTCGCAATCCATGCCAATGGAGCACCACAGCGGCATGGCGAAGCCCGCACCGGCCTCGATGTCGATGTCGATGTCGATGCACGGCGAAATGAACATGTCTGCCTCTATGGACGTGGGTGCAGACACGCATGACGGTCACTTCCAGAGCGAGCAAACCGCAGGCGTCGACCATGTTATCTGGGCCAAGTGCGGTTACTGCACGCTGTTGTTCAGTTGCCCTGCGATCACAAAGACCATCGCTGTCGCGGCACCCGTTCAGCCCAGACCCGCGGACTTCTACAACGAAGGCCCGCAACACGGGCATGCCCAACGCCACGTATTCCCCCACGCCCGCAGTCGCGCGCCACCCGTCTCGTCAGTTGCCTGATATCGCAAATTGACTCGTAGCCGCTGGCGGCTCTTCTCACCGCCAGCGCGTTGCGCCGTGTTTCTCCGACGGGAGCGTTGTACCGTGTCCAAACCCAATGTGTCGTTTTATAACCTGGCCTGGCGATGGCATTTCTATGCCGGCCTGTTCGTCGCACCCTTCATGATTTTGCTGGCGCTTACCGGGATCGTGTATCTGTTCAAGCCGCAGCTCGATGCGCTGATGTACAGCGACCTGTTGACGGTCAAACCTGCGCACCACTCGCTGACTGCCGATGAACAGCAAATGCGTGTGTTGGCCGCTTATCCCCAGGCACAGGTGAGCAAATACCTGCCGCCGTTGAATGCCGAGGGCAGCGCGCAGTTTGTGCTCAGCAAGGAGGGCCGCGAACTCAATGTATTCGTCGACCCTTACAGCGGCACGGTCCTGGGTGATCAGGATGCCCAAAGCAACCTGCAAGCCATGGCCCGCGAGCTGCACGGCGAACTGATGATCGGAACCGTAGGTGACCGGCTGGTCGAACTGGCGGCCGGCTGGGGCATCGTGCTGGTGGTGTCCGGCGTGTATCTGTGGTGGCCGCGAGGTCGCTCGCCCGCTGGCGTGCTCTGGCCTCGGATTGGCGCGCGAGGCCGTATCCTCTGGCGCGACCTGCATGCGGTGACCGGGTTCTGGGGTTCGGTGGCGCTGTTGTTCATGCTTCTGAGCGGCATGACCTGGACCGGCTTATGGGGCAAAACCTACGCCGACCTCTGGAATACGTTCCCGGCAGCCATGTGGAATGACGTCCCCAAATCCGACAAGCAAGCCGGTGCACTGAACAGCGCAAGCGTGCAGACCGTGCCATGGGCCATGGAAAACACACCGATGCCGGTGTCTTCGGGGGATCACGCCGCGCACATGAACCACAGCCACATGGCCAGCGGGCCAGCGGCACCGGCTGTTTCCCTTCAGCAAGTGGTGGACATCGCCAGGGCCCGACAAATCGAACCGGGCTACAGCATCACCCAGCCCAAGACCGCCGACGGCGTGTTCACCGTTTCGGTGTTCGCGGACGACCCGCGCAACGACGCCACCCTGCATATCGACCAGTACAGCGGCAAGGTCCTCGCGGACGTGCGTTACGGCGATTACAGCACGGTATCCAAAGCGACCGAACTGGGCGTGATGCTGCACGAGGGCAAGATGTATGGCTGGGTAAACCAGTTGGTGATTCTGTTCATCTGCCTGATGGTGCTGTTGAGTTCGGTCAGCGGCATTGTGATCTGGTGGAAACGTCGCCCGCAAAACGGTTTCGGCGTTCCGCCGTTGCGTCACGATCTCCCCCGCTGGAAAACCGCAACCGTGGTGATGATCGTGCTGGGAGCGGCATTCCCGCTGGTTGGCGTTTCAATGCTGGCGGTGTGGCTGCTCGATCGAATAGTGCGTTCGCGCTTTGCCAAAACGGCGGCAACAGCTTAGATTGCGTCTCGCGGGGCCTGGAACCTTTCTTGGGTGGTTTAGTGATGAATTCCTCCTCATTTCGGGTTTCAGGCTCCGCACCTGTTTTTCCCTGCTCCCTGAGCAGGGTCTTCCCGGCGAAACATCCTACCCGTCTGATCAAACTCTCTACTTGCCGATATCTGGCAATGCCTACAGACGCCTGTCTCTCGTCCTGACTTCATGACGTGAATCGCTGAATATTTCGTTCGGCGAGTCATCCCTCATGCAATGAACAGGCACCATGAACTCCATCGCCATTACCGCCCCACCCATGTCCGCCGCCGACAGTTTCACACTGGCGCCTTTCACGTTGCCCGACGTCACTCAACTTGTTGAGCAGACGCTCGCGGACTGCCTTCACCGCAGCCATCCCGGCGTCGTCTTCGAGTACGCCAGCACCTTCCTCGTCTGTCATAAGCGAAGTGCAAAACCTGGTGCCCCCCCGATCATCCGCAGCTATCCCGTGCTTGCCAGCGTGACGGAATGTTTCACCGGGCGTTTTCAGTGGGAGGACATTGAGATCGCAGGACTTTACGGGTCAGACATGCCTCCTGCAGGTACGCCCCCCATCGGCGAGCTCGACCGCAACGCCTTGGTTGCGCTGTATGCCTTCATCAAGGAGCAGCTGCCAAAGCAATACAAAAAGATGCTGGTCGAGTGCTGGACGCAGATCCAGCCTTCGGGAAAAACCCGCCGCGACGATTTCATCGCGGAGCGGGTCCAGATGCTCAAGCTGGAAGCTCAGATGCGTGTGGAACTGGGTCAGTTTTCTACGCAACTATGCCGCATGCTTAACGACACGCTGGATTACAGCATGGACACTACAGCCGCCCCCACGCAGAAGCATGAGGTGTTCAACCTGTCATTAGGCAACGCCGCCGGTCCTGTATACCCGGTGACCGGCGCCTTCGTGATTATCGAGCAGCGTAGCGACCAGACTCCTGCCAGCGATGACGAGTCGCTGGGTGAAGCCATTCTCTATACGCCTGCGGACAGTCTGGAAAGATTTAACTCCCTCAAAGAGCTTACTGAAACGCTTAACCGCCGCCTCGCCGACGCCGGGCAGCGCCATCGGCTACTAAGCCACCTCAAGCGCCCTGACGTGGCGGGACTCGCGTTTCCTGAGGTGGACGAAGCGCCAGCTGTCCACTGGCGGTTGCTGAACATGACCCGTTCGTTCATGAGCCTCCTGCTGACGTCGCAAATCATCAAGCAGTACGCTGACTTCGACCATGCGATGGCCACTGCGCAATCGCTGAGGATGGATCAGGACTCTTTCAGCCGGCTGTTATCTGATCTTCAGGACTCGGATCAGCTTTTCGACAATCACCGTATTGCCCGTCAGCTGGACTGCGATGCCGTATGTGAGCAGATGCCTGACGAGTGGCAAAAGATGACTGAGCGCCAACGCGCCGAGTGGGCCCGTTACGCCACGTCGTACGGGCAGGCTATTCGCAGCATCCGGGGCCTCACTCAAGAACACTTCGAAACACCCCTCTCTGCAACCGTTCCTGTCATTGCTGCCTACATTGATGCGACGGTTTCCTCAGCCCTCAAAGAACAAGCTGTCGAGCTGGCGCCCCAACAGATCCAGGTGCAGGCGACTTACCACCGCAGCGTGCTGTCCAACTTCTACCCCCTGGTGCCGCTGAAAACGGCTACGTATTCGCAAAGTCACCCACTGATTCAGTGGGCCCGCGACAACCTGCTGCGCACGAATATCGAGCACGCCAGTGAAGTCGTTGTCCTCGACGAGCGTCATCGGCTGATAGCGGGTTTGTCAGGTGACTGGGTTAAAGCGCTCCTGGTGCGGATCGGGTCGCCAGAGCACCTGGACCGCTACCTTGCCGATCATTTCGATCATGGCGAATACGCAGTGCAGTTGAAGCACCAGCACCGCCAGTTGCTGTTGTCGCGGATGCGGATGGCGTACATCGAGAGTCAGCAAACCGGGTTTCCTGAAAACCGGGTGGGCTGGATCAAAGCGGTTATGGATAGCCTGGATGCGCGAAATCGCGACGCCCTCGATTCGGCCACGCTCGAGGTGCGGCAGCTGCACATCAGCGGGATGAAGATCCCGGACGTCATGCTTATTGCTCCCGTGGGCATGTTCGAGCGAGGGCCATTGGTGCTTTGCACGCCCAGCGCGCCGGACAATGTGGTGTTCCGGACATTCGATAGCATGTTCCACTTGTTACGGGCATTTCTGGAGAGCGAGACGCACAAGTCCTACGTGGCCACCTTACTGCCGTCAGGCAGTAGCGGACTGGGCCGGGTGATGCTCGAATACAACGAGTGGCTGAAGCACTGGAGCCTGCCGGAGTTCATGACCTCGCTACGAGGCCCCCCTCCGGTTCCAGCTCACATTTTCAAACCTGTGGCGTTCATGGCTCAGAGCCGTGACCTTATCGACGAGCTTTTCGAAAACAAGATCTGCCAGTTGAAGGACGACGTAAAATCGCGGTTGCTGCAACCCTCGGATGCGGGCGAATCCATTCAGACGCTGGATCTGGTCGTAAGCGTTTCACTTATTTTGTTACCCGACCCCGTCATGATTCCGCTTGCACTTGGCTTGGGCCTGGCAAAAGCCTGGAGCGCCTTTCACAAGGTCGATGACAACGACTGGGACGGAGCTGCTCAGGAACTCATTAACGCCGCAGGCTATTTGCTCGCTGCAGGCGTGGGCCATGCAGGCGCTGCAGCCGTAAAAGCCCCTCAACTGACTTTGACGCGACGCCCGCATCTGGTTCGCCGCACGGGCCGAAATGGGCAGACGCAGATCGGTTATTTGCTCTCGCCTGCAGGAACACCTTACTTCGTTGAGTCCGGAATGCTCATCCGCATGGACCCGGACAGATTCATCGAAATATCCGTGGGATCTGACCAGGCATACGTGGCCCGGCGCTTCAATCTGTTCGGCCACTCACGGCTGTATCGACGCTACGCCCGAGATGCAGGCCTGCTGATCCATGAAGATGAATACGTGGTTCGCTCAAGCACGGGCATCTGGAGCAAGGCGTCACAACCGATCGTGCGCTTGAGTCGGCAGACCGATCGGCAAGCCCGGCAGGAGCTCGCGCTGCTGCTCAAAGGGTGGCCGACCGCGGCGCAAGGCGCATCCTTCGCGGAGGCTTCTCTGGATGAGCCCCGGTTTCTCGCACTTGCCCAAGGCGCCAAAGCAGAGCTGTATCCCGAAATGCTCGACTACATTGAAGGCGGCTCGGCCTCAATCAACAGGCTATTGAGAAGCGGTGCGCGCACACCCGAGACGCAGCAGTTTCTGGAGCAGTTTTATCGGTTGAGGCGCTGGAAAGGCGATGCATTTCGCGCCGCGCGCGTGACCGACGAGGGCCTGCTGCGCTTACGCAGCGAGCTGGGTGCAGTGTTCGCGGACGCGGGCGTGCAGTCGGCCTCAATCAGTCGCGCCAATGCCGCGCGCTGGAGTCTGGACGGCTTTGTGACCGAACAAGCACCGCCTGGTTCGCACCCGGTGTTTTTCATCTTTGCGCCAACGGTGCCGAAGCAAAATATGTTTTCGAACTTTCTCCCCGATCATGTCGCTATCCCTCCCGGCACCCGACTGCAGCTCAGCGCCTTTCGCGAAGTGGGCGGGCAGGCATTCGCGTATTTCACCGCCCCTGACAGGATCCCTTATGAAACCTTCGATCTATTCAACGGCGAACGCGAGCTGTTTGTGAGGTAGGCCGCCTTGCCTCCTCGTCTTCAATGCGCTCGCACCAGTTGAGCGCGGGCTCGCGCACCAATGATCCCAGGTCGGTCCAGATTGGTGCGCAGCCCCTCCCGCAGGCGACGTTTTCATTCCATTTTGCGACCCGCGCAGCCTTGGCCCAGCCTTTGCTAAAGCCTAAGCAGACCCAACCTCTGCACTGCCAACCGCGGTCATCCAAAAAAATCAAAGAATGGAGCTAGCCAATGAAGCGTCGTAGTTTGCTGAAAGCGTTCACTTTGTCTGCATCGATCGCAGCGATGGGTTTGACCTGGACCGCGCAGGCGGCCGAGACCATCAAGGTCGGCATTCTGCATTCTTTGTCCGGCACCATGGCCATCTCCGAGACGTCGCTCAAGGACATGGCGCTGATGACCATCGATGAGATCAACGCCGAGGGTGGCGTGAACGGCAAGATGCTGGAGCCGGTGGTGGTCGACCCCGCGTCGAACTGGCCGTTGTTTGCAGAGAAGGGCCGCCAGCTGCTGACTCAGGACAAGGTCGCGGTGGTGTTCGGCTGCTGGACGTCGGTATCGCGCAAGTCGGTGTTGCCCGTGTTTGAGGAATTGAATGGCTTGCTGTTCTACCCGGTGCAGTACGAGGGTGAAGAGATGTCACCCAACGTCTTCTATACCGGCGCTGCGCCTAACCAGCAGGCGATCCCTGCGGTTGAGTACTTGATGAGTGAAGACGGCGGCGCAGCCAAGCGCTTCTTCCTGCTTGGCACTGACTACGTGTACCCGCGCACCACCAACAAGATTCTGCGCGCGTTCCTGCACTCCAAAGGCGTTGCCGACAAGGACATCGAAGAGGTCTACACCCCGTTTGGCCACAGCGATTACCAGTCCATCGTGGCGAACATCAAGAAGTTCTCTGCAGGCGGCAAGACAGCCGTCATCTCGACCGTCAATGGCGATTCCAACGTGCCGTTCTATAAAGAGCTCGGTAACCAGGGCCTCAAAGCCACTGACGTGCCGGTGGTAGCGTTCTCGGTGGGCGAAGAAGAATTGCGCGGCGTCGATACCAAGCCGCTGGTGGGCAACCTGGCCGCCTGGAACTACTTCGAGTCGGTGAAGAACCCCGTCAACACCAAGTTTGTGGCCGACTGGAAAGCCTATGCCAAGGCGCACAACTTGCCGAACGCCGACAAAGCCGTGACCAACGACCCTATGGAAGCCACGTACGTGGGTATCCACATGTGGGCGCAGGCGGTCGAGAAAGCCAAATCCACCGATGTGGATAAAGTCCGCGAAGCCATGGCCGGCCAGACCTTTGCCGCGCCGTCCGGCTTCACGCTGACGATGGACAAGACCAACCACCACCTGCACAAGCCAGTGATGATTGGCGAGATCAAGGCTGACGGTCAGTTCAACGTGGTCTGGCAGACCAAAGAGCCGATCCGCGCCCAGCCGTGGAGCCCGTTCATTCCAGGCAACGACAAAAAGCCTGACTACGCGGTGAAGAGCAACTAAGGAAAACAGGGTGAACGGTCGGGTGAAATGCCCGGCTGAACCTATCTCTACGGTTCCTCGCAGGACATTGCGTCATGCGGGTGTTCTCAGGACTCGATATGCCCAAATACCTCCACCACCTCTTTCTCGCGCTGTGCCTGTGGCTGCCCTTCGCCGCTCATGCCAGCGAAGCCGGTGACTTTGTCGCGGCCCCCTCCTCCGAGCGCGCACAGCTGCTGGAAGCCTGGGCGGCCAAACCTGATCCGGCGCGGGTCGAGTTGCTGATTGCCCTGCAGGATGGCCGCGTCGCCGCCGACAGCAGCAACCGGGCGTTCATCCAGAACGGCGACCGCTTCATTGCCGTCGACCCGCAGGCTCCAGCGCTCGCCGATGCGCCCAGCCCCGACGAGCCCCAGCCCATCAGCCTGAACAACCGCCTTCGCGGTCTGATTGACACTGCATTGGCCAGCCATCAGTTGCTGGCTGCCGACCCCACGGTGCGTCTGGCCGCTGCGCAAACCCTGCAAAAAAGCGCACGTCCGGCGCAGTTGCCGCTGCTGGTGCAGCAGGTGGCAAGCGAACAGGACGACAGCGTTCATGCAGCATTGAATCTGGCACTGGCCAATCTGCAACTGGTCGACGTCAGTCCTACCGTACGGCTCGCCGCTGTACGCCTGCTGGGCGAAACCGGCGATCCGCTGGCCCGCACGCGTCTGGAAACCCTGCTCGAACCCAGCGTAGAAACCGACCCGGCCGTGCGCCTGGCGGCTGAAACCAGCCTGGCGCAGGTCAAGCGCAAATTGATGTTCGGCGAAATCCTGGGCCAGGCCTTTGCGGGTCTGTCGCTG
This sequence comes from Pseudomonas lutea, assembly GCF_000759445.1. Classification (NCBI taxonomy): domain Bacteria; kingdom Pseudomonadati; phylum Pseudomonadota; class Gammaproteobacteria; order Pseudomonadales; family Pseudomonadaceae; genus Pseudomonas; species Pseudomonas lutea. The sequence goes on from NZ_JRMB01000002.1 coordinate 1,156,470, forward strand.
GGCTCGATTCTGCTGCTGGCCGCCCTCGGACTGGCGATCACCTTCGGTCTGCTCGGCGTAATCAATATGGCCCACGGCGAGATGCTGATGCTCGGCGCCTACGCCACTTACGTCGTGCAGCTCATGTTTCAACGCTACGCGCCCGGCGCCCTCGAGTTCTATCCACTGGTGGCGCTGCCGGTGGCGTTTTTCGTCACCGCCTGCATCGGCATGGCGCTGGAACGCACGGTCATTCGTCATCTGTATGGCCGCCCCCTAGAAACATTGCTGGCGACCTGGGGCATCAGCCTGATGCTCATTCAACTGATTCGCGTGGTGTTCGGCGCACAGAACGTCGAGGTGGCCAACCCGGAATGGCTGTCAGGCGGCATTCAAATGTTGCCCAATCTGGTGCTGCCGTATAACCGCATCGTCATCATCGGCTTCGCCCTGTTCGTGGTCGTGCTGACCTGGCTGCTGCTGAACAAGACGCGCCTGGGCCTGAACGTTCGCGCCGTGACCCAGAACCGCAATATGGCAGCCTGCTGCGGTGTGCCTACCGGCCGCATCGACATGATGGCCTTCGGGCTTGGCTCCGGCATCGCCGGGCTGGGCGGCGTGGCGCTGAGTCAGATCGGCAACGTCGGCCCTGATCTGGGCCAGAGCTACATCATCGACTCCTTCCTGGTGGTCGTGCTCGGTGGCGTCGGTCAACTGGCCGGCAGCGTCATGGCAGCGTTCGGGTTGGGCATCGCTAATAAAATTCTTGAGCCGCAGATCGGCGCGGTGCTGGGCAAGATCCTGATCCTGGCGTTGATCATTCTGTTCATTCAGAAACGTCCGCAAGGCCTTTTCGCACTCAAAGGACGGGTGATCGATTGATGAATCAGCCACTGATGGTCACTGCCGCGCAACGCGCCGGCACCAAAATCACGGTCTCGGTTGGCGTGGTGATCCTTGCCCTGCTGATCACCCTGCCGTTGCTGTCCCTGCTGCCAGAAAGCAACGGCCTGCAGGTCTCGGCCTACACGCTGACGCTGGTAGGCAAGATTCTCTGTTACGCGATTGTCGCGCTGGCGCTGGACCTGGTCTGGGGCTACGCCGGGCTGTTGTCGCTGGGCCATGGCCTGTTCTTCGCGCTGGGCGGCTATGCGATGGGCATGTACCTGATGCGCGAAGCGTCGGGCGACAGCCTGCCGGCATTCATGACGTTCCTTTCCTGGACCGAGTTGCCCTGGTATTGGGTCGGCACTCAGCATTTCCTGTGGGCCATGTGCCTGGTGGTGCTGGCGCCGGGATTACTGGCGCTGGTGTTCGGCTTCTTCGCCTTCCGCTCGCGGATCAAGGGCGTGTATTTCTCGATCATGACCCAGGCCCTGACCTTCGCCGGCATGCTGCTGTTTTTTCGCAACGAAACCGGCTTTGGCGGCAATAACGGCTTCACCAACTTCCGCAGCATTCTGGGTTTCAGCATCACCTCCCAAGGCACCCGCGCGGTGTTGTTTTTGCTCACGGTAGCGTTGCTGGTCGGCAGTCTCTTCGTGGGATGGCGGCTGGCGCGCAGTAAATTCGGTCGCGTGTTGACCGCTGTGCGCGACGCGGAAAACCGCCTGATGTTCTGCGGCTACGACCCGCGCGGTTTCAAGCTGTTCGTGTGGGTATTGAGCGCAGTGCTGTGTGGCCTTGCGGGGGCGTTGTATGTGCCGCAGGTCGGCATCATCAACCCGAGCGAAATGTCGCCGACCAACTCCATCGAAGCGGCGGTGTGGGTAGCACTGGGTGGGCGCGGGACGTTGATCGGGCCGCTGCTCGGCGCCGGACTGGTGAACGGCATGAAGAGCTGGTTCACCGTGGCGTTCCCCGAATACTGGCTGTTCTTTCTCGGCGCGCTGTTTATCGTCGTGACGCTGTGGCTGCCCAAAGGCGTGATCGGCCTGATCAAAAAAAGGGGCGAACAATGAAAAGCACTCCGACGCCCGCATTCGATCCGGTGCTGGATCCGATGCTGCACCCCAACAGTGACGCTGGTACCAGCCGCGAGGCCATCGGCCTCGGGCAGGTCGCTGGCAAAGGGCTGAACACGCTGCATGGCACCATCCTCACGCTGGAAGACATCAGCGTCAGTTTCGATGGTTTCAAAGCCCTCAACGATCTCAACCTGTACATCCGCGTGGGTGAACTGCGTTGCATCATCGGCCCCAATGGCGCAGGCAAGACCACGCTGATGGACGTGATCACAGGCAAGACTCGCCCTAGCCATGGGCGAGCCTGGTTTGGTGAAACCCTGGATTTGACCAAGATGAGCGAAGTACAGATTGCTCAGGCAGGGATTGGCCGCAAGTTTCAGAAGCCCACGGTGTTCGAAGCGCTGAGCGTGTTCGAAAACCTGGAGCTGGCGCAGAAAACCGACAAGTCCGTGTGGGCCAGCCTGCGGGCCAAGCTTAGCGGCGAACAGCGCGACCGCATCGATGAGGTCCTGGAAACCATTCGCCTGACGTCGTCGATGTCACGCCCGGCGGGGCTGTTGTCCCACGGGCAGAAGCAGTTTTTGGAGATCGGCATGTTGCTGGTCCAGGATCCGCAATTGCTGCTGCTCGATGAACCGGTGGCGGGCATGACCGACGCCGAAACCGAATTCACCGCCGAGCTGTTCAAAAGCCTGGCGGGCAAGCATTCGCTGATGGTGGTCGAGCACGACATGGGGTTCGTCGGCACCATTGCCGACCACGTCACCGTACTGCATCAGGGCAGCGTGCTGGCAGAAGGATCGCTAGAACACGTGCAGGCGGATGAACGGGTGATTGAGGTGTATCTGGGACGGTGAACCGCCGAGCGGCAAGCTTTTAGCGGCAAGCTAGAAGCGCGCACTCCGATCGGCTTTTCCTTACAGCTTGAAGCTTGGGGCTTACAGCTTGTGAGGAACGAACGCTTTTTCTTGCAGCTTGCAGCTGATGAATCCGAGGAAATCAAATTGCTAACCGTTAATAAGCTGCATCAGTTCTACGGCGGCAGCCATATTCTTCGCGGTCTGTCGTTTGACGTGAACATCGGCGAAGTCACGTGCCTGCTCGGTCGCAACGGCGTGGGCAAGACCACGCTGCTGAAAGTTCTGATGGGGCTGCTGCCTGCCAAAGAAGGCGTGGTGCAGTGGGAAGGCAAGCCGATTACCGGTTTCAAGCCGCATCAGCGCGTGCATGCCGGGATCGCCTACGTGCCCCAGGGGCGGGAGATTTTCGGGCGGCTGACCGTCGAGGAAAACCTGTTGATGGGGCTGTCGCGGTTTCCGGGCTCGCAAGCCAAAGAAGTGCCGGCGTTCATCTACGAGCTGTTCCCGGTGTTGCTGCAGATGAAACATCGCCGTGGCGGCGATCTGTCCGGCGGGCAGCAACAGCAACTGGCAATTGGACGGGCCCTGGCCAGCCGTCCGCGCCTGCTGATTCTTGACGAGCCCACCGAAGGCATTCAGCCGTCGGTGATCAAAGAGATCGGCGCCGTGATCAAGAAGCTCGCTGCCCGGGGTGATATGGCCATTCTGCTGGTAGAGCAGTTCTATGATTTCGCCGCCGAACTGGCGGACCAGTACATCGTCATGTCACGCGGCGAGATCGTGCAGCAGGGCCGCGGCGAAAACATGGAGACTGAAGGCGTCAGGGGCCTGGTCACCATTTGATGCGCCGATCAGCTAAGGTACGAACCTTCACGAACATGACAGTCGACCTATGAATCTTCCTGCCCACACCGCCCTGTTCACGCCCAGTTGGCACGCCGAGCTGGAGCTGGCGTACGGGCGCTTCGGTGATAGCACGCGGCCAACGCAACGCCGCCACAAAGGTCCGTTGCGCGTGCAAAAGCATCTGTACGCCGAAGGTCCGCAGGTCTGTCAGCACATCATCGTTCATCCGCCGGGCGGCATCGCGGGTGGCGATCGGCTCGACATCGATGTCAGCGTCGGCGCCAACGCGTGGGCACAACTGACCAGTCCCGGTGCGGCAAAGTGGTATCGCGCAGCCGGCCCGGCCTATCAACAGCTTGAACTCAGCGTCGCGAGCGGCGGTACGCTGGAGTGGCTGCCGCAGGAGACCATCGTCTTCAGCGAGGCCAAGGCTGAACTGACCACGCGGATTAATCTGCAGGGCGACGCTCGACTGTTCTATTGGGACGTGGTCGCGCTGGGCCGGCCTGCAAGCGGCGAGCGTTTCGATCAGGGGCACTTTCAGGCGCATCTGGATATTCGGCGCGACGGCAGGTTGTTGTGGCACGAGCGACAGCGCGTCGTGGGCAACGACGGGCTGCTCGACTCACCGATCGGCCTGGATGGCAAACCGGTGTTTGCCACGCTGATCGTGACCGGCGACATTGACCCCGAGTTAATGGAACGCTGCGGCGAACTGGCTGAGCATTCGCCTGTGCGCGGGGACCTTAGCCAGTTGCCCGGGCTGATCATTGCCCGTTGCCTGGCGGACGAAGCGCTGCACGCCCGGGCGTGGCTGATCGAATTATGGAAACTGCTGCGCCCTGCCCTGCTGGGCCGGGAAGCGGTGGCACCGAGGATCTGGAGCACCTGATGGACCGCGTTGCCCGATTCCCGAGCAAGCACGCTCCTACAACGGCGGTTGCAGCGATTTCTCTATTCGGAACTTAAAAACGGAAGCCCCATGGATCTCACCCCACGCGAAAAAGACAAGATGCTGATCTTCACCGCAGGCCTGGTTGCCGAGCGACGGCTGGCACGCGGTTTGAAGCTCAATTATCCGGAGGCCATGGCCTTCATCTCTGCCGCCCTGCTTGAAGGCGCACGCGACGGCCAGACCGTGGCCGACCTCATGCATTACGGCACCACTCTGCTGACCCGCGACCAGGTGATGGAAGGCATTCCGGAAATGATCCCGGAAATCCAGGTCGAGGCCACCTTTCCGGATGGCACCAAGCTGGTCACTGTGCATCAGCCCATCGCCTGACCTGGACAACCTAACAACTAGTGAAAACGAACATGACGTATTCGATTCGTGACGCACTGCTGACTGACATGCCTGCCGTGCTGGACATCTACAACGACGCAGTGCTTAACACCACGGCCATCTGGAACGAGCAGCCAGTGGACCTTGCCAACCGCGAAGGCTGGTTTGCGTTGCGGCAGACTCAGGGCTATCCGATTTTGCTGGCGGTCGATGAGCGTGATCAGGTGCTGGGCTACTCGTCCTTCGGCGACTGGCGACCGTTTGAAGGGTTTCGCCACACCGTCGAGCATTCGGTGTACGTGCGGGCCGATCAACGCGGCAACGGGCTGGGGCCGCTGCTGATGAAAGCGCTGATCGAACGTGCCCGCCGCTGCGACAAGCACATGATGGTGGCGGCCATTGAAAGTGGTAATGCAGCGTCGATTCACCTGCACGAGCGCGAGGGCTTTATCACCACGGGGCAGATGCCGCAGGTCGGCGCCAAGTTCGGGCGGTGGCTGGACCTGACGTTCATGCAGCTGGATCTGTCGCCCGGAGCTACGGCGCCACCCTCTCAGGCGCCCGGCATCACGCCCAACGCTTGAGTTTCACTAACGAAAGGATCTCGCCCCATGAATGCCGCTCACCTGCGCCGGGTCACGTCAGAAAGTTTCGCGCACTATCGCCCTGGTCTCGTATCGCTATTGCTGGACGCAGTCCAACACGGCGCCTCGGTGGGGTTCATGGCGGGTCTCGGCGCCGAGGAAGCTGCCCAGTGGTGGGACGCCGTCAAGGGCGAGGTCGAGCAAGGCAATCTGCTGCTGTGGGTCGTGGCCGAGGAAGAGCATGTGCTTGCAACGGTGCAACTGGTGCTGTGCCAGAAAGCCAATGGCCTTAACCGCGCCGAGGTGCAGAAATTGCTGGTCTTGAATCAGGCGCGTCGGCGCGGCCTGGCCACGCAGTTGATGACAGCCGTGGAGTTGGCGGCGCAGCAGCATCAGCGCGGGCTTGTGTACCTGGACACCCTGGCGGGCTCCGATGCCGAGGATTTCTATCGCGCCCTGGGGTACGAGCTGTCCGGTCTGCTGCCGGACTACGCCTGTAATCCCGATGGCGAATACAAGGCCACGGCCATTTATTACAAGTTACTGTCGAGGAAGAGCGAATGATTCCTGGTGAATACCAGATCCAGCCCGGTGACATCGAACTCAACGTCGATCGGCGCACCATCACCCTCAGCGTTGCGAACAGCGGTGACCGGCCGATTCAGGTCGGCTCGCACTTTCATTTTTTCGAAACCAACGACGCCCTGACGTTTGATCGCACCGCCAGCCGAGGCATGCGCCTGAACATCCCGGCCGGCACCGCCGTGCGCTTCGAGCCCGGGCAGGCACGGGAAGTGGAGCTGGTGGACCTCGCCGGGTTGCGGCGGGTTTTCGGGTTTGCCGGACGGGTGATGGGGAATTTGTAGCGCGACACGCCCTGTAGGAGCTCACGGAGGTTACGACGGCAGCGAAAGCGAGCACCGCGAGCGGTTTCAGAATCCATTGAATTCAAGGCGAACAGATGAAAATTTCCAGGCAAGCCTACGCCGATATGTTCGGCCCCACCGTCGGCGACCGTGTGCGTCTGGCGGACACCGAATTGTGGATCGAGGTAGAGAAGGACTTCACCGTTTATGGCGAAGAGGTGAAGTTCGGAGGCGGCAAGGTCATCCGTGACGGCATGGGTCAGGGTCAGGGCGTCGCCGCCGACGTAGTCGACACGCTGATCACCAACGCGCTGATCGTCGATCACTGGGGCATCGTCAAAGCCGACGTTGGCCTCAAGGACGGGCGCATCGCAGCCATCGGCAAGGCCGGCAACCCGGACATCCAGCCCGGCGTGACCATCGCCATCGGTGCCGCCACCGAAATCATCGCGGGCGAAGGCATGATCTTGACCGCCGGCGGCGTCGACACGCACATCCACTTCATCTGCCCGCAGCAGATCGAAGAAGCGCTGATGAGCGGCGTCACCACCATGATTGGCGGCGGCACCGGCCCGGCGACGGGGACTAACGCCACCACGGTAACGCCCGGCAAGTGGCACATGATGCGCATGTTGCAGGCCGCCGAGGCATTCCCCATGAACATCGGCTTTACCGGCAAGGGCAACGTCAGCCTGCCCGAGCCGCTGATCGAGCAGGTCAAGGCCGGGGCCATCGGCCTCAAGCTGCACGAAGACTGGGGCACGACGCCTGCGGCCATCGACAACTGCCTGAGCGTCGCCGATGAGTATGACGTTCAGGTGGCGATCCACACCGACACCCTGAACGAATCCGGCTTCGTCGAAACCACGCTGGCGGCGTTCAAGAACCGCACCATCCACACCTACCACACCGAAGGCGCCGGTGGCGGCCATGCACCGGACATCATCAAGGCGTGCGGCTTTGCCAACGTGCTGCCCAGCTCGACCAACCCGACCCGCCCGTTCACCCGCAACACCATCGACGAGCACCTGGACATGTTGATGGTCTGCCATCACCTGGACCCCAGCATCGCCGAGGACGTCGCGTTCGCCGAAAGCCGCATCCGCCGCGAGACCATTGCCGCCGAAGACATCCTGCATGACCTGGGCGCGTTCTCGATGCTCAGCTCCGACAGCCAGGCCATGGGCCGGGTTGGCGAGGTGATCATGCGCACCTGGCAAACCGCCGACAAAATGAAACGCCAGCGCGGCGCATTGCCGGGTGACGGCGAAGGCAACGACAACTTCCGCGCCAAACGCTACATCGCCAAGTACACCATCAATCCGGCCATCACTCACGGCATCAGCCACGAAGTGGGTTCGGTCGAAGTGGGTAAATGGGCAGACCTGGTGCTCTGGCGTCCGGCGTTCTTCGGGGTAAAACCCACGCTGATCCTCAAAGGTGGCTCGATCGCCGCCAGCCTGATGGGCGACGCAAACGCCTCGATTCCGACCCCGCAGCCGGTTCATTACCGTCCGATGTTCGCCAGCTACGGCAGCTCGCTGCACGCCAGCAGCCTGACCTTCATCAGCCAGGCAGCCTTCGATGCCGGCGTTCCGGAACAACTGGGGCTGAAGAAACAGATCGGTGTGGTCAAGGGCTGCCGCAATGTGACCAAGGCGGATCTGATCCACAACGACTACCTGCCCAACATCGACGTCGACCCGCAGACGTATCAGGTCAAGGCCGACGGCGTGCTGTTGTGGTGCGAGCCGGCCGACGTCCTGCCGATGGCGCAGCGGTATTTTTTGTTTTAAGGGCGAATCAACGCTCGGGAATGTGTTTGCTGCCTGACAGCCCTCCAACTGGACGGCAAGCCGACTCAAAAAGGAAGCGCGCGCAAATGCGTGATGCTTCCTGCAACAACATGGCGGTACTATGCGCGCTCTTAATCAGCGCTCCGCCAGCAAGGTAGTTCCCCATGCGTCTTTCGGACTTTATCGTTCAGAACGTGGACCGCATCGTCGATGAGTGGGAACGGTTCGCGGCAACCCTGACGCCTGCAGCCCATGCGATGAGTTCGCTGGAGCTGCGCGACCACGCCGGGGCGATCCTGCTGGCAGCAGCGCGCGACATGAACACCGCGCAGACCAAGGCCGAGCGCATCGCCAAGGCTCAGGGCGAAGACATCGGCAAGACCCCAACTCTGGATCAGGCTGCCGCCAGCCACGGCGAACTGCGGCATATCGTCGGATTTGATCTGGTGCAGATGACCTCCGAATTCCGTCATCTGCGCGCCACCGTCGTGCGGTTCTGGGCTGAAAGCCAGTCGGAGCCTCAAGCCAGTCACTTGACGGACATGATCCGCTTCAACGAGGCCATCGATGAAGCACTGGCCGAGTCCACAGCGGCATACGCCGAACGCGTGACGCGCTCGCGCGACATCTTCCTCGCCATCCTCGGCCATGATTTGCGTGCTCCCCTGCAAGCCATCGGCATGTCATCCGAAGTATTGCTGCGCAAGACCGTACTGGCGGACGCAGAGCTTGCGTACATCAAACGCATCAAGAGCAGCAGTTTGTTGATGGGGACGATGATCAGCGATCTGCTGGAGTTCGTCCGCAGCCGCCTGGGCGTGACATTGCCAGTGGATCGCAAGCCGATGGAAATGACCCTGGCCTGCCGCGAAGCCATCGATGCGGCGACGGCCGGACAGCCAGACTGCAACGCAGTGTTCACGACCACAGGTGACACCCGTGGCGAGTGGGACGAAGCACGTATTTCGCAGTTGCTGCAAAACCTGATCGGCAACGCCTTGCAGCATGGCGCGGCGACGCGTCAGGTGACCGTAACCCTGACGGGCGAAGACAACCACGTCCGGCTTTCAGTGCATAACGACGGCGAGCCGATTGCGCAAGAGGCCATCGGCAGCATCTTCGACCCGCTGGTGCGCTCGGCTAACGAAAAAGCCGGTATTCACAACCCTTCCACAAGCCTGGGGCTGGGCTTGTACATCGTCAAGGAAGTGGTAAACGCCCACGAGGGCAGCATCACCGTGGTGTCAAATGTCGGCGACGGCACAACGTTCACCGTTGAGCTGCCCAAGAAAGGGTAGAGATGCAAACCCTTTGAGCCGATACCGGCCAAGGACCGAACAAGGGTCTGAATTGGCCGGAGGCGATGCCCAAGTCTTTGAGATCATTTGGCGGCGACTGCGCTGTGCAATGAGGTGCAACTCTGTAGGAGCCGGCTTGCTGGCGAACCCGTTTGGTCAGTCACTTGCGTTGCAGCTGCTGCAACGCATTCGCCAGCATGCCGGCTCCTACGATGTGCAAGAGCATGTCAGTCGAGAAACCGCCCCAACCGCTGCTTCAGCATGCGGTTTTCCGCCCTCACCCGCTCAAGCTCTTCCAGCAGGTTCAACGCCAGGGCAACGCCATCCCATTCCAGCTGCAACTGGTGATGCAACCTGACCGCACGCTTGGCAATCGACAGCGACGCACCGTCAAATACCCACTCATCCGGACGCCTTCCCTGGGGTTCGAGAATGCCGTGTTCGACGATCTCGATGACAAAAGCGGCCGGCATGCCGACCACCTCACAGAACTCCTGCATGTCGATGACCAGGGTGTCGCTCATGATCAGTTACTCCATTGGGCCCTCGGATCGAAGGCGGCCTGCGCGGCCAGCTTCTCCCACAGCACTTTGGTCGCTTCATCGGTTGACTTGGGCATGACGATTTTGATTTGCGCGAAGAGGTCACCGCGCTGGCCCTGCTTGTTCAGCAGACCATTGCCTTTGACGCGCAAGCGCTGGCCGTTCTGACTGTCCGGGCGGATGGTCAGGTTGATCTTGCCAGTCAGCGTCGGGACGGCGACCTTGGTCCCGAGCGCCGCTTCCCAAGGCGCAATGGGCACCGTAATGATCAGGTCATGGCCCTCGACGTCGAACATCGGGTGCGGCGCCAGACGAATGATCAGGTACAGATCGCCCTTCTCACCGCCCGCAATGCCAGGTGCGCCCTGCCCCTTGAGGCGGATGCGCTCGCCATCGGTGACACCCGCCGGAATTTTCACATTCAGCGTCTTGGTGATGTCCGCCATGCGTTGGCCATTGGCGCTGTGCTGCGGCACCTTGAAGCTGATCTGCTTGGACTCGGTGGAGAGGGTTTCCTCCAGAAACACCGCCAATTCCATCTCCACGTCCTGCCCTCGACGTCCGGGGCTTTGTGCCCGGCCGCCCTGCTGACCACCCCGGTTGCCAAAGATGGAGCTGAAAAAGTCCGAAAAATCGCCGTTCTCGAATCCGCCGCCACCAAATCCCTGGCCAGCGCCGCCACGGCCCTGCCAGCCGGGTGGTGGCTGGAAGCGACCCTGACTGCCGTACTTGCGAATGTCATCGTATTCGGCACGCTTCTCCGGATCGCTGAGTGCTTCATACGCTTCGGAGGCTTCCTTGAATTTATCCTCAGCGCCAGGCTCTTTGCTGACGTCGGGGTGATACTTGCGCGCAAGCTTGCGATAGGCGGTCTTGATGGTCTTATCGTCCGCCGTCGGCTCTACGCCAAGGATCTTGTAATAGTCTTTGAAGTCCATGTGACGGTCACCCACTTCTGCAATATCCAGCCCAGTCCGCACCGGGTTACAGGTGTGAACGCTGGATGCATTAAACGTTGCAAGGTTATCGGCATGCGGTCATGCGGGTTGAAACGCCGCGCGGACCGGCCGAAAGCATTAAGAGTTGCCTGCAAGATTGGGGCGTGGAGTCCCAGTTCAAGCCACACGAGCGAAATAGATGCACCGGGGCTGATAAACCGACGTTTCGCGCTACGCATCCGCCGCGCACTCGCATACACTGCGCGGCCGTTTTTTTGACTGGTACGTAAAGCAGATGAGCACTCCTTCCCCGGCCCGTGCCCTTGGTATTGACTTCGGCACGTCCAACTCCACAGTCGGCTGGCTGCGTCCAGGGACGGAAACACTGATCGCACTGGAAGACGGCAAGATCACGCTGCCATCGGTTGTGTTTTTCAACATCGAAGAGCGCCGCCCGGTTTATGGTCGCCTCGCGCTTCACGAATATCTTGAGGGCTACGAAGGCCGCCTGATGCGCTCGCTCAAGAGCCTGCTGGGCTCCAAGCTGATCAAGCACGACACCAGCGTGCTGGGCACGGCGATGCCTTTCAAAGACTTGCTCGGGCTGTTCATCGGTGAGCTGAAGAAGCGCGCCGAGGCGGCGGCGGGCCACTCCTTCGATCAAGTGGTGCTGGGCCGACCGGTGCATTTTGTCGATGACGATGCCGCTGCTGACCAGGAGGCCGAGGACACCCTGGCCGAAGTCGCACGCAAGATCGGTTTCAAGGACGTGTCGTTCCAGTTCGAACCGATTGCTGCCGCGTTCGATTACGAGTCGACGCTGGACCGTGAAGAGCTGGTCCTGATTGTGGACATCGGCGGCGGTACGTCGGACTTCTCGCTGGTGCGACTGTCGCCGGAGCGTCGTCTGGTTGACGATCGCCACAGCGACATCCTCGCCACCGGCGGCGTACACATCGGCGGTACCGACTTCGACAAGCAGCTGAGCCTGCAGGGCGTGATGCCGCTGTTTGGTTACGGCAGCCGGATGAAAAGCGGCGCCTACATGCCGACCAGCACGCACATGAGCCTGGCGACCTGGCACACGATCAACTCGGTGTACTCGCAAAAATCGCAGCTGGCCCTGGGCAGCATGCGTTACGACATCGAAGACACGCAGGGCATCGACCGTCTGTTCAAGCTGATCGAACAACGTGCCGGTCACTGGCTGGCGATGGAAGTCGAAGAAACCAAGATCCAGCTGACTCAGGCAGACAGTCGCCTGGTGCTGATGGACCGCGTGGAGCCCGGCCTGAGCGTCGACCTGACCCGCCAGTTGTTTGAATCGTCGATCGATGCGTTGCTTGAACGTGTGCGCAACAGTGTGACGAAGCTGCTGAACGATGCTGGCGTTGGGGTGGCCGACGTCGACACGGTGTTCTTCACCGGCGGCTCAAGCGGCATCCCTGCCCTGCGCAACAGCGTCGCGGCAATGCTACCCAAGGCCCGGCACGTTGAAGGCAACATCTTCGGCAGCATCGGCAGCGGTTTGGCCATCGAAGCGAAGAAGCGCTACGGCTGATTCATGGGGACTCGCCATCCCCTGCCACACCCAACCCTGGAGCGCGCTCGTGTACCCAAGCTCAGCACGGACCTGTAGGAGCGCGCTTGCCCGCGAATTGCGTCAGACCAGACCACGCATAGTTGCCTGACACACCGCGTTCGCCAGCAAGCCGGCTCCTACAGTGGGGTAAACCTTCTAACCCGAGCTCGCGCCCGCAGTGGATTGGGGTACACCTTCTACCCGAGGCGGCCGCAACGAATCGCCGTTCCAACCATGTACCCAAGCCCTCGCTAAACCAACTCTGCCTTGCGCAGCTCGCTCTTCAGGTAGGCGTAATAGATCGGCCCCGCGACCACGCCGGGAAGGCCGAACGCAGCTTCAAATATCAGCATCGCCAGCAGCAACTCCCACGACTTGGCACTGATCTGCCCGCCGACGATCCGCGCGTTGAGGAAGTACTCGACCTTGTGGATCACGATCAGATAACCCAGCGCCGCCATTGCCACCCAGATTGACAGCGACATGCCGACGATAAAAATCAGCGTGTTGGACATGAGATTGCCCACCACCGGAAGCAAGCCCAGCAGGAACGTCAACACAATCAGCGTTTTGGTCAGCGGCAGGTGAACGCCACACAGTGGCAGGATGACCGCGAGGAAGATCGAGGTGAATGCCGTGTTGAGCAGCGAAATTTTGATCTGAGCGAAGACGATGTTGCGGAACGCCTGACTCAGCAAGTGCAAGCGCTCGAACAGCGCGGCGGCCAAAGGCTTGCGTTTGGTGACATCCGGGATGCGTTGGAGGGCGATGATCGCGCCCAGGACCATGCCGATCAGCAGCGTGACGAACATATGCGCCGCGCCTTTGCCGAGCAGCTGCAGTTCGCCGAGGTGCTTGGTCAGCCAGGCGCTCAGGGACACCTGAAATTCAGTGGCGCTGGCTGGCAAATAGTTATCGATGAAAGGCGGCAGTTGACCGCGCGCGCGGTCCACCAGAATCATGAATTTATCCAGTGACGCCCCGGGGTTTTCCGCCTCATGCAGGAGAAAGCTGATCGCCCCTGCAAACAACAAGGCCAACACCGTAACCACCAGCGTGCCCAACAACGCCACGGCGAGCCAACGCGCACGCTCGCCGGCGATCAGCCGCTGCAGCTGAGGCGTGAGCATGTCGACCAATTCATACACCAGCAAGCCCGCCAAAAGACTGGGCAACAAGTTGAGCGGCAGCACCAGCAACAACCCGCCAAACACGAGAATGCAACTGGCCAGATACACTTGACGGGGCGAAAACGTTGGCATACAGCCTCAAAACGAGCGGCGTGGAGGATGGGCAGTCTGCCAGCGTTCTGAGTGGAGAACCAGCGACGCGAAAGCCCTTGAAGGCTCAAGCGTGAGGACGCTGCGATTGCTAAGGGGGTCATCGGCCGCAATCGCAGAAAATGCAGGGGGCGGCGCCGCATTTTGGCGCCAGGAATCGATCCGCGAATTTATTTCTTTTTAAGACAATCGCTCATGAAGGACTTGCGTGCATCGCCTTTAAGCGCCTGAGTGCTGGCCGTAGCGTTGCAGGTCTTCATCTTGTCTTGCTGAGTGGCAACCGGTGCGGGCGCAGCCTTGAGGCACGTGCTCATGAACGCCTTGCGCTCATCGCCCTTCAGGGATTTCGCCGAGGCGTCGGCGTTGCACGTGGTCATTTTGTTTTGCTGGGCCGTAGCGGCAAAACCTTGGGCACTCAACAGCAAGCCCATGACCAACAAGGGGATACGCAGCATCGTCATCGCCATTCTCCTGAGGCGCCATGCCCTTGCATGGCTCTGAAAGGAGTGTAGCCAAAGAATGTTGCTGCATATTTCTGAAAAGCCGTTCCCTGCGCTGGACGTGCGGACTGACAGGCCGATAATGGCGCCTCACTCAACTGCCGGTCCGGTCATGCAATACCTTTATCCACTGCTCACCGTCATGATTTGGGCGGGCAACAACGTCATCACCAAAGCAGCGGCAGGGCGTATTTTCCCCGCCGAGATCGGTTTTTATCGCTGGGTCCTGGCGGCGTTGCTGTTCACGCCGTTCCTGCTGGCGCCCGTGCTGCGTAACCGCGCGCAGATCAAGCCGATCCTCGGCAAGGTCGTCGTACTGGGCGTGCTGGGTATGGCGATTTATCAAAGCCTGGCGTACTACGCGGCAAACATCACCACGGCCACGAATATGGGGATCATTCTGTCGCTGGTGCCGGTGATGACGTTGGGCATGTCGATCGCCAGCCTTGGTACGAGGCTGACTGCGGGCGCATTGGTCGGTGCGTTCGTGTCATTTGCCGGTGTGCTGTGGGTGGTGTCGCAGGGCAGCTGGAGTGCGTTGATCGCCCATGGGGTCAACGTCGGCGACTTGATGATGCTGGTTGCGACGCTGGCGTATGCAACCTACAGCACGCTGCTCAAGAAATGGCAGCTACGCATGCCGCCGTTGCAGCTGCTGTACCTGCAGATACTGGTAGCGATCATCGCGCTGTTTCCGCTGTATGTGATTTCGCCAAAGACGGGCCTGAACGCAAGCAACATTCCATTGGTGCTCTATGCGTGCATTCCGACCTCAATGTTGGCGCCGTTGCTGTGGATGAAAGCGATTTCAATCCTCGGACCCAGCCGCACCACCTTGTTTTTCAACCTGGTGCCCATCCTGACTGCGCTGGTTGCCGCGCTCGCGCTCGGCGAGCAACTGGCGTCTTATCACTTTATCGGCGGTGCCCTGACGCTGGGCGGGGTGATCCTGGCAGAACGCTGGACCACACCGCTGCGCAAGGCCGCGATCAGTTAAGGCTGCTTGCCCGACTTACCGGGCAATCAGGCTTTGTCGTGATCCTCCGCAGCGTGAATCGACACATCGGTAATGCCCAGCACATGCGGCAGGCCGATGGTGTCTTCACCGGTATCAAAAGGGTCATCTTCCACAGCGACGTTGTGCTTGAGGGCCAGTTCGTGCACGACTTCAATGATCGGCACGTCGAGGTTTTCAATCAGATCGACATGGTGCTCACCGGCCAACGTGTACTCGATTTCATAAAGCTCTTTATCGCTCATCGCATCACTTCCTACGCGACCCCTCGGGTCGACTGATCACGAACAACGGCTAAGTAAGTCAAAGACCGGCGGCTTTCAAACGCGCGGCATGCTCCAGGAACAACCTCACGGGATCGGCTCCCTTGCCTACCAGCCCGAAGTGCTGGTTGACGATGTCGAAATGGTCGAGCGGATAGTCATCGCCGATGACTTTGCCAAGGTGAGAACTGAAACGCCCGACCATGCCATCAGATTGACCTCGCTCTTTCGTGAACGTGCGAGCAAATATTCGACAGGTAAGATTTGAGCTGTCGAAGAGGTTCTTGCCGCGGTCGGTGCGCCCTGTTTGCAGCGTTCCGGACCAGGAGTAATAACGCACCCCGGCCACCTCTTCGTCGCCCTCCCCGCCCCAGTTTTTGGGCAGCCCCTGAGGGAATCGCAGGTTGAATCGCGCAACCCCGCAGGTGGTGAGGGAGTGGTGCGCAGCGTCGACATCCACGGGCAGCCGAGTGCCGCGATAACCGGTGTCGAGCGCACCGGTGATGAGCGTGGTGACGCGAATGGCAGCGTTGACCACACGCCCTTTTATCGTATGCGACGGGAAGTGCTCTTCAAGGTAATCGGCCAGTTCGGAGCCGTGATTGGGACCCGCAATGGAAGTGACCGACGCGACCAGGTCCGGGCGCACGCCAGCGACGTAGCGGATGGTCAGCGCACCCTGACTGTGACCGATCAGGTTGACCTTGGCGGCTCCGGTTTGCTCAAGAATTTCCTGCACGCGGGCCAGCAACTGCTCGCCGCGAATCTCGGTGGAGTTGACCGCCGAGACCATGACCGGGATCACCTGCGCGCCACCCCGACGCAACGCTGGCACGATACCGAACCAGTACGGATAAACCACGAGCTTCACAAAGCCCAGCAACCCGGGCACCAACACAATGGGGTAGCGCGTGGCCTGTTCTTGCGGCATGAAAGGGCGATCCCTGAGGGTGCATGATGGGCCGAGGTAGTCACTCCAAAAGTAGTCGGCAAACGTTCCTGGAACATGACAAAAAACAGTAATGCCCCATCGCCATCAATTTGATCGAACTCTTGGGCGGCTTGACTGCTCATAACAGCAACGGGCCAACAATGGTCTTTCTCGTGGAGCGATTCGAATGTTCAAGCAATCTCTGGCAGTAGTGATTTCCATGGCCGCGTTGGCGGGTTGCGCATCGACCACCCTGCCGAACCCGGTTGACTACGCGACCTACCGCAATGAACCACTGGTCAAGCAAGTCGAAGAAGGCATGACCAAGGAACAAGTCCTGACCATCGGCGGCACGCCGTCGACCACTACCCAGCGCCGCGCTCACCCTGGCACTTGCAACAACTATGTGCTGAACCGCGAAGGCCACCAACAGGCTTACTACGTCACCTTCGACAACAACGGTCGCGTGAACAGCAAAGGCTTCATGACGTGCGAACAGCGTGACGCCAACGAACGCGCCATGTGATGTAACGCTCTTCGTTTGAATGGTTGAGCCTGCCTCTGACTGCACCCGCCGGGATATCGCAACGATGACCGGCGCGCATCGATAACGCTGGCGGCTCAACCCTCGTAGATTCCTGCATGCCATGCCTGCGCGTTAAATCAGCGCGAACAAAAATCAAACTTTTGCCAGCGCCCACCACTCACACCTATGACCCGATCCTGCCGGGCGCCTGCTTTACGCATGGCGCATACAGAGCGCGACGGAACAAACCGGAAAAGCCCTGGAGATACCTGATGATCAATCTGCACCCTATGACCGACGTCGCCACGTTACGAGAGCGCGCGCGCCACAACGTAGAGAACGGCGCCGTTACCGAGAGCTATGGCGCTGATCGTGAAGAGGTCCTGCGCCTGCTGAACGCATCGCTGGCAACCGAGCTGGTCTGCACCCTGCGTTACAAGCGCCACTACTTCATGGCGAAGGGCATCAAATCCCACGCCGCAGCCGATGAATTTCTGGAACACGCCACTCAAGAGCTTGAGCACGCAGACAAGCTGGCCGAGCGCATCGTGCAGCTGGGCGGCGAGCCGGAATTCAACCCGGACCTGCTGAGCCGCAATTCCCATGCGCAGTACGTCGCCGGGAACACGCTCAAAGAGATGATTACCGAAGACCTGGTGGCCGAGCGCATTGCCATCGACAGCTATCGCGAGATCATTCAGTACATCGGTGACCAGGACCCGACGACTCGCCGCATCTTCGAAGAGATTCTGGCTCAGGAAGAAGAACACGCCGACGACATGGCAGACCTGCTCGACGGTCTCTGATCCGCGGCACGCAATGTAAAAAGCCAGGGCATATGCCCTGGCTTTTTTGTGGGTGAGGGTTGCGCCTTTGCATCGTGGCCAGCCGTGTTCGCCAGCAAGCCGGCTCCTACAAAATAGCCGCGAACTCCGTCGGAATCGGCCATACAGGGCAACCGCGACATTCTTCGGAACCGGCTCTACAGGACATCCCCGAACTCCGTCGGAATCGGCATACAGGGCAACCGCGACTTTCGTCGGGACTGGCCCTGCAAGACAGCCGCGACATTCTTCGGAACCGGCCATAAGGGACACCCGCGACTTTCGTCGGAACCAGCTCTACAGGACATCCGCGAACTTTGTAGGAGCCGGCTTGCTGGCGAACGCGTTAGACGGGCCACCGCACTCCGTGCGCTACCAACAACGAATGATCAGTCAACCTCGAGAGCCCCCTTCACTTCACCGTTTTCGGCGCCTTGCCCGAGCGCATCTGTTCCAGCAATGGCGCGCACTGGTTAGGCGCATCACCACTGCTCGGCGCCACCAGCGCCAGCAACCCGGCCGCTGGCCCTACGGCCGCGCCCAACAACACCATGCCCGCGCCGCGCAGTAACAGCGGGCCCGACTCCACCCCTGCATTAGGCTTGGCAAACGGGCCACGTACGTACAGCGGCGAGCGCAACGAAAAGACCCTGAAGCCTTTCGACTCCGGCGTGATCTTCATGTCCAGCTGCTCGGTTTTCAGATTCGCCGTACCGTCCACGTAGATAATCGCGTTCTCGGTGTCAAAGACGAACAGCTTGGTGCTCGCCAGGCCATCCTTGAAGTTAACGTCAGACGCTGCGCAATTGATCTTCACGTCCTTGTCGCCAAACAACCTGCCCACCACGTAGTTGCCGACGTTCAGGCCGGCAATTTCCATGAGCCCGCGGCTAACGGCGCCGTCATTGACCAGCATCTTCATTTCACCGTTGGAGGTGCCCAGCAGCGCAGCCACGGAATTGCCCCGACCACTGATGTCAGCGTCGCCGTTGAGCTCGCCAAAGCTGGTCTTCATGGGTTCGAACGTCGGGAACAGCTGCTTGAGTTTGAAACCGCGTGCTGAAAGCTTCGCGCGGCCCTCAAGCGGCTGGGTGTGGCCGTTGAGCTTGATGTCGGCGTCAAGCTTGCCGCCTGCAACACCGAAGCGCAGGGGCTGCAAACTCAACACACCATCATTGAGAATCACATGCGTGTACAGGTCATTGAAGGGCAGCTCGGCGCTCTGCACGATACGCTTGCCGGTGAACTCGACATCCGCGTCCATGGCGGCCCAGCGGTCGGTTTTAAACTCCTCGACCGGCAGCACTTTGCCCGTCGGTTGCTTGCTCTCGCCGCCCCGGGTTTTCTGCTCGGCATTGGAGTCGGCGCCGATAAGCGGCTTGAGATCGGCCATGAGTAACTGGTTGGACACCAGCGCACCGGTCAGCTTGGGACGTGGCTGACTCGCCACGAAGCCCAGATCACCATGGATGTCGCTCTCGCCGATCTTGCCGTTGAAGCCCTTGTACTGAAACGAGGCTCCGGCCGGGTCGTGCAGTTTCGCGACCAGGCGGCCATCGGTGGAATACGGTGGGGAGTCCGGCAGGGTCACGCCGGTGAGCGGGTACAGGTTGCTGAGGCTGTCGCCAGAGAGTTTCAACCGCAGGTCGAGCTCTCCCAGGTTTTGCGGATCAGTGACGGTGCCCGCAATGGCAACACGCAGGGCCCCGGCGCTGACATCAGCCTGTACCGGGAATGGCAGCGCTGCATCCTTGAGCGCCAACAAACCGCCCACCTTGCCACTGCCGTTAACCGGCTGGCCGTGATATTGGCCTTTAGCGGTGAAGCCGAAGGCGTAGTCCTGTGCCGAGGCGCCCTTGTCCTGAACCTTCTTCGCTTCACTGCTGCCGACGATGTCGCTGTAGGGAATCGGCTTGCCCAGCAGGTCGATCACCACGTCAACAGCGGTGTTGATCTTCTGGTCGTTGTAGCTGACAAAGCCTTTATCGAAGCCAATCGAACCGATGTCGATGACCCAATTGGAGGGCTTGGCATCGGGATCGCTCTTGGGCAGGTCAAACACCCAGTTGGCTCGGCCATCGGCCAGGCGCTCGATACGGGCATTGGGTTCGGTCAGGTTAATGCGCGGGATGACCACACGCTGAGCCAGCAACGGCAACGGCGACAAACGCAGGTCAACGCGCTTGAGGGTGACCATCTGCGGCGTTTTAGACCACTCGGGGTTGCCCAGCGCAATGTCTTCCGCAGAAAGATGGGGCCACGGAACCCAGGCTCGCCAGCCGCCTTCGTCAGGCTCACGGTGCCAGCTTACGGCCAGGTTGCCGTTGATGGCGAACGGGCGATGCAACTCGGCGGACACCTTTTCGTTGATGGTCGGCTTGAGCCGGTTCCAATCGAACGTCGCGATCACGATGATCAGAATCACCAGCAACAGCAGCAGGATGGCGGCTGCCCAGGCAAAGATTTTACGGCCTCGCGTCATTGCGTTTTCTCCCCAAAAACCGACGCGCCGTCCAGGGCACGTCTCGTACGTCGTAACGGTTCGACTGACAAAAGCGGCTTCGGTTTGATCGAATCCTGATTCGAGCCCAGAAAGTTCCGCAGTGGCCGACCTCTTGCGCCTGAACGGCGTCAGGAATGCGCATGAAAAACCGCCGAAAGCCCCGCCTGACGCGGGCCCTCAGCTCGCATCATTTCTGTCGATGGTCACCATCAGCCCGTTGAACTTCTTTCTCCACCGGGCGGCGGTAAAATCGCCAGCACGTTCACACAACCTTTAGCACCCGAGCATCCGTCCATGAAACGCCAATTGATTGCCCTGACCCTTTCCCTTCTTGCCTCGAGCGCTTTCGCGATGCCTGCCAGCGAACAAG
The DNA here is from genome assembly GCF_000759445.1 of Pseudomonas lutea. Lineage (NCBI taxonomy): Bacteria > Pseudomonadati > Pseudomonadota > Gammaproteobacteria > Pseudomonadales > Pseudomonadaceae > Pseudomonas > Pseudomonas lutea. The sequence continues at coordinate 1,177,225 of NZ_JRMB01000002.1, forward strand.
CGGTACTCGGCGAAGCGAAGGCGACGCAGCACATCGGTTTGCCGACACTCGCTCAGGATGGCCCTGACCGGTTGATCAACCAATACCAGCGCGTCGCCGACAATGGCCCCGATCGGTTGATTCAGCAGTATCAGCGCGTTTCCTGAGCGCAAGCGGTTAACCAAAGCCCGGCATATTCGCCGGGCTTTTTATTGGGCGGCATGCCGGGTTCGACGCAACGCGAACGCATTTGCTAGAGTTGCCGCCCACACCCTTGTCAGATACATGCCCCATGCTGCCCCGCGCCGAACAGAAACAGCAGACCCGTCATGCCCTGCTTGATGCAGCCAGGGGCCTGATGGAGAGCGGACGCGGCTTCGGCAGCCTCAGCCTGCGCGAAGTGGCCAAAACCGCTGGCATCGTGCCAACCGGCTTCTATAGGCACTTCGATGACATGGACCATCTGGGGCTGGCACTGGTCAGCGAAGTGGGCCAGACGTTTCGCGAAACCATCCGCCGAGTGCGCCACAACCACAACATCGACAGCGGCATCATTGATGCGTCCATCCGCATCTTTCTGGATGTAGTGGCAGCCAATCGTTCGCAGTTTCTGTTCCTGGCCCGCGAGCAATACGGGGGTTCGCTGAAGGTGCGCCAGGCCCTCGGCGCCCTGCGCGAAGGCATCATCGCTGACCTAGCCACCGATCTGGCGTCGATGCCCAAGTTCCAGCACCTGAATACCGACGACCTCTCGGTCATGGCGGACCTTGTGGTGAAGAGCGTGTTTGCCATGCTCCCCGAATTGATCGACCCACCGCCCTCGGCCTTGGCCGAACACCTCACGCCCCGCGCCAAAATCACCCAGCAATTGCGCTTCATCTTCATCGGCGCCAAGCGCTGGCAGGGGTTGGGCAGCACTGAGTAATTCGCCGCCTGCGAAGGCCATTCGCGGGCAAGCGCGCTCCTACAAAGGATCGGGCTGCCGAACTCAGGCTTCAGTCGCTGGTGACCGCGTTTCGAATACGACCCTTCCAGTCACCTCTAACCGCGCAAGCTGTAGGAGCCGGCTTGCTGGCGAATGCGGTGGGTCATTCAGAAATTGGCCGTTGCTGAAGCCGGTTCGCCAGCAAGCCGGCTCCTACAGGCCGCAGTTTGGCCTCATGACCACTTGCTGCCAACGCGCGCCAAGCCAGTGCACTGGCAACACCCCTCGCACCAGTTGCGTGCGCATTACTCGGGCGACGATTCGTCTCTGCACTGTATTCACGCAATTTCTGTTTGCTGCGCCTGTTGGCAAGCCGCTTGCTCTGGTTGTTGCATCGCACATTGCTGGAAGCTTTCTAATGCTGGTGATTCATCAACGGATCGACCCTCAAGCCGAATGGGCTGCAGAACTGCATTTGAATTTCGAGGCGCGCAGTAAAAGCCGGCTGCGCTGTTTCAGTGCCGAGGGTGAGGACGTCGGGTTGTTTCTGGAGCGCGGTCAGCCTCCGCTCCGTGACGGCGATTTTCTCCAGGCCCAGGACGGACGCGTCGTGCGCGTCTGCGCTCGGCCGGAGCAATTGATGCACGTGACCTGCACCAGCGCATTCGAGTTGACCCGCGCGGCGTATCACCTGGGCAACCGCCATGTGGCGTTGCAGGTGGGCGATGGTTGGTTGCGCCTGCTCGACGACTACGTGCTCAAGGCCATGCTTGATCAGTTGGGCGCTTCGACCGTATCGCTGGAAGCACCCTTTCAGCCTGAGCACGGCGCTTACGGTGGCGGTCACCACCACTCGCGCGCCGGCGAGGAAGACTTCAATTACGCGCCGCGCATCCATCAGTTTGGCGTGCGCACGTGAACACGGCCTGGGCGCTGCTGCGCCTTGCGAGCCCGCAGTTACCGATTGGCGGCTACAGCTATTCCCAAGGTCTGGAGATGGCGGTGGAGCAAGCCGTCGTCAGTGACGCGGCCAGCGCCGCCCGATGGATTGGCGACCAATTACTGCTCAACCTCGCCCGCTTCGAGGCGCCGCTGTTGCTCGCGCACTGCACCGCCGCTGCGCAAGACGACTGGACGACGTTGCGCCAACTGAGCGAAACCCACCGCGCCAGCCGTGAAACCCGTGAATTGCACCTTGAAAGCCGCCAGATGGGCTACTCGTTGCAGCAACTGCTCAACGGCCTGTCCGAAATGGATCAGCCCGCCAGGGACCTTCTGCTGCAGGTAGGCGAACCGCATCTGGCGCTGGGCTGGGCCCTGGCTGCACGCGCCTGGGGGATCAATCCACAGGATGCGCTTGCCGCATGGCTCTGGAGCTGGCTGGAAAACCAGTTGGCCGTGCTGATGAAAACTCTGCCGTTGGGTCAACAAGCTGCCCAGCGCCTGACCAGCGAATTGCTGCCACTGCTTCAGTCCGCCCAACTACACGCCACTGCCCTTGACCCGGAACACATCGGCAGCGCGCCGTTCGGGCTGGCGCTGGCGAGCATGAACCATGAGCGGCAGTACAGCCGCCTGTTTCGATCGTGATGCAGTGGCTATCGCTGCAGCACCACGAACCGCACCACACGCTTAACGGAGAGAAACAATGAACAGCCAACCTTTGCGCGTCGGCATCGGCGGTCCGGTCGGTTCCGGCAAGACGGCACTGACGCTTGCGCTATGCCTGGCCCTGCGTGACCGCTACAACCTGGCGGTGGTCACCAACGACATCTATACCCGCGAAGATGCGGACTTTCTGGTGCGCAACGAAGCCCTGGCGCCGGAGCGCATCATCGGCGTGGAAACCGGCGGCTGCCCGCACACCGCGATCCGCGAGGATGCTTCGATCAACCTAGAAGCGGTCGACCAACTCAATCGCCGTTTTGAGGGGCTGGACCTGATCATCGTCGAATCGGGCGGGGACAATCTGTCCGCAACGTTCAGTCCGGAGCTGTCGGACCTCACCATTTATGTCATCGACGTATCGGCCGGCGACAAGCTGCCACGCAAAGGCGGCCCGGGCATTTGTAAATCCGACCTGCTGGTGATCAACAAGATCGACCTGGCGCCGTTGGTGGGGGCGTCGCTGGAGATGATGGACCGCGACACCAAGAAAATGCGCGGCGACAAGCCGTTTGTGTTCAGCAATCAGAAGACCGGCCATGGCCTTGAGCAGATCGTTGCGTTCATCGAGCGCCAGGGCCTGCTGACGGCTGCCTGATTTCGGATACCCAAGCGGCTAACCCCCAAGTGAAGCAAGGAATTCATTCATGAACTGCAAAAAAATACTCAGCGCGCTGGCACTGCTGATCGTTCCGGCATTGGCTTTTGCTCACCCTGGCCATGATGAAAGCGGTCTGGTGGCGGGCATCAGCCATCCACTGGGCGGTGTCGATCACTTGCTGGCGATGATTGCCGTCGGTCTTTGGGCAGCCCAGCAGAAAGGCGCGGCGCGTTGGGCACTGCCTTGCACGTTTGTCGGCACCATGCTGATTGGCGGACTGCTCGGTTTTGAAGGCCTGGCGTTGCCCGCGCTGGAAAGCGGTATCGCAGCGTCGGTGTTTGCGCTGGGGCTGGCGGTCGCGCTGGCCGTGCGTCCGCCCTTGTTTGTGGCAGTGACGGCGACCGCGCTGTTTGCGATGTTCCATGGCGTCGCGCATGGCCTGGAGCTGCCTGAAATGTCCAGCCCTTGGGGTTACGCACTTGGTTTTGTCGGCGCGACGGCCGCACTGCATGCGGCAGGTTATGCCGTGGTGCGCTTCCTGCCGGCAGCCGCCGCCCCCGTTGTGCGCGTCGCTGGCGCTCTGGCTGCAGCGACAGGCGTCTGGTTGTTCGCGGGCTGAATGATGCTGCGATAAAACCACATCGCGGATATATGTCTTCCGACAGGACGATTGTGGGAGCGAGCTTGCTCGCGAAGAGGTCCGAACATCCGCTAGTCTTCAGCGGTTGAAATGCCGTCTTCGCGAGCAAGCTCGCTCCTACAGGGATCGCGTTTTTCGTTGAACGGCAGGCATTTCCGACCGGGTTCGGCGGGGATCGATCGATCCCCGCTGCGCTGCCCACCCCCCGCCTGCTACCATGTCGCGCAATTTGAGCCTGCCGTGACGCCATCCAATGCCTGACGCTTCCCTCTCCACTGCCAAGTCCGAGCTGTACGCCATGTTCACCGAGGTGCAGCAGCACTTTATGCGGGTGGTCGTGCCGTTGTGGCAGGGGCCTGGGTGGAACGCCGAGTTGGCGCTGCCCTACGAGGCAGTCGATGCGCAGCATCGTCCACTGCCACCGCAGCGCTACCGGGCCATGGCATGTGCGCGCCAGCTGTTTCTCTTCTCCAGCCTGATCGGCCATCCCGACGCACCTGACGCCGCCACCCGCGCTGCCGCACTGTTTCGGTCGCTGCAGCAGCATTTTCATGATGCCGAGCATGGCGGCTGGTTTTACAGCATTGATCCCCACGGCGCGCCACTGGACCGTCGCAAAGACCTCTACACCCACGCCTTCATCGTATTTGCGTGCGCGCATTACTGGGGCAACGTCCGGGAGCCGCTGGTGGAGTCGGTACTGAATGCCGCACTCAGCGTCGTTGCCGAACGCTTCGCCGACGGCGACGGGCTGTACGAATCCATGCTCGCCGAGAACTGGGCTTCGCTGCAGGCGGGGCCATTGCAAAACCCGTTGATGCATCTGGCTGAGGCCTTTCTCGGCACGCTCGCCGTGCGTGAGGATGCTGACACGCTGGCGGCGCTCGACGGCTTGGTTGAAGCCATGCAGCGGCGTTTTGTCGATGTCGAACACGGCGTCATGCTGGAGAAGCCGCTGGACGCTGTGGATAACTGGTCCGAGCCGGGTCACCAGTTCGAGTGGTTCTATTTGCTGGGTTCCAGCGAACATTTGCGCAGCACGCCGCTGTACCGTTCGCTGGAGACCGCCTTCGCCCACGCCGAGGCTCAGGGCGTCGATCAAACGACGGGCGCTGTAGCGGCGACGCTGGAAGTGGATGGTTCGGTCAAAGACGGCACCCAGCGGATCTGGGCGCAGGCTGAGTACTTGCGTGCTTTGACCTTGAGGTCTGATAGCGAACTGCTGCTCGCGCGCCAGTTGAAAGCGTTGCAGGAGCAATTTCTGCACCCCACTGGCTGGAACGAATGCCTCGATAGCCAAGGCCAGGTCAGCCGCAGCGACATGCCGTCCACGACGCCGTATCACCTGGCGACGTGCTACATGGGGTTGGCCGAGTATTTCAGCGGCTAAACGGCTTCAAGCGCGGGACGGCCCTCGTCTGTAGGAGCCGGCTTGCTGGCGAAGGCGGTGGGTCATTGAAAATCTGGCCGCTGCTGAAGCCCGCTCGCCAGCAAGCCGGCTCCTACAGATCGGCGTCTTAGCATCGGTAATCGTTAAGATCGTTCCCACGCTCCGCGTGGGAACGCAGCCCGGGACGCTCCGCGTCCAGCCGGCAACCGCCGACCGGCAACCGCCAACCAGCAACTGGCAACTGGCAACGCAGAGCGTCGATCAGCGCATTCCCACATAGAGCGTGGGAACGATCAAGCAACGGTCAAGCGACGGTCAAGTGGAGCTGATTACTTTTCGCCACGGCTACGGTCGATCGAAAAGCCCGCCCACGTCTGGCTGACGGGCATCAGTTCCAGGCTGTTAACGTTGACGTGCGCAGGCGTGTTCATGATCCAGAAAATGGTGTCGGCAATGTCCTGAGGCTGAACGGGCTCTGCGCCTGCGTAGGTCGCGTCGTACTTGGCCTGATCGCCGCCGAAACGTACCAGCGAGAACTCGCTCTCACAAAGACCCGGCTCAAGGTTGGTCACTCGCACGCCGGTGCCGACCAAGTCATTGCGCAGGTTCAGCGAGAACTGCCCGACGAATGCTTTAGTGCCGCCATACACGTTCCCGCCCGGGTAAGGATAATTCCCCGCCACAGAGCCGAGGTTGACGATGCTTGCACCGCGTCCATAAGCGATCAGGCGAGAAAGCAGCACACGCGTGGTGTAAACCAGCCCTTTGATATTGGTATCGATCATGGTGTCCCAATCGTCCAGATCGCACTTGGGTGCAGGATCGATGCCCAGCGCCAGGCCCGCGTTGTTGATCAGGCCACGAATTTTGGCGAACTCGGCCGGCAGGCTGTCCACCGCGCTCTCCACGGCCGCGCGATCACGCACGTCGAGCGTCAGGGTGTGAACCTTGGTCTGCTTCGACAATTCGGCGCTCAGCGCCTGCAAGCGGTCTTCACGGCGCCCAGTCAATACCAGCGACCAACCCGCCTCGGCAAAGCGACGGGCGCAGGCTTCGCCAAACCCGGAGGTGGCCCCGGTAATGAATACGGTAGAGGTCATTTTTTTCTCCTGATCAACGATGCGGGCTTTTCAAGCCAAAACGGAAAGTCACGCACACTGTGATGCGTGTGGGAAAGTTCTGAAGAATGCCCGCGCAGACGGGGCAGTATCAAGCGTCATCACCCACATCGTCGTACAACTTCCCAGCTGTATAAAAAACAACCAAGTTCTTCAAAGCCTTGTTCTGCTTGGCCTGCGGGTAGTTTTGCCCACCTTATCCACAGTCAGGCTCACAATCTCTGGGGGCAACTTAAATTCGTGAGGGTCCCGGCATACGGGGGCTGTGGCGCATCATTGGGCGTTTTTTACTTGACCACGCAAGGGCTATCTGCTCTTGCGCGCTTGCGAAATCTGGGTGTCTGGACAGGAATGTGCGCCCGAAGCCAGAGATTGCGCTATCTACGGCACTCTTTCCAACGGTTGCACACAGAGTTATCCACAGGCCGCCGCTATGCAAAGCCTGTATAAAAAACCAGCTGCAAAAGCGTTGACAAGTGCCTCTGAAATACCGGCCGAAACTGCTGATCAATATTTGATCAAACCCTTGGAACGCCCGAAAACAAAGGCCTGCAGGCACCTACCACCAACTTATTCACAGTCACCTCCACAGTAAAACTGAACAAGTCAAAAGCGTGACAAAACAGCGATTTGCAGCGGCTATATGTCGCGTTTTCACGCAGGCTCAAAATTGTTTTCCACAATTCGGAACAGCCACAAAAAAGCCCCGGAAGTTATCCAACCGGGGCTTGTTATAACTGCAACGCTCGGTGCTCAGTGACCGCCGAGATAGGCGTTTCTGACCTCCTCATTACTGAGCAATTCCTTACCCGTCCCGGTCAGACGAATCTCCCCGTTGACCATCACATAAGCACGATCCGACAACCTCAAGGCGTGGTTCGCGTTCTGTTCGACCAAAAAGATGGTCATCCCGGTCTGCGCCAACTCGCGCAGCGTTGCGAAAATCTGTTTGACGATGATCGGAGCCAGGCCAAGGCTCGGCTCGTCCAGCAACAGCAGCTTGGGACGGCTCATCAGCGCGCGCGCAATGGCGAGCATCTGCTGCTCGCCGCCGGACATGGTCATCGCCCGCTGATTGCGCCGTTCCTTGAGCCGGGGAAACATTTCAAACATGCGCTGCATGTCTTCGCCGGCGTGTTTGTCACCGATGGGGATGGTGCCCATCATCAGATTTTCTTCCACCGACATGTCCGGGAACACGCGGCGTCCCTCGGGCGACTGGGCAATGCCGTTGGACGCAATGTAATGCGACGACTTGTGCGTGATGTCAGTGCCTTGGTAAATGATCTGCCCGCTCGCAGCGCGCGGCTGGCCGAAGATCGACATCAGCAGCGTCGATTTACCCGCCCCGTTGGAACCGATCAGGCTGACCGTTTCGCCCTCATCAATGTGCATCGATACTTTCTTCAAGGCCTGAATCGGCCCGTAGTACACATCGATCTCTTTCAATTCGAGGATCGGCTTGCTCATACCAACTCCTCTTCATCAGCACCCAGATACGCCGCGATGACCTTCGGATCGTTGCGGATCTGCTCTGGTTTGCCCCTGGCAATCACATTGCCGTGGTCGAGCACGACGATGTCATCGGAAATGCCCATCACCATGCCCATGTCGTGTTCGATCAGCACAATGGTCATGTCGTGGTCGTCACGCAGATGGCGAATCATGCCGCTGAGCGCCTCGGTTTCCTGAGGATTAAGCCCTGCGGCAGGTTCGTCCAGGCAGATGACCTGCGGTCGTGTGCACATGGCGCGGGCGATTTCCAGGCGGCGCTGCTGGCCGTAGGAAAGCTCACCGGCAAGACGGTTGGCGCAATCCACCAGGTCCACCACTTCGAGCCAGTAGAACGCCGTGTTCATAGCGTCTTCCTCGGCCTTGCGGTAGGCCTTGGTGTTGAGGATGCCCGCCAGCATGTTGCGATTGACCCACATGTGTTGTGCGACCAGCAGGTTCTCGACGACAGACATTTCCTTGAACAGCCGAATGTTCTGGAACGTCCGCGCTAGCCCCGCCCGGTTAACCAAGTGCGTGCCACCGAACATCTTGTATAACAGCCGGCTGCCGAATCGCTTAGGCGAGGCGAAGTCGGTAGCCCGGAACTGCTCGCCGAGCAACTGGATGACGTTGGTTTTCTTCCCCCGCGCGTTCAGCTCGATGCGCCCGCCGGTGGCTTTATAGAAGCCGGTCAGGCAGTTGAACACGGTAGTCTTGCCGGCGCCGTTCGGGCCGATCAGGGCGAAGATCGAGTTGCGTCGCACCTGCAGGCTCACGTCGCTGAGGGCCTTGATGCCGCCGAAATGCATCATCAGGTTTTCGACGGACAGAACGATTTCGTCGCTCATTACGCGCCCTCCACTTTGGCCAGCACGCCTTTGCGTGGCTGCACGCCGGTGCGGCTGATACGGATCAAGCCACGCGGACGCCAGATCATCATCAGCACCATCAGGATGCCGAACAGCAGCACGCGGTATTCAGCGAAGCTGCGCAGCAATTCCGGCGCGACCGTCAGCACAAAGGCCGCGATGACCACACCGACCGTGGAGCCCATGCCGCCGAGAACAACGATGGCGAGAATAAGCGCCGACTCGAAGAAGGTGAACGATGTCGGGTTGACGAAGCCTTGATAACTGGCGAAGAACACGCCGGCCAGCCCCGCCGTCGAGGCGCCGATGGTGAACGCCGAAAGCTTGACCAGCACATGGTTCAGGCCCATCGAGCGGCAGGCGATTTCGTCCTCACGCAGCGCTTCCCATGCACGGCCCACTGGCATGCGGGTCAGGCGGTGCTTGACGTACAGCACTGCCAGCACGACCAAAAACAGCACGGTGTAAATGAAGATGAATTTCAGATCCGGGTTGTATTCGAAGCCGAAGTACTCATGGATAGGGATACCGCCGTCTTTGGCGCGGCGTCCGAATTCCAGCCCGAAGAAGGTCGGCGCAGGCACAGGCACACCATTCGGCCCACCGGTGAACGACAGCCAGTTGTTGAGCACCAGCCGGATAATCTCGCCGAAGCCAAGGGTCACGATCGCCAGATAGTCCCCATGCATGCGCAGGACCGGGAAGCCCAGAATGCAACCGGCCAGCGCCGCCGCGATCGCCGCCAATGGCAGCGCCGACCAGAACCCGAGGCCCAGATACTGGTAGCCGAGCGCCAGGCCGTATGCGCCAATCGCGTAAAAGGCCACGTAGCCCAGGTCCAGCAGCCCGGCCAAGCCGACTACGATGTTGAGCCCCAGGCCCAGCAGCACGTAGATCAGGCCAAGGATCACCACCGTCAGCACATACTTGTCGGCAAAAACGGGGAAGATCACCGCGATCAGAATCATCAGCGGAATGATGAAGCGCAGGCGCGTTTTGTAACCCGGTGGCAGCACGTGCACACCAGAGCCCGAGCTCTCAAAGCTCTGCGCAATGGCAACCCCTTTTGGCGTCTGCAAAAACAGGCTCATGAAGAAGCGGCCGACGACGACCACACCAACCAACACCGCAACGCGGGTGGGCTGCAGATTAAAACCGTAGCCGTCCAGCACGATGCCGACGATCGGGCCGAATACGATCAGCGCCAGCAGCCCGGCGATCACCGCGTCGATCAGGCTTTGTTTGATATCGATGGGTTTAGTAGGTGCAGACATGGTTATACCTTCGCCACGAGTGGGCGACCCAGCAGGCCTTGGGGACGAAAGATCAGAATGACTACCAGCAGGCCGAAACTGAACACGTCTTTGTAGTCGGAGTTGATCAGACCGGAAAATTGCGACTCGGCAACGCCCAGGATCAGCCCGCCGAGCATCGCGCCCGGCAGCGAGCCGATGCCGCCCAATACCGCTGCGGTAAAGGCCTTGATGCCGATGACGAATCCGGCGAAGAAGTCGAACGTGCCGTAGTTCATGGTAATCAGCACGCCAGCCAGTGCCGCCATGGCCGCACCGATGACGAACACGTAGGAAATGACCCGGTCGGTGTTGATGCCCAGGATCGAAGCCATTTTGCGATCCTGCTGCGTGGCGCGGCACATGCGGCCCAGCTTGGTGTACTTGATGATGTAGGTCAGCACGCCCATGCCAACAAAGGCGGCGATCAGGATGAAAATCTTGGTGTAGGTAATTTGTACGAAGCCGCTGCCGACATCAAAGCGCATGGCGCCTTCAAGCAGGGTCGGTACGCCTTGCTGACGCGGGCCCTGCGCGATCTGCGCGTAGTTTTGCAGGATCAACGATATGCCGATGGCACTGATCAGCGGTGCCAGTCGGGTCGAGTTGCGCAGCGGTTTGTAAGCGACTCGCTCAATGACGAAGCCGTACACGCCGGTCACCACAATGGTGAAGATCAGTGTGCCGAGAATCAGGAAAGGGAATGACTCGACGCCGAAAAACGACAGCACGGCCAAGCCGATGGCTGCCAGGTAAGCGGAGATCATGTACACGTCGCCGTGGGCGAAGTTGATCATGCCGATGATGCCGTACACCATCGTGTAACCGATGGCGATCAGGCCGTAGACCGAGCCCAGTGTCAGGCCGTTGACCATTTGCTGCAGGAAAATACCATCCATCACGCACGCTCACGAACTTGAAAGGCCAATCCGGCGCGCGGCAACCAGTCCCTCGTGAGGAGTGGGGAAGCGCCCGGGTGGCAACAGAAGAAATCCGGCGCTGCCGTCAGACAGCGCCGATTACCGGATCAGTCTGCTTCCCGGCTCACCCCCGGAAAACAGCCAATCCGACTAAGTGCGCAACTTACTTCTGCTTTTCAAGCTGGTGGTATTTGCCGTCCTTGTCCCACTGGTAAACCACGTAGTCAGAGACTTTCAGGTCGCCCTTGGTGTCCCAGGCTTTCTCGCCCATGACGGTCTTCACAGGATGGGCCTTGAGGAACTTGGCAGCGTCTTCGCCTTTGTTCGACTTGGCGCCGTTGAAGCCTGCGGCCAGCGCCTGAACCGATGCGTAGGCATAGAGGGTGTAGCCTTCCGGCTCGTAACCCGACTTGCGGAACTGCTCAACCACAGCCTTGCTGTCTGGCAGCATGCGCGGGTCGGCGCCGAAGGTCATGTAGACGCCATCAACGTATTGCGCGCCGCCAGCGGTGGTCACCAGCTCGTCGGTGACAACGCCGTCATCGGACATGAACTTGACGTCTTTCAGACCCTGCTCGCGCAGTTGGCGAACCAGTGGGCCGGCTTCCGGGTGCAGCCCGCCAAAGTAGACGACGTCAGCGCCGGTGCTGCGGATCTTGGTGACCAGGGCGCTGAAGTCTTTCTCGCCACGGGTCAGGCCTTCTTCCAGGACGGGCTTCACGCCGCGTGCAGTCAGCTGCTTGGCAGTCGCGTCGGCCAGGCCTTTGCCGTAGGTGTCCTTGTCGTTGATAACGGCTACTTTCTTGGCCTTCAGCACGTCAACGATATAGTCACCGGCAACGATGCCTTGCTGGTCATCACGGCCGCACATGCGGAACATTGCGCTCAGGCCGCGCTCGGTAACGGTTGGGTTGGTGGAGCCCGGAGTGATCGCGATGATGCCGGCCTCGTCATAGACTTCCGATGCCGGGATGGTGGACGAAGAACAGAAGTGGCCGACTACGCCGGCGACTTTGTCGGACGCGGCCTTGTTGGCCACGGCAACGGCCTGCTTGGGTTCGCAGGCATCGTCATAGGCAGTCAGCACGATTTTGTCACCGTTGACGCCGCCCGCGGCGTTGATCGCATCGGCTGCCGCTTGCGCACCCTTCATGTACTGCTCGCCAAATGAGGCGTTGGCGCCGGTCATAGGGCCTGCAACGCCGATCTTGATGTCGGCTGCCTGTGCAAATGAAGCCGCACCCATGGCAGTAGCCACTGCCAATGCCAGAAAGCCTTTCCTGTAGAACGTCTGCGACATGAGTTGGTGCTCCTAGGTTTTTTAATTAGCACTGCGACCACGCTGCTGCTGCGAGCAAGTGGCGTGCCATCGGTTTTTTATTCTGAGAAAAGTCGTTGTTTTGTTGTTATCCGACTGATTTCTGCCCTTTTTGTCAGGGCGTGCAACCGTCTAAACCGCGCAAGGTGCAACCCTGCGACTTCGAAAGAGCAACCCTCCAGTGACGAGCGCGCAACCGCGCATTTCCGACCTGTACAACCCTGTTGTTACAGCGTGCGTCACCGAACTGCACACTGCGGGTGCGCTCGCGCTACGGGACGCACCATTTAAGGGTAGAGGATAGGAGGAAAAGCGTTGTTTTGTGACACAAATTTCTGCTCAGATCACGATTCTGAGGCACTGGCCCGCATGGTATAGCGAAAAGCCAGCCTCGTACAAAGAGCTGCGCAATCCGACGCCCGCCAATGGCTGCATACGTGAGAAGGGAATCGGGAGGACACCCGCATCGCCGCTGCACAGGTAATCGGCAAAGGCCTTGCCGACTACGGTTCCGGTGGTATTGCCGCGCCCGTTGTACCCCGTTACTGCGACCAGTCCTGGTGCAGGCTCGAACATTCGCAGGAGGTGATCGGGCGTGAAGGCAATACAGCCGGTCCACGTGCATTCCCAGTCCACAGGCTTGAGGTAGGGGAAATAGTGCTGCTGAACACGATCGGCCCATGCTTTGAGAAACCAGCCGGGCTTTTGATTGCCGTTGCCAAGACTGCCCAGCAACAGGCGGCCATCAGCATCGCGACGAATGCTGCTGAGCACCTGACGCGTGTCCCAGGAGCCCTGCCCGCCCGGCAGAATCTGCTGCGCGGCCTCTTCAGTCAGCGGCGCCGAAGCCACTTGGTAGTAGTAGCCCGGAAAGAAGCTGCGGCGCAGCTCCGTCCATTCGCCCTCGGTGTAGGCGTTGGACGCAATGACGGTTTGCTCGGCAAGCACCGCGCCGTTTTCAGTGATCACGCACCACCGCGCGCCCTGTCGCTCAAGACGTTTGACCGGTGAGTGATCGAAGCGCTGACCGCCCAGTTGGGTGACGGCGGCAGCCAGCCCGCTGGTGTAGGCCATGGGATTGATCGTGCCGGCGCGATGGTCGAGTAATGCGGAGGTGATTTCGGTGGTGCCGGTCGCTTCCTGACAGGCCTTGCCGGTGAGCAACTCCACCGGAGCGCCGCGCCGCTTCCATTGTTCTTCACGGCTGCGCAGGTCCAGCTCGCCCTTGGCGTTGTGGGCCATGTGCAGCGTGCCTTTGCGCGTTGCCTGGCAGTCGATGCCGTATTTCTCGATCAGGCTGAAGACCAGGGACGGCGCATTGCCCAGCATTGTGTTGAGCTGGCTGCCGACTTTCTCGCCGAACCCGGCTTCAATTTCGTCAGGCGGAATCCACAAACCCGCATTGACCAACCCTACGTTCCGGCCGGACCCGCCCTGCCCCGTGCGATGGGCTTCGACGACAGCAACGGTCTTGCCCTGCTCAAGCAGATGAATGGCCGCCGATAAACCCGTGATGCCAGCGCCGATGACGCACACATCAACAGTCACTTCCCCGCGCAACGTGGGCGCTTCCGGCCTCTGCGGCGTCAGCGTTTCCCACAGACATTCTTCGCGTAACGGCATCGCAAAACCTCGGAGAGAGACAACGATGATATTCAGTGGTGTTTGTAAAGACCACTTCGCGAGCAAGCTCACTCCCACATGACTTGCGCAAATATGTGGGAGCGAGCTTGGTCGCGAATGAAGTCAACGCGGTGCGATGACTACACTCCGTCTCTGCTAATCAATCAAACGTAATCCCCTGGGCCAGCGGCAGCTCGCGGGAGTAGTTAACGGTGGCCGTCTGGCGGCGCATGTAGCCTTTCCACGAATCCGACCCGGATTCACGCCCCCCGCCGGTTTCCTTCTCGCCACCAAACGCGCCGCCAATCTCTGCACCACTCGGGCCAATGTTGACGTTGGCAATGCCGCAATCGCTGCCCAATGCCGAGATGAACTGCTCCGCCTCGCGCACGTCCGTGGTAAAGATGCAAGAAGACAGGCCCTGCGGCACGTCATTGTTCAGCTTTACCGCCTCGCTGAAATCGTCGTAACCGACCACGTACAAAATCGGTGCGAAGGTCTCGCTGCGTACTACGTCGCTCTGTTCCGGCATCTCGACGATGGCGGGCGAGACGTAATAGGCATCGGGAAATTTATCTTCCAACTGACGCTTGCCGCCAAACACCTTGCCGCCTTCGCTCAACGCCTGCTCCAGGGCTTCCTGCATGTTTTCGTAGCTCTGCCGGTCGATCAGCGGGCCAACCAGGTTGCCTTCCAGCGGATGACCGATGCGCACTTTGGCGTACGCCGCTTTCAGACGCTCGACGAACTCGGCCTTCACCGACGTGTGAGCAATCAATCGGCGCAGGGTGGTGCAGCGTTGCCCGGCCGTGCCGACGGCGCTGAACAGCACCGCGCGCACTGCCAGGTCCAGGTCGGCGCTTGGGGTAAGGATCATCGCGTTGTTGCCACCCAGCTCCAGAATGCTGCGGGCGAAACGTGCCGCGAGTTTTGGCGCCACTTCGCGGCCCATGCGCGTGCTGCCAGTCGCGCTGATCAACGCCACGCGAGGGTCATCAACCAATGCCTCGCCGGCTTCGCGGCCGCCGACAATGCACTGCGTGAGGTAAGCCGGAGCGTCGGAGAATTGCGCTGCGACTTTATCGAACAGCGCTTGGCACGCCAGCGCAGTCAGTGGCGTCTTTTCCGACGGTTTCCAGATCACTGAGTTACCGCAAACCAACGCCAACGCGGTGTTCCACGACCAGACCGCCACCGGGAAGTTGAACGCGCTGATGACACCGACAACCCCCAGCGGATGCCAGGTTTCACGCATGTGGTGGCCAGGGCGCTCGGAGGCGATAGTCAGGCCGTACATCTGACGTGACAACCCGACCGCAAAGTCGCAGATGTCGATCATTTCCTGCACTTCACCCAGCCCCTCCTGAGTGATCTTGCCCGCTTCCCAGGACACCAGCTCACCAAGGTCTGTTTTGTGCGTGCGCAGCGCTTCGCCAAACAACCGGATCAGCTCGCCGCGACGGGGCGCAGGCACTTTGCGCCACGCTTCGAATGCATGGTCGGCACGGGTGATGCGCTGTTCGACTTCGGCGGCGCCTTCCCAGCTCACCGAAGCGACCTGACTCCCGTCAATTGGCGTATGAACAGGCTTGTCGCCCTGCTGATAAAGCGCGGCATCGACACCGAGTCGGGTAAGCAGATCGTTGAGCATGGTTTCTCCTGAGACGGATCGTAGGTGCGAAAGCGGAATGTCAGGCTTTGGCAATTTTGTCAGCCTGTAGTAATAGCTGGCACACGGCACTGCAACAAACGACGATTAAGCGAGATATCATTCCGTTTTTTCATGCTGACGCTGAACGAGCCGAATATGTTGAATAAACGCCATCTCCCGTCGGTCACTGCGCTGCAATGTTTTGAGGCGGTCACACGCCATTTGAGTTTTACCCGCGCGGCCGAGGAGTTGAACCTCACGCAAAGCGCCGTGAGCAAGCAAGTCGCGCAGCTGGAAGAATTGGTGCAACACCTGTTGTTTCGCAGGGTTCGTCGGCGCCTGCAGCTAACCCCTGCCGGCGCGCTCTATCTGGCTGAGGTGCGCAAAGTCCTGATGCAGATGGAGATGTCGACGCACTTCCTGCGTTCCTACGGCGGCGAGACTGAAGTCCTGCGCGTGTCGACGCCTTCGACTTTTGGCGCACGCTGGCTGGTTCCGCGCCTGAAGGGCTGGCGCTTGCGTCATCCCCACATTCATCTGGACTTGGTCAACGAGCAGGAGAGCGACGACCTGGCACAGAGTCGCTGCGATGTGTCGTTCTATTTCGGCGGTGGTGCTCGGCCTGGCGCCGAGAGCGTAAAGCTGTTCAATGAAGAGCTGATCACCGTCTGCGCTCCGGCCAGTATCCCCGAACGGCCGTTCACCGATCCGACACAGCTGAGCGACTTGGTCCTGCTGCAAAATGCGCATCGCCCACAAGCCTGGCACGACTGGTTTGAAAGCCAGGGTTATCAGACCGAACACAGCTACCATGGCCCGCGCTTCGAAACGATCTATATGTGCATCCGTGCCGCGCAGGTGGGTTGCGGGGTTGCGCTGTTGCCCCGGTTCCTGGTGGAAGAAGAACTGGCGGACGGCAAGCTGGCGATGCCGTGGCCCCATGCCCTGCCCAGCCAGGATGCGTATTACCTCGCCTACCCCGAACACGCTGCCGAAGTGCCGAAGATCCGGGTATTCGTCGAATGGATGCTTGAGCAAATCGACGCGCCCACCCCGCAGTGAAAACATCCCCGGCTGAAGCCACAGTCACGGTTTCAGCCCGGCACACTGGATCCCACAATCAGGGTTTCAGCCACCCCCACTGGATACACCAGTTGCTTTAAGTGGGACCGGCTTCAGCCGGGAAGCGGCCGGTTTGCGCACCCTCAAATCTGCGGTGTGACCACCGACGCCTTCCCGGCTGAAGCCGGTCCCACAGTCAGGGTTTCCGCTAGCCCACTGGATACACGCAGTGCTTTAAGTAGGACCGGCTTCAGCCGGGAAGGGGCCGGTTTGCGCACCCTCAAATCTGCGGTGTGACCACCGACGCCTTCCCGGCTGAAGCCGGTCCTACAGTCAGGGTTTCAGCCACCCCCACTGATACACGCAGTGCTTTAAGTGGGACCGGCTTCAGCCGGGAAGCGGCCGGTTAGCGCACCCTCAAATCTGCGGTGTGACCACCGACGCCTTCCCGGCTGAAGCCGGTCCTACAGTCAGGGTTTCAGCCACCCCCACTGATACACGCAGTGCTTTAAGTGGGACCGGCTTCAGCCGGGAAGCGGCCGGTTAGCGCACCCTCAAATCTGCGGTGTGACCACCGACGCCTTCCCGGCTGAAGCCGGTCCCACAGTCAGGGTTTCCGCTAGCCCACTGGATACACGCAGTGCTTTAAGTAGGACCGGCTTCAGCCGGGAAGGGGCCGGTTTGCGCACCCTCAAATCTGCGGTGTGACCACCGACGCCTTCCCGGCTGAAGCCGGTCCCACAATTGGTGCTCGTGCCATTTCCACTCAATTGGTGCTCATGCCATCCCACACAATGGGTGCTTAGGCCAGTCCCCACAACTGGCCTTCCAACCAGCGCGACCAGGTGCAGGCAGTCAGTCGCTGAAACATTTCTGCCCCTCCCGCACGACGACTGGCATTATGTCGGCCATCGTCAATAACAAACCGGACGTACCGCCACAGCGCTACCGCAAGGTTGTATGCGACACCCAATTGAATCTCCCCGGCCGCACCCTGGCGGCCGCTGCTGGCTGGAGCGACACAATGAGCGAGAGCGCTTTCGCGGATCGCATCGTGCAGAACCTGCTCGATACCGACCTCTATAAGCTGAGCATGATGCAGGCCGTACTGCACAACTACCCCAACGTTGAAGTGGAGTGGGAGTTTCGCTGCCGCAACGGTGAGGACCTGCGCCCCTATCTGGCCGAAATCCGTCATCAGATCGAGCAACTGTGCGAGCTGTCGCTGAGCATCGAGGAGACCGGTTTCCTCGAACGCATCAACTTCATGAAACCCGATTTCCTGCGTTTCCTCGGTCTGTTTCGCTTCAACCTGCGCTACGTCCAGACCACCATCGAAAACGATGAGCTGTGCATTCGCCTCTCCGGCCCGTGGCTGCATGTGATCCTGTTTGAAGTGCCTGTGCTGGCCATCGTCAGCGAGGTTCGTAACCGTCATCGCAACCCCGAGACCCTGCTGAGTCAGGCGCGCGATCAGTTGTACCGCAAATTCGACTGGCTGACCGCCACCGCCAACGCCGATGAATTGGCCGAATTGAAAGTGGCCGACTTCGGCACTCGCCGGCGCTTTTCCTTTGCGGTGCAGGAAGACGTCGTTGCAGTGCTTAAAAAAGACTTCCCCGGCCAGTTCGTTGGCACCAGCAACGTCCATCTGGCACGCAAATTCGACCTCAAGCCGCTCGGTACCATGGCCCATGAGTGGATCATGGCGCATCAACAGCTCGGCCCGCGACTGATCGACAGCCAGATTGCCGCCCTTGACTGCTGGGTCCGTGAGTACCGCGGACTGCTGGGTATCGCGCTGACAGACTGCATCACAACCGACGCTTTTCTGAATGACTTCGATCTGTTTTTCGCCAAGCTTTTCGATGGCCTGCGCCACGACTCGGGCGACCCTGTGCAGTGGGCCGAGAAATGCATCCGCCACTACCAGAAGCTGGGCATTGATCCGATGAGCAAGACCCTGGTGTTTTCCGATGGGCTGAATCTGCCGAAAGCGTTGGAAATATTCCGTGCATTGCGTGGTCGCATCAATGTCAGCTTCGGCATTGGCACCAACCTGACTGCGGATATTCCTGGCATAAAACCCATGAGCATTGTGCTCAAAATGACCGCATGCGCCGGCCAGCCCGTTGCCAAGATTTCGGACGAGCCCGGGAAGACGCAGTGCAAGGACCCTGAATTTGTGTCCTACCTGCGCCACGTCTTTAAAGTGCCAGCGTGAGTCGAACACCGACAGCCGCCCTATTTTCATGCCATTCCTTTTTTGCTCAAGGAGTCAATCATGCAAGACGTACAGCGCGAGATCGCCCGGCAGCTCAATGTCCAGCCACCTTTCGCCAACGATGAAGCGCTGCAGGCCGAAGTCAGTCGCCGCGTACAGTTCATCAAGGAGCGCCTGCAGGAAGCTCGCCTGAAGGTCCTCGTGCTGGGCATCAGCGGCGGCGTCGATTCACTGACCGCAGGCCTGATGGCCCAACGTGCGATCCGTGAGTTGCGTGAAGCCACGGGTGACGATGCCTATAAGTTCATCGCCGTGCGCCTGCCGTATCACATCCAGCAAGACGAGCACGAAGCTACCGCGTCGGTGGATTTCATCAATGCAGACGAGCGCCATACGGTGGACATCGCGCCTTCGGTCAGGGCGCTGGTTGAGCAAATCAAGGCCTTTGAAGGCCAGCCCGCTGCAACGGTCGATTTCGTCAAGGGCAACATCAAGGCCCGTGCGCGCATGGTCGCGCAATACGCCATCGCCGGTGTGAAGGGTGGTCTGGTGATCGGCACCGATCATGCTGCCGAAGCAGTCATGGGCTTCTACACCAAGTTCGGCGACGGCGCGTGCGACCTGGCGCCGTTGAGTGGACTGGTAAAACATCAGGTGCGAGCCATCGCGCGCAGCTTCGGAGCGCCGCAGAACCTGGTGGAGAAAGTCCCCACTGCCGACTTGGAGGAGCTCACCCCAGGCAAGCCGGACGAAGCATCCCACGGCATCACTTACGCTGAGATCGATGCGTTCCTGCACGGCGAAACCGTGAAGCCGGAGACCGCCGAGATCATTGTCAACACTTACCGTAAAACCCAGCACAAACGGGATCTGCCTTACGCACCATAACCGTCCCGTAGCGGCAATCCATGCGTCTACGGTGTGAAGCCATCCCCCCGAGCACGCAGATGCTGCAGGAGCGCCACTTCGGTCGCTCCTACAGCCATTCCCGCGATCTGCGACACAGGCTAAACGCCGCTGTATTCACAAACGGAATGAACCCGTTCGTTCTTTTCGCTTGATGCTCTTCGCCATCACGGCTTACATAGTGCTCTGACTTCTTTGCTCAGAGCCGCTATCCATGACTGCTTTCAAAGGCCTCTTCGATCTCGTTGCGTCCACCGTCGGCCAGCCCGCTGCAGCGTGGCTCGAACTCCGCGTTGAGGTGCCTCAGGCATTGGCCGGGTTTTCCTGGTCCGACGAGGCTATCCACCGGGCATGGCTCGCCGAAGCACTGAACCTGTGTCTGTTTCACAAGTTGGTGCAGGCCGTCCCGGACGGACTTCGCTACGTTGATGAGCAATTTGAAGGGGGGCGCAAAGTGGTCTTCGACCATGGCGCCATCCGCACCGTCGACTGGGCAGACAACGGCGAATTGCCGCGGGGGCGCCAGGCGTTTTCGCGACTGCTGGAGCCCCTGGGTTTCACCGACGTGCGCACTTATCCGCTAACCAGGCTGAACATGACCGGTTGGGGATACCGCCAGATGGACCTGCCTGAAGACATCGCGCAGTTCTTCGTTTCCGAGCTTCACCCTGGTCGCCTTAGCCAGGGCTTTCAAGACGCGGTCAGCCGCGTGGTAGGTTCAAGCCGAGATCCGCTGAGTCCCGAGCATCTGAGTATCCTCGCTCGCCTGCGTAACACCCGACATTGCAGCATGGCCGAAGCCACCCGGTTATTACCGGCGCTGTATCGCGCATTTGGCCGTCAACATGGCACCGTTCGAGAAGACGACTACCGTCAGTTGCTCAGGGAAAGTGCCGAGATGGCGTGGATTGCCACCGAGGGGAATAGCTTCAATCACCTGACCGATCGAGTCGTGGACCTGGAAGCAACCGTAGCGGAGCAAAACCGCCGCGAGCGCCCGATGAAGGACACCATTGAGGTGTCTGGTTCCGGGAGAGTGATGCAAACCGCTTATAAAGCCTGCGCGGTGGAGCGTGGGCTGATCAACGCCGAGGGCGTCGTGGCCGTACACAAGGTGCCGGGCTCGTTCGTCGAGTTCATCCAGCGCAAGATCGACCCTGACAACGGCAAGATCGACCTCAACTTTGACAGCAGCAACGCCCAGGGCATCTTCAAGATGACCGACTCGACGCGGGCCTGAAGGTCACTTCAGCGTGACAGTGCCTTTCATCATGCCGATGTGGCCCGGAAACGAGCAGAAGAAACCGTATTTCTCGGCCGGGTCCAGCTTGGATACGTCGAACGTGACCGAATCCGTTTCGCCGCCGCCGATCACCTTGGTGTGGGCAATCACGCGGGCATCACCGTCCTTTAGATAACTCTTATCAAGACCGACGCTCATGCCGTCAGTTGCGATCTGCGACATGTCATCGTATTTGCTGATGACCAGGTTATGACCCATGACGGCCTTCGGCAGGCTGCCCGAATGCTTCAGGTTAACGGTGAACTGCTTGCAGCTTTTGTCGATTTCGATGGCTTTGGTGGTGAAGGTCATCTGATCGGTTGAATCGACATCGACCGAACACTCGGCCGCCAGCAGGTGGCCGCTGGCCAAAGTCAGAACTGATATTGCGACAAGCTTGCGAATCATCGTGCGTCTCCTGGTGGGGCAGCCCTGGAGTTCGTCTCCGAAGACTGTCCTGAAATAAAACGATTTAACCACGCTATTGCCGAATCTGCCCGGAAGGCCCTATCAGGGCCATCAAGACAATCAAACAGTCAGCGCTACTTTCGCTGCATAAGATCGCCCTGTCATTCATCTTCAGGACGATCCCATGCAACTCTCCAGTATTTTCCGCAGTTTGCTCGCCGCTTACGCCTGTGGCGCTTCAGGTAATTACGACCGTGCGAGCCAGGATTACAGCGCTTACCCGCGCGCCATTTGCAATCGCTGAAACCCTCTGTGGCTGGAGACTGAGGCTGATCGGGGCCCGTCAAAGGAAAAATACCACGCCGGGTTTGCGTCATTCTCAGGCAGAATGGGCTGACTTATCGTCTGCCTCGAGGACTGCCCATGGCCAAACCCAACTATTCCTTCGCCAAACGCCAACGCGATCTGGCAAAAGAGCAAAAGAAAGAGGAGAAAGCACAGCGCAAGCAGGCCGAAAAAGCTGAGGCACTGGCTGGAGAAGGTGAAGTCGTCGAAGGCGAGAGCACTGAAGGCTCTACTGAGGGCCACGCCCCTGCCGACGTCAATGGCTCTGCCGAAGAAAAACCCGCTGAGTGATCCCCCCTCAGATGGCCGCGGAACCCTGCTGGCCATGGCTAAATATTAAACGTCGCATAAGCGCTTGCCCGCGATGCATTACTGAACCCCGCGCCTGTGCGTCGTCAGTAATACTTTTCGAGGGCAACCGCGCTCCTAGACTGCACGCTGCGCTTCAACCTCCGGCTCAACCGGCATCACTGTTACCCTGACTTCCGGGTCGTGGCTCCCGCCGCCCAGAATGACCCCGCGCAATGGCGACACGTCAGAGAAATCCCGCCCCCATGCCAGACTGATGTGCTCAAGCGCAGGTTGAACATTGTTGGTCGGGTCGAAATCAACCCAGCCCATTCGTGGACAAAACACCGATACCCATGCGTGAGACGCGTCGGCGCCGATCAGCCGTGGCTGGCCAGGTGGCGGCTGGGTGAGCAAGTACCCGCTGACATAACGCGCCGCCAAGCCCCGAGACCGCAGGCAAGCCAGCATCAAATGGGCGAAGTCCTGGCAAACACCCCGACGCGTTTCCAGCACCTCCACCAATGGCGTTGCTACCTGCGTGGCCTCGCCATCGAAGGTGAATTCTCCGAATATCTTCTCCATCAAGGCTTGCGCGCATTGCAGCAATGGCCGCCCTGCGGGAAAACAGCTGGCAGAGAACTCGATGAATGTCTGTTTCAGGTGAACGTAAGGCGACTCGAAACGGTAGCGGCAGGCATCGAGGATGGCAGGTGCCATTTTCGACGCGCTGTAGCTCAAGGCATGGCGCGCTTCATCCCAGGCAGCCGACGCATTGAAATCCATCTTTGGACGCTCCAGTACCTCGACAAGCAAGCGCGCGTTGACCTGCAGTTCGTCGTGAGGACGTTCGAAGGCCAGCCGCGTCAGTGGATTGCCAAACACGTCCAGTTCGTCGCGACGCGTCGTCGGGGTTGGGCTGATGTCCAGTTGCTGCGCCAGGCAGCGTAACCAGGGGCTGCGCCGTGGCCACAAATGGGCAAGCTGCTGCGCCAGAGAAACCGGGCTGTCGTATTTGTAGTGTGTGTCGTGAAGTATTTGGTAGCGAGCGCTGTTCATCAGACCGACACCGTACGTTGACTGACATCATCCACATGAGCGAAGTGGCGCAGCGCGAGCCGGTCAGACACCTGGCCGCTGGTCTCGCCAATCGTCTGCAGCAGATCCGCCAGCCCGTGCAGCGCAGCCTTCACGCTACTTTCTCCAAACAGCCCTTCCTCGATACACCCCAGATCAAAAGCCGTCAGACGCTGGATCAGCCCTGTAAGGCTGCTGTCATGCGGCACACCAAAATCCTCATTCAAGCGTTTCACAGAGCGAGCCACCAGCTTGAGCTGGAATAACACCGCATGAGGGTTCTGATCATCCAGCACCAGCAGGTCGAGCACCGGGGTCAGTTGCGGCAATGCCAGGTAGCGCGAGCGGTAGGTGATGCCGCTGTTGCCCAGTTCGAGCAGGCCGTCGAGCGCATCCTGATGAAACACCGTCTCGCTGCGCAGAAACGCCGCCAGCGTCGTGCAGAGAAACTGCAAGCGCTCGATACGCCGCCCGATCATCAGGAAACGCCAGCCTTCGTCCCGGGTCATGTCATCGAGCGCAAAACCGGACAACGCTGCCAGCGACATCACCAGACGGTTGAGAAAGTCCAACAGCTCACCGAAATCGGGTGTCTTGGTCTCCAGGCTCATTGCTTCACGCTGCAGCTCTACCAGCGCCTGCCAGTTCTCTCGAGACAACTTGCCGCGCACCTGCGACGCTGCCCACTGCAAGCGCTGCAGATTGGAGCGCAGGCTGAACGGCCAGTCCTCGCCCAACAAGGCCTCAAGCAAACGCTCATGCAGTTCGCGGGGCTCGTCCTCATCCTGTAACGGCAGAAGATTCAAACGCTCGGCCAGCTCGACCGCCGCTTGCAGCGCCACCGGATCATCGCCGTCAACGTAGCGGGCCAGCATGATCCGCAGCAGGCGGGCACTGTCATCGCTGCGCTCGCAATAACGCCCAAACCAGAACAGGTTTTCCACAACGCGCGACGGCAGATACGGGTCGCGGCGAACCAGGTCATGTACGCCGAGCGAGTGACGATGTTTCCATGCCTCACTGCCGAGCGGACGTTCGCCAAGGATCCAGGTGTCCTTGCTCGCGCCGCCGCGTTGCATCGAGACCACGTCGGCATCAGCGTCGGCGGCGACCCGAGTCAGCCCACCGGGCAGAACCCGATAGCCCTCGGCCGTGGCCACTGCGTACACGCGCATGCCGATGGCCCGGGGCTGCAACTGATGCTCCTCGCCCTGCCAGACCGGCGCGTGGGACAACTGAGCCAGCTCCTGGGCGACGTAGGCATAAGGACGAGCCTGCATGCGCGCGGCCAGCGCCTGGCGTTCTTGGCTGTCGAGATCGCGACCGAACACCGGCGCAAAGCTCTGCGACGGGAAGGCAGGCTTGATCAGCAATTCCGGCAATTTCTCCAGCGCTTGAGCCAGCACCGGTGGCTCTCCGCACCACCACGTAGCGATGGACGGCAACAGCAGTTCTTCACCAAATAAGCGTTCATTGATTTTGGGCAAAAAGCCGAGCAATCCCGGCGATTCCAGTACGCCGCTGCCCAACGCGTTAGCCACCAGCACGCGGCCCTGCCGTACCGCTTGCAGCAGGCCAGGCACCCCAAGGGCCGAATCGGTGCGCAATTCGAGCGGATCGCAGAAGTCGTCGTCCACCCGGCGCATGATCGCGTGAACACGGCGCAACCCGCTGAGGGTCTTCAGGTAAACGGTGGCATCGCGTACGGTCAGATCATTGCCCTCAACCAGCGGATAGCCAAGCTGACCGGCAAGGTAAAGATGCTCGAAATAGCTCTCGTTGAAACGTCCTGGTGTCAGCATCACCACCAACGGTGCTTCCTGGCCGGCCGGGGCCTGTCGCGCCAGGGTTTGCTGCAACGAGCGAAAGAAATTCGACAGATGCTGGACTTCCAGGTCACGGTACAACTCAGGAAACGCCCGTGACACGCTCAACCGGTTTTCCAGCGCATAACCGGCACCCGACGGCGCCTGGGTTCGGTCCGCAGTGACCCACCAGCGGCCATCGGGCGTGCGCGCCAGATCCACCGCGTAGACATGCAGAAAGGTCCCTTCGGGCGGCGTCACACCCTGACATGGCCAAAGAAAATTGTTGTGACCGAACACCAGTTCTGCCGGTAGCAGACCCTCAGCGATAAGCGCTTGCGGGCCATACAGATCAGCCAGCACTGCGTTGAGCAAACGGGCTCGCTGGGCAATGCCGGCTGCCAAGGGTTGCCACTCTTCCAGCGGAATGACGTGGGGCAGCATGTCCAGCTCCCAGGGCCGATCAGCACCCTTGGGGTCCGCGTAGACGTTATAGGTGACGCCGTTTTCCTGAATCTGCCGGGCGAGCAGCGCCTGCCGCTGGATCAGCTGCGCGGGCGTGCTGCGTTGAAGGTGCTCATACACGCGCCGCCAGTGCGGCCGAATGGCGCCGCTGGCATCAAGCATTTCGTGATAGGTACCCGGTGTAAGCGGATAGTGGTCAAGCAGGTCAGGCATGGAAAGCTCGGCAGACAGCAAAGGGACTCGAATCAACAGCGCTTAGACTAGCGCAGACAACATGACACGCCGGTGCGCTTTCCATGTTTCGACCGTATGGCTCGGCGCCCCGGCTCCCGCCCGGTCGCCGTACTCCTATCGATGCAGGCGCATATCCAGCGTCATGGGTAGCTCATCGTTGAGCGTCAACGCTGGAACATGTCGCTTGCCGGGGCTGTGACCGATCCGGAAGAACCGCGCAAGACGGCGGCTTTCGGCCTCATTGCCGTTCACCGGCAAGGTCTCGTAATTGCGGCCTCCCGGGTGGGCGACATGATAGTCGCAGCCTCCCAGCGAGCGCTGCATCCAGGTATCTACAATGTCGAATACCAGCGGTGCGTGTACCGGGATCGTGGGCTGTAGCGCATTGGTCGGCTGCCAGGCGCGATAACGAACCCCGGCAACGAACTCGCCCACGCGCCCGGTTGGCCGTAGCGGCACCGGGATGCCGTTGCAGGTGAGCACGTAGCGCTGCGGTGGCAGGCCCGACACTTTCAGCTGCAAGCGCTCAAGCGACGAATCGACGTAGCGGACCGCGCCGCCCGCTGCCCCCTCCTCGCCCAACACATGCCAAGGTTCCAGTGCCTGACGCAGCTCCAGTTCGATGCCGCTCACGGTGTAGTCGCCGACCTTCGGAAAGCGAAACTCCAGATGCGCCGCAAACCATTCGGCACGTACGGGATAACCGGCGCTGTTGAGTTCGGCAACCACGTCGGCAAAATCCTGCTCAATGAAGTGCGGCAGCATGAAGCGGTCATGCAGTTCCGTACCCCACCGTGCCAATTTTGCCGGCGCATAAGGTTCCCGCCAGAAACGCGCCACCAGCGCCCTGAGCAGCAGCTGCTGCGCCAGACTCATGCGCGCATGGGGCGGCATTTCGAACGCGCGCAGTTCGAGCAAGCCCAGGCGGCCAGTGGCGCCGTCGGGCGAGTAGAGTTTGTCGATGCAGAACTCGGCGCGATGAGTGTTGCCGGTGACGTCGATCAGCAGATTGCGCAGCAAGCGATCCACCAGCCACGGCGCACACTCCTCTCCCGGCTCAGGCATTTGTGCAAAGGCGATTTCCAGCTCATACAGAGAATCGTTGCGCGCCTCGTCAACCCGCGGCGCCTGGGACGTCGGCCCGATGAACAAGCCCGAAAACAGGTAGGACAGCGACGGATGGTTGTGCCAGTAGCTCAGCAGGCTGCGCAGCAGGTCCGGTCGGCGCAGGAACGGCGAGTCGCCCGGCGTCGCACCGCCAAGCACAAAATGGTTACCCCCACCGGTGCCCGTGTGGCGCCCGTCGATCATGAATTTTTCGGTGGTCAGCCGGGTCAATCGCGCCTGCTCGTAAAGAAACTCGGTACGCTCGACCAGCTCATCCCAGGTAGAGGAAGGTTGAACGTTGACTTCGATCACTCCAGGGTCGGGCGTGATGCGAAAATTCGCCAGACGCGGATCACTCGGTGGCTCGTAGCCTTCCAGCAATACCGGGCAGCGCATTTCCTCGGCGGTCGCTTCGATGGCTGCCACCAGTTCCAGGTAGGCCTCAAGCGATGGCAGCGGCGGCATGAACAGGTACAGACGCCCGCCCCGCGCCTCCGCGCTCAGCGCGGTACGGGTCAGCCAATCGGCTGACTCATCGATCTCCGGCTCACGGTCGGTGCTCTGTCCGGTCTGTTCAGTCAGGTTGTCCAGGCGCAGCTGGAGCTCATCGCGATCAGGCAGTTCTGCGAATGCCTGATTGTGATCCGTGGGATGGATGTACGGATATTCAGCCGCCTTGACCCACGGTTGCGAAGCCAGCGGCAAGCGATAGCCTAGCGCCGAATCACCGGGGACCAGATGGCAATGCTCGTCGCGCAGGTACCACCGACCACTCTGCCAGCGGTCATCCGCGGCGGTTCGCGCCAGTGGCAATACGTGGCCGATGACCGTATCCAGGCCCTGGGAAAATACCTTACGAAGACGCGCGCGCTCCAGCGGATCATCCAGCCGAGAGAGCTCGGCGCTCACGTTTTTGGGCAGCGTGCCTTCACGCCACACATAGTAAAACTTGTCCTCATACGCCGGGAAAACGTAACGCGTCGGCAGCTTCAACCGCTCGGCGACGCGGCGCAGAAAGCCACCCGCCATCTCGCTGTCGGCACCGTAATCCAGCGTTTCGTCTGCGACCAGCGCGTTGTTGCGCCACACCGGTTGCCCATCCCGGCGCCAGAAACAGTTCAGCGACCAGCGAGGCAGCTGCTCACCGGGGTACCACTTGCCCTGACCAAAATGGACGAGGCCGTGTGACGCGTAATGGTTGCGCATTCGCTGGTACAGCTCGGCTGACAGCAGCCGTTTCTTCGGACCCAATGCGGCGGTATTCCATTCGTCGCCGTCGCGGTCGTCGATGGACACAAACGTGGGCTCGCCACCCATGGTCAGGCGCACGTCGTGAGCCACCAGATCGCTGTCAATCTGACGGCCCAGCGCCTGAATGTCCTGCCACTGCTCGTCGTTGTAAGGCTGGGTGACGCGCGGCGCTTCCCAGACCCGTTCAACCGACATCTCATGGCTGAATTCGGTATTACAGGGTTCGACCAACCCGCTGATGGGCGCCGCCGAAGACGGCTCAGGGCTGCACGCCAGCGGAATATGACCCTCGCCGGCGAACAAGCCGGACGTAGCATCCAGGCCAACCCAACCGGCGCCGGGCAGATACACCTCACACCAGGCATGCAGATCGGTGAAATCAACGTCGGTACCGGAAGGGCCGTCGAGCGCTTTGACATCGGCCTTGAGCTGAATGAGGTAGCCGGAAACAAAACGCGCGGCCAGGCCCAGATGACGCAGCAATTGCACCAACAACCACGCCGAATCGCGGCATGAGCCAGAGGCATTCTCCAGGGTGAATTCAGGGGTCTGAATGCCGGGCTCCATGCGAATCAGATAACCGATGTCGCTGGCCAGACGCTGGTTGAGACCGACCAGAAAGTCGATGGCCGGTATGGGCGTACGGTCAATGCTGTTCAGGTAGTCCTGAAACCTCGGCGTCAACGGCAGCTTTTCCAGGTAAGGCTGTAGCTCATGGTGCTCCTCCCTCGCATAGCTGAAGGGGATCTTTTCAGCGTAGGGCTCCAGGAAGAAATCGAACGGATTGAACACCGCCATCTCGGCGACCAGGTCGACTTCGATGCGCAGCTCGTTGGTCTTTTCAGGGAAGACCAGACGCGCCAGATAATTGCCTTGAGGGTCCTGCTGCCAGTTGATGAAGTGATTTTCAGGCAGCACTTTCAGCGAGTACGACAGCACACGGGTACGGCTGTGAGCCGCCGGGCGCAAGCGGACGATCTGCGGCCCCAGCTCAACCGCGCGTTCGTAGCGGTAATGCGTGACGTGGTGCAAGGCAATGTGAATCGACACGGCGTGCCTCCTGCGAGCCTGGACGGTAACGGAGCTGCGCAAGACTTATGCCACCCTGGCCAGTCAGGTGCCTCCGGCGTAGAGGGGGCCTGATCAGTCAGGCACAGCACCAAAAACGCGCCCGCCTCAACGAATGGTGCAAGAGTCGCACGGAAATGAGGCGGGTGGGGTTATTTGCTCCAAAACGCAAAACGCCAGCTCGAAAGCTGGCGTTTTGTTGTCCGTTGTCGTTTAGCGTGGAAAGACCGGCTGACGCGTTGGCTTCTTGCCTTTGCCGGGTTTGGCCGCATCCGCACGATCCTTGGCTGCCTGCTTGTTACGAGCAGCCGCCGCAGCCTTCGCCTCTTCGCGCTTGTCCCAAGGCTTGCTGCCATCGCTGCCGCGCTGCGGCAGACCGGTGTGCTGCGTCAGGATCTTGGTGGTTTTGGCAACCTTATGACTACCGGCTGGCGTCGAGTTTTTGCGACGCGCGCTTTGATAGGCATCGGTATCCGGCTGGTGCAGAGGAATCAGCTGGTGCTTGGCAGGGCCGATCAGATCGGTGCGCCCCATGCGTTCCAACGCCTCGCGCAACATCGGCCAGCCCTTCGGATCGTGGTATCGCAGGAACGCCTTGTGCAGACGACGCTGCTCCTCGCTCTTGACGATGGTGACCGAATCGCTCTTGTAGGTGACCTTGCGCAGCGGGTTCTTGCCGGAGTGGTACATGGCGGTCGCGCTCGCCATTGGCGACGGGTAGAACGCCTGCACCTGGTCAGCACGGAAGCCGTTGCCCTTGAGCCACAGGGCAAGGTTCATCATGTCTTCGTCGGTGGTGCCCGGGTGGGCCGCGATGAAGTAAGGAATCAGGTACTGCTCTTTGCCTGCTTCCTTGGAGTACTTCTCGAACATGCGCTTGAACTTGTCATAGCTGCCAATGCCCGGCTTCATCATCTGGTTGAGCGGACCTTCTTCGGTATGCTCCGGCGCAATTTTCAGATAACCGCCAACGTGGTGCGTGACCAGTTCCTTGACGTACTCCGGCGACTCGACGGCCAGGTCATAGCGCAAACCGGAAGCGATCAGGATTTTCTTCACGCCGGGCAATTCGCGGGCGCTGCGGTACAGCTGAATCAGCGCCGAGTGATCGGTATTGAGGTTCGGGCAGATACCGGGGAACACGCAAGACGGCTTACGGCAAGCGGATTCGATCTCAGGGCTTTTGCAGGCGATGCGGTACATGTTCGCAGTCGGCCCGCCGAGGTCTGAAATCACGCCAGTGAAGCCCGGGACCTTGTCGCGGATTTCTTCAATCTCGCGGATGATTGAGTCGTGGGAACGGTTCTGAATGATTCGGCCTTCGTGCTCGGTGATCGAGCAGAAGGTGCAGCCGCCGAAGCAGCCACGCATGATGTTCACCGAGAAGCGGATCATGTCGTAGGCCGGGATCTTCTCCTTGCCATACACCGGATGTGGAACACGCGCGTACGGCATGCCGAACACGTAGTCCATTTCTTCGGTGGTCATCGGAATGGGCGGCGGATTGAACCAGACGTCCACCTCGCCATGCTTCTGGACCAGCGCACG
The DNA here is from genome assembly GCF_000759445.1 of Pseudomonas lutea. Lineage (NCBI taxonomy): Bacteria > Pseudomonadati > Pseudomonadota > Gammaproteobacteria > Pseudomonadales > Pseudomonadaceae > Pseudomonas > Pseudomonas lutea. Next base: position 1,207,780 of record NZ_JRMB01000002.1, read on the forward strand.
GGCGTTGCCGGGGTTGGTTTCCAGGTGCAGCACGCGGTTGGCGTGGGCATAAAGCACAGCGTCGCCGCGCACCTTCTCCATCGATGGCAGACGGATCACGGTTTTGTCGCGTGTCATGCGCGGGCTAGCCAGAATCTGCACGACCTTGGCTTCGTTCGGATCCTCGACGTCACCTTTCTCCTGCTCGATGGCGCAGGCCTGGGTGTCTTGAGTGTTCACGTACGGGTTGATGATCTTGTCGATCTTGCCTGGACGGTCAATGCGCGTGGAGTCGACTTCGTACCAGCCTTCCGGCGTGTCACGACGAATGAATGCCGTGCCGCGCACGTCGGTGATGCTTTCGATGGTCTCGCCATAGGACAGACGTGTAGCGACTTCGACGATGGCCCGCTCGGCGTTGCCATACAGCAGGATGTCGGCGCAGGCATCGATCAGGATCGAGTTGCGAACCTTGTCCTGCCAGTAGTCGTAGTGAGCAATACGGCGCAGCGATGCTTCGATGCCGCCCAGAACGATCGGGACGTTTTTGTACGCTTCCTTGCAGCGCTGGCTATAAACCAGGCTCGCGCGGTCCGGACGCTTGCCGGCCATACCGCCAGGCGTATACGCGTCATCGGAGCGGATTTTCTTGTCGGCGGTGTAGCGGTTGATCATCGAATCCATGTTGCCGGCAGCGACGCCGAAGAACAGGTTCGGCTCACCGAGCTTCATGAAGTCGTCTTTTGACTTCCAGTCTGGCTGGGCGATGATCCCGACGCGGAAGCCTTGTGACTCCAGCAGCCGGCCGATGATCGCCATGCCAAACGAAGGGTGATCGACGTAGGCATCACCGGTCACGATGATGATGTCGCATGAATCCCAGCCAAGCTGATCTATTTCTTCCCGGCTCATGGGCAGGAAAGGCGCTGGTCCGAAACATTCGGCCCAGTACTTCGGATAGTCAAATAACGGCTTGGCTGCTTGCATATCGATGACCAGTGTTCGTGTCTGGGGGGCGATTTCTTGTGGAAATTCGCGGGCGCGGAGAATAGCACAAAAAATAACCAATTCCGACCACAGTGGTCGGATTAGCGGCTACCTATTCATCATCGTCAAAATTGTAACTGCCCGGCGCGAGGTTCTCGAAACGGGTGTACTTGCCGATGAAGGCCAGCCGGATAAACCCGATAGGGCCGTTCCGCTGCTTGCCGATGATGATTTCAGCGATGCCTTTGTGTTCGGTCTCGGGGTGATACACCTCGTCCCGGTACACAAACATAATGACGTCGGCATCCTGCTCGATGGCTCCGGATTCACGCAAGTCGGAGTTCACCGGGCGTTTGTTCGGACGCTGTTCGAGGGAGCGGTTGAGCTGAGAGAGCGCGACCACAGGGCAATTGAATTCTTTGGCGAGCGCCTTCAGGGAACGCGAGATCTCGGAGATTTCGTTCGTACGGTTATCGCCGCTTGAGCCGGGGATCTGCATCAACTGCAGGTAGTCGATCATGATCAGACCGACTTCGCCGTGCTCGCGAACCAGACGACGCGTGCGCGCACGCATTTCCGACGGACTGATACCCGCCGTGTCGTCGATGAACAGCTTGCGATCGTTAAGCAGGTTGACCGCCGAGGTAAGACGCGGCCAGTCATCGTCGTCCAATTGGCCGGAACGCACTTTGGTCTGATCGATTCGGCCCAGCGATGAAAGCATACGCATGATCAGCGACTCGCCTGGCATCTCGAGCGAGTAGACCAACACTGCTTTGTCACTGCGCAGCACCGCATTTTCAACCAGGTTCATCGCGAAGGTGGTTTTACCCATCGACGGGCGCCCTGCAACGATGATCAGGTCAGAAGGCTGCAGGCCGCTGGTTTTCTCATCCAGGTCGGTGTAGCCGGTGGAAAGACCGGTGATACCGTCGCCGATATTGAATAGCGTGTCGATACGGTCGATCGCGCGGGTCAGCAGGTCGTTGACGCTGACAGGGCCGCCCGTCTTGGGCCGCGCCTCGGCGATCTGGAAGATCTGCCGCTCGGCTTCGTCGAGAATCTCTTCAGCGGTGCGCCCTTCAGGGTTGAACGCACTGTCGGCGATCTCGGTGCTGATGCCGATCAGCTGGCGCAGCGTCGCGCGCTGGCGAACGATCTGGGCGTACGCCTTGATGTTCGCAACGGACGGGATGTTCTTCGCCAGCTCCGAGAGGTAACCAAGGCCGCCTACCTGCGAAGTCTGCCCTTCCTTGTCCAGCTGCTCGGCCAGGGTCACCACGTCGATCGGCTGGTTTTGATCCGCCAGCTTGGCAATGGCGCGGAATATCAAACGGTGGTCATGACGATAGAAATCGCCATCCGACACCTGATCAAGCACGCGTTCCCAGGCGTTGTTGTCCAGCATCAAACCACCAAGCACGGCCTGTTCGGCCTCGATGGAATGCGGCGGCACCTTCAGGGCAGCGGTTTGCAGGTCATATTGCTCGGGAGCGGAGATGTCGTTCATGGCCACACGGAATCAGGGGATGGAATCAGGATACTCAGAAATGACAAAGGGCACGACCTGCGAACAGGAACGTGCCCAATGCTAACCGGCCGAGGCGCGAGCCACCAGCCGGTCAGACTTCTGCACCGAAGCGCAGAAACCAGACTGCTTACGCAGCTACAACAACGACGCGTACGGTAGCTTCAACATCGCTGTGCAGGTGCACGGCTACGTCGTATTCGCCAACGTTACGGATGGTGCCGTTCGGCAGACGAACTTCAGACTTGGCCACTTCAACGCCAGAAGCGGTCAGTGCGTCAGCGATGTCGTGAGTACCGATCGAACCAAACAGCTTGCCTTCGTCACCAGCGGTGGCAGTGATAGTCACTTCCAGCTCAGCCAGTTGAGCAGCACGAGTTTCAGCAGAAGCTTTCTTCTCGGCGGCGGCTTTTTCCAGCTCTGCACGACGCTCTTCAAACGCAGCCACGTTGGCAGCGGTTGCAGCGGTTGCTTTGCCGAAAGGCAGCAGGAAGTTACGACCGTAGCCGGCCTTAACGTTTACTTTGTCGCCCAGGTTGCCCAGGTTGGCGATTTTTTCCAGCAGGATCAGTTCCATTTGGTAATAACCTCTTAACTTTAACCTTCACCGTTCGCAGAACCGTTATCGGCATCTTTCGACGCCAGACGGCCGCGAAAATCAATCAGGCTGTCGACAATGGCAAACACCACCAGCAACGGATAGATCAGCTGCATAAACAGCAACAGCGTGACGTACAACCCCACCAGCCAGAACCGGGTCAGGCGCTTTGCAGCCACCAGACCGTGAATCAAGGCCAGGCCCGCGAACATGAGCGGCACGCTGCACAACGGTGTCAGCATCGCCAGCTGGGGACCGAAATTCGGCCCCACCAACATGCACACCAGCAGCACCAGCATCGGTGCCCGCGGGAGTTTCAGGCTGCGAAATTCGCGCCCGAAACCGCCCGGGTTATACAACAACGCCTGCCAGTACCGCCCAAGGATCAGGCATACCACGCTGACGATCTGCAACAACGCTGCGATCAGGCCGTTAAGGACCGGGGTAATCAGTGCTCCCAGACGCGCTCGCTCTTCTACCGACATCTGCTGGTAGGCTTCACCGAAGACATGGGGCAAGAGTTTTTGCAGCTCTCCCGCCATGGCCTCGATGGGCTCGCGAAATACCGCGCCCAAAACAACTGCGTACAACAATCCAGCCACTACGCTGACCAGCAGCACGCGGACCCAGGACTCGCTGGCGCGCAATACGGCCGCCAACCCCCATGAACCCAGCAACACCATAAGGGTGCGAGGTTCACCGAAATACCACCAGACCAAAGCCGGCAGCAAAGCCCAGGCGAGTACGCCCATGGCGTCACTCAACCCGCGTCGCAGGAGCACAAGGCAACCTGCGGCAGCACTCAACCAGAACAACAGCGGCAATGCCGCACATCCAACCACTACAAGAGTGGCCTGCACGCGGCCGCGCATGATGAATTCAGCCATGGCGCGCATGCGATCTATCCCTTACTGCGTTTGTCGACTACCTGGTCTCAGCGGCCGTGGCTGTCGGTGTAGGCCAGCAGGGCCAGGAAGCGGGCGCGCTTGATAGCGGTAGCCAGCTGACGCTGATAACGAGCTTTGGTACCGGTAATGCGGCTAGGAACGATCTTGCCGGTTTCGGATACGTAGGCTTTCAGGGTGTTGAGATCTTTGTAATCGATCTCCTTCACATTTTCAGCTGTGAAGCGGCAGAATTTACGACGACGGAAGAAACGTGCCATGTAATGGGCTCCTCAAAAGGTCCGTGGATTACTCGTCAGCGTTATCGCTGTTGTCGCTGTCATCACCATCAACGCCTTCGGCGTCGGAGTGCTCAGGACGATCGCGACGCTCACGGCGCTCACTGCGGTTTTCTTCAGCCTTGAGCATTTCGGACTGGCCGGTAACGGCTTCGTCGCGACGGATGACAAGGTTACGGATCACGGCATCGTTGTAACGGAAGTTGTCTTCCAGCTCGGCCAGAGCCTTGCCAGTGCACTCAACGTTCAGCATCACGTAGTGAGCCTTGTGAACATTGTTGATTGCGTAGGCCAGTTGACGACGACCCCAATCTTCCAGACGGTGGATCTTGCCGCCGTCTTCTTCGATCAGCTTGGTGTAACGCTCTACCATGCCGCCGACTTGCTCGCTCTGGTCCGGGTGAACCAGAAAGATGATTTCGTAATGACGCATGAATGCTCCTTACGGGTTGTAGCCTGCCGCCAAAGCGGTCAGACAAGGAGTGAATAACACTGGTTTATCTTGCTCAGCGACAGGCACATGCGCGCCTGCCATGACAGCAAGGGGCGTGATTGTAGAGAAGGGGTCTGAGCGGCGCAAGGAGATTGGTGAATATTTGAACAACAGCTGCAAGCTACAAGCTACAAGCTACAAGCTACAAGCTACAAGCTACAGCATGACCGGCTTGTAGCTTGAGGCTTGAGGCTTGCCGCTCTTAACCGATCACTTCTTCGCGGCAGCGCGCTGGCGCAGGGCTTCGAAGAGGCAGACGCCTGTCGCCACCGAAACGTTCAGACTGCTCACGCTGCCGGCCATCGGCAGGCGCACAAGATAATCGCAATGCTCCCGAGTAAGACGGCGCATGCCTTTGCCTTCGGCGCCCATGATCAGGATGGTCGGGCCGGTCAGGTCCTGCTGGTACAACTCCTGTTCGGCCTCGCCCGCAGTGCCAACAACCCATAGGCCGCGCTGCTGGAGCTTTTCAAGTGTGCGCGCCAGGTTGGTCACGGCCACGAGAGGAATGACCTCCGCCGCACCACATGCCACTTTCCGAACGGTCGGCGTCAAGGTTGCGGACTTGTCCTTGGGCACAATCACCGCCAGAGCACCTGCCGCATCGGCAGTGCGCAGGCAGGCGCCCAGGTTATGGGGGTCAGTGACACCGTCAAGGACCAGAATCAGCGGCGGGCCTTCGGTGCGGTCGAGCAACTCGTCCAGCATCGCCTCGCCCCAGACCTGGCTAGGGCTTACGTCCGCAACAACACCCTGGTGAACACCCTCTACCCAGGCATCCATCTCGCGTCGCTCGGCTTGTCCGACAGAAACGCGGTTCTGCGCCGCAAGCTCGATCAGCACTTGAACCCGCGGATCGCTGCGACCTTCAGCCAGCCAGATCTGCTTGACCCGCTTGGGGTGATGACGCAACAGCGCCTCTACGGCATGGACGCCGTAGATCTTTTCCAGCTGACTCATGACTTGACCTTAGGTTTACGCACACCGCCACTGCTGGCGGCAGAAGCTGAGCCGGACTTCGAAGAACCTTTCCGATGCTTGCTCGTCTTGCCAGAGGCGCCTGAGGCATCACTCCCCGACTTTCCCGACGATGCCTTGCTACCACCCTTGGCTTCGGTCAGCAGCGCTTTTTTCATCTCGCGGCTCTTGCGAACCTCTGCATTTTTGGCAGCCGCATCACTAGGGCGATAAGCCTCGACAACAGGCTCTTTCGCAGTCTTGCGGCCTGACTTGGTGGCAGGGGACGTGTCCTTGCCCTTCTCTGCCGCTGCAGGTTCGGCTGATCGGCGCTTGCGGCCAATCGGGGCACTGGTGGTCTTCTCCGACATTTCAAAGTCAATTTTGCGCTCGTCAAGGTCGACGCGCATGACGCGCACTTCAACCGTGTCACCCAGGCGGAAGCTACGCCCCGTGCGCTCACCTGCCAGACGATGGTGTACTGGATCGAAATGGTAGTAATCGCCAGGAAGCGCGGTGACGTGGACCAGGCCCTCGACATAAATATCGGTCAGTTCGACGAACAGGCCAAAGCCGGTGACCGCGGTGATGACGCCGGGGAACGACTCGCCAACGCGGTCCTTCATGAACTCGCACTTCAGCCAGTTCGTGACATCTCGGGTCGCCTCGTCGGCACGGCGCTCGCTCATTGAGCATTGCTCGCCCAATTGCTCAAGCATGGCTTCGTCGTACGGGTAGATACGCGCTTTAGGGATCGCGGCCGCGCCGGCACGACGGACGTGCGGTGTTTCCTGCTTGGAACGGATGACACTGCGAATCGCGCGATGAGTCAGCAAGTCCGGGTAGCGACGGATAGGCGACGTGAAATGCGTGTACGCCTCGTAATTCAGGCCGAAGTGGCCGTGATTATCCGAGCTGTAAACGGCCTGGCTCAGAGAGCGCAGCATGACGGTCTGGATCAGATGATAATCAGGGCGGTCCTTGATGGTTTCAAGCAGTGCCTGATAGTCCTTCGGCGTTGGACCGTCCTTGCCTTTGTGCAGAGACAGACCCAGCTCGCCCAAGAAGGCGCGCAACTTTTCGAGCCGCTCGGGCGGCGGTCCATCATGGACACGATAAAGCGCCGGAATTTCGTGCTTCTTCAGAAATTCTGCAGTCGCGACGTTGGCAGCCAGCATGCACTCTTCAATGAGCTTGTGCGCGTCGTTGCGCGTCGTCGGACGGATCTCCGCGATTTTGCGCTCAGTGCCGAAAATGATCCGGGTTTCCTGAGTTTCGAAGTCAATGGCTCCGCGCACGTGTCGCGCACCCAGCAGCACCTTGTACAGCGCATAAAGCTGTTTCAAGTGCGGGACCACGTCGCCATATTGCTCGCGCAACTGCTTGGCTTCTGCGGCTTTCGGGTGCTCCAGCATCGAGCTGACCTTGTTGTAGGTCAGACGGGCATGGGAGTGGATAACGGCTTCGTAAAAAACGTAATCGGTCATCTCGCCGGTTTTGGAGATGGTCATCTCGCACACCATTGCCAGACGATCAACCAGGGGATTCAGCGAGCACAAGCCGTTGGACAGTTGCTCAGGCAACATCGGGATGACGCGCTCGGGGAAGTAAACCGAGTTGCCACGCACCTGTGATTCGGCATCGAGTGCCGAGCCGAGCTTCACATAGCTGGACACATCGGCAATCGCGACGTAAAGCTTCCAGCCGCCGGAGAACAGGCGCAGTTTCCCTGGCTTGGCTTCGCAGAAAACGGCGTCGTCGAAGTCGCGCGCATCTTCACCGTCGATGGTGACGAATGGCAGATGACGCAAATCAACGCGGTTTTCCTTGTCCTTTTCTTCGACTTCCGGCTTGAGCTTGGCGGCTTCTTTCAGCACTGCCTCTGGCCAGACGTGAGGAATGTCGTAGGTACGCAGCGCGACATCAATCTCCATGCCGGGCGCCATGTAATTGCCCACGACCTCGGCCACGTCACCTTGCGGCTGGAAGCGCGGGGTCGGCCAGTGGGTGATTTTCACTTCAACGAACTGGCCGACCTTGGCGCCACCATTGCGACCCGGAGTGATCAGCACTTCCTGCTGGATCTTCGGGTTGTCCGGCACGACGAAGCCGATACCGCTTTCTTCAAAGTAGCGCCCAACCACGGTCTCGTGCGCGCGGGAGATGACTTCGACGATCACGCCTTCGCGCCGACCGCGACGATCCAGACCTGAAACGCGCGCCAGCGCACGGTCGCCATCGAACACCAGACGCATTTGCGCAGGGCTCATGAACAGATCGTCAGAGCCGTCATCCGGGATCAGAAAACCGAAACCGTCACGGTGGCCACTGATGCGACCCAGAATGAGGTCCAGCTTGTCGACCGGCGCATAGGTGCCACGGCGGGTGTAGATGAGCTGCGCGTCGCGCTCCATGGCACGGAGCCGGCGACGCAGGGCCTCGATCTGATCTTCAGTCGTCAGGCCAAATTCTTCCACCAACTGCTCACGGGCCGCTGGCGACCCGCGCTCGGAGAGGTGAGCCAGGATCAGCTCACGGCTAGGGATGGGGTTTTCGTATTTTTCCGCTTCACGAGCGGCCTCGGGATCGAGGGACTGCCAATCGGCCATTAGAATGAGTTCACCTTATCTGTATGTAATTAGTTTGGCATATACCAGATTGAAACGCGAAGACAGCATTTGCTGAGACTTTTCGCTATTTCAATTTTTTTTCGTGAAGGGGCTTTACAGCCATTAATCTCATCCGTAAGATGCGCCCCACAACGACGGCACTGCCTAGTTGTAATTGAAATCGATCGATTTATCGAATGAAATCAACGAACTGCCCAGATGGTGAAATTGGTAGACACGCCAGCTTCAGGTGCTGGTGACCGCAAGGTCGTGGAAGTTCGAGTCTTCTTCTGGGCACCAATTCAACGAAACCGAGCTCAGGCTCGGTTTTGTGCTTTTTGCGTTCCGAAAAATCAGCTCCATCAGGCAGCCATGAGCTTAGATCACATATCCTTGGATGTCCGCCCTCCTCGCACGTCTCCATCATCCTTCCAAGAAATTCAAAAATTCAGTTGCACAATCACTAAAAATCTAATTAAATCAGCGCCATGCCCAGATGGTGAAATTGGTAGACACGCCAGCTTCAGGTGCTGGTGACCGCAAGGTCGTGGAAGTTCGAGTCTTCTTCTGGGCACCAAACAAACAAAACCGAGCCAAGTGCTCGGTTTTGTGCTTTCTGGGGTACACCTGCTATGCGCGGAACTGACCAAGGCTTGCCTTCAGTTGCGCAGCCAGCTTGTCCAGCGTCTTGCCGCTGGCGGTCGTTTCCACAACCGCCTGGGCGGCCTTTTCCGCCTGAGCGTGAATGACCTCGACTCGACCTCGCACCGCCTGGGCACCTTGAGCCTGATGCTCTGCCGCCCGGGTGGCAAGACCGATTGCCGCGTGCACCTGCTCGACCGAAGCCTGCACCGACTGCTGCAACCGGGTACTGTCTTTTAACACCGCCAACCCCTCTTTTGCCTGGCGCCCGGCCAGACCGATTGTCGCCACCGCCTCGCGCGCGCCAGATTGCAGTTTGGCGATGTGCTCCTGGATATCCCCGGTCGAACTCTGCGTCTTGCTGGCCAGGGCGCGGACTTCGTCGGCCACGACAGCAAACCCTCGGCCAGTTTCGCCGGCACGTGCAGCCTCAATAGCAGCGTTGAGGGCGAGCAAGTTGGTCTGCTCGGCGATGCCATGGATCACCTCCAGCACCACTTCAATCTGCTGGCTCTGCAACGCCAATCGCTCGATTACCTGAGCACCGGTCTCTACCTGGCCGGCCAGCGCCTCGATCAGGCCGCCGACCTGGTTGGAGGTTCGTGTGTTTTCGTCCGTCGCTTGACGGATATCGACCACCTGCTGAAGCGCGGCCTGCATCGCCTGGCTTTCGGCCTGCGCTTCGTCTGCCATCTGCGCCAACGCTTGAAGACTGGCGGCTACCTCATCGCGCTGTAACTCGGCCGCGGCGCCAGCACCGGCATTGCGCTTGCTCATGGCGCCGATCTCCAGCCCCGTCTGCTGAGCCACGTCGCCCGCCTCGCGAACAATGGGTTGCAGCTTGTCGACAAAGCGATTGACGGCCGCAGCCATGTCACCGATTTCATCGTTGCTATTGAGTTTGACCCGCTTGGTCAGATCACCCTCGCCCGCTGCCAGATCATCCAGCGCGCGATTGAGCAACTGCAGGCGCAGCACGACGCGGCGCCCCAGCACAATGGCCAGCAAAACCAAGACACCCAACCCGACCAGAGACAAGCCCACGCCGATTCTCCAGCGCAGGGTACTTGCGGCGCCTTGCACCGCAGAGCGGGTATTGGTCGCCATCGCAGCTGCGGACGCCTGAGCCGTTTGCAGTCGCGAACGCAACGCAGAAGAACTCTCCGCCGCAGCGCCGCCAAGGCTTTCAGATACCAACTGGTCGCCGCTACCGATCAGCGCAATAAATCGCTTGTCCAGGGCCGCAAGGTTTTCCTCAACGGACGCCGTGGATACACCCATCCGCACCTTGCCGATCTCGACACCGTTAGGGCTGATTGATGCTTCGACGTAATACACCGAAGGATCTTTCTGGGCGGCGTTCAGAACTTTGTCCATCGCACGCTCGCCCTCGCCTTTGGCCAGCAAAGCCTTGATCGACTCGTTTTCGCGGTTCAGATAACGCGTCAGGTGCTCGCCCTGAGCATCGTCATACACCACAAACAGAACGTTCGGATTGCGCTGCGCACGGCGCGCGAACTCAGACAGTGTCGGCGTATCACCATCCCACATGGCTCGTGGCGCGACGGCGGCCAGTAACTCGGCCATGTCTGTCGCCGAGTCCTTGAGGTCCTTCTCAAGTGTCGCGCGCAGCTGCTTTTGCTCGTCCTTGAGGCGTGCGGAAAGCCCGGCGCTCAGGCGCTGACGCGTACTCTGCGATAAGCCGTCAAGACTGGAGGTTACATCGCGGCTCGCCTGCTCCAGTTCGCCGGACAAGCGCTGCGAATCCGCACCCAGACGCGTCGCCAGTTCAGCTTCAAGCGCGGTAACCGTGCTCCGAGTGAGGGCGACGGCAATCAGGACCTGCACCAGAAGCGCAATTCCAAGAGCAATGAACACGGGGCGCAGCAAACGGCTGCGCAGAAGAGAAGTAACGGCTGACACAGGAAATCCCCCCACAACACACGCCAGTAAAATGATGGCATCGTCTTATAAATGGATTCACAGCAAGGGTCGTGCCGCAGCGCAGCGCAGTTTTCAACAGGCAAAACAAAGGGCCGCCGAGGCGACCCTTTGTTTGTGTTTCAACGACTTATCAATCGAACGGGTGACGCAGAACGATTGTTTCGTTGCGGTCAGGGCCCGTCGAAATAATGTCGATTGGCGCGCCGACCAGTTCTTCAAGGCGCTTGATGTACGCACGAGCGTTGGCAGGAAGCTCTTCCAGCGTCTTGGCACCCAGCGTGGACTCGGACCAACCCGGCACTTCTTCGTACACGGGCTCCAGGCCGATGTAGCTGTCAGCGTCGGTCGGTGCGTCGATGACTGCACCGTTTTCGTTCTTGTAACCCACGCAGATGTTGATGGTCTCAAGACCGTCCAGCACGTCAAGCTTGGTCAGGCAGATGCCGGAGATGCTGTTAACGTCGATGGCGCGGCGCAGGATAACCGCATCGAACCAGCCGCAGCGACGGGCGCGCCCGGTGGTTGCACCGAACTCATGACCACGCTTGGCCAGAAACGCGCCGACATCGTCGAACAGCTCAGTCGGAAACGGACCCGAACCCACTCGAGTGGTGTAAGCCTTGGTGATGCCCAGGATGTAATCCAGGTACATCGGCCCCATGCCGGAACCCGTGGCGATGCCGCCCGCAGTGGTATTGGAACTGGTGACGTACGGGTAAGTACCGTGGTCAATATCAAGCAGCGAACCCTGAGCACCCTCGAACATGATGTCTTTGCCAGCACGACGCATTTCGTGCAGCACCGCCGTCACGTCGAGCATCATCGGCTTGAGCAGCTCTGCGTATTCCATGCACTCGTCGAGTGTCTTCTGGAAGTCGATCGCCGGCTCTTTGTAGTAATTGACCAGCACGAAATTGTGGTAATCCAGCAACTCGCCCAGTTTGGCGGCGAAGCGCTCACGGTGGAACAGATCACCGATGCGCAGGCCACGACGCGCAACCTTGTCTTCGTAAGCCGGGCCGATACCGCGACCGGTCGTACCGATCTTGTGTTCGCCGCGGGCTTTTTCGCGCGCCTGATCCAGAGCCACGTGGTAGGAAAGGATCAAAGGGCAGGACGGGCTAATGCGCAGACGCTCGCGCACCGGAATACCCTTCTCTTCCAGTTTGGTGATCTCACGCATCAGGGCGTCGGGTGCGACAACCACGCCGTTACCGATCAGGCACTGCACGCCTTCGCGCAGTACACCGGAAGGGATCAGGTGCAGGACGGTTTTTTCACCGTCGATCACCAGCGTGTGGCCGGCGTTGTGGCCACCTTGATAGCGCACCACCGCCGTTGCATGTTCGGTCAGCAGATCAACGATCTTGCCTTTGCCCTCATCACCCCATTGGGTGCCCAGGACTACGACATTCTTACCCATAACACTTGTCCTCATTCGCGCAAACTTGGTGCCGGCAGCGGCCGGCAGGGAAACTCAAGAGGCCAGCGGCAGTACTTGCCAAAACTCGCCTTGCTGAATCAATTGCCGGTCGCAGTCGGCGTCTTTTGCCGCCGAAACCGGTTGTCCTGGCAGCGCCTGGACCACACGTTGACCGTCGGCACGCAGCTGGCAAACCTTTCGCCACAATGCTGCATCGGTGCTGTCGGGCATCCAGATACCACCCGATGGCAGCTCGATCTGCGCTCGACCTCGCGTCACCAGAGTCTTCAAATCAGTGGAAAAGCCCGTTGCCGGGCGGGCGCGACCGAAATCGGCACCGATGTCATCGTAACGGCCGCCCTGAGCGATCGACTGACCGACACCCGGCACGAATACCGCGAACACCACACCCGTGTGGTAGTGGTAGCCGCGCAACTCGCCGAGGTCAAAATACAACGGTAGCTCAGGAAAACGAGCCGAAAGGCGTTCGGCAATTTCCTGCAGATCATCCAGCGCTTCAATGACAGGCGCCGGCGCGGCCGCCAAACGGTCGCGCGCCTGGGCGAGCACCGTGCGGTCACCGCACAGATCAACCAGCGCCCGCAGCATGCCGGCCAAATCGGCGGGTAGACCTTCGGTCAACGCAATGACCTCGTCGATGGCTTTGCGCTGCAGTGCATCAAACAGCTGCTGCTCGACTTCGCCAGACAAGCCGGCAGCGCGAGCAAGGCCACGGTAGATTCCCACGTGCCCCAGATCCATGTGGACATCAGGAACGTCCGCCAACTGCAGCATCGCCAGCATCAAACTGATGACCTCGACGTCACTGCTCGGACTTGCATCGCCGTACAGCTCGGCGCCTAGCTGGATCGGGCTGCGAGAAGACGACAGCGCACGCGGCTGCGCATGCAACACGCTGCCAGCGTAGCAGAGCCGGCTCGGGCCTTCGCGACGCAGAGTGTGTGCGTCAATGCGTGCGACCTGCGGAGTGATGTCCGCGCGAAAGCCCATCTGCCGACCCGATTGCGGATCGACGACCTTGAAGGTGCGAAGATCCAGATCCTGGCCCGCACCTGTGAGCAGTGATTCGAGGTATTCGATGTGCGGGGTCACGACGAATTCGTAGCCCCAGCTCTGAAACAGATCCAGCACCTGACGACGCGCGACTTCAATGCGCGCAGCTTCCGGCGGCAGTACTTCTTCGATGCCATCCGGCAGCAGCCAGCGGTCAACCGTTGCCATTACGCCTTTCCCCTATGATCCGGGCGGCCGGCCCTTGGGCAAGCCTTGAGTGAAGCAGACAGCATTCTGCGGACGCGGGCATGGAAAAGTCCCGTGCCTGATGCGCCGCGTTAAGGTGAACACCGTCCTCGAAAAAACTGCCGCGCACGGAACACGCCACGGCCAATCAATCGTGCAGACGCAAAAAAGCCGGGAATTTCCCGGCTGCCGCATCATACACACGTTTCGTCGCGCGATCACCCCGACGGGCTGTTTTGCCGCCCGGCGGGATGATCATGTGCTGATGCGATTACGGCTTGGCTTTTTCCAGATAGCGGAAGAACTCGCTGCTTGGGTCCAGCACCATCACGTCGCTTTTGTTCGCGAAGCTTTCACGGTAGGCGCGCAGGCTGCGATAGAACGCATAGAACTCCTGATCCTGACCGTATGCCTTCGAATAGATCGCAGCCGCTTGAGCATCACCGTCACCACGCGCCTCTTCAGACTCGCGATACGCTTCGGCGAGCAATACACGACGCTGACGATCGGCGTCGGCACGGATGCCTTCTGCCAGTTCGTTACCCTTGGCGCGATGCTCACGCGCTTCACGCTCACGCTCGGTGCTCATCCGCTCGAACACGCTGCGGTTGACTTCCTTCGGCAGATCGATGGCCTTGACCCGCACATCGACGACCTCGATGCCCAGCTCTTTGCCGGCCATGGTGTTAAGCGAAGCGGTGATGTCAGCCATCAACGCGTCACGCTCACCCGAGACGACCTCGTGCAGGGTACGTTTACCGAACTGGTCACGCAGACCCGATTCCAGACGACGCGACAAGCGCTCATCGGCAATCTGCTTCAGGCCCGATGTCGCGGTATAGAAACGCTCAGCGTCCTTCACGCGCCATTTGGCATAGGCATCTACCATGACGGCTTTCTTTTCCAGCGTCAGAAAACGCTGAGTCGGCGCGTCGAGGGTCATCAGTCGACCATCAAACTTGCGCACCTGGTTCACGTAAGGAATCTTCACGTGCAGGCCAGGTGAGACGTCGGCCTGAACAACACGACCAAACTGCAGCAACACCGCACGCTCGGTCTGAGCGACGATATAGAAGCTGTTCCATGCGACCACAGCCAGCACGACACAGACAATCAGGGCCACCAGAGATTTATTGCTCATCAGCGAGTCTCCCTAGTGCGCGTGTCGCGTTGCTGCTGCATATCCGCAGCTCTGGAGCCTGGATCAACGACAGGAGCAGCAGTGCTGCCGCCAGACGAAGTGGAACCGTTACGGCTGCTATCGATCATTTTGTCCAACGGCAGATAAAGCAGGTTGTTCTGACCTTTGTCGCCGGTCACAAGCACCTTGCTGGTGTTACTGAAGACCTCCTGCATGGTGTCCAGATACAGACGCTCACGCGTGACCTCCGGCGCCTTGCGGTACTCGGTGACCAGCTTGGTGAAGCGGTCCGCCTCACCCTTGGCCCGCGAGACCACTTCGTCACGATAACCGTTGGCATCTTCCACAATGCGCTGAGCCTGCCCACGAGCTTCCGGGATCACGCCGTTGGCATAGGTTTCAGCCTGGTTGCGCGAACGTTGCTCGTCCTCACGTGCGCGGATCACATCGTCAAACGCTTCCTGGACTTCACGCGGCGCCGCAGCGCTCTGAACGTTGACCTGGGTGACGGTGATGCCGGTCCGGTAGGTGTCGAGGAAACGCTGCAGGCGCTCCTTGATTTCGCTGGCCATGAGTTCACGACCTTCAGTCAGCACCTGATCCATCGCAGTAGAACCGACGACGTGCCGCAGGGCACTTTCGGTCGCATGCTGCAAGCTGACTTCAGGCTGATCAACGTTCAGCACGAAGTCCTGCAGATTGGTGATCTTGTATTGCACGGTGAGCGGCACCTCGACGATGTTTTCGTCTTCGGTGAGCATCTGACCCTGCTTGCTGTAAGCACGCTCGCGCGTCACGTTCTCGAGATATTTGCGATCAAACGGCGGGAAATAAACGTTCAGACCCGGCCCTACGGTTTCGTAGTATTTGCCGAAGCGCAGCACAACAGCCTGCTCCTGCTCGTCGACCACATAGATGGCGTTGTACAGCCAGATCGCAAGCAGCACGACCAGACCGATGCCGAGCAGACCCAGACCACCGCCCTTGCCCGAACGACCGCTGCTGCCGCCGCCATCGCCACTGCGTTTCTTACCACCACCGAACAACCCATTCAGGCTTTCCTGCAGCTTACGGAAGGCCTCGTCGAGATCCGGTGGCCCCTTGCGGTCGCCGCCCTTGCGCTTACCACCCCAAGGATCCTGATTATTCGAGTTGCCACCCGGCTCATTCCAAGCCATAGCGCTCTCCATCTGATAAAGCAAAGACGCGCCCACGGCGCGCCGACCAATGCTACAGAATGCCCGTCATAGCGGTACAACCGCTTTGTCAGGCTTTTATTGCAAAGTGTGTTGCTCGATGAATTCCAGCGGCTGCAGTCCTTCGCGACTCACCAGGCGATTGAATTCAACTCGGGGTAAACGTACAGCCAGAAGGCTCTGCCCTTCTTCGTCATGCTCTTCGCTCTGCACCGCACCCAGCTTGAAAAACTGGGCACGCAGCCGGGCAAATTGTTGTGTCAGCCGCAACGTTCCTACAAAGAGGTCATTACCCAACACCTCGGCAATGGCCTGCTTGAGCAAATCCAGACCACGCCCGTCACGGGCAGAGACCCAGACCCGCTGCGGCTTGCCATCGGCATCTCGCTGGATCTGAGGCTCAACCCCCTCAAGCAGATCGAGTTTGTTATAGACCTCAAGCATCGGCAAGTCCTGGGCACCAATCTCACCCAATACCACCATGACCTGCTCGATCTGCTCCAGACGCTCGGGCTCGTGAGAGTCGATCACATGGAGCAAAAGGTCGGAGTTGCTGGACTCTTCGAGCGTAGCTCGAAAGGCCTCGACCAGCTTGTGCGGCAGATGACGGATGAAACCCACCGTATCGGCCAGCACGATCGGACCAAGGTCGTTTATCTCAAGACGACGCAGAGTCGGGTCGAGGGTCGCAAACAGCTGATCGGCTGCGTAGACGTCGGAGTCGGTCACCGCATTGAAGAGCGTTGACTTGCCGGCGTTTGTATAGCCGACGATCGAAACCGTAGGGATATCGGCACGGGAGCGGCCGCGGCGGGCCTGATCCCGCTGACTGCGGACTTTTTCAAGCCGGCCTTTGATCTGGCGTAAACGCACACGCAACAGACGACGGTCGGTCTCGAGCTGCGTTTCACCCGGACCGCGCAGGCCGATACCGCCGCCCTGGCGCTCAAGGTGAGTCCAGCCTCGCACCAGACGCGTGCTCATGTGCTCAAGCTGGGCCAGTTCGACTTGCAGCTTGCCCTCATGAGTACGCGCGCGTTGCGCAAAGATATCCAGGATCAAACCCGTACGGTCAAGCACGCGGCACTCGAACACGCGTTCAAGGTTGCGTTCCTGACTGGGGGTCAAAACATGGTTGAAGATGACGATATCTGACTTTTCGGTTTTGACCAGGTCACGCAACTCCTCGACCTTGCCGCTACCCACCAGATACTTGGCCGTCGGACGGTGCCTGGGCACGTTGACGAACGAGACGATGTCGGCGCCTGCCGACAGCGCCAGCTCCCGGAACTCCTGCGGATCTTCGCGCGCCTCAGGGTCCTGACCATCCAAGTGAACGAGTATGGCCCGTTCACCACCACTGTGGCGCTCAAAGAACAAAGCAGACTCCTATCAGGCGTTACCTGGCTCGGCGTCAGCCTGTTCGGATTCGGAAGCGCTAGGCAGACGAATTGGGCGAACAGGAACGACAGTCGAGATAGCGTGTTTGTAAACCATTTGGCTGACCGTGTTCTTCAGCAAAATAACGAACTGGTCAAAAGATTCGATAGTGCCTTGCAGCTTGATACCGTTTACCAGATAGATCGAAACCCCAACCTTTTCTTTACGCAAAGTGTTCAGGTAAGGGTCTTGTAGCGAATGCCCTTTTGACATGTGCCGCACTCCTTTAAGGATCAATAGAATAATTTCGAAAACGTTGGCTTGGGCCGTTACCCCCCAAGGATAGACGGCTATTGCAAGGACTCAGCTCAATATGGAGACCGACCCCAGGTATTTCAAGGCGCGTGGCAGATTGTCGCAAGCCAGGCTGTCCAGCCAGTGCAGATCCTGCCAGCTGCGCAGCCATGTAAACTGCCTCTTGGCCAGCTGGCGCGTGGCGATGACGCCCCGCTCCTGCATCTCGTCCCAAGTCAGTCTGCCGTCCAGGTGATCCCAGACCTGGCGATACCCTACAGCTCTTATGGACGGTAAATTCGAGTGCAGATCACCCCTCGAACGTAGCGCTAAGACCTCTTCAACAAACCCTTCATCAAGCATTTGCCTGAAACGAACAGCAATTCGGTCGTGCAGCACCTTGCGATCCGTCGGAGCAATGGCGAGATTTGCGACAGTATAGGGCAATTGATGACGCCCCGAAGCGCTCGCTTGAGCACTTTGCTCAGTTTGTTGCTGACGGTGCGCTGTCATGCTCATGCCGCTGACCCTGAAGACCTCCAGCGCGCGAACCAGCCGCTGAGGATCGTTTGGGTGAATTCTGGCTGCCGACACCGGATCGATGCTCGCCAACTCGTCGTGCAAGGCCTGCCAGCCTTGACTGGCCGCTTGCGCTTCGATTTGCGTACGAATTTCAGGGTCGGCGGCAGGCATATCGGCCAACCCTTCCAATAGAGCCTTGAAATACAACATCGTGCCGCCCACCAGCAGAGGAATTTTTCCTCGGCTGGTAATTTCAGCCATCGCCTGCAAGGCATCGGCACGAAACTCCGCCGCAGAATAGCTCTGGCTCGGATCGAGAATATCGATCAACCGATGCGGATACTCGTCCAGAAGCGCTTTGGATGGTTTGGCAGTGCCAATGTCCATGCCACGATAAACCAGTGCAGAGTCGACGCTGATCAGCTCGCATGGCAGCACTTTAGTCAGCTCGATGGCCAGATCGGTTTTGCCCGCGGCGGTCGGCCCCATCAGAAAGATGGCCGGAGGTAGACTGCTCATCAGCGACCGCGCAGGAACAGTTTGTCCAGATCATCCAGACCCAACTGGGTCCAGGTGGGCCGTCCATGGTTGCACTGACCGCTGCGCTCGGTGTTTTCCATATCACGCAGCAGGCCGTTCATTTCCGGAATGGCCAGCCGGCGGTTGGCGCGAATGGCACCGTGACATGCCATGGTGCCGAGCAACTCATTCATGTGCGCCTGGACACGGTCGCTCGTGCCGTACTCCATCAGGTCACTCAGTACGTCATGTACCAGCCGATTTGCTTCGGCCTGTTTGAGAAGCGCGGGAATCTGTCGAATCGCCAGGCTTTCAGGGCCAAGACGCTGCAATTCAAAGCCCAACTGCTGGAAAATTGCCATGTGCTCTTCGGCGCAGTCTGCCTCACGCTGGCTGACTGCAATTGATTCGGGCACCAATAGAGGCTGGCCACTCAGGCCTTCGCTGGCCATCGCGATCTTCAGGCGCTCGTACATGATTCGCTCGTGAGCCGCGTGCATGTCGACCAGCACCAGCCCGTGGGCGTTTTCAGCGAGGATATAAATGCCTTTGAGCTGTGCCAAGGCATACCCCAAGGGCGGAACATCGCCCTGGGAATCTGGCAGCGCAACAGCGCCAGTAACTGGAGGTGCAGAGGCGCCCGGCAACGGGGCAAAGAATTCGCTGTACGCGGCGCGCGCCTCTTCAGCAGGCAGCACCGATGACGGCCGTGGCGTGTACTGGTATTGATAGCCCGCGCCACTGCCAGAGCCGGGCGCGGAACCGGCCGGTGTATTCCAGGCCTGCCCCTGCGGGGTTTCCAGCACGCTATTGGCCAGGCGCATTTCGCCCTGCGGCCCGAACTCGCCGGCGTCCGGCCCGGTCGGCCGCACCAGCGCCGTGACAGAGGTCGTTCCGGCGAGCTGATTTTCAGGCCTGACCTCACCAAGTGCTCGGTGCAGCGTGCCGTAAAGAAAATCATGAACCATGCGCCCGTCGCGGAAGCGCACCTCATGCTTGGTGGGATGGACGTTGACGTCTACCACCGCAGGATCAACTTCAAAAAACAACACGAACGTAGGGTGACGGCCATTGAACAGCACGTCGCGATAAGCCTGCCGAACCGCATGGGCAACCAGTTTGTCGCGCACGGCACGGCCATTCACGAAGAAATATTGCAAGTCGGCCTGGCTGCGAGAGAAGGTTGGCAGCCCCACCCATCCCCACAACTTCAAGCCGTTGCGTTCAACCTCAATGGGCAGTGCCTGCTCCAGGAAGCCAGGGCCGCAAATCGCCGAGACGCGTCGCGCCCTCGCCACATCATCCCGGGCCTCATGCAGGCTCAAAACGGTTTTGCCGTTATGGCGCAAATGAAAGGCGACGTCGAAACGCGCCAGCGCCATGCGCTTGATCACTTCCTGCAAATGGTCAAATTCGGTTTTTTCGGCCTTGAGAAACTTGCGCCGCGCAGGGGTGTTGAAAAACAGGTCCCGCACTTCGACGGAGGTGCCAACAGGATGCGCAGCCGGCTGAACCCGCGAGGCCATGTCTCGGCCTTCGGTCTCGACCTGCCAGGCCTGATCGGCATCGCGGGTCCGAGACGTCAGGGTCAGGCGCGCCACAGAGCTGATCGACGCCAGCGCCTCACCGCGAAAACCAAGGCTCATCACCCGCTCAAGGTCTTCCAGGTCGCGAATCTTGCTGGTGGCATGTCGCGCCAGGGCGAGGGGCAGGTCATCTGAAGAAATACCGCCCCCGTCGTCACGCACGCGCAGCAACTTGATGCCGGCCTGTTCGACGTCGACATCAATGCGCCGCGCGCCGGAGTCGAGGCTGTTCTCCAGCAGTTCCTTGATGACCGAGGCCGGTCGTTCGACGACCTCGCCCGCTGCAATCTGGTTGGCCAGTCGGGGGCTCAGCAGCTGAATGCGTGCAGCCTCCGCAGCAGGCGCTTCGGCGCTTACATCAATGTCGAGCTCTTGATCGCCGAGCAGCAGGTCAGTCACGGCTCACCCGCCAGTTCCGCGCTGGGAATCCTGAGTTGCTGACCGACTTTCAATTCGTCGGAGCTCATGTGGTTGACCGCACGGATCATCGGCATGGTCATGTCGTAGCGCGCAGCGATCATGCTCAGCGATTCACCGGGCCGCACCGTATGCTCGCGGGGACCCATGGCCAGCTTTCCGTTATCCCGTAGCCAGGCAATGTAGGTCCCTTGCGGCGGATTCTGCTGGAAGAACTGTTTCACGCCAGCCGTGATCGAGCGCGCCAAGGCTTGCTGATGGCTCGCACCTTCCAGCTTGTTGGCTTCGGCGGCATTGGAGATGAAACCCGTCTCGACCAGGATCGACGGAATATCGGGCGACTTGAGCACCATAAAGCCAGCTTGCTCGACCCGGGACTTGTGCAGTGACGTAACCCGCCCGATGTTGGTCAAGACCTTCTGCCCGACGTTGAGGCTCGACGTCAGCGATGCGGTCATGGACAAATCCAGCAATACGCCAGCGAGCATGCGGTCCTTGTCGTCCAGGCTCACGGCGCCGGCGCCACCGATCAGGTCGGAACGGTTCTCACTGTCGGCCAGCCAGCGCGCCGTTTCTGACGTCGCGCCGCGCTCGGACAAGGCGAACACCGAAGCGCCAAACGCCGCCGAAGAGGGCGCTGCGTCAGCGTGAATGGACACGAACAGATCAGCACCCTTGGCCCGAGCGATTTCCGTGCGTTTACGCAGCGGGATGAAGTAGTCGCCGGTACGCGTCAGCTCGGCGCGGTAACCTTTCTCGCCATTGATCTGGCGCTGCAACTCCTTGGCAATTGCGAGCACGACGTTCTTTTCTTTCTCGCCTCTGCCACCGGAAGCGCCCGGGTCTTCCCCGCCGTGCCCGGCATCAATGACAACGACGATGTCTCGTTTGCCATTAGGCACCGGGGTGAGTTTGATTTCAGGCTTGGACGGGGAGATTGGCACCGCAGGCGTCGCGGGAGCCGCCGCCGCAGGTGTATCGGCAATGGAAGGCGCGGGGTTGGCATCCGCGGCGTTGTCGTACAGATCGACCACCAGACGATTGCCGTATTGCTGATTGGGCGCAAGTGTGAAGCTTTTCGGCGTCACTGCCTTTTTCAGGTCGATGACTACGCGCAAATCGTCGGGGGTGCGCTGAGCGGAGCGCATGCTGGTGATCGGGGTGTTGGCTGTCGGCACATTCAGCGCACCGCCGAGGGTAGCGCCATTGATATCGATGACCAGACGATCAGGAGATTGCAGGGTGAAAACGCTGTGCTGAACAGGCCCGGACAGGTCGAAAACCAACCGAGTGTTATCCGGAGCACGCCATAAGCGGACACTTCGTACCTGTGAAGCGGCCAACGCGTCGACAGCCAGTGTCGCCATCAGCAGTCCAATCACAGTAACCAGCGCGCGCATGCGCATACCAAACCCCATATCTATTGAATGTCTATTTGAATTCCGGCGCCAAAGCGGCACACCACGTCTCGCCACGCGAGCTTTTTGGGCTCAGGGTCAATGTCCGACCCTCATCACGCGGCCTTATGGTAATGATCAGGTCGGGCTTTGGCAAAAAGCCTGCACCCAGATTGGGCCACTCGATCAGACAAAGAGCGTCGCCCTCGAAGTAGTCCCGGATGCCGAGGAATTCTAGCTCTTCCGGGTCAACAAGTCGGTAGAGATCAAAGTGATACGCGCGGTTTCTCCCAATTTCGTAAGGTTCTACCAACGTAAATGTAGGACTTTTGACCGCGCCGGCATGCCCCAGCCCGCGGATAATGCCTCGGGACAATGTGGTCTTGCCCGCCCCCAAGTCACCCTCCAGAAAGATAATCCCATTGCTTTCAGTCACTTGGGCGATACGTGCGCCGAATTGGGTCATGGCTTCTTCACCCATGAGGTCCAGGGTTAACTCAGACACGGCTGGTGCTCCTCCAGAAGCTGACGAATAACAGGAATCAGATCAGCGGCAGCGAGCCCGCGCCCGCTGGCGCCGCATTTCTCGCCCGCCAGCGCATGGAGCCAGACGCCCAGACAGGCAGCGTCGTAGGCCGGCATCTTTTGCGCCATCAGCGCGCCGATGACACCGGACAGCACATCGCCCAAGCCACCGGTCGCCATCGCCGGGTGACCATGATTGGCCAGTGCGAGGTCGCCCGCTGGATTGGCGACCAGACTGCCGCTGCCTTTCAAGACACACACGGTATTGAATTTCTTTGCCAGCGCCCGGGCCGCAGCCGGACGATCGGCCTGCACCGCTTTCGTATCGATACCCAGCAAGCGCGCGGCTTCCCCCGGGTGCGGTGTGATTACGCTGTCCGCAGGTAGCCGCACTGCACCTGTCGCCAACTGGTTCAAGGCGTCGGCGTCCCAGACCTGCGCCCGTGAAGCGTTCGCCGCAGCGGACAGGAGGCTACGCCCCCAACCGTGCTGGCCCAGGCCTGGACCGACCACAAGCACCGAGGCGGGCTCGATCAGGGCATAAAGTTGATTGGCAGAGCTGACGCCAGCGCTCATGACCTCCGGAAACCGCGCCAGTGCAGCGGTGATGTGTTCCGGACGCGTTGCCAGCGTGACCATGCCAGCACCGCACCGCAGCGTGCTTTCAGTGGCGAGCAGCGCAGCGCCGCCAAAACCCAGATCGCCGCCCACTACCAACACTCGACCGAACATGCCCTTGTGCGCAGTCGGTGGACGAGGCGCCAACCTTGGCAGGTTGAAGGTGTCCAGCCGTTTGATGCTGACTGGCGTTTGGCGAATGATGTCAGGATCCGCCTGCAGATCATCGAACACGCACTCCCCCACTTGATCGGCCGCATCGCCTGTGAACAGGCCAATCTTCAGACCGATGAAGGTGACGGTGAGGTCAGCGCGAACAGCACACCCCAGCGTTCTTCCGGTGTCTGCGCACAGTCCCGAAGGGAGGTCGACGGCTACCACGGGCCGGCCGCTGTCGTTGATCGCCTCGATAGCCTGTGCATAAGGCGCGCGCACATCTCCTTTGAGCCCGGTACCCAACAGCGCATCGACGACAATGCCGGTCAGCGCTTGCTGCTGCCACGGCTGGATGTCGACGTGTGCGGCCATCGCCTCTTCGTAGGCTGACCTGGCGTCGCCCGCCAAAGCGGCGCAATCGCCTACCGCCAGTACGGTGACTTGCCAGCCGGCGCGTTTGGCCAACGCTGCAATAAGGTAGCCATCGCCAGCGTTGTTGCCGCGACCGGCCATTACCGTGAGTTGCTTGGCATCGGGCCAGCGGCGACGTATCGCACGCCACGCAGCATGAGCGGCACGCTGCATCAGCTCGAATCCGGGTGTGCCCGCGGCAATCAGGCGCGCGTCGAGGTCGCGCACCTGGGCGGCGCTATACAGTGCGTCGGGAAATAGGGGTTTGCTGTGCAACATGCGTCTTCGGGCTCCGATGTCTGGCAGAATTATACGCACCTGCGCCCCGGTGTCCTCCTTGCATGTCCGCGATAACTGTAGATCCATCCACAGCCTCAGTGCGCCTCACGGCAGCCGAACTGACTGACCTTGCCCAATCGATCAAGGAATGGGGGCGTGAGCTCGGCTTTCAGCAAGTCGGGATCTCGGGGCTGGACCTGGCTGAACATGAGCGGCACCTTGAGCGCTGGCTCGAAGCGGGTTACCACGGCGAGATGGACTATATGGCAGCGCACGGCAGCAAACGTTCGCATCCGGACGAACTGGTGCCGGGAACGCTGCGGGTGGTGTCGTTGCGGATGGATTATCTGCCCGGCGATACGCAAATGGCGCAGTTGCTGGGTCAGCGGGAAAAAGCCTACGTCTCCCGTTATGCGCTGGGCCGTGACTATCACAAGCTCATTCGCAAGCGCGTACAGCAGTTGGCCGAACGCGTCCAGCAGGCCATCGGCCCCTTTGGGTTCCGGGCTTTTGTCGACAGTGCACCGGTGCTGGAGAAGGCCATCGCCGAGCAGGCAGGGCTTGGCTGGATCGGCAAGAACACATTGGTGCTCAATCGTAAGGCCGGCAGTTACTTCTTCCTGAGTGAATTGTTCGTTGACCTGCCCCTGCCCGTCGATGCGCCGCACGCGACGGAACATTGCGGTCGCTGCACGGCGTGCCTGGATGTGTGCCCGACCAACGCCTTTGTCGGACCGTACGTGCTGGATGCACGCAAGTGCATCTCTTACCTTACGATCGAGCTGAAAACGTCGATCCCCGAAGACTTGCGCTCACTGATCGGCAATCGGGTGTTTGGCTGTGATGACTGCCAGATTGTCTGCCCCTGGAATCGCTTCGCCCGGCCGACTGATCAATCGGATTTCAAACCGCGCCACGGCCTCGACAACGCTGAGCTGACGACGCTGTTTTTGTGGGACGAAACGACGTTTCTGAGCAATACCGAAGGGTCGCCCCTGCGGCGCGCCGGCTATGAGCGCTGGCTGAGGAATCTAGCGGTGGGACTGGGCAATGCACCGTCTACCATTCCGGTGATCGAAGCCCTGAAAGCCCGGCTGGGCCATCCGTCGGAGATGGTGCGCGAGCATGTGGAATGGGCGCTGAAACAGCATGAGATCAAGGCTGCAGCGCGCATCGTGTAGCAGCGCTCTGTCAGTGGCCATCCTTGTAAACAAACTTCGGCATCTCCCAGCGAAACCTGATCGCGAGCAGCCTCAGTAACAGCCCGCCAAACAGCGTGATCAGCGTGCCCTGCTCCACTGGCAGCCCGGCGTACTGACACAGCAAAAAGCACCACGCCGCTGCAAATGACACGCTCGCATACAGCTCGCGACGAAAGATGAGCGGGATGTCGTTGCAGAAGATGTCTCGCAGAATCCCGCCGAACACGCCCGTGATCACACCGCTCACGGCGGCGACGGTCATGCTCAACCCCATGTCCAGCGCGGTCATGCAGCCAATCAGGGTGAACGCCACCAGACCCAGCGCATCGAGCACCAGAAACAACGAACGTAAATGCCGCATCAGCGGCGCAATGAAGATAGTCACCAGCGCCGCGATGCTGGTGAGAATCAGATACTCGGGGTGCTTGACCCAGGTCAGTGGGTAATGCCCCAGCAGCACATCGCGAACCGACCCGCCGCCCAGTGCGGTGATGCAGGCGATCAGTACCACACCGAACCAGTCCATACCGCGGCGACCGGCAGACAGCGCGCCGGTCATGGCTTCTGCAGTAATAGCGATCAGGTAGAGCATCAACAACATGGTGGCAGTCCCTGCGAGAAAGGGGCGCAGTCTAACCATTCAACCGAAGCACCCATAGAGAGCACTTCTAGCTGGGCGCTATCTTGTCGGCGAGACCCGGCGACCGACGCCCTGCCCTTATGCCTTGATGAAGTGCTCGCGATAAAAACGCAGCTCGGCGATCGATTCGCGGATATCGTCCAGCGCCAGGTGAGTGCTGCCCTTCTTGAACTTCAGTTCCGGCGACCAGCGCGCAGCCAGTTCCTTGAGGGTCGATACGTCGAGGTTGCGGTAATGGAAGTAGTTTTCCAGCGTCGGCATGCGCTTGTACAAAAAGCGGCGATCCTGGCAGATGCTGTTGCCGCAGATGGGCGAACTGCGCTCGGGCACCCATGGCTTGATGAACTCAAGCGTCATGGCCTCGGCTTCATCGTTGGAGATTTTGCTCTCGCGCACGCGCTGGGTCAGGCCGGAACCACCGTGCTGACGGGTGTTCCATTCGTCCATGCCGTTCAGCAGCTCATCGCTTTGGTGAACCGCGATGACCGGGCCCTCGGCCAACGTGTTGAGCTCGCTGTCGGTGATGATGGTTGCCATCTCGATGATGACGTCGTTATCCGGGTCCAGACCGGTCATTTCCAGGTCGATCCAGATAAGATTCTGTTTGTTCTGCATATGTCGGCTCCTCAGCGTTGGCGCGCAGTTTAGCCCACCCGGGCGTGCTAGACTCGCTCGCGCTCTATCAAATCAGCAGCTTTTATGCGTCTTCAAACGGAACATTGAACACCCATGGCCAAACGCCAACTCAACCGCCGCCAGAACTGGCGCATCGAAAAGATTCAGGGCGAACGTGCAGCACGTGCCGCCAAACGCGAATCAAACGCCCTCGAAACGCTGGAAGGCGGCGATCTGGGTCCCGAGCAAACGGGTCTGGTCATCGCGCACTTTGGCGTGCAAGTGGAAGTCGAGGCGCAGGACGGCGAGCTGCAGGGTCAGGTTTTCCGCTGCCATTTGCGCGCCAACCTCCCGGCCCTGGTGACTGGCGACCGAGTTGTGTGGCGCGCCGGCAATCAAGGCATCGGAGTCATCGTGGCGCAGCTGCCGCGGGACACCGAACTGAGCCGCCCGGACAGCCGGGGCCAGCTCAAGCCGGTCGCCGCCAACGTCGACCTTATCGTCATCGTCTTCGCACCCATGCCCGAACCCCACGCCAACCTGATCGACCGTTATCTGGTGGCCGCCGAGCACGCTGGCATTCGCCCGCTATTGCTGCTCAACAAATTCGACTTGATCGACGATCAAAACGCTCCTGCACTCAATGCGCTGCTGGCGGTGTACCGCACGCTGGGTTATCCAGTGCTGGAAGTTTCAGCGCACCACGGCGACGGCATGCAGCAGTTGCAAGACCAGCTTGATGGCCACATCAGTGTGTTCGTCGGTCAGTCCGGCGTCGGCAAGTCCTCGCTGGTGAACAGCCTGTTGCCGGAAGTCGGCACCCGCGTGGGGCCGTTGTCGGAATATTCAGGTCAGGGCACGCACACCACGACCACCGCGCGTCTGTTCCACTTTCCGCGTGGCGGCGACTTGATCGACTCCCCCGGCATCCGGGAATTCGGACTGGGCCACGTCAGCCGAGCTGACGTCGAAGCGGGCTTCATCGAGTTCAACGACCTGCTGGGCAGATGCCGCTTCCGCGACTGCAAACACGACCGCGAACCCGGCTGTGCATTGCTGCAAGGCCTGGCAGACGGTCGCGTGCAACAGCAGCGGATGAACAGCTATCGTTCGATCATCGCGAGCTTGCCGGAGAGCAGCTACTGAGCCTCTCCATGGCATCCAGATTCGGCGACAGATTGTAGGAGCGCGCTTGCCCGCGAATGGGGTCGGTCAGGCGACATTGATGAAGCAGACGAATCGCCTTCGCGGGCAAGCGCGCTCCTACACGCGGATTGCTCCAGACCCGCCTTCTGCACTTCGCACTATTAGCAGAAGCTGCCGTCCGCAAGGCCGGCAAGTCGGACTGTCAAAAAGCTGAAACAAAAACGCCGCGATCATCGCGGCGTTTTTATTTGTGCAGCCAGGCGTCAGTTCCTGGTTTCGTCGATCTTCAGCTGGCCCTGATCGAAAATGTTCAGCTTCTGCCGAATCTCGTGCGGCTGGGCATACGCCTGGGGATCAACGGCGGGCGTCGAGATCGATGCCCCCGGTTGATTGGCAGGTGCAATGGCGCCTGGCGTCGGCGCTGGCGCAGCGCCGCTCGGTGCATCCGGCGTTTGCGGTGCTTCACCCGAGTTCTGCGCGCCTTCGATACGCTGCTGCGCTTTCTTGGTCATCACCACGATGTCGATACGGCGGTTGATCGGGTTCTGCGGGTGCTGCTTGTCGTACAGCGCCGACGAGGCGTAACCCACCACACGCGCCACTTGCGGATCGGGGTAACCTCCCGCCACCAACGCCCGTCGTGCGGCGTTCGCGCGACCTGACGACAGCTCCCAGTTACCGAAGCCGTTGTTGCCCACGTAAGGCGTCGCATCGGTGTGACCGCTGATGCTGACCTTGTTCGGCACCGCTTTGATGGTGTCAGCCATGGCCAGCAGGATGTCTTCGAAATACGGTTTAAGCTTCGCGCTGCCGATATCAAACATCGGGCGGTTGTCCGCGTCCGTGATCTGGATACGCAACCCGTCCTGAGTAATCTCGAACAGAATCTGGTCCTTGAACTTCGCCAGTTGCGGGTTCTCGTTCACCTTGGTCTGCAGTTCCTGCAGCAACATCTCCAGACGGTCCTGCTCAACCTGCTCGGCAGCCGAGTCCTGCTGATCGGCATCAACCGGCACGCGGTCTGGTGCAGGCGTCGATTTGACTTCCGGGTTGAGCGTCTGGTCAGGAGACATCTCCGGCGAGCCGCCCAGGTCGATCACATAGGGCGAGCCGCTGTCGGAGAAACCGACCGGGTCCTTGAAGTAACCGGCAATAGCGACCAGTTGCTCGGGCGTGGCCGACGACATCAGCCAGAGCACAAGGAAGAACGCCATCATCGCCGTCGCAAAGTCGGCGAAGGCAATCTTCCAGGCGCCGCCGTGGTGCCCCCCGCCAAAGCGCTTGACGCGCTTTATGATAATCGGCTGATTATTTTCCATGGATCAACGACCGCGGACAGCTTGTTCCAGCTCACTGAAGCTGGGGCGATGGGCTGGATAAAGCACCTTGCGACCGAACTCTACAGCCAGCGAAGGCGGCACACCGGACGCCGACGCAACCAGCGAGGCCTTGATCGATTCGTAGACATTCATTTCTTCTTTGGCATCGTGAGCCAGAGAAGTGGCCAGCGGGCCGAAGAAGCCGTAGGCCGCCAAAATACCGAAGAACGTACCGACCAGCGCCGCACCTACGTGCATGCCGATCGCGGCCTTGTCGCCCGAACCCAGGGACGCCATGGTCACAACGATACCCAGTACCGCAGCGACGATACCGAAACCGGGCATCGCATCGGCCACCCCGGTGACCGCATGGGAAGGATGCTCAAGCTCTTCTTTCATGCTCAGCAGCTCCATGTCGAACAAGCCTTCCAGCTCGTGCGGCGCCATGTTGCCGGAGGACATGATGCGCAGGTAATCGCAGATGAACGCGATCATGCGGGTGTCTTTGAGCACGCCTGGATATTTGGCGAAAATCGGGCTGTTCTCAGGTTCTTCGATGTCCCCTTCAATGGCCATCATGCCTTCGCGACGGCTTTTGTTGAGGATCTCGTAGACCAGGCCCAACACCTCAAGGTAGTAACCATGGGTGAACCGGGTGCTGAACATCTTCAAGGACTTCTTGATGACCAGCATGGTCATATAGCCCGGGTTGGCTTGCAGGAATGCACCCAGCGCCGCACCGCCGATGATCATGACCTCGAAAGGCTGGATCAACGCAGCGATCTGACCGTGGGACAGTACGTATCCGCCGAGAACGCTCGCGAAAACGACGATGATGCCGATAATTTTTGCCATAGGTAGAAAATACTTACTGAGTCGGGTTCATGGTCATTGCGCGAGAAGCGCCTGAAACTCTTGTCCTGCTTATCGGCATGAATGCGCCAGACTATAGTCAGAACACGCGAAAATCCTGACCGATGTGTGCCGCCGGACCGTGTGCTGCAAGGGCCAGCATGATGCCAGTACTCGACGTCGATCTAATCTCCCAGCCGTACGGGTGTTGTGAATGCAATCAGATAAAGCTACGTCGCTCCCTGTCCCCCGCAGCCTGGATCAATGGATAAAGCAGCTCGACAGCATCGCGTTGCCGGTGCCCGCAGTGGCGCATCAGCGAGTTCAGGCCGCGTTGACCGACAGCCGTCGCTCGTTGCGTGACATCGCAGACCTCATGCAAGACAGCCCGGCCTTGGTGCTCAATGTTCTGCGCGAGGCCAACCTGGCCAATAACGCCCTGACTCAGCCTGCGGAGAGTCTTGAGGTAGCCATCAATCGCCTGGGCCTGGCGCGTACGGAAGCGCTGCTGGCGCGCTTGCCCAGCGTCGACGCACGCGAGATTCCGGTGGCCTTGCGCCAATTGCAGATGATCAGCCAGCACGCGATGCAACAGGCTTACGGTTTATTTGCCAATCAACTGGCACGGCTGTGGCAGGACATCCACCTGGGCAGTCTGCTCTTTCTCTCGCCGCTCTGGCCCATGGCGCTGGCACACCCCACGCTACTGGAAGAATGGGAGCTGCGGGTTATCCACAAAGGTGAATGCGCCAAGTCGGTGGAAAACTCGCTGTTTGGCGTACGGCTGGTGCATCTCTGTCAGGCGCTGGCACACCACTGGCGCCTGCCTGTCTGGGTGACCCAAGGGTACGAACTGTTGACCTCTCAGCAGCGCAGTCTGGTCAAAGTCCTGCGCATCGCTCACGGCAACGACGACGCACTCAAGCAGCGGCAGCAGCTCGATGCCGATCTGCCTCTTCGACGCTGGCTCAATCAGCCCGCCAACACGATTTTGTTGGCCAACGGCCTGGCGCTTTCCGCGCATCAAGCCTGGGACACGCCGCACAGCCTGCGCTGGCAACTGTTGACCAGTCTTTATCTGCAGCAGCCGCTGGACCAGCTTCAACAGCAGGTTCACCAAAACGCTGTGGCCAGCGCGCGTCAGCACTCGACCCCGGACATCTGGCATCCGGCACAGGCGCTGCTTTGGCCGTGGAACGCGCGCCGCGTGCATAAAGGCATGCTGCCAGCGCCGGCGCCCACGCCCGATGCGCTGCAGGTATGGCGCAGGCATTGCGCCGACCTGCTCAAAGAGCCCGGCATTTTCATCAACGCGATGCACCTGACAACTTGCGCTCGGGATGCATTGGTGGCGGCCGGTATGCAGCGGGTGGTGTTGCTGATGACTGATCGAAAAACCGACAGCCTGCGTGTGCATCAAATCGCAGGGCTGGACAAGTCAGCCGCCGCGCTGCTGGTTCCCTACAACAACAGTACATTGCTGCAGCGCCTGCTTGCACAGCCCACACAGCTCCGCCTGACACCTGCGAACAACGCGCAGTTCTCGGCGCTGCTGCCGGCACAACTGCGCCATTTGTTCAGCGGCGAACATCTCTTGATCCGCTCACTTGCCAGCAATGGTCGCGTGGTGATGTTGGTGATGGCCGATCAGGGGGGTGGGCCTTTTTCTGAAATGTCCGTGCAGGCGTTCGGCAAAACCGGACAGTGCATCGAGAAAGCGCTCACGACCTTTAGCCATCGCAACGGCTGACAGCTGAGCTACAATTCGCAACCTTTTCGCGATCCGGAGACGCCAAATGTCTGCCTTTTCAAGCTTGCCGCTGGTCATCGAGCCCGCAGACCTGCAGGCCCGCCTCAGCGCTCCCGAGCTTATTCTGGTCGACCTGACCAGCCCGGCCCGCTACGAGGCCGGGCACCTGCCCGGCGCACGTTTTGTCGATCCGAAACGCACACAACTGGGCTTGCCCCCTGCGCCGGGGCTGTTGCCAACCCAGACGCAACTGGAGGCTCTGTTCGGTGAACTGGGCCACAATCCTGACGCCGTCTACGTGGTTTACGACGACGAAGGCGGCGGTTGGGCAGGCCGCTTCATCTGGTTGCTCGACGTGATCGGACACAAAAAGTATCACTATCTCGACGGTGGCCTGCTGGCCTGGCAAGGCGAAGGTCTGCAACTGTCGACAGACGTGCCAGCTGCCGCGGGTGGTCCTGTTCAGCTGACGTTGCACGACGAGCCCACTGCGACCCGTGAGTATCTGCACAGCCGTCTTGGCGCCGCTGATCTGGCGATCTGGGATGCTCGCGCACCGACGGAGTATTCCGGTGAAAAGGTCGTCGCGGCCAAAGGCGGCCATATACCGGGCGCGGTGAATTTCGAATGGACTGCGGGCATGGATCAGAGGCGCAATCTGCGTATCCGTAAAGACATGCCCCAGATCCTCGAAAGCCTCGGCATCACGCCGGATAAAGAGATCATTACGCACTGCCAGACCCACCACCGCTCCGGTTTCACCTATCTGGTGGCCAAGGCACTGGGCTACCCGAGAGTGAAAGGCTATGCCGGGTCGTGGGGCGAATGGGGCAATCACCCGGACACCCCGGTCGAAAAATGAATCGACGCCCAATGGGCGCAATGTGCATTTCCCTTTCCAAACGTTTAGGAATCTTGATGAAACAGCGTCTGTTTATTCTTTTCCAGTATTTGCTTCCCCACCATCTGCTGTCGCGTCTGGCGGGCTGTGTTGCCGAATGCCGGGTGCGCTGGTTCAAGAATGCATTTACCCAATGGTTTGTACGCCGCTATCAGGTTGACATGTCCCAGGCTCAGGTCGAGGACATCACCGCGTATCAGCACTTCAATGACTTCTTCACCCGCTCACTCAAGCCAGGCGCTCGCCCGCTGGACGAAACGCCGGGCGCGATCCTCTGCCCCGCCGACGGCGCAGTCAGTCAATTGGGTCCGATTGAACATGGCCGGATTTTCCAGGCCAAGGGTCACAGCTACAGCGCACTGGAACTGCTTGGCGGTGATGCGCGTCTGTCTGCGCCGTTCATGGGTGGCGAATTCGCGACCGTTTACCTGTCACCCAAGGATTACCATCGCGTTCACATGCCGCTCGCCGGCACCCTGCGCGAAATGGTTTATGTGCCTGGCCGGCTGTTCTCGGTCAACCAGACCACTGCGGAAAACGTGCCTGAGCTCTTCGCCCGCAACGAACGGGTGGTCTGCCTGTTCGACACTGAGCGCGGTCCGATGGCGGTGGTACTGGTCGGCGCGATGATCGTTGCATCGATCGAAACCGTCTGGGCGGGCCTGGTTACGCCGCCCAAGCGTGAGCTAAAAACGTTCCGCTACGACGAGGCCGCGCGTGCTCCTATCCATCTCGAGAAGGGTGCGGAGCTGGGCCGCTTCAAACTGGGCTCTACCGCCATCGTGTTGTTTGGCCCGAACCAGGTGAAATGGTCCGAACTGCTGGCGGCCGGTTCGCCTGTTCGAATGGGCGAAGGGCTCGCTTTGCCTGTGCAGGCCTGATTCTTGCGTAGGTCTACGGACTGAAAGCACGATGCTGTTTTTCTGACGCGACGGTTGGCCTGCAGGGGTAACCGTCAACGGCCCGCCGGGACGATTTTCTGTGCTCAGGGTCAGCGGCGGCTCGTGTCGGATGCTGCTAGAGTTCCATGTCAGTGCAGTAGGAAACTTCACTTTCATTGGACGTAAACGTGCTCTTTTCGCCCGGTGAGGGTGGTTCGCCCCGGAGTTGGACGCCGCCGTTCAGGCCTGCTGTTGGAGTTTGCCCGTCACATGAGTAATTTAAGCCTCCCGCTGTTGTTGCGCGCCCCTGTGCCGACGCAGTCGAGCCTGTCGTTCTGTGACGCGACCCCAAAAGACATGAAGCGCTGGATCGCGACATTGCCCAAGGCCAACCTCGGTGAGATGGCGCGTCAGCTTTACCAGGGTCTGGGCGAGCTGAATCAGTTGCTCACGCCCAGTGACAATCGCATGCAGCTTCTGGAATTGCTTCGTCCGGAGGTGTTCTTTGTGTGCAAGCACCTGGAGCGCCATTTTCTCAACCAGTCGGTGGTGCTCGAAGAGCGTCCGCGCAAAGTGGCCAACCTCTGCCAGGCGCTGCAAAACCATCTGGCCATCGGCTACAAGCAGATCATCGCGCGGGTGGCTCCCAAGCTCAGCAAGGA
The DNA here is from genome assembly GCF_000759445.1 of Pseudomonas lutea. Classification (NCBI taxonomy): domain Bacteria; kingdom Pseudomonadati; phylum Pseudomonadota; class Gammaproteobacteria; order Pseudomonadales; family Pseudomonadaceae; genus Pseudomonas; species Pseudomonas lutea. The sequence continues at coordinate 1,241,792 of NZ_JRMB01000002.1, forward strand.
TCGTGTCGGGCTGCTGACCACTGCGCTCCAGCGCGCGCTAAGCTGTCTGAACGGGCCGCTGATCCGCGCAAACCAGCTTTACTGTCCGGTGCAAGATGGCTTGTGGCTTGAACTGCACCAGATTTACCAAATTGCTCGTCAGCATCGGCTGCACAACGTGCCGGTGGCCGATAGCCTGGCCCTCAACACTCAGGCCATGAGCGTCGAGCACACGTACCTCGTTGCCCTGATGATGGGCTGCTCCCGCTGCAACCAGATGCGCCAGCACAATATCGGCAAGCTGGCCGAAGCGCTTGATGCCTGGAGCGCGATGGTTACGCTGCAGCAACCTCTGGATGACAAGAGCTTGTACGCTGTGGCGCCCGGCACCGACATGGCGCCTCGTTATGCTGCCCTATACGACGATGACCAACGGGCGAACCTGCTTGGCATCGACCCTCGCCCCCTTTCGGCAGCGCTGGAACGCTACATGGAACTGCCCCCGGCGGAACGCGGAAAGTCACCGCTGAAGGTTCCGCCAGGTTTGTCCATGGACGTGCTGCAGCACCTTGCTGCCGCCTGGGGCGATGTCTCCGAGCGCGCCTTTCAACGCACGCCAGGGCAAGGCACGCTGACTGTTTGCGTGGGCATGAGCGCCCTGCATTACTACGTCGGCGGTCAGCAGTCTTTCAGCGACCTGTTGCGGATGTCGACATTGTCTAGAGCGGCCGAATTCAGCCTTCAGCCGCTCAAGCCGGGCCGTCATGATCCGTGGGCGGAGGCCGCAGATGCAGCCCGCCCGGGCACTGCGAACACCATGTTGCCGTTCGAGGAAATCGAATATAAGCGCGACGATGCCGAAGGCAACGCTGCTTCGGACGGGCAGAAAAGCTTTCCGACTTATGCTCTGCACATCGTCAATCACAGCCCTGGCGGCTATTGCCTCGCCTGGCCGAAAGAAGTGCCTGACCAGTTGCAGGCAGGCGAGATGATCGGTATCCAGGATCACGGCCACGGCTGGAGTATTGCGGTCGTGCGCTGGGTACGGCAGGTGCGGGGCGGCGGCATGCAGATGGGGGTCGAGCTCATCGCCCCGTTTGCCCAGGCGTGCGGCATGCAGTTGACGCGTGCCGAGCAGAGCAGCCAGTTCCTGCGCGCTTTGCTGCTGCCAGAGGTTCGCGCCATAGACGTGCCCGCGACGGTTATCGCACCGCGTGTACCATTCGAGGATGGCTCCAGGGTGCTGATCAATACCAGCGGCGAAGAGCGGCGCGCCAGCCTGAGCAACCGCCGTGCGACGACGGGCAGCTATAACCAGTTCGAGTATCAGATCATCGAGGGGCCGAAGAAGACCACGCCTTCAAACGATGGCGGCCCGGAGCAGGAATTTGATTCACTGTGGACCGTGCTTTGAGCCAGTGAGGCATCCCTCTGAATGCCTCGACGACGTCGGTGCCGTTTAAAAGCCCCGCCCTTCCCGATCACGAACCCCCAGCAAATACAGCACGCCGTCCAGTCCCAGGGTCGAGATGGCTTGCTTTGCCGACTGCTTGACCAGCGGCTTGGCGCGGAACGCAACGCCGAGACCGGCGATGGCAAGCATTGGCAAGTCGTTTGCGCCGTCGCCAACTGCAATGGTCTGCTCCAGACTCAGGCCTTCCTTGCTCGCCAACTCCCGTAACAGGTCGGCCTTGCGCTGAGCGTCCACGATAGGCTCGATGGCATTGCCCGTACACTTGCCATCGACCACTTCCAGTTCGTTGGCGAAAATGTAGTCAATGCCCAACCGGGCCTGCAATTGGCGGGCGAAGTAGGTGAAGCCGCCCGACAGAATCGCGGTTTTATAGCCCAGCCGCTTGAGTTCGGCGAACAGGGTTTCGGCGCCTTCAGTCAAGCGCAACGAAGCGCCGATTTCATCGAGCACCTTGACGTCCAGTCCTTTGAGCAGCGCCAGCCGCTCTTTGAAACTGGCCCGAAAATCGAGCTCGCCGCGCATCGCGCGCTCAGTGATCTCCGAAACACGCTCGCCGACGCCATGGGCCTTGGCCAACTCGTCGATGACCTCGGCCTCGATCAGGGTTGAGTCCATATCGAACACTGCAAGGCGGCGATTGCGGCGGTACAGGGAATCCTGCTGGAACGCGATGTCGACGTTCAGCGCTTGTGCAACCTGCAGGAACTCGGCTTGCATCTGCTGGGCATCCGCCGGTTCACCGCGTACGGAGAACTCGACGCAGGCCTTGCCTTTCGCGCTTGGCGCGTCCAGCGGCACGCGCGCAGAAAGCCGGTCGATTCGATCGATATTCAAACCGTACTTGGCGGTGATCGCGCTGACGGTCTGCAATTGCTCGGCGGTGACCTTGCGCGTCAGCAGCGTCACGATGTGCCGCGCCTTGCCTTGCCCGTCGACCCAATGCTGGTAGTCGGCTTCGCTGACGCGGCTGAAACGCACTTGCTGGCCCAGTTCGTCAGCAGCCGCTTGAAGGCTCTGAAGCACGGACGCGCCTGATTCGGTATCAGGCAGTTCGATCAAGAGGCCGAAGGACAGCACGTCATGAATCACCGCCTGACCGATGTCGAGAATGTTCACGCCGCCTTCGGCCAGCACACCGGTGATGGCTGCAGTGAGGCCGGGACGGTCTGCACCGGTGATGTTTATCAGGACGATTTCGCGCAAGTCGCACCCCCGCAGTTGAAAAAAACCGCATTCTACGCACTTTCAGTGACCGCCGGGCACAGCCAGCGCTTTGCCGCTACAGGGTCGCTCGCTATACTGCGCCCCAACTTCACCAAGAGAGCCGTGCTCAGTGAACCGGCCCACGCCAGTAAAAACCGATAATTTCTTCTTGCTGATCTTCCGGGCATTGCGTCATCGACGTGTACCGATTGCTTTGCGCATCGCCAGCCATAACGTGATCCTCGTCGCGTTGGCTCTGGTGATCTACGCCTGCGTCATGGGTTTGCAGTTCAAGCAAGCCATGCACGAACAGGCCGACGCATTGGGGCAAGCCCTGACCACACAGACCGCCACGTCCGCGACCGAGCTGCTGGTGTCCAATGACATCCTCAGCCTGAACGTGCTCCTGGGCAATCTGGTGAAAAATCCGCTGGTGGCCCATGCGGCGATCTATAGCCCCGACAACCGCATCCTTGCCGAAGCCGGCCAGCGCCCGAAAAACGGTTTGCTGGGCGAAGCGGAGGGGCTCTACGAAATCAAGATCACCTTCCAGGACGTGGTCGCCGGGACGCTGCGCATCAGCCTGGACATGGGGCAATTCCAACAGCCACTGACCATCAGCCTGCAGAGCATGGCCATTCTGGCCGGTATCCTGCTGGCACTGGCGCTGGCCTTGAGCCTTCGTCTGGGACGGCACATTTCCACGCCCATGCTGCAACTGCGCATGTGGTTGCGCTACATCGACCCCTATACGCCGGCCACAGAGCGTCAGGACGAAATCGGGGACCTGGCTCGCCAGCTGAAGACCTCGTATGCGCCGCCCGAGCCAGAGCCGGTGCCTGTTCCCGAGCCTGTACAGGTCGAGGATGAAGAGGACGCCTCCCCCGAGTTCGATAGCAGTGATCTTTCCGACCCTGACTTCGACGACGCGCCCAAGCCACGTGCCACGGTGATTCCGGCGCGCCGCATCGTCGCCGAGGAAGATGAAGACGACGAAGAAGACCCGTTCGCGGACCTTCGCGATCACTCCCCCGTTGCGCCGAAACCTGCGCCACGGCCGATTTTGCCTGTCGTCCCCTCGCAGCCTCAGTACAGCGCCGTACTGGCGGTGCAACTGGGTTCTCAGGAGCAGCTTCGCCGGCTCCCACGCACGCGTCTGACCGAACTGCTAGAGCGCTACCGCGACTGTATCGATCAAGCCGCTTCGCTGTACGACAGCGAACTGCACACATTGAACGACGGCAGCTCGCTGATGGTTTTCAGCACGCAGGACAGCGGGGACGATTACCTGACCAACGCAATCTGCTGCGGCGAGTTGCTGCGTGCGTTGAGCCATGCGTTGCAGATCGAAGTCGCCGACAGCGGGATCACCCTTCAGCTTCAGCTGGGCCTGACGTTGGGCGAGGGTCTTCACGGGATGAATCAAATCGATCTGCTGCTGACCGAAACCGCCCAGGACGCGCTGGCCCTTTCTCAGCACAGCCGCAATTTGCTGCTGGTGGAACGCAAGATCAGCGAAGACCCGACCATTCGCCAGCGTGCGCGCATACGCCCGATCGCCAGCCCGGAGGGTGCAAGCTGCGTGGAGCGTTTGATGGAGCCCTATCCATCGATGCTCGAACGCCAACTGGCGCGTATGCACGAAGCCCGCAAGGTCTGACGGTTATCGCAGCAAAAAAAAAGCCCGCATCGCTGCGGGCTTTTTTGTGGCCGCGAATCCTAGAAGCGAAACACTTCCAGGTCGGTCCGGATCGGTGACGCCATCGGGATCTTGGGCTTGTCCTGATCGGTACGGGTCTTGGCTGGCGTAGCTGCTCGCTTGGGCTCGTCCGCCACCAGCGGCTGACTGGCGATAGGTTTGACCGCGACGCTCAGCTTGTCTGCCAGGCGTTGCAGCAAGACCCCTTGAGCCTTGACCTGCGCAGCGGAAGAGCCAGCGTGCGGTTCTTCCAGGTGGATGATCTTGCTGTCGCGAACGTTGCCGCGGCGGTCGAGCAAACGCCACTGGGCATCAAGTACCGCGGGTTGTTTGACACCCGAATCCAGTCGGGTGATCGACAGCACCACTTGCACATCCGGCGTGAAGTTGGCCGCTGCAGGCGCCATGACTACCCGTTGGCTGTCGAGCTTCCAGGCCAGCTGGCGCAGAAGCAGTTGGTCAATATCAGAGGACAGGCTACCCGCCCAGCGACCCTCGGTGGATGCTGTGAGACTGCCATCCGGTTGACGCTGAAGTAAGGTTTCGCGTTGTAGATAGTCGGCGATTGCCACCGGGCCCAATACAACTGCGACCCCGCCATTTTGTTTCGGTTGCCCAGGTTCGCCGCTGTCGAGCTGATAGAGCGACGTGGGCTGATGAACGCTGCAACCGGCCAAACCCAAAACGCCGGCTAACAACAGAACACGGGGAACACGTAGAAAATTCATCATCCCGTCCAAGTGAACGCCGTGTAACGCGCTCACGCTGTTAAATGCTTTGAAGACATGAAGGCATTCCGCCACGGCGGCGCCAGATGACGTCATATCATCCGTGAATATGTGCGCTGACTCCAGCAATTCTGAGTCGCTCTCGTGACGAAACGAAGAGCGACTGCGCAACCAGCCGCTTTAGCTGGCGCTTTCCACCAGCAAGGCATCGACGCGCTGGAATCCGCGCGGCAGCTTGTTACCCCGGCGTCCGCGCTCGCCTTTGTAGTGTTCGAGATCGTCGGGTTTGAGCGACAGATGGCGCTTACCGGCCTGCAGCACCAGTGTTGCGCCATTGGGGATGACGGCCAGGTCGGTGACGTACTCCTCCCGGCTGGCAACACGATCGCCCGGAATACCAATGATCTTGTTGCCTTTGCCTTTGCCCAGCTGTGGCAGGTCGCTGATCTTGAATACCAGCAGGCGACCTTCAGTGGTCACCGCAGCGAGCCAGTTCTGTTCGCGGTCAGGCACAGGGCGCGGCAGAATCACCTTAGCCCCGGCCGGAAGACTCAGCAGCGCCTTGCCCGCCTTGTTCTTGGCCTGCAGGTCTTCACCCTTGACCACAAAACCGTAGCCGGCGTCGGAAGCAACCACGTACAAGGCGTCGTCCTCTGGCAGCAGCACGCATTCGAACGTGGCGGCCGGTGGCGGTGTCAGGCGACCCGTCAGCGGATCGCCCTGCCCTCTGGCGGACGGCAACGTATGCGCCGCCAGCGAATAGCTGCGCCCTGTCGAGTCGATGAACACCGCAAACTGGTTCGACCGGCCCGCTGCTGCTGCCTTGAAGCCATCGCCTGCTTTGTACGAAAGCCCGGTAGCGTCGATGTCGTGACCTTTGGCGCAGCGCACCCAGCCTTTTTCCGACAGCACCACGGTGACCGGTTCTGTGGGCATCAGCTCGTTTTCCGACAGCGCTTTGGCCTCCGCACGCTCAACAATGGGCGAGCGACGGTCATCGCCGTAGGTCTGGGCATCAGCAATCAGTTCAGTGCGTACCAGCTTGCGCAACTTGGTTTCGCTGCCCAGCAGGGCGAGCAACTTGGCTTGCTCCTTGAGCAGTTCATCCTGCTCGCCGCGCAGCTTCATCTCTTCCAGACGGGCCAGCTGACGCAACCGTGTGTCGAGGATGTAATCAGCCTGAATCTCGGACAACGCAAAACGCGCGATCAGCTCGGCTTTCGGGTGCTCGGCGGTACGGATGATATGAATCACTTCATCCAGGTTCAGATACGCGGTGAGCAAGCCTTCCAACAGGTGGAGACGACGCTCGACTTTATCCAGGCGGAACTGCAGCCGGCGGCGCACGGTGTTAATACGGAAGGTCAGCCACTCCGACAGCAGTGCTTTGAGATTCTTGAGCTGCGGCTTGCCGTCCAGACCGATGATGTTGACGTTCACCCGATAGCTGGATTCCAGCTCGGTGGTGGCAAACAGATGCTGCATCAGCTCTTCTGGGTCCACGCGATTTGAACGTGGAATAATCACGATGCGGCACGGATGCTCGTGGTCCGACTCATCACGCAGGTCCGCCACCATCGGCAGCTTCTTGGCCTGCATTTGCGCAGCGATCTGCTCCAGCACCTTGGCGCCCGAGACCTGATGCGGCAGCGCGGTGACGACGATATCGCCGTCTTCAACACGATAAACCGCACGCATCCGCACCGAGCCACGACCCGTTTCGTAGATTTTCAGCAGGTCGGCACGCGGGGTGATGATCTCCGCTTCTGTCGGGTAATCAGGACCCTGAATGTGTTCGCACAGCTGTTCGATGGTCGCTTTCGGCTCGTCGAGCAGGCGCACACACGCCGACGCGACCTCTCGCAGGTTGTGCGGCGGGACATCAGTGGCCATGCCGACAGCAATGCCGGTGGTGCCATTGAGCAGGATATTTGGCAGGCGCGCAGGCAAAACGGCCGGCTCGTCCAGCGTGCCGTCAAAGTTCGGCACCCAGTCGGCCGTACCCTGTCCCAACTCGGAAAGCAGTACCTCGGAATACCGCGAAAGCCGGGCTTCGGTGTATCGCATGGCTGCGAACGACTTGGGGTCGTCCGGCGCACCCCAGTTGCCCTGGCCATCGACCAGCGTGTAGCGATAGCTGAAAGGCTGCGCCATCAGCACCATTGCTTCGTAGCAGGCGGAGTCGCCGTGCGGGTGAAACTTGCCGAGGACGTCACCTACGGTACGCGCCGACTTCTTGTGCTTGGCGTCAGCGTCCAGGCCCAGCTCGCTCATCGCGTAGACGATGCGTCGCTGCACCGGCTTCAGGCCGTCGCCAATATGCGGCAGCGCCCGGTCCATGATCACGTACATGGAGTAGTTGAGATAGGCCTGTTCGGTGAAGTCAGCCAGCGATCGGCGTTCTACGCCGTCCAGGCTGAGGTCAAGGGAATCGCTCATGCGGGCCTCATCATTTTGTCGTCTGGCGCAGCAGCAAAGTGCCGCCACGCTGTGTGAATTCGAGTTGTTTCACGGCGCTCATGCCCAGCAGCACCTGTTCACCGTCCAGGCCGGGCACCACCAGGGCGCGCACGTTGTTCAGGACGATGTCGCCTATCTGCAGCCGATGCAGGGTGGTCCGGAACGCATCGGTGCGCCCGTTGGCCGTACTCACCTGAACACGCTCGCCGCGCTCAAGACGCAGCGTCTGTGCGACGCTCTCCGGCACGGCGACGTTGGTCGCCCCTGTGTCGAGCATGAACTGCACAGGGCGGGCATTTATCTGCCCGGTCATGACGAAATGTCCGTCACGATTGCTCGTAAGCTTCACCTCGACATAGCCGTCGCCGTGCTCGGAGGCAACGACCGTGTTCGGATTTTCCTGACGCTGCTCCCACTCGCCGAAAAAGCGTGTGGCCAGAAACAGCGCTGCAGCCCAGGCGATAATCATCATGATCCGCCCGGCGCGTCGGCCAGGAGGTGCCTGGGTCAAGGCTTGCCGCCCCAGCCACCTTCCGGCGCAGCAAAGCGCCACACGACAGGGCGTTTTTCACCATCGGCGCGGACACCGAAGTTGTTGTCAGTACCGATCCACGCGCCTTTGTCGTCGACGATCAACGCCTCGGTCAGGCCGTACTTCTGGTCATATCGTCGATTGGGCTGCAGCGCCTCCCTGGCAAACGACCAGCAGGCTTCCAGCTGCCCCGTCGCCAGGGTGCGGCGACAGATCCGGTAAGCCGCGCGCTCCAGCGTGAACAGCTTGCCCTTGTGCAGCGATATATCGGAAAGGTCTTTGGAGACCCGCTTGCCGCTAACCTCCGGGGGCAAAAGGTCCTCGCCTGACTCCACCCGCAGGATGCAGCTGGCGTCACAGGCCCAACCTTCCTTGCCAAGGTGCGCAGTCAGCAGCCCGCGCTTGTCCCGCTCGGCGGCGAGCCACAGTTGGTCACCTGCCGGATTGATCGCGATTCCTTCGAAGATGGCGTTGAAATGCTGCAGCATGCCGGCCGCCTGCGCTTCTTCGACGATCTTTTTAGGAAGGTCCAGCCACACAGGCGCTCCCTTGACCGGCACTTTGAGCACCGTGGCATAGGCTTCGCTGACGATGTAGCGGTTACCCTCGGCATCGCAGCTCACGCCTTCGAAGTCCAGATCGCCGCCACGAATCAGCGCCGAGGCCTTGGCCATGCCGCGCAGGGTCGCAGACAGCCCGCTGTCTGGAATCGGCGGAATTTCGAGCGTTTGTGCCTTGGCTTTCCAGACCGTAGCCGAGGTATCAAGACTGTAGAGCAGGGTGTCGTCACGATCCGAGACGGTCCACAGCACGCCGTTGCATGACGCGAGGCCGGACAGATTGCCGCCGATCATGTCATCCACCGGATGCTCCGACAGCAGCTTGAGTTCGGGCAATGGCGCCGCGAAGACAGGCGTGGCGATCAATACCAACGCTGCAAGCCAGCCCCGCATCAAACCAGCACCTCGGCCAGGTTGCCTTTGGACTCGAGCCAGCTCTTGCGGTCACCCGCTCGCTTCTTGGCCAACAGCATGTCCATCATTTCCGAGGTGGCGGCGAAGTCGTCGAGGGTCAGTTGCACCAGTCGACGCGTGTTCGGGTCCATGGTGGTCTCTCGCAGCTGTGGCGGGTTCATCTCACCCAGTCCCTTGAATCGGGTGACTTGGGGCTTGCCACGTTTTTTCTCGGCCACCAGCCGGTCAAGAATGCCGTCGCGCTCGGCCTCGTCCAGGGCGTAATAAATGTCTTTGCCCAGGTCGATTCGATACAGCGGCGGCATCGCCACGTAGACGTGGCCGGCATCCACCAGCGGACGGAAGTGCTGAACAAAAAGTGCGCACAGCAGCGTCGCAATGTGCAAGCCATCGGAGTCAGCGTCGGCCAGAATGCAGATTTTGCCGTAGCGCAACTGGCTCATGTCTGCCGCACCTGGATCGACCCCGATGGCCACGGCAATGTTATGCACTTCCTGGCTGGCAAGCACCTCGCCGCCATCGACTTCCCATGTGTTCAGAATTTTCCCGCGCAAGGGCAGGATGGCCTGAAATTCCTTGTCCCGGGCCTGTTTGGCAGAACCACCCGCCGAGTCACCCTCAACCAGAAACAGTTCCGAGCGCATCGGATCCTGCCCTGCGCAATCAGCCAGTTTGCCTGGCAGCGCCGGGCCCTGGGTGATGCGTTTGCGCTCAACCTTCTTGCTGGCCTTGAGACGACGACCGGCATTGCTGATCGCTAGTTCGGCCAGTTGCATGCCCAGTTCAGGGTGGGCGTTAAGCCACAGGCTGAAAGCGTCCTTTACCACGCCCGAGACAAAAGCGGCGGCTTCGCGGGAGGACAATCGCTCTTTGGTCTGACCGGAGAACTGCGGCTCCTGCATCTTCATCGACAGGACGAAAGCGATGCGCTCCCAGACGTCTTCGGGCGCCAGCTTCACGCCGCGCGGCAGCAGATTACGGAACTCGCAGAAATCCCGCATTGCGTCCAGCAGGCCTTGGCGCAGACCATTGACGTGGGTGCCACCCTGCGCGGTCGGGATCAGGTTGACGTAGCTTTCCTGCACGCTGTCGCCACCTTCGGGCAGCCACAGCAGTGCCCAGTCGACGGCCTCTTTATTGCCCGCAAACACGCCGCAGAACGGCTCGTCCGGAAGGCGCAGAAAGTCTGCCACCGAGTCCTGGAGGTACGAGCGCAGCCCGTCTTCGTAATGCCACTCGACTTTCTCGCCCGTGCCTTTGTCTTCGAAGCTGACCAGCAGGCCCGGGCAGAGCACGGCCTTGGCCTTGAGCACGTGCTTGAGGCGGCTGACAGAGAACTTGGGGGTATCGAAGTATTTGGGGTCCGGGGCGAAGTACACGCTGGTGCCGGTATTACGCTTGCCGACGGTGCCGATCACCGCCAGTTCGCTGGCCTTATAGCCGTCAGCGAACGTCATTTCGTATTCGTTGCCATCGCGCTTGACCCGCACACGGACCTGGGTCGAAAGCGCGTTGACCACGGAGATCCCGACGCCATGAAGGCCGCCTGAGAACTGGTAGTTTTTGTTGGAAAACTTGCCGCCAGCGTGGAGTTTGGTGAGGATCAACTCGACGCCCGACACGCCCTCTTCCGGATGGATATCCACGGGCATGCCGCGGCCGTCATCCGCGACTTCAAGGGAATTGTCGGCGTGCAAAATGACCTGCACAGACCGGGCGTGGCCTGCCAGCGCTTCGTCGACACTGTTGTCGATGACTTCCTGCGCCAGATGGTTGGGCCGTGCGGTGTCGGTGTACATGCCCGGCCGTTTGCGGACCGGGTCGAGGCCCGAGAGGACTTCGATGGCGTCTGCGTTATAAGAGCTAGCGCTGGGATTGGCCATGGGGTCTCGTCATCAAGTCGTTCATGAAATTTCGGAGTAGCACTGTTTGTACAAGTCGGTTCTACATATTTAGTGCAGCTTTGTTGCAGCCATGGCTCCGGTCAGAGCCTGGTCAGATCGACACCCTGGAGCAACGCGGGAGCGAACCCGGCGAAGCTCAACAGCGCCGGCATCTTTGCAGCGAAGCCCTGAAATCCGTGATCGCCGCCCGCTTCGATGCGCAATGCGCAGGCTCGATAGAAGCTCTGCGCCCGGCGGTAATCCAGTGTCTCGTCGCCGGTTTGCAGCCACACCTGAATACGTTGCGGATCCTGTGGGGCAGGCACTTCCAGCTCGGCCAACGCCGTCACATGGTCGTGCGTCAGCTCCCAGCTCTCGCCGGTGTAAAGGTTTTGTTGGGTGCCAAGAAAGCCATCGAAGAGCTGGTGCGGGTTGACCGCGGGGTTGATCAACACGGCCTTGAGGCCATGGCGCTCAGCCAAGTGCGTGGCATAGTAGCCGCCGAGCGAGCTGCCGACCAGCAGCGGCCGACCGAGCTCCTCAATCGCAGCCTCCAACTGAGCCAGCGCCTGACGCGGGTGATGATGCAGCTCAGGCACACGCAGGTATTCGCTCAAATCCAAACGGCCCATTAATGCCGTCAGCTGTGTGGCCTTTTGCGACCTGGCTGAGCTGTTCAGGCCATGAATATAAAGAAGCGTCGACTGATCCTGACTCACGCTGTGCCTCCCCAAACGGCTATCGATCCCTCCCGGACGGCTCTTGCTTCGGCAGCCATCGGGGCAAAGCCACGCAGTTTACAGGGTCAACTGCACGAAAACTCGCCCGATGATAAATCGCTGACATTTGAGGACGTTTCTTTCAATAGCCCGCTCCATCGAGGTCAACCTCGAACAGCTCCGGGTCGATCCGTGAAACACCGGTCTCGATCTGCCCGTCATGGTGCAGGCGCAGCCAGCGGTAGCCGGGTGCAGCCGAGTCGAGGCCAAAATCGACGCTGTTCGGCGCGAACTGAATGCAGGTCGAAGGCGAAGCCATCAGCCGCACGCCATCGCGAAGCTGATCGAATGCTTGGTGCACGTGGCCCCACAGCACCGCGCGAACCTGGGGAAAGCGCTCCAGTACGGCAAACAGCGCATCAGGATTTCGCAGCCCGATGGGCTCCATCCAAGCCGCCCCGATGGGCACCGGATGATGATGGAGGCAGACCAGATGATGCCGTTGCGGAGCCTCGCTCAAGGCCTGCGCCAGCAACTGGAGTTGCGTGTCTTCCAGATACCCGGGCACTGACCCGGAGACGGCGGAATCAAGCATCGTGATCCGCCACTGGCCAACGTCGACGACCGGCTCAAGAAAATCGCTGTTTTGCGCAGCAATCGACATTTCTCTCAGCTCATCGTGATTCCCGGGGATCCAGCGCTTGGGCGCATCCAGACGATCACTCACGTCGCGAAACGCCTGATACGACTCGACCGTACCGTCCTGGGACAAATCCCCCGTTGCCAGCACCAGATCAATCGCAGGTTGCTCGCGCAGTACGAGCTCGACCACAGCGTCCAGACTGGCACGCGTGGGCATGCCCAGCAGCGTGCCGTCCGCCTCGGCGAACAGGTGGCTGTCGGTCAGTTGCACGACCAACACGGATGAGGACTGAGAGGATGCGCTCGACAATGGCCATCTCCTTGAGCGGATGTGGCCGGATTATGATGGCTGAACGAGGGCGGATCAAACCAAGAAATGCGCACCCTTTCGCGGTTACGAGGATTACGCTTCGATCCCGGCTCTACGGCCACCGCGATATGAATACCTTATCAGTTAGGTAGCCTGCGACGAGCATACCGACTACAGCACTGCAAACAAGCCAGGGCAGCACTGCCTCATAGCGCGCATCAGGGAAAACAAACATAAGCGGCATTGGGCCAAACAGTCCCAACAACAAGCCCGCAAAACCGCCGACCGCCCATCCCCATGAAATGTAGCGCGATGCAAAGGCGCCTGCTCCAAGTCCCAGGGCTGTAAAAAGTGCGCAAACGATCGGCTGCAATGGCTCGCCTTGATATAAAAAAAGTCCCACTAATGGCGGCGCCCCGAAGCCGGACAATATCGCGATCAGCACGACCTTTATCCATTTCATCGCCATAGCAAATGACTGTTGATTCCAGCGAAGTTCATATCGCGCTTTCCGAAGAAAACGCGAAACATAGACGTGGGGGATGCTCGATAAAACCAAAAAGTCCAGCCGGTGATAATTTTCAGAAGCTACTTACAGACCTGTCCTACATAAACCCTGATTAAGTGGAGCAGTCGCCTGTTTGTCAAACCTCAGCGCACCGCCTCGAACTCATGCCCGCATGCCAGACAATGGCTCAGCCATTCACCCAGAAACACATTGAGCTGAGCCTTTTCATCGGGCTGGTGCATGTCGGCGTTGGGATAGGGGTAAATGCCCTGGAAGCGACGTGCATGTTCGGCGCCGATGACTTCGGCCATGCGTGCGTCGTGGTAAACCTGCACTTCGAGCACGGGCACCGGCAGCCATGGCAGGCTGTGTTCCTGCCGAACTTGTAACGTGGTGGTATACGGGCAATCGAGGATGACCTCGACCGCCAGGACGCCCAGCATCTGGTCGCCTTGAGTTACGGCGACCTTACGGGAGCGTTGTTGATTGCGCATATCGGGCAGCAAACGCATCAAGCGCGCGTAGTTGGCCTCACAGGCTGCCTGCAGCCCGGCGAGGTCGACCCGATAGCGCTCGCGCAAAAGATTCACGACCATAGCCCCCTTACTTCGGCGCGATTGAGCGCCAGCCACTGCATTGCAATGATAGTTGCGGCGTTCACGATGCGACCGTCCTTGACGGCTTGCATCGCGTCGTCGAATGACCACACCGAAACCCGGATATCTTCGGCTTCTTCTTCCAGACCGTGCAACCCGCCAGCTCCTTCGCTTTCGCACTTGCCCAGATAGAGGTGCACGAACTCGTTGCTGCCACCGGGCGACGGGAAGTACTTGGTTATCGGCCACAGAGCGTTGAAGACCAGTCCAGCTTCCTCTTCTCCCTCACGGTGAGCAACCTGCTCGGGTTCTTCCTGTTTATCGATCAGCCCGGCGACCATCTCGATCAGCCAAGGGTTGTCATGCTTGCCGATGACGCCGACCCGAAACTGTTCGATAAGCACGACTTCGTCACGCTTGGCATCGTAGGGCAGTACGCACACTGCATCATGGCGAACGAACAGCTCGCGCTTTATTTCCGGGCTCATGCCACCGGCGAACAACTCGTGGCGCAACTGAAGGCGGTCGAGCTGGTAGAACCCCTTGAAGCAGGTCTCGCGGTGTGTGATTTCGTGCCTGGTCGGTATCGATCTGTTGCTGTCGGTCATATATTTCTCACTGCTTGAGCGCTGTGTTCCGGCCCATCCTAACGCGCTGTCGTGCGGGATGCAGCCCTTTGAGTTGGCAAAACCGGTCGCCGCAGTGGACGGCTGGCAGGGAAAGCACTCTAATCCGTCCGATGGCGAACTGATTGCGCCGCCTATAGTCGAAGGACGTTGCCGTCACCTCCCCCGTGACGTCCCTTTATATGCCGATGCCAAGGATCAACATGTCTTTTCTGAAGATCATTTCAATGGCCTGCCTGGCCCTGATTTTGGGCGCCTGCCAAAGCTTCTTCCAACCTAATCTGCGCAGCCCGCTGACGGTTCAGCGCGACGCTTCGGAACTGATCAAGCCTGGTTGCACCACTGACGATTGCCCACTGGTGAACATCGACACCGTACACTTCCCGGACGAGCCGAAACTGGACGGGATCGTCCAGCGCACCTTGCTGCAACTGACGCGCAGCGACAGCGATGGTCCGGTGCCGCCTACATTAAAGGCTTATCAGGAGCAGTTCCTGAGCCGGGCGCAAGCACGCAACAGCAGCTACTTGCAGGCCAAGGTACGTGAGCAGCATGACGGAATCGTGGTCATTGAGCTGTCGAGCTATCTGGATTCCGGCAGCGGCCAGGGCAATCCGGGCCGCGCGTTCATCAACTACTCGCGCCAGCAGCAGCGTGTCCTGACACTGGCCGATATGCTGGTCCCGGGTCAGGAAGCCGCGTTCTGGGACAAGGCCCGCCTGGCTCATCAGGCCTGGCTGATTAGCAGCAAGCTGGACAAGGACGCCGAGTTCCAGAACATGTGGGCATTCAAGCAAACTTCAAACGTCGCTCTGACGTACGGTGCAGTGATCCTCAAATACCCGGTCTCGACCATCGCGCCCTACGCCATGGGCCACATCGAGCTGAAGATTCCTTATCCGCAGTTGAACGGCATCATCAAGCCTGAGCTGTTCCCCGGCCGGAGCTGATCGCTTTATTGAATATGAGCTGCAACAAGCCAGCGATGATCAGCGCTGGCAACGTTGCTCCGATATCCGGATAAAGATTCGCCAGCAGGTGGTAGGTGCAAATCCCGCCAATCCATGCCAGGAAAGTCGTCCAGCGCAAGCCCGTCGTCGCGACGCCCTGTCGGCGGCGGCGCAGGACGAAGTGATCCACCAGCACCACGCCGAACAATGGCGCGAACACCGAGCCGATCAGTAACAGGAAGTTCTGGTATTGGGCCAGCGGCGCAAAGCAGGCGATCAGTGTGCAGATGATGCCGATGGCCAGCGCCAGGTGTTCGACTTTGGCCTTGAGAAGAATCCCGCTCGACACTGCAGCGGAGTGAATGTCGGCGAACGCGTTTTCCGATTCATCCAGAAGAATGAGCAGCAGCGGAATGCCCATCCCTGCGCCCGCCAGCGCCATCAGCAGGGCATTGGCTTCGCCGCTGGGTGCAAAGGCCAGGGTGTAGGCGACGCCGAGGGTCATCAGCCAGAAATTGCCGATGAAGAAGCCCAGCGCTGTGCCGCCGAAGACTGCGGTGGCGCGCTTGCCGAATCGGGAATAGTCCGCAATCAGCGGCAGCCAGGAAAGCGGCATGGCGATAGCGATGTCGAAGCCCACAGCAAACGGCATCGAGCCGTCCCCCGCGCGTGACCACAAGGCCGTCAGATCGGCCTTGCTGACCAGGTTGAATGTCAGCCAGGCGCACGCTGCCAGCAACAGCCAGATGCCCCACTTACGCAAAATTTGCCGGACGAAGGCCAACGGACCGCTGACCGCCAGCAACGTCGCCAGCGCACCGAACACGACAGTCCAGAGCAGCGGACTGGCCCACAGGCTGCCTTCGGAGAATGCGCCGGCGCCCAACAGGCTGGCGGCGTCGCGCATGACGATGATTTCAAAAGAGCCCCAGCCCACCAGTTGCAGCAGATTAAGGACCGCCGGCACACCTGCGCCCTTGCTGCCAAGGCTGAGCTTGAGCGCAGCCATCGACGAAAGGCCGGTGTCACTGCCGATGACGCCGACAGCGGCCAGCAGCAATACGCCGACCAGCGTGCCCAGAACGATCGCCGCCATCGACCCGGACATGCCCAGGCCCGGTGCGAGCAATGCGCCGGTCTGCAGGACCATGAGGCCGATGCCGAGGGAAAACCACAGAGAAAACAGATCACGCCCACCAAAAACCCGCTTGGCGGCGGGCACGGGGGCGTCGGGTGAATAGGTGCCGGGTGTGTTCACTTTTGTGTCTCGCTGAAGAGCCGTTATGAGGTGCAAGCTGCAAGCTGCAAGCTGCAAGCTGCAAGCCGCAAGAGAAGATCAAACGCGGGCCTGCTTTTCCTTGCAGCTTGTGACTTGCCGCTTGCCGCTTGTCGCTCACACTTTCTTATAAAGCTGACTGCCTTCCTGCTTGAACCGCTCGGCCTGTTCGCGCATACCTTCAATTACCGACACATCCACCGCGTCGATCTTCTGGTTGGCGGCGTACTCGCGCACTTCCTGGGTAATTTTCATGGAGCAGAACTTCGGCCCGCACATGGAACAGAAATGCGCGACCTTGGCCGAGTCTTTTGGCAGCGTTTCATCGTGGTAGGCGCGGGCGGTGTCCGGGTCAAGCCCGAGGTTGAACTGGTCTTCCCAGCGAAACTCGAAGCGCGCCTTGCTCAGCGCATTGTCGCGAATCTGCGCACCTGGATGCCCTTTCGCAAGGTCAGCTGCGTGGGCAGCGATCTTGTAGGTGATGATCCCGGTTTTGACGTCATCCTTGTTCGGCAGCCCTAAATGTTCCTTGGGCGTGACGTAACACAGCATCGCGCAACCGAACCAGCCGATCATGGCCGCGCCGATGCCGGAAGTGATGTGGTCGTAGCCTGGCGCAATGTCCGTCGTCAGCGGACCGAGGGTGTAGAACGGCGCCTCGTCGCAGCACTCCAGCTGCTTGTCCATGTTCTCTTTGATTAACTGCATCGGCACATGCCCCGGGCCCTCGATCATGCACTGCACGTCGTGTTTCCAGGCAATCTTGGTCAGCTCGCCAAGGGTCTCCAGCTCACCAAACTGCGCCTCGTCGTTGGCGTCGGCAATCGACCCCGGACGCAGGCCGTCACCCAGCGAGAAGCTGACGTCGTACGCCTTCATGATTTCGCAGATGTCGTCGAAGTGGGTGTAAAGGAAATTCTCTTTGTGATGCGCCAGGCACCACTTGGCCATGATGGAGCCGCCACGGCTGACGATCCCGGTCACGCGTTTGGCCGTCAGCGGCACATACCGCAACAGCACGCCGGCGTGGATAGTGAAGTAGTCAACGCCTTGCTCCGCTTGCTCGATCAGGGTGTCGCGAAACAGTTCCCACGTCAGGTCCTCAGCCGCCCCGCCGACTTTTTCCAGCGCCTGATAAATTGGCACGGTGCCGATGGGCACGGGCGAGTTGCGGATGATCCACTCCCGGGTTTCGTGAATGTGCTTGCCGGTGGACAGGTCCATGACCGTGTCCGACCCCCAACGAATGCCCCACGTCAGCTTCGCGACTTCTTCTTCGATTGAAGAACCCAGCGCGCTGTTGCCGATGTTGCCGTTGATCTTCACTAGAAAGTTGCGGCCGATGATCATCGGCTCGAGCTCCACGTGGTTGATGTTGGCGGGAATGATCGCGCGGCCGCGGGCAATTTCTTCGCGGACAAACTCAGGGGTGATCTCTTTCGGAATGCTTGCACCGAAGCTATGGCCGGGATGCTGTTGAGTCAGAAGGCCGGCGGCCCGGGCTTCCTGCAGCTTCATGTTTTCGCGCAGCGCGACGTATTCCATCTCGGCGGTGATGATGCCCTGACGCGCATAGTGCATCTGGCTGACGTTTGCCCCCGCCTTCGCCCTGCGCGGGTTGCGAACGTGGGCGAAACGCAATTTTGTCAGTTCGGCATCGGCCAGGCGCTCCTGGCCGAAGTTCGACGTCAGTCCTGGCAGGCGTTCGGTGTCAGCCCGAGACTCGATCCAGGGCGAACGCACGTCGGCCAGGCCTTTGCGCACATCGATGATGACGTTGGGGTCGGTGTAAGGGCCGGACGTGTCGTACACGCACACCGGCGCGTTGATCTCACCGCTGCCACCGGTCCCGGAAAAGCCCGTAGGGGTGACGTCCAGGCTGATTTCACGCATGGGCACGCGAATGTCCGGACGGGAGCCCTGAACGTAGATTTTTCGCGAGCGGGTAAACGGCTGAACCGACCCCGAATCGACTTGGGCGGATTCACTCAGGTTGGCATTTTTTAGTGTTGTACTCATCACGGGCTCTCCAGACATCATCCAGCGGCGGAATGAATTGTCGGAGCTTGAGCCTGATGGACACGGACGGGTTGCACCCTGAGACGGCATGGATGCTGAGATCGAGCGGCGCGGACTGTTCAGAAAATGAACAAAGACGACCCCGGACGACACTCAAGAGGACTCGCCGGGAGACGAGAAATCTTGTTCCCTACGCAGGCGTTAACCTGATCAGGTTCAACGGGATCCGGATTATCCGATCTCAGCCTCATATCAAGGCACCCCGACAAGAACGGCACCAGTCTAGTCGCCGCGCGCGGCAAACGCCAAGCGGAATTCAAACGTGCGTCAAATGTCTGATTTGCCCGATTGTTGTCCCCACCCTCCGGAACTACACTCGCTACGCGGCGCCAAAGGCATCTGGATCAGACGCAACGTCACCGTCTTCATACCGCTTGAATTACTAGGGAATGTCTATGCTGCGCAAACTTTCACTGGCCTTTGCCGTGTCGTGTGCTTCGAGTGCAATGGCCGGGGCAGCAGACATGCCGTTGCCAACCAGGACCGGTTTGGTCAGCGTGTATCAGGAGGCGGTGAACAACAATGCTGATTTGGCTGCAGCCCGCGCCAGCTATGACGCCCAGAAGGAAATTGTGCCTCAGGCGCGTGCTGGCCTGTTGCCAAACATCTCGGGCGGCGCCGACATCAATGACACTCGCACCTCGATAGATCAGCCCTCCGCCGTCATCAGCCGCAGCGGGACGGTCTATCGGGCGACGCTCAGCCAGCCCATCTTTCGTGCTGACCGCTGGTTTCAGCTCAAGGCAGCGAAGGATGTCAGCGAGCAGGCGCTTTTGCAGCTGTCTGCCACCGAGCAGAACCTGATTTTGCAAAGCGCCGAGGACTACTTCTCCGTCTTGCGCGCGCAGGACAATCTGGCGTCGACGAAGGCCGAAGAAGCAGCCTTCAAGCGCCAACTTGATCAGGCCCGGGAGCGCTTCGACGTCGGTCTCTCGGACAAAACCGATGTGCTTCAGGCGCAAGCCAGCTACGACACCGCGCGAGCTGCACGGATCGTCGCCAAGCGACAGGTTGATGATGCATTTCAGGCGCTGATCACCCTGACCAATCGCGATTACAACTCGATCGAAGGCATCGTGCATACCTTGCCGGTGCTGGCTCCGACGCCCAATGACGCCAAGGCCTGGGTAGACACTGCAACGCAGCAGAACCTGAATTTGCTGGCCAGTAATTACGCGGTCAGCGCCGCCGAGGAGACCCTTCGTCAGCGCAAGGCGGGGCATGCGCCCACCGTGGATGCTGTCGCCCAATATGAGAAGGGCGACAACGACCCGCTGGGCTTCACCAATCCCAACTACACCGGACAGAGCTTTCACGGCAGCGTCGAGCAACGCACCATCGGCTTGCAGGTAAACATCCCGATCTACAGCGGCGGCCTGACCAGCTCGCAGGTACGCGAGGCCTATGCCCGTCTCGGCCAAAGCGAACAACAGCGTGAAGGCATGCGCCGGCAAGTCGTGGAAAACACCCGAAACCTGCACCGTGCGGTTAATACCGATGTGGAGCAGGTGCAGGCGCGCAAGCAATCCATCATCTCCAACCAAAGCGCGCTGGAGGCCACTGAAATCGGCTATCAGGTCGGCACGCGAAACATCGTCGACGTCTTGGATGCACAGCGGCAGTTGTACGCGTCGGTGCGCGATTACAACAACACCCGCTACGACTATATTCTCGACAACCTGCGCCTGAAACAAGCCGCCGGCACGCTGAGCCCTGGGGACTTGCAGGACCTGTCCCGCTTCCTCAAAGCCGATTACAACCCCGACAAAGACTTCCTGCCGCCGGACCTTGCAAAGGAAGCGGCAAAGAATTTCGAGCGGCCGACGCAGCGGTAATCAACGAACGTTGAAGGTGTACGCGCTTGCCTGGGGACATTGGCAAATTTAGCGAGGTGGCCGGCTGACACCCCGCGTTCGCCAGCAAGCCGGCTCCTACAGATGCGTTTTGCGCCTTCGAGTGCAGATCGGCAGCAGTGCGCGTTGCACTATCGAATACAGAGCAGCAGCAGTGCGCGTTGCTCCATCGAATGCAGAGCAGCAGCAGTGTTGCTCCATCGAACGCAGGCCAGCAGTCAGTGCGTGTTGCTTCATCGAATGTAGGTCAGCAGCCAGGGGATGCAGCGTTGTGGCGGTCATCGATTCGCGGGCAAGCGCGCTCCTACGATGGTGGCGTCACATTCATAATCGGCGTCTGCACAGAGGTTTTTGCCAGCGTTGCTAATCAAAGCCCGGCGCAAGACGTTGCCGCTTCGCTGGCCACGGATGCCCAGCGCAAAAAATGGCACCTTGCTGTAACGCATGCCCTGCGCAAAACCTGTAGGAGCGCGCTTGCCCGCGAAAATTGGCACATTCAGCGCCATGGTCGGCTGACACCCCGCGTTCGCCAGCAAGCCGGCTCCTACAGATGCGTTTTGCGCCTTCGAGTGCAGATCAGCAGCAGTGCGTGTTGCTCTATCGAATACAGAGCAGCAGCAGTGTTGCTCCATCGAATGCAGAGCAGCAGCGGTGTTGCTCCATCGAACGCAGGCCAGCAGTCAGTGCGTGTTGCTTCATCGAATGTAGGTCAGCAGCCAGGGGATGCAGCGTTGTGGCGGTAATCGATTCGCGGGCAAGCGCGCTCCTACGATGGTGGCGTCACATTCATAATCGGCGTCTGCACAGGGGTTTTTGCCAGCGTTGCTAATCAAAGCCCGGCGCAAGACGTTGCCGCTTCGCTGGCCACGGATGCCCAGCGCAAAAAATGGCACCTTGCTGTAAAGCATGCCCTGCGCAAAACCTGTAGGAGCGCGCTTGCCCGCGAAAATTGGCACATTCAGCGCCATGGTCGGCTGACACCCCGCGTTCGCCAGCAAGCCGGCTCCTACAGACGCGTTTTGCCCCTTCGAGTGCAGATCGGCAGCAGTGCGCGTTGCTCCATCGAATACAGAGCAGCAGCAGTGTTGCTCCATCGAACGCAGGCCAGCAGTCAGTGTTGCTCTGTTGAATGCAGGCCGGCAGTCAGTGCAGCAACCGCGCGATCCCATCCAGCAGTTTCTGCAGCGCGCCCTGATTGGCCTTCATCACGGCAAGGCCGGCGTCGGCTATCTCTTTCGCTCGCTCGGGCTGGTCGATCAATCTCCGAACGGCTGCGGCCAATTCGGCTGAGTCACTGACCTCTTCAAGAGCTCGGGCATTGCGCAGCATCGCGGCGATTTCGAGGAAGTTGAAGAGATGGGGGCCACTCAAAACGGGCTTACCGAGTGCCGCCGGCTCCAGCAGGTTATGACCGCCATTGGGGACCAGACTACCGCCGACGAAGGCAAGGTCGGCCAGTGCGTAGAGAAACAGCAACTCCCCCATCGTATCGCCTACCAGAACCGAAGTGCCGTGGGTGACTGACTCTCCGGTCGAACGTCGCACGCTCATAAACCCCTGTTGCTGGCTGAGCTCAAACACGCTGCTGAATCGCTCCGGATGACGGGGCACCAGAATCAACAGCGCGTCAGGATGGCTTTCCATCACTGCGCGGTGGGCGGCCAAGACCACTTCGTCTTCGCCCGCGTGGGTGCTTGCGGCTATCCACACTGGACGCGCCAGGGTTTGCCACTGCTTGCGCTGCTCAATGGCACTGGCCAGCAGTTGCGGATCAATGGTCAGGTCGAATTTGATCGAGCCGGTCACGGTGACGCACTCCGGCCGGGCGCCCAAATCGCGAAAGCGCTGCGCTTCGGTTTCGGTCTGCACGGCAATCAGGCTCATCTCGGCAAGCATCGGACGCGTCAGGCCGGCAAAACGTCCATAGCCGCGCGCGGAGCGTTCCGACAGTCGCGCGTTCGCCAATACCGTCGCGATGCCGCGCTTCGCACATTGGTGAATGTGGTTGGGCCACAGCTCGGTTTCCATGATCACGCCAATCTTCGGCTGGACGTGATCGAGAAAACGCGCGGCTGCCCATGGGAAGTCGTAGGGCAGATAACAGTGCTGGACGCGTGGTTCGTTGGCAAAAAGGGATTGAATCCGCTCCGACCCCGTGGGCGTCATGCACGTAACAGTGATCGGCAACTGCGGATAGCGGGCCAGCAACGCCCGAATCATCGGTGCTGCCGCGATACTTTCGCCCACGGACACCGCATGAACCCAGATGCCGCCGCGCTGCATGGCGGGCAGACCCAGCGCAAAGCGCTCGCCGACACGCTGTGCATACGCCGGCGCCTTGCGCGCGCGCAGCCAGAGGCGCAGGGCGATCAGTGGAAGGCCAAGGTGAAACAGGATGCTGTAGAGGGTTCTATTCATGGGCGCGGAGTTTATCAGTCAATCGCTGTCAAATTCGCATCAAGAGTCGCTTCCAGAATCGCTTCCGGCGCAGGACAGGCGAGCCTGGTTGTTCCCCACCGGGATAGCCGCTTTAATGTCGGCCACTGAAAAGGAGCTGCACCGAATGTCCGCCTACTACCTGTTGGCCATCGCTATTTGTGCCGAGGTCATCGGCACTGTCTCCATGAAAGCCGTAAAAGGCTTCAGCACGCCGATTCCACTGCTGCTGGTGATCGTCGGCTATGCCATCGCATTCTGGATGCTCACGCTGGTGGTGCGAACCATCCCGGTCGGCGTTGCGTATGCCGTGTGGGCCGGCATGGGGATTGTCATGGTCAGCATCGCTGCGCTGTTTATCTACGGCCAGAAACTCGATTTGCCTGCCATCGCCGGTATGGGGCTGATCGTCGCAGGGGTCGTGGTGATCCAGCTATTCTCGAAGACGGCGGGACATTAAGGGGTTACTGAAAACAGCCATCCCCTATAATGCCCGGCATTCGTTTCGCCATTTGAGGTGCCCATGTCATCTGCTATTTCCACTGATGTCCTGATTGTCGGCGCAGGCGTTGCCGGCCTCTGGCTCAACGCGCGGCTGCGGCATCAAGGCTTCTCGACGGTGGTGGTGGAGAAGGCCAGCCTTGGTGGTGGCCAGACATTGAAGTCCCAGGGGATCATTCACGGCGGTGCAAAATATGCGCTGCACGGCGCGCTGTCGGGCGCGTCGGAAGCCATCGCCGACATGCCTCGTCGGTGGCGCGAAGCGCTGGCCGGCAAAGGCGAACTGGATCTCTCGGGCGTACGCCTGCTCTCTGAAGCTCACTATCTCTGGTCGCCTGGCACCATCGCGGGCAACCTGACCAGTTTCTTCGCCAGCAAGGCCGTGCGCGGCCGTGTCGATCAGGTCAAGGGCAGCGACTTGCCGCCAGCACTGCAAGACCCTAGGTTCAAGGGCAAGGTCTACCGGCTGGCCGAGCTGGTCATCGACATCCCCAGCCTGGTGAAAAAACTGGCCGACCTGGCCGGCGACAGCTTGCTTGCGGGCCAGAACATCGAACCGCTGCGCCAGGATGGCGAACTGGTCGGACTGCGCGTCGACGGCCGCGACATTCATGCCCAGCGAGTGGTGCTCAGCGCCGGCGGTGGAATGGCTGACCTGCTGCAGGCACTCAACGTGAGTCAGCCGGCCATGCAACGCCGCCCCCTTCACATGGTGCTGGTCAAGGGCCCGACGCTCAAACCGCTCTATGCGCATTGCCTGGGCGGCGGGCCCAAGCCGCGGATCACCGTGACCACACACCCTGCGGCCGACGGCCAGTGGGTCTGGTACCTGGGCGGCGACATCGCCGAGGCTGAAGGCGTCGCCCGCGAACCCGCCGAGCAGATTGCCGCAGCCAAAAAAGAGCTCACCAACCTGCTGCCCTGGGTGGACCTCAGCCAGGCGCAATTCGCCACCTTGCGCGTGGACCGTGCCGAGCCGCAGCAAAGCGGGCTGGTGCGCCCCGACAACGCCTTTCTGGACGTGCAGGGCCGCTTGATGGTGGGCTGGCCGACCAAACTTGCTCTGGCGCCCGATTTTGCCGACCGCGTGCTGGCATCGCTGTCGCGCGATGATATCCACCCCACACCCCAGCCACCCTACACGGACTTTCCAAAGCCGCCCCTTGCCATTCCGGTCTGGGATCAACTGCTGCCATGAATACCCTGCACGATCTGCATCGACCGCTCGGCGCGCTTGGCATCAACGTTTCCCCTCTGGGCCTGGGCACGGTGAAACTGGGTCGGGACCAGGGTGTTAAGTACCCCAATGGCTTCAAAATTCCTGATGACTTTGAAGCGCAGATGCTGCTCAAGATGGCCCGGGATCTGGGCATCAACCTGATTGATACCGCGCCGGCGTACGGTCGCAGTGAAGAGCGTCTCGGGCCTCTGCTGCGCGGACAACGTCAGGATTGGGTGATCGTCAGCAAGGTCGGCGAGGAGTTCGAAGCCGGTCAGTCGCGACACGATTTCAGCGCTGCCCACACGCGCCTGTCGGTGGAACGCAGTCTCCAGCGCCTTGAGACGGACTTCATCGACCTGGTGCTGGTGCATTCCGACGGCAATGATTTGCACGTGCTCAACGAGTGCGCCGTTTACCAGACCCTGACCGAGCTCAAGCGCGAGGGCAAGATTCGCGGGTTCGGGTTTTCCGGCAAGACCGTCGAGGGCGGACTGTTGGCGTTGCAGCAGGGCGACTGCGCAATGGTCACTTACAACCTCAACGAACAGGGCGAGAAACCGGTTCTGGACTACGCTGCCGCACACAACAAAGCGGTGCTGGTCAAAAAGGCGCTGGCGAGCGGACATGTATGCCTGAGCCCCGGTGTCGATCCGGTGCGCGCCAGTTTCGAGCTGCTGTTTGAGCATCCTGGCGTAACGGGTGCTATCGTCGGCACCATCAATCCGCTGCATCTGGCCCATAACGTGGCAACCGCCGCTGCCGTGATCCGTCGTCAGTCCTAAGACGCACGGCCGACCCCAACGCAAGAAGGAGCCGAAATGCCGCGCACCCTGATTCGGAAAAACCCGAGTAACTTCAAAACCCTGCCGTTATTCGTCGAAGCCACCCCGGAAGGCCTGACCTACCAGAGCGTCGGGATGCCTCTCAATTTCGCTCAAACTCTGGCACGGCGTCGCAAAATCGAGGTGCAGGACTGCGACCGGTTTTCCACCGAACTGGCCAACCTTGGCGTGTCGGTACGCCTGACGCTCAGCTGGCAAAACCGTGACTACTGGGTGCTGGTTCGCCAACGTCGGCAGGATCGGGGCGATGTGGTGCTCAAGCTGATCTCCGGCTATGTGCCGGCGCACGAGCTGAATCTGCCCCTGCACACCGCAGTTCAGGAAGTCGCCGAGGAATGCTTGATCGAGACCCCCCAGGGCTGGCTCGGCGGGCGCTTCAACGACACTTGGTTGCCGGCGCCCTACTCCGCAGCCCTGCATTACCGTGAAGCGATGCCGTTTCGCCTGAGCCCGCTGTCCGGCGCGGCGCGGCCTGTAAAATGCGGCAGCCTGACGTTGATCGAGCGGCCGCGCGCTTACGTACACCTGCCGACCGCCTCGCTGCAGTTGATTTACGACATGCGTCTGGAAGTCCCGAAAGAGGCGCGTCCGCTGAGCCTGTTTCATGTGGATGAGAGCCTGGAGAACAACGAACTGGTGGCGCGGCTCAATCGCAGCAAACCGGACCTCTATTTGATGCCACTGGAAAACGGCTCTCCGCTGCCCGAGCTGTACACGCTGAAAAACGACAAACTGTCACCCGCCGGCACCCGCGGTCTTTATCTGGCTGAGAGTTTCGCCGCGCAGGAAGGCTGGGTGGTACGTGAGGAACGCATTCGCTGGAAGGACTGGTTGGTGCAGCAGGGCATGACGCCGAAGAAGAAACCCAAGTCAGGGTTGACCAAACTGCGAATCAAGGCGCGGCGATTGGTCAGACTGGTTCGTGGCGGCTTGCACAAATAACCCGCTCTTCAGCCCTTGGGAGTGAGGCGCCTGTCACGCCAGGTCCGCAACTGGGCGAAGAAATGGAAATACCGGTTTTCGCGCTTGCCCATTCCGCGCTTTGGCGAAAAGGACTCCTCGGCAAACGCACCGGTAATGCGCACCCGCGAAGCGGTCGTTGGCAGGGTGCAAACCCGGGCGTCGGCCTTCAGGAGTGCGTATTTGAGCAAGCGTTCCGAATGCAGCTTGCGCCCCGTCGCTTCGCAGAACTCGAAGATGCGCTCGATCCGCTTGCCATAAGCGCGGTACACATCGCGACCACAAATGGCGAAACGATCGTTCAACCCGCCCCACCACTGCCAGTCCGGTATATAGGCATTCATGCGCCGGGCCTCTGGAGAATGGAAGACATAGTCCGGCAGCGGCGAATGAAAGAAGTTGTCGGGGCGGACGAATACCACGAAATCCGGATCAAAGGACTCCATCATGCCCGTCACGGTGTGGAGGGAGTTGAGCTGGTAGATCAGGTTGCGCAGTGAGACGTGCTCATCGGCCCACGTATCCCCCAGTGCTTTCACACGTTCGAAATCCCAGCGTTCAAGCACCCCGTCGGTGGACTCGAGAACGCCCGTCATCGGTTGGAAAACGGTGTAGTTTTCAGCCTTGAGTTCGCCCTTCTCGGCCGAGCGCTGGTTGTGCACTTCGTCGATCTTGTACAGGTGGTAAAAGCATTTGACGTTGCTGCCCTTGGGCAACTGGCCAAGCACGTTCGCCTCGATCGAGGGAAAACAGATTTCCGAGTTTCGCGGAATACCAAAAAACGCGACCGCAATGTTCAGCACTGACGAACTCTCCGAATGCACGGCCATGGGCACGAATGCATTTTAAAGGCCATGGACTTCCTGCCTGCTCATTGACGCAAAAACACCCTGCGCCACCAACTTTGGGGCTTGAGCGCGATCACCTCGACGTCCGCGCCCAGCAGCCAGTTACGCTCGTAGTCCCAGGCATGACCGCCCCACAGTTTGCCGGCTTCATTCGAAAAACCGAGTGTGAGCAGCCGGTAGCGGTAACCGGAATGAGCACGAAGCCAATCGAGCAGCACCAGCACGTTGAAACCCGTGGAGGGGCCAACGAAGCGCTTGCCGTTGGCGCGATGAACCGGGTAGTGGTCGGCCAGCGCCGGCAACGGAATGCGATCCCAATACAGCGCGACCTCGGGCAGCGGACACAACGGCACGGCGCACCCGACCAGCAGCGTGAAACAGCGCGCGTCAGGCTGGTCGGTCAACCTCTGGACATCGCGCGACGCCGGCAGCCCGAAGAAATAGCAGTCTGGCGCGTTGAAGCCGTGGACGAACAGATTGACGCTCTCGGGCTTTAGCAAAGCGGCTTTGGTGCACAGATTAAAGCTGACCACCACGTCGTCGGGGCCGACACCCAACGCATCGAAATCGGCCTGACTGATGGCAGGGTTGTTGGCGATGAGGATGACCCGGGCGGCGCTCGCGAGGCATTCGCGCAGCGCAGACGGCAATGCGCCGAACACGTCCTGATCGGCCCCCGGCAATGCGGCTGGCTTAATGGGCGCCGCGCTGTCGCTGTCTGACGGCAGGGGCATCAGGCCGGCACCTGCATGCCGTGGCGCAGCTTGACCCAAGTTCGGGTCAGGGCGGATGGGCGCCGCCATGGACGCATTTCCCGCTGGATTTCAGTAGCGAGATCGCGGCCCACGCGAGCAAAGGAATAACGCTCCTCAGCGAAGGCCTGACCGGCAGCGGCGATGCGGGCAGCAAGATCGGGGTCACTCTGAAGCAGACGAATCTTCTCGACGGCTTCTTCTTCGGTGCGATAGAACAGGACGTTTTGACCTTCCTTGAAACCCAGCAGGTCGTCCTCTTCACCCTGGCTCCACGCGAGCAGCACGCAACCGCAGGCCATGGCTTCAAAGTTTTTGATCATGAACTCGCCCATACCGATGTCGGCGCTGACGAAGATCCGGATGCGATTGAGCGTTTCGAGGTACTCGGTCCCTGACGCTGTGCGAGTAACCAGCATGCCGGCGCGCTGTGCAAGGTTTTCCACCAGTTGCTTGCGCTGCGAATACTCGCGGCTTTTCAGGCTGCCCAGAAAGCCCACCGGAATGTCCCGAGGCTGGCCGAGATTGCGCAGCATTTGCTGGTCGTAGCCCTTGGAGACAAACACCGCGTCGATGCCTTCGCCACGCATGCGGCGGGCCACGACTGCGCCGGACAGCAGCGCTCGGCTCCATGGCAACTGGCGGTACAGGCGTGAATACAGACCGCAGTATTTGCTGGCGTCCATGTAATTCTGATACGCGTCGTGCTCAAGAAAGATCAGCCCGGGAATGCATTTGAGCACTGCACGTTGGCGAGCAAGCCGCTTGACTCTGGAGAAGATCACCACCCGGTCGTAGCGCTGGTAATCGACCGAGGCGAGAAACGGGCCGAGGTTCAGCTGCTGCTGCTTGCTCAGGCGAAAGATGTCGCAGGTGTCACAATGCTGCCGTACGGTTTCGTACAGGCCGTCCAGAATGACGCGCTGCTCATCCATCACCAGTAACATGACTTTCATACGTTCACATACCGAACTGCGAATACAAAAATGGCAGCGGCAACGGTGCCACTCTGCACGATGAGCCGTGGATCAGTCCTGGCCGCGGATCTTCTCGACGATGGCTGTCGTCGAACTGTTTGCCACTAGCCCCAGCACTTTCACGGTCCCGCCATAAGACGCAACGATGTCAGCGCCGACGACCTGATCGACCGAGTAATCGCCGCCCTTCACCAGCACGTCGGGACGGACATGGGTCAGAAGATTTTCAGGAGTGGCCTCCGGGAAGCTTATTACCCAGTCCACCGCGCCAAGTCCCGCCAGTACCGCCATGCGTCGGTCAACGCTATTGATGGGGCGCCCCGGCCCCTTCAGGCGACTGACCGAGGCATCATCGTTGACCGCTACGATCAGCCGATCCCCCTGCGCACGCGCCTGCTCCAGATAGGTGACATGACCTGCGTGCAAGATATCGAAACAGCCATTAGTGAACACGATCTTCTCGTTGTGGGCGCGCGCATCGTCGATCGCCAGCAGCAATTGATCGAGGGTCAGCACGCCGCGCTCGGAGCCTTCGGCGCGCTGTATGGCACGGCGCAGTTCCGGGGCGCTGATTGCGGCGGTGCCCAGCTTGCCGACGACGATGCCCGCCGCCAGGTTGGCGAGCGCCACGGCGTGCGGCAGTTCCTCACCCGCAGCAATGGCCGCCGCCAGCGTGGAAATGACCGTATCGCCAGCACCGGTTACGTCGAACACTTCGCGGGCGCGGGCTGGAAGGTGCAGCGTCGGTTGGTCCGGACGCAGCAAAGTCATGCCATGCTCGCCGCGAGTGACCAGCAAAGCACCCAGGTTCAGGTCTTGCATCAGCGCCGCGCCTTTGGCAACCAACTCTGCTTCATCAACGCAGTGGCCGACGATGGCTTCAAACTCGCTCAGGTTCGGGGTGATCAGACTGGCACCGCGATAGATCGCAAAGTCTTTGCCCTTAGGGTCGGCCAAAACCGGGATACCGCGATCGCGAGCGGCGTTGATCAGGACCTGGTGATTCTTCAGGGCGCCTTTGCCGTAGTCGGACAGAACCAGCACCTTGATGCCATCGAGCAACGCATCAACCTCACGACTCAGCGCCTCGGGATCAGTGGCAAAGGGTTCTTCGAAGTCGATGCGCAGCAGTTGCTGGTGCCGGCTCATCACGCGCAGTTTGACGATGGTCGGCTGATGGGCAATGCGTTGAAAGCTGGCGTGGACGCCAGCGGCCTTGAGGCTGTTGCTCAGGCTGTCGGCGGCTTCGTCGACACCGGTGACACCGACGAGTGATGCCTTGGCGCCGAGCGCTGCAATGTTAAGGGCAACGTTGGCGGCACCGCCCGGACGGTCTTCGATTTGATCGACTTTGACCACCGGGACCGGTGCTTCGGGGGAGATTCTTGAAGTGCCACCGTGCCAGTAGCGGTCGAGCATGACATCGCCGACGACTAACACTTGAGCCTGATCAAAACGCGGCATGGACAACTTCATCGAACAACCCGTGGCAGAAATGGACAAGGACGGAATCTTAGCACAGCGATCAGCGCTGGCTGGCCGGATGGCCTTGAATCAAACGGCACTGCTAGGGCCGCGGAAAGCGGCGCACCCAGAACACCTCATGACGGCGAACGGCCTTGCGGAAGAATTCGTCGTCTCCCGTCAGCGGCCATTCGCGACCTGCCAGCCAGCGTTGAATCTGCCGGCGCAGGCGTTTCTTCAGCGCCAGAGGGCCTTGAAGGTCGTGCTGCATTGCCAGGGCCATGGCTTTGTCCAGCTGCACTTGCGAGCTGAGTGAGGTGCTCCAGAGCTGATCAACCGACGGCGCCTCCACGAACGGAGGCAAGGCGACGCCTTTGCCCGCCAGGCCCATGGGCCAGCGGTCGTTGTCGTGCAGGTGATTGGCGTAGAACAGCGCCACTTCTGGCGTGTGCGCACTTTTGTGGACCGCCTCGTATAACGCCTGGGTGGTGGCGATGTGGTCGGCATGGGGATCGAGCTCCGGGTGCGGCAGCACGATGACATCCGGACGATAAGCGTCTAGCAGGGCTGCGAGATCGGCGACAAGATTGTGCCAGGTCGGCGCGCCGTCCTGATCACCCGGCAATGGCGATGGGTTGTGCTGCCGCGCGCTGCGAATATCGCTCTCCGATGAATCGCGGGAGCCGAAAGGCTCAGCCGGCGCCTGTGCCATGGCCGGCAATTGCAGGCAGTAGTAACCCAACTGCACGCAGTGACTCTGCGGCACCCCGCCCCACAGCGGAATCGCCAGGCTGTCCCAGGTCCGCAGGCGCCCTTTCAGGCGCGCGGCTTCGGCACGGTCCAGCCCGAGCTGTTCATAGCGCTCGGCCTCGATTTCGCCCTGGGTCACGGTGACGATGCAACGCTCGGCGGCCCGACTGTACAGACCGAAGGCTGCCAGTTCGGCGTCGTCGGCGTGAGGCGCGAGGATCATCAGACGTTGCTGGCTGTAATCCGGGTTGCTCAGCACATACAACCGCGCGCTGTCGCCGACTCGGCAAAAACCGCCTTTGAGGCGAAGCGTGCCGTCCGCGACGACGGCCCGCTGCCCGGTGAGGTTCACGTAGCGGCGCCCGGCGAAACCGCGTTCGAAATCCTGGCGGTCATCCCCTGCCAGCACGTACGGGTCGAGCCAGCGACCGAGCCAGGTGCTGCGCAGGTCGAGCTCCAGCAGCAGGGTTTCGCCCTCGCCCAACGGCTCGCTCAGCTGCAGCTTGTCATTGATGACGGAGACCGTTTGCACGTGGGCAGCATCGGGGAACTGGTAGTGGTAATCGCTCTTGGGCGAATAAAACAGATGGTCGGAGAACCAGGCCTCGTGCGCGATCCAGGCGGCAGCGATCAGTATCGGCACCCACCACCAGGCGACCCCAATGCCGATCACGGCGAGCAGCAGCAGCCCGATGATCAGCGTCAGGCGCTTGTTGCGTCGGTGTCGTTTGAGAAGCTGCTGCTTGCGCCCGGACATGTCATCCAACCCTGTAGACAGGCACCGTCTGGCACCAGCGGTCTTTGTATTCGCGATCGGAGCGCCCGAAGGAATAGCGCAACGGTTTGTTCACTGCCCTGGCATCGGCCCAGGCGTTCTGGGTGTTGACGAAGCTCAACACGCTGCCAGCGCTCAACGCCTGATGCGCCGGATCGACGCCGCCGTTGATGTACTCCACTGACACCCATTCTGGCGACTCCACCCGGTAAAGCACCTGCGCGGCAATGGGCTTGCCTTCCAGGAGGATCATCGAGCCGGTCATGAATTCGCGCATCAGTTCGAAGACGCTGGCCAGATGGTCCTTGCCCGGTACATCGAACCCCCAGCGCGCATGGAACAGGTCGGAGTATATGCGCGCCTGATCCTCGGACGAGAAATCCAGCATTGGCTGCATCACCCCGCCCGCCTCTTCGAGCAATCGCTGCTCGCGGCGCTGGTTGTAGCGAAATTTCTTGGAATAGTCCTCGGGCGCCCGGGCGATCGCCAAGCTCTCGGCCTGCGGTTTGAGGGTGGCGATCTGCCCGGCGTTCAGCTCCGAGACATAACTCATCCGCTGACGCACGGACACCTTCGCGGCCTGGGCGACCGGCAAAATAATCTCCGCGTTGCCGAGATCGAAAAAGCGCCGATTACGCTGCTTGAGAACCTTCTTGGCCAATGCCAGATCCCGGCCCCAGCACGCTACGGCAGCGACGATATTGCCGTCCTGCTGCCAACCGAGATAACGCACCGGTATATCGACCAGCCCCGCCAGACGCGCGATGACCTGCGGGTGAGTGGCAACGCTGCCGCCGTACTGCTGCCATACCGTGGCGTACGTCGGCGCATCAATGACCGTCCAGCCTCGCTCACGCCATGCGCGCAAGTGGCTCAGCATGCATCGACTGCCCGGTCAATTTCGACAGGCTCGTCCTCTTCGAACTGTTTGGCGTGAAGACGGGTGTAGTAACCGTTCTTCGCCAGCAGCTCGGCGTGCGTGCCGCGCTCGACGATACGGCCCTCGTCCATCACCAGAATGACGTCGGCCTTCTCGATGGTCGTCAGACGGTGCGCGATGACCAGCGTGGTGCGGCCCTGCATGACTTTTTCCAGCGCCTTCTGGATATGGCGTTCGGATTCGGTATCGAGCGCCGAGGTGGCCTCGTCGAGAATCAGCAGCGGCGCGTTTTTCAACAACGCGCGCGCGATCGCCAGACGCTGACGCTGACCGCCGGAGAGGAGCACGCCGTTTTCGCCAACCAGGGTTTGATACTGCTGAGGCAGCTTATCGATGAATTCGTCCGAATACGCATCGGCCGAGGCTTTCTTGATTTCTTCGAGGGGCACGCCGGCCAGATCGCCATAGGCAATGTTATTGGCAATGGTGTCGTTGAACAGCGTTACGTTCTGGTTCACCAGTGCGATCTGACGACGCAGGCTGCGCAGGGTGTAATCCTGAGTCTCGACGCCGTCGAGCAGAATCTCACCCTGGACGTGGTCGTAGAAGCGCGGGATCAGGCTGGCCAGCGTGGACTTGCCACTGCCGGAGCGGCCGACCAGCGCTACCATCTGCCCTGCCTCGGCGACAAAGCTCACGTCGTCCAGCACACGCTTTTCAGTGCCTGGATAGGTGAAGGTAAGGTTCTTGACCTCAAGACGGCCCGACACCTTGTCGCGCTCTATGCTGCCCAGGTCCTGCTCGGTCTCTTCGTCCAGCTGTTCAAAGATGCTCTCTGCACCGGCGACGCCTTTCTGAATGGTGGAGCTGACTTCGGACAACTGGCGAATGGGCTTGGGCAGCAGGCCCGCCATGGTGATGTATGCCACCAGGTCGCCAGCCGAAGAGTCACCGCGCAGATACAGGACCAGAAACATCACGATCGCCATGCCGCTGTAAGTGACCAATTGCAGCATCGGCGTATAGACGGCGCCGGTCTTGGTCATCGCCAACTGCTTTTTGGTATTGCTGCGGCTGGCCTTCTCGAAACGCGCCTTTTCGTAGTCTTCGCCACCGAAGCTGCGGACCACCCGGTAGCCGTGGATGGTTTCCGACGCCACATGCGTGACGTCACCCATGGCCACCTGAATCTTCTTGCTCTGCTTGCGAAACTTCTTGCTGGTGCTGTTCACCATGACAGCGATCAGCGGCAGTATCGCCAGCATCACCAGGGTCAGTTTCCAGTTCATCCACAGCAGTGCGCCGAACAGGAAGATGACTGTCATACCCTCACGAATCACGACCTTGATCGCATCCGTGGCAGCGCCGGTGACCATGGTCACGTTGAAGGTAATGCGCGAGATCAGATGCCCGGAGTTGCTGTTGTCGAAAAAGCGGTTGGGCAACGTGAGCAATTTGTTGAACAGCACGACACGCAGGTCATGCACCAGCCCGAGGGAGACGCGGGCCAGGAAGAAGTTACCCAGATAAGAACCAGCACCCTGCCAGGCCGCGATCAATACGATCATCAGCGGCACCGCCTGCAGCAATTGCAGGTGGCCGATATAAGGGTTACCGGGGAACAGGCTGGCTTCGGGATTGGCCAGGCCGTCGACGAAGTATTTGAGAATGTAGGCGAGCATCGGCTGGGTGGATGCAAAGATAAGAAAGCCGACAATGCTCAAGCAGAAAAGGCCAATGTACGGCCGCACATAGGTCAATAGACGAAAGTAAATCGCCAGGGTCGTTTTAGCTTGAGGATCAGGACTGCTCATGGGAATCCGCACGAAAAAATTAGGCGGGCATGGTAGCACAACCCATATTTGTCGACCCCTGCTGCGACCCAAGCGGGGCTGACTCGGGTAACATGCCGCATTTGTTCAGGTAAGTATGCCGATGCACCCATTGGAACACAGCGCCTATCTGGCTTTGCGAGAAAACGCCACCGTGCTGGAAGCGGACGGATCCGGGGACAAGGTTCTGTTGCTTGAGGACGGCACTATTCTCAAGCTGTTCCGCCGCAAGCGCCTGCTCAGTTCGGCCTTGTTGTTTCCTTACGCGCAACGCTTCGCTGACAACATCGACGCGCTGAAAAAGCGCGGTGTCCCCTGCCCGGACGTCATCGCTACTTACCGGATTTCCAGCATCAGCCGCGATGCGGTGCGTTACACACCGCTGCCTGGGCTGACCATCCGGCAAGTGCTCAAGCAAAGCGGTGAAAACGCGCCATTACGGGCCGAGCTGGGAACGTTCATTGCCAACTTGCACGACCGCGGTGTCTATTTCCGCTCGCTGCACTTGGGCAACGTGATCCTTACTCCTGAGTCAAAGCTGGGCCTGATCGACATCTCTGACATGAAGTGCCAGCGACGGGCGCTGAGCGAATCCAAGCGGCTGCGTAATTTCCAGCACCTGCTCCGCTATAAGGAAGACCGCGCGTGGCTGGTCGACAGCGATGCGGGAGCAGCTTTTGTCTCTGCTTACACCCGCGGCCGAAGCCCGCACTTTACGACGCGTCTCCAGGCGCTGCTTGACTAGAGGCGGCACTAAGGCCGGCGAGCTCGGCGCCCAGTAATTCGTCGAGGCGCTGCAGCGTGATTTTGGGGATGACACGCTCCGGCATTCGACTTACGGCGGACAGGTTGAACACTTGCATGCCGGTTCTGGGCAGAATCCTGCGGGCCATCAGGGTGAAGCTGGGCAGGATGTACTGTTCGAAATCTTCATCCAGGCTGCTGGGCAAAGCCGCCGCGCCCTTTTCATAAAACCGCCCCCCGCTCTGGCGCAGGTCCATTCCGACGACGAAGACCTGGCGAAACCCCAAATGACAGGCCAGCTGCAGCGCACCGAAGGGGATCGTGCGGCTGCCAAAATAGCCTCGCTTCAGGTTCAGGCTGAAGCCGATGCGATTCGGCTTGCGACGCAGCAGCGAGAAGTCTGATATGAGCTCCTCGTCATGACGGATTGACCATGCGTAGGCGCGGTCTGACAACACGGCCTTGCCATCCTGGCGGTTGACCCGCTCCAGCAGATAAATCTTTTTGCCATTCAACGCGGTGGCGTCAGCGGCATGGATCGCCTGAAGCACATCCAGACTCATCGCCAGGTGCTCGCCGTGGGCAACACCCAGCAGCGCCAGCTCAGGCCGACCGATGACGAAGTTCGGGTCGTCACACAGGTAATAGAAAGGCTTTATGCCCTCGTCGACGCAACGCACGATCGAGCCGTTCATGGCGACGACGGGCAGGCTTCGGTAGCGCTGCAGCGGGAACTCGCTGGCTGAAGGCCCGGATGCCAACAAAAACACCGGCCCGGTGGCGGAGTGACGTGAGTGGCCAAAACCCTGCAGACACACTTCTAGATCCCTGCCAAGCAACCAGCGCCGCTCGCCTCGGGTTTCAACCCTCAGCACGTCGCGCCTCCCTGGAGATTGCCACCGCACCGGCCAGGGGCAGCCACAACCATTCCCACACCACATTCGGCGAGCCGACGAAGGTGTGCAGCTCAACGGTCATGACGACACCTGCGGAACAGAGGATCGCCAGCCAAAGCCGCGCGAGCTCAGAGGTCTGTCGAGCGCGCAGCAGGCAGGCGCCGGCATGCAGCATGGTTGCCAGCAGCAATGCCAGACCGACAACACCGAACTGGTACAGAACTTCAAAATACAGGCCGTGTGTATTGCGCACGACTTGCCCGGTCGAGAGGCGTACATCCCCCAATGGCGTGCCCGCGCCAACGCCAAACCACCAATGGCCTGACAGGCGCTCGAACACCGCGGCCCAGACCTCGTTGCGGCCTGTTACACCGCGGGTCTGAACCTCGTAGGCCAGCTCGCTGAACCCGAATACGAGCACCAGCGCCACGATAACGGCGGCAGGTATAAGGATATTGCGGCGCAGCTTTCCGCTGGTCATCGTGCTCAGCAAAACCAGCCCGCCCACCGACGAGGCCAGCCAGGCGCTGCGCGCGAAAGTGAAATAGATATAGATAGCGATAACGGCACAACATACCAGCCAGAGCGCGATCTCTGTACGGCGCCGCGACCGCAATGTCAGCCAGATCCCGCCCAACAAAAACAGACCGTAATTCATGCCGGCCACGATGGTATTACCGAAGTCAGCGACATCCGGAACGCCCGAGCTAGCCAGTAACATCTGGCGATAGCCCAAAACGAAGGCGCCATGGGCGGCGAGGTTGATCATCGAAAACGCTGCAAAGAGCGCGACCACCAGCACCGACAGTTTGAGGATTTTTTCCCAGTCAAAGTTGCCGATCGGCCGCACCAGCCCCACGCCAACGAAAAACACGAGGATGAGTAGAATCCGCCGCATTGACTTCAAGTCGTCGTCCGCCATCACGCTGTTGATGAACAAGTAGGCAAACAGCAGCAATACGGTGCAGACCAGCGGGCTAATGGCAAAAGATCGCCGGCTCATTGCCGGAGCTGCACAGAGGAGTGCTATGACGAGCGCCGCACGGATGAAAGCGGCCCAGGAACTTGACTCACCGGGCCACCAGAATGGCCCCAGGAACAGGATAAGCATCACCACTGCAAGCAGCAAAGCCGCTACGTAGCCCGCACGCGCCGGCAATTTTTTTACCACCATTCCCATCCATATCCTTTGCTATGTAGCGGCGTTTTCAGTGTGATCAGACGCTAATGACCACTGACTGCAGTAATGACTTCAGGTTTCAGAAGTAAGCGCTACAACCTGCGGCAATTGCCAGAACACGGCTTTCACCGCCTCATCGCTAAAGCGATCGTTCAGCCGCTGCAACATGGCCTCGGCGCAGGACTGCCGCAACTCGGCGTCCATACGCGAAAGATGTACCAGCCCTTGAGCCAAGCCATCGACACCACCGAGAGGAAACAGAATGCCCACGCCCTCGACGACCTCTCTGGCGCCGCCACAGGCTGTCGCCAGCAACGGCACGCCTGCAACCATGGCCTCCAGCAAAACCATGCCAAAGGGCTCATGGTCGGAGCTCAACGCGAACACGTCGAACGCCCTGAAGTAGCGGCTGGCCTGAAGCACCTGCCCTGTTAGCAAGACGTGATTGCCAATGCCCAACTCACCGGCCAGATGTTTCAAGTCTTGTTCCAGTCGACCCTGACCGAGAATCACCAGTTGGCTGCCGGCAGGAAGATCAGGCAAGGCCTGCGCGAATCCCTTGAGCAGCGTCGATTGGTCCTTGTCGGGGTGCAGCCGTCCGACATTACCTACCACCCACGCATCCTGGGCCAGCCCCAACGCTTCGCGTGCCTGCTCGCGGGACAGCAATGTGGCGGTCAGTTGATCGACATGGATGCGGTTATAGAGGGTTTGAATCCGATCGGCCGGCCACTTCGGCAGGCATTTACGGATGTCATCGCGCACCGCGTCCGAAACCCCCAACAGGCTCAGGCGCGCGCGGAACATGTTGGCCATGACTTTGCGACTGCGACGGCGGTAATCACCAAACGCATGATGAACACCGATCACCGGCAGCTTGGTCGCAAGCAGGGCAATGTAGGTGGGTTTGAAGCGGTGGGTAATGCAAAAGTGGAAGCTGCGCGAGGCCGCAATCTTGCGCAGATCGCGGATCGCTGCCAGCTTCATGCCGCCGATTGCCTTGGAGCTGTACTCCATGAACAGCACTTCGTCCGACGCGCAACTGGCTGCGACTTCGGCGTCGGCAGCCCCGGTCAGAAAGACCGTGGTGACGCGATAGCCCCGGCCTGCAAACAAGCTTGCGTATTGACGGGCACAGTCAAGAAACGGCCCGTCGTAGCCGTGGCAAAACTGGAGGACATGCCGCTCAGCTGAGCGTGTCATGACTGTCCACACCGTCTTTGACCACCAGAATGTCTTCCATGATCAGGTACTCCAGATCGGAGCCAAAGAACATGTTCAACGCATCGGTAGGCGAACAAATCATCGGTTCGCCACGACGGTTGAGCGACGTGTTGAGCGAGACGCCATTGCCGGTGAGGTCTTCCAGCGCCTTCATCATGTCGTAATAGCGCGGGTTGTACTCGCGCTTGAGCACCTGGGCGCGGGATGTGCCGTCTTCATGCACGACTTCAGGCACGCGGGTTTTCCATTCTTCCGCCACTTCGAACGTGAAGGTCATGAACGGCGCCGGGTGATCGATCTTGATCATCTGAGGAGCGACGGTGTCGAGCATCGACGGGCAGAAAGGCCTCCAGCGCTCGCGGAACTTGATCTGATGGTTGATGCGATCAGCCACGCCGGGGATGCTCGGGCAACCGATGATCGAGCGACCGCCGAGGGCGCGTGGACCAAACTCCATGCGGCCCTGGAACCAGGCCACGGGATTGCCCTCGACCATGATTTTGGCGATGTGCTCGGGGGTGTTGTCGATCTTGCGCCACTTCGGTTTGCTCGGATGGCGGGCGCAGGCGGCGATAACGTCTTCGTTGCTGTAGGACGGGCCGAGGTAGACGTGTTCCATCTTCTCGACCGGTACGCCCCGCGCGTGTGAAACGTAAGCAGCTGCACCCACCGCAGTACCTGCGTCACCGGAAGCCGGCTGGACAAACAGCTCTTTGACATCAGGGCGGGCAATGATTTTCTGGTTTAGCTTGACGTTCAATGCGCAGCCGCCGGCAAAGGCCAGCTTGCCGGTTTCCTTGAGGATGTCGCCCAGGTAGTGGTCGATCATCTGCAGCGAAAGCTTTTCAAACAGCGCCTGCATGCTGGCGGCGTAGTGAATGTACGGCTCGTCGGCAATGTCGCCTTCGCGCTTGGGGCCGAGCCATTCAATCAATTTGGGCGAGAAGTAAAAACCTTTGCCCTTCTCTTTATAACGGCGCAGCCCGATGACGTTGGCGTATTCGGTGTTGATCACCAGTTCGCCATTTTCAAAGCTGGCCAGACGTGAGAAGTCGTATTTGGTGGCGTCGCCATAAGGCGCCATGCCCATGACCTTGAACTCGCCGTCGAGCATCTCGAAGCCGAGGAACTCGGTGATTGCGCCGTACAGGCCACCGAGCGAATCCGGATCGAAGAACTCCTTGATCTTGTGGATCTTGCCGTTTTCGCCGTAGCCGAAAAAGGTGGTG
Organism: Pseudomonas lutea; assembly: GCF_000759445.1. Taxonomy (NCBI): domain Bacteria; kingdom Pseudomonadati; phylum Pseudomonadota; class Gammaproteobacteria; order Pseudomonadales; family Pseudomonadaceae; genus Pseudomonas; species Pseudomonas lutea. The sequence goes on from NZ_JRMB01000002.1 coordinate 1,281,795, forward strand.
GCGTATTCACCCTTGCCATCGATACCGAGAATCGCGGTTTTTTCTTTGAAACCGGAGCAGTGGTAGGCGCTGGAGGCGTGTGCCAAGTGGTGCTCGACGGGCTCGATCTTGATCTTTTTAGGATCGAAGCCCAGCTGTTCGAGACACCAGACGATCTTGTTGCGATAGCGCTTGTAGCGGCGGTTGCCCATCAAGATCGCGTCAAGCGCGCGATCCGGTGCATACCAGTAACGCTTCGCGTAATGCCAGCGCGCTTCGCCGAACAGGCTGATGGGCGCGAAGGGAATGGCCACGACATCAACGTCGGAAGGCTTGATGCCCGCCTGCTCCAGGCAGAATTTCGCTGATTCGTAGGGCATGCGGTTCTTGGCATGCTTGTCGCGTACGAAACGCTCTTCTTCGGCCGCAGCGACCAGCTTGCCGTCGATGTACAAAGCTGCGGAAGGATCATGGCTAAGGGCGCCGGACAGGCCAAGGATCGTCAATGCCACAGGGGTCTAGCCTCTTAAGTCTGCATGCAGGCATCACGCGCCTGACAAATAAGGTGTGTCTGGCGCAACGGCGGCAGACAGCTAAAGGGCGGGATTATAGCGTAATGGCTTTGGAATGGGTCGCAGGGAATGAAGTCCGTCACAGCCATTGGCCGCGCCTACACGTTTGATCCTCGCCTTGTGCGTTAACTATGTAGCACCACACGTTTCAGCCTTCTGATTGATTTGTGGCTCGACGAACCATCGGGCTCATCGCCCGGCCCTTGCGCGCCCTGCGCGCATCGATCATTCAGGATGCTGTACGCCATGGAAACACTTTCAACCCACTCACCGGCACTTGACCGGCTGACCACGCTGGCAGCGGTACTCGACGCCGAATGTCTGCACCTCCCTGACACAGCCACCTCGCTTGACGCCAGCGCCGATACTCAGCGCATCACGCGGTCCGCGCCGCTGCACCTGGCCAACTCGAGGTTTTGGGAAGCGGTAAGCGCGCGCGATATTTCGCGACGCGAGCTCTTCGTGACCGGCCTGGAGCTCACCCTGCGCGATGACGTATTGCTCAACATCGAAGAGGGCGAGTTGCACCGCGAGTACTCAAGGTGCCTGCCTGGCATGGACGCACAAGAGCACGTGGTGTTCAGCGCGCTTGAATTGCAGGTTGATCCACACACCTGCATTGAGCTTGCGGGTGCCATTATTGCGACTGCTCAGGCGGGCCAGACGTTGCTCTGCCTGCCTGGCCAGTCGGTTGAAGGCTTCGTCTCGCACGAAGCGCTGTTGCAAGCGCTGGCGCGGCGCATCAACCATCCTGTATTACGCCTTCCTCTTTTGCGCTTGATGCACGAAAGCACGCGTCAGGCCTGGCTTGAAATCGGCGCAGGCGGCGACATATTCCCGGAGCCCATCAGCCCCGCTGATTTTCAATTGAGGCCCGTCAAGGGCTCACCCTATGAGCACGCTCTGGATCAGTTGCTGGCGAAGCAACGCGTTGAAATTGATGAGCTGCTTGAGACCGGCGATAATCTCTCGCCTGAAGTCCTCGCGGCACGCCTTGAAGACCGCCTCCGTCAGCCAAAGTCCTGGGGGCCGGAAGCTGTCGTCGCCGCTGCGCAAGATCGCCGGTTTCTGCGAGAGCGGCGCCGTGCCCAGCCCGCCTGGCTGGAAATGGCCAGTGAAGAACAGCGCGAGCGCTACGTTGCCGGTCTGATGGCCTACGAACAGGCGCGCAGTGCGCTGACGAGTGTCATGGGCAGCGCGGCCTGCGCTGAACAATTCGCACGGAGCCATTTGCGCGCGCGATTGGCCAACGATCTGGGCCAGGACATTGACCCCGATGATGTGCTGATAACCACCGAACGCGCGCTGCCACTTACAGAACAACCCTATACGGTCAGCCGTTCGCTGACGCAGCTGGCGCTGTACGGACTGCACCCCGGCGACACCGGGCAGGACTCTGCCTTTCAGGCGCGCACCCGGATCACCTATGCCGGCGAGCCGCTGGAGCCGGAGCTTGCCGGCCTGACACCCTCCTATCTGGCCGACGTCATTAGTGAGCAGGACCTGCGCGCCCGCTTCGGCCCTGCGCAACGTGAGGCGCTCGGCTCGCCGGTCACCCAGCGCATGATGTGCGAAGCAATGCATCTCCAGTTGGTGGCGCAAGCCCGTGGCGCAGAGCTGCAGGGGTACATTCAGCCCGCCGATCTGCTGATGATCGAATCGCTTGACCCACACACCACCGCACCCGCCTCTCCCCACGTTGCCGTTCAGCACATCAAACTCAATGGGCGTGACACCCTCGGCAGCGTATTGGTGTTGCGCAAACTTGATGCAGCGGGGCAGCCGGACGGGTTGCTGATGTTTACGCCGGACAGCCCCCGCGCCCGGAATTTTCAGCGATTCGAGAATGACCGTCAGTTGCTGGTCGAACTGGTGAGCTGGAGCGCGTCGGCTGAACTGACCGGGTTCTTGTTGAACCAAATAAGCGCCGAGAGAAGAGACACGCTGAAACACCAGCTGCAGAATCTGAGCGAAAAGCCCGCACCTATCCCGGACTGGCTCAGCTTCACCACCCTTGCGGATTACAGCACCGGTTTGCGTGCGTTGGTGTCTGCGCGGGTCAAGGTGACGCTTTCAGAGCAACAGCAACACACGCCGCACTGGTTTCTGCGTGCCAGTCCTGAACAGCGCCAGCAAATGGTGGCGGCGGAGGACGCGCTTGTCGGCGCCGCAGACCTTTACACATCCGCCGCGCGCACCCAGGCGATCGACTTCAATAGTTATATGCACCAGACCGCTCGCCAACAGCTCAGTCAGCTGCTGGGGGTGGCTCCCGGAACCGTCGACCCGGACCGAATCATTGTTCGCACGCCGCGGGAAACTCTTTCGTACACACAGCTGCTGCGCGACGGTTACGACGATTCGATTGGCCTTCTCAACGCGTCTGCCGATACGACGGCCAGCTTCTACGGCCCGGAAGGAGTGGATCTCTCGCCGCTAAGCCCGGAGAACGTCGCCGCATCGGTTCGCGGTCAGTGGGTGGCCGATCAGTACATCGCGATGATTCGAGGGCAACTCCTGGACCCCACCAACGAAGGCTACGCCTGGAGCCGCCGGCACAGCCTGCTGTTGACTCAACTGCAAATGCGCGCGGATGCGCTGCGCAGTTTTCTCGAAGGGCACATCGACGCATCGCAGCTGGATTGGCTGACCGGCTCTGTCCTCAATATGCATCACAAGAGCCCGGCGGAGCGGCTGCGCTACCCGGTTTATCCGCTACGCGTGAATGTGCAGGCGGGAATCACCGGCGTCCCGGCAGAAATTATCCACGGCTGCTTTCTGCTGCGGCCGCCCGAAGCAAAAACCCTGGATCAGGTGTTGCTGTATACACCGCAGGCCCCGGATGGCCGCGCGTTTCGCCCTCTGACGGCGTTCTCCAACACGTTGCTGAGCGAGGGCATGGGCGACTACTACCTGAGCCGGGCGCGACTAAAAGCCGGCATGCCGCTGGCGTTCGCGTTCGCTGATTTGAAACACGGCAAAGGCCGCAAGCCCTCACTGCCAAGGGAGCCGTTTCGTGATCTGTACGACGTGTGCTTTAACCAAGTGATCGAGCGCAGAATTCGGGATGTTCAGGACACCGAAAAGGGTCGCGCCGACATGCTCGCGCGGCAATTGTGGGGCGGCTTCGAGCTCATCGCCACTGCCGTGACCCTGCCCTTCCCGCCGGCCAGTTTCGCAGTCGGCATGCTCATCGCCGGCGTTGACGGCTATCGGGCCTTGAGCGCACTGAGCGAGCGGGATCACGCTGCCGCCAGCGTTCATGTGCTCAGCGTCTGGCTCAATGCGGCGGGCGCGGCGGGCGATCTTCACAGCGGGATCAAAGGGCTCGGCGGCGTGCTGAAAGAACTGGCCGGGCCGGGAAAAGCGGGTCGGCGCGTGCGTTCCATTCCCCAGCCCACCGATGAAACGCTGCGGCCCGTCGTGGTGGAGAACACCTTGTTCTGGGCGGGGCAACCCTCGGGCAACCGCCACGTCCCGCTTTACCGAACTCAGGCGCTGCTTCCGGAGACGCTTCAGCCTACCGGCCACTACGCGCGCACGGATGCGAGCGGCATATGGCACGCGTTGCAGCAAGACACCCCGCCGGTTCCAGGCAACGACGTCGCTCACCTGCCCAGCGGTTACGCAGTCAATGTTTCGCTGAAAGAAGCCGTAGTCCACGCCAGCGAACACGGTCGTGGGGTCAAGGTCCTGCGTGGAAACTGCTACGTCTCTTTGCATGGCCAGATATTCCAGGTGCAGTACGACCCAGGGCTGAGCACCTGGCAGATCATCGACCCGCGCAACCCGTTCGCTTTTTTCGGCAGGCAACCGGTTCGCCTTGATAGCCAGCGGCAATGGCAACTGCTTGAGCCTGCCCGGCTAAAAGGCGGCGTCCTGCCCGCATTTCACCGCTTGGGCGAGACGCCCGCGGGCCCCACAACCGCAGTGGGTGACATTAGCGATTACGAGATGCCGGAATCGCTGCAGCGTTATATCTTTGGCATCGTCAGCCCCCGCCAGGCTGAGCGCTTCGAGGAGGGACCGTTTGGGCTTCGGGAGTTTTTCGACGCGGTGTTCAAGACGGGGCGCTCGACCTATAAGGCGTTGCGCGAAAATCTGTATCGCGATGCCAGGATGTTTTTCGAGCAACCGTGGCTCCCCGGCAAGCCTGCGTTGCCCGTGCTGGAAGAAGGCATCACGGTGCCGGACTTCTTCAAGGTCGCTCTGGAAACATCCAACGGGCTGGTGATTGGCGAGGCCCCTACCTCTGTCGCCAGCAAACAGATGCTGATCGACAACATGTCTTCGCTGGCCGAGCAGAAGGTTGAGGTGTTGTACATCGAGCACCTGGAGACCGACCAACACCTTCACAAACTGCAGAAGTACAGGGCGTTGGGTAACCGGACACGCAGCGGCTCGCACATGATCAAACATCACCTCGACACAGTGAACGACGGCGCGCTGAAAAACGGCAGCGACAAACATGACTATTACCACTTGATCAAAACCGCTCACCGCCATGGCATCGAAGTGCGGCCCTTCAGCTCATCCGTCAGTTATGACTATGCCGACAACGAAGTGGCTTCTGCGCTGAACGACTCGCTGGCGACGCAA